>NZ_PUQD01000028.1 GCF_003331055.1 Pseudomonas sp. AFG_SD02_1510_Pfu_092 | reverse complement strand
ACAGTCTGTACTGCTGCGAACAGTCAGAATCGGGCATTTAGTCCCACCACCCCTTCAAGTCTAACCATACAAGCGGGCGTGCCCGTGAAGAATCCAACGCGGTACCTGGCACCGGCTGCGCCGGTGTTCGCGGCCGCGGCCGCTCCCACAGGTTCAGCGTGAGCCCGAGGCATACGCCGTACCATGTGGGAGCGGGTTCACCCGCGAAGCAGGCGGCGCGGTGCATGGCACCGGTGATGCGATGTGAGTACAAGGGGCAAGCGGAACGCTTGCGAGTTCGCTGTTTTTCTACCGGATTCTAGCCCTGGCCCGGGATCATGTGACCGGCGCCACCAGCCGGTAACCCACCCCTGCCTCGGTGATGATGAACCGTGGCGCCGTGGGGTCATCGCCCAGTTTCTGGCGCAAATGCCCAACCACGATCCGCAGGTAATGGGTGTCCTCGACATGGGTCGGCCCCCAGATCTCCTTGAGCAACTGCTGCTGGGTAATCACCCGCCCCGGGTGCCCGGCCAACAGCGCCAGCAGCGCATATTCCTTGCGCGTCAGCGCCACTTCCACGCCGTCCAGGGTCACCCGGCGAAAGGCAAAATCCACCGTCAGCGGCCCGAAGCTGGCTGCCACCTCCGAGCCACCGGCCTGCGGCACCTGGCGCAGCAAGGCGCGCACCCGGGCGAGAAACTCCTGGATACCGAACGGCTTGGTCACGTAGTCATTGGCACCGCCATCCAGCGCGTCGACCTTCTGCCCTTCACTGGCGCGCACTGACAACACCAGCACCGGCACCGCGCTCCACTCGCGCAGGTCGCGCAGCACTTGCTGGCCGTCCATGTCTGGCAAACCCAGGTCGAGCACCACCAGGTCCGGCTTGCCCAACGCGGCCTGGGTCAGCCCCTGTGCGCCGGTGGCGGCCTCGAGCACCTTGTAGCCTTGCGAGGCCAGGCTGATGCGCAGGAACTTGCGAATCTGCGGTTCATCATCGATGACCAGCAGGGTGGCGGACTGACTCATGGGGTTTCGCTTTCGGCTTCAGGTTGAGGGGGCAGCGGCAAGCATAAAGTGATGCAGGTGCCGTGGCCATCGATGCCTTCACCGACCAGGATCTGCCCGCCATGGGCACCGATCATGCCCTGGCAGATCGCCAGGCCCAGGCCGGTGCCCTGCCCGCCACGGTCGCCACGGGCGGCGGTGTAGAACATGTCGAAGATCTTCTCGCGGTCGGCCACGGGAATGCCGGGGCCCTGGTCGCTGACGGCGAAACGCAACTGGGCGTCGTGCACCGACACCTGCAGCTCCAGGCGGCCATCGACCGGCGAGAAGCGTGCGGCATTTTCCAGCACGTTGACCAGGGCCTGCTCGATCAGCGCCGCATGCACGAACAGCAACGGCAACTCGGCCGGCACCTCGGTGTGCACGCGCAGCGGCGCCAGTACCACCCGCAGGCGGTTGAGCGCGCTGCCGACGATGTCCGCCGGGGCCACCCAGTCGCGCGCCAGCTTGAGGCCGCCATGACCGAGGCGGGTCATATCCAGCAGGTTCTGGATGTAGCGGTCGAGGCGTTCGGCCTCGTTGCGCGTGCCCTCGAGCAGGTCGCGGCGGTCTGGGGCGGGGATCGCCTCGCCCAGCGCCAGCAGGCTGTCGATGCTGCCGCGCATGGCCGTCAGCGGGGTACGCAAGTCGTGGGAGACCGAGGCGAGCAAGGCGCTACGCAGTTGCTCGGTTTCGCCATGCAGGCGCGCGGCCTCCAGCTGTTCGGCCAGGCGGGCGCGGGCCAGGGCCTGGGCCAGGGGCTGGCCAAGGGCGGTGAGCAGCCGCCGGCGCGGGTCGCTGAGCGGCTGACCAGAGCGCGGGCGTACGCCGAGCAACGCCAGCGGTTGCTCATCGACCGCCAGCGGCCACCACCACCAGCGGCCATTGGGCAAGGTATCGCTGCCCTGACCGGCGGCCTGGCCGTGCTGCCAGGCCCACTCGGCCGCGGCGCGTTCGTTGGCGCTGAAGGCATGGGCTTCGCCGCCGACCACCTGCAACTGGTCTTCGGCATTGCGCTCCAGCAGGCACACCTGCTGGTCCTGCCAGCCGTCCAGGTGCTGGCCGGCGGCGTTGAACACCGCCTGGCGGTCGGTGGCCACGGTCAACCGGCGCGACAGGTCCAGCAACTGGCTGGTCTGCGCCTGGGTCTCGCGCAGCGCCTGCAACTGGCGGCGCTGGCGGGCGGCCAGGTTGCCGGTGAGCGCGGCCATCAACAGGAAAAACACCAGGGTCAGTACATCTTCTTCGCGCTGGATGTTGAACGAGAAATTGGGCGGGATGAACAGGAAGTCGTAGGTCAGGAACGACAGCGCGGCACAGGCCAGCGCTGGCCCCAGGCTGCTGCGCACCGCCACCAGCAACACCGCAGCCAGAAACACCAGCGAGATATTGGGCAGCGCCAGCACACTCGACACTGCCCAGGCCAGGCCTGCGGCCATGACCGTGGCCAGCAGTGCCAACAGGTAATGGCGCCAGACCCACACCCGGCGCACCGCCGAGCGCGGTGCCGGGCCTTGCGCATCGCGGTCCAGCACGTTGATTTCCAGGCCATGGCTTTCGCGCAGCAGGCGCGCGGCTACACCGGCACCGAACAGGCGCCGGCGCAGGCGATCGCGCGACTGCCCGACCAGCACCAAGCTGGCGCGCCGCTCGGCAGCATGCTGAATCAGCGTACGTGCCACTTCGCCGGCACGCAGCAGCACCACTTCCCCGCCCAGGCGTTCGGCCAGCTGCTGGGCGGCTTGCAGGCGCTGGCGGGCAGCTTCGTCACGCAAGCGGCCGTTGTCCACGTGCACCAGGCTCCAGGGCAGGTGGCGGCGCTGGGCTACGCGGCTGGCATGGCGCACCAGGCGTTCGGCCTGGTCGTCGCCATCCACGCCGACCAGCAGCCGCCCGCGCAAGGCAGGGGCCTCCTGGCCACGCTGGCGATAACCGTGGGCCAGGTCGGCATCGACCTGGGCGGCGGCGGTCTGCATGGCCAGCTCGCGCAGGGCGGTGAGGTTGGTTTGCGAGAAGAACGCATCGATGGCCGCCCGCGCCTGCTCGGGCACATACACCTTGCCTTCGCGCAGGCGCTCCAGCAGTTCGCGCGGCGGCAAGTCGATCAGCACCAGCTCGAAGGCTTCCTGCAACACCCAGTCCGGCAGGGTTTCGCGCACCTGCACGCCAGTGATGTCGCGGACCTTGTCGTTGAGGCTCTCCAGGTGCTGGACGTTGACCGTGGTGTACACGTCGATGCCGGCAGCCAGCAGTTCCTGTACGTCTTGCCAGCGCTTGGCGTGACGGCTGCCGGGGGCGTTGGTATGGGCCAGTTCGTCGACCAGCAGCAAAGCCGGCGCTGCCTCGAGCAGGCCGTCGAGGTCCATTTCCTCGAGGGTGACGCCGCGGTACTGGCGGCGTAGCAGCGGCTGCTGTTGAAGGCCGCCGAGCAGCGCTTCGGTTTCTGTGCGGCCGTGGGTTTCGACCACTCCGGCCAGCACCTGCACGCCCTGGCGTTGCTGGGCGTGGGCGGCCTGGAGCATGGCGAAGGTCTTGCCGACGCCGGGAGCGGCGCCGAGGAACACCTTCAGCCGGCCCCGGCCGGTGCGCGGGAGGGTAGCCAGCAGCGCGTCTGCGCGGGTGGAGTCACTCATGTTTTATCCTTTGCATTTCCAGCCATCAGCCAGTTCTGGGACAGCTGTGGGAGCGGGTTCACCCGCGAATGCGATAAAGGGGCCATCGACGCATTCGCGGGTGAACCCGCTTCCACAAGGATCCCTGCCGGGCCTCAAGTCATCCATCAATGGCTGAGGTTTTCCAAGGCCTGGTTCAACGCCAGCACATTGACCACCGGTGGGCCGATCAAGGGGTGGAGGGTGGCCTCTTCCAGCAAGCCTTGCAAGCGCGCGACCGGAAGTTGCCGCGCCGCCGCCACCCGTGGGATCTGGTAAGCCACGGCCTCCGGCGGCAGGTGCGGGTCGAGGCCGCTGCCCGAGGTGGTCAGCAATGCCTGCGGCACCGGCCCCTGCTGCGCCTGGTACAAGCCCGCGGCATCAGCCTTGACCCGCTCGGCCAGCGCCGGGTTGCTCGGCGACAGGTTGCTGGCACTGCTGGCCACGGTGGCATAGGCGCCTGCCGAGGGCCGCGCATGGAACCAGCCATCACCCTGGAAATCCTGAGCGATCAGTAACGAACCACGCACTTGCCCCTGGTCATCGCGCAGCAGGCTGCCATTGGCCTGGCTGGGGAACGCCAGTTGGGCAACACCGGTCACCGCCAACGGGTACAGCGCCCCCGTCACCAGGGTCAGCAGCAGGGCCAGGCTCAACGCCGGGCGTACATAAGCATTCATGATGGCCTCCTCAGACCAGGTGCAGCGCATTGAGCAACAGATCGATCAGTTTGATCCCGGCAAACGGCACGACGATGCCGCCAAGGCCGTAGATCAGCAGGTTGCGCCGTAGCAGGTGCGCGGCGCTGGCCGCCTGCACCCGCACGCCGCGCAGGGCCAGCGGGATCAGCACGATGATGATCAGCGCGTTGAACACGATGGCTGACAGGATCGCGCTCTGCGGGCTGGCCAGGTGCATCAGGTTGAGCACGCCCAGCTGCGGGTAGATGGCGGCGAACAGCGCCGGCAGAATGGCGAAATACTTGGCCACATCGTTGGCGATGGAAAAGGTGGTCAGCGCGCCACGGGTCACCAGCAGTTCCTTGCCGACCTGCACCACATCCAGCAGCTTGGTCGGGTCGCTGTCCAGGTCGACCATGTTGGCCGCCTCGCGCGCGGCCTGGGTACCGTCGTTCATGGCCATGCCGACGTCCGCCTGGGCCAGCGCCGGGGCATCGTTGGCGCCATCGCCGCACATGGCGACCAGGCGGCCGTCGTTCTGCTCCTGGCGGATGCGCGCCAGCTTCTTCTCGGGCGTGGCCTCGGCGAGCACGTCATCCACCCCGGCCTCGGCGGCGATCGCCGCAGCGGTCAGCGGGTTGTCACCGGTCACCATCACCGTGCGGATGCCCAGTTTGCGCAGTTCGGCAAAGCGCTCGCGAATGCCAGGCTTGACCACATCCTTGAGGTGGATCACGCCGAGCAGACGCTTGTCGATGCACACCAGCAACGGCGTGCCACCGCTCTGGGCGATGCGCTCCACTTCGCGGGCCAGCGCCACCGGCATGTCCAGGCGCTGCATGCCGACGAAGGCCAGCACGGCATCGACAGCGCCCTTGCGGTAGCGGTGCTGCTGGAAGTCGATGCCGGACAGGCGCGTCTCGGCGCTGAACGCCACCGCCTCGAATTGCCCGGCGGGCGGTTCGAGGAAGTCGTGCAACTGGCGCAGGTACTCGACGATCGACTTGCCCTCGGCGGTGTCGTCGGCCAGCGAGGCCAGCAAGGCCCCCTCCCCCAGCTCGCGGGCGGTGATGCCCGGCGCCGCATGCAGCGCAGTGCAGCGGCGGTTGCCGAAGGTGATGGTGCCGGTCTTGTCGAGCATCAGCGTGTGCACGTCACCGGCGGCCTCCACCGCGCGCCCCGAGCGGGCGATGACGTTCAGCCGCACCAGGCGGTCCATGCCGGCGATGCCGATGGCCGACAGCAGGCCGCCGATGGTGGTGGGGATCAGCGTCACCAGCAGTGCGGCGAGGAAGATCAACGGCAGGCTGCCCCCGGCGAAGTGAGCGAACGGCTGCAAGGTCACCACCACGATCAGGAAGATCAGGGTCAGGCCGATCAGCAGGATGTCGAGGGCAATCTCGTTCGGGGTCTTCTGCCGCTTGGCACCCTCGACCAGGGCAATCATGCGGTCGAGGGTCGATTCGCCGGGGTTGCTGGTGATGCGGATCAGCAACCAGTCGGAAACCAGCCGGGTATTGCCGGTCACTGCCGAGCGGTCGCCGCCGGATTCGCGAATCACCGGTGCCGACTCGCCAGTAATGGCGGCCTCGTTGACGGCGGCGATGCCTTCGAGCACCTCGCCATCACCGGGGATCATTTCGCCGGCCACCACGCGCACCACGTCGTCCTTGCGCAGCGCGCTGGCGGCCACGGTCTCGAAGCTGCCATCGCGCTGGCGGCGCTGGGCGGTGAGGCCCTGGCTGCCGGCCTTGAGGCTGTCGGCACGGGCCTTGCCACGGCCTTCGGCCAGCGCTTCGGCGAAGTTGGCGAACAGCACGGTGAACCACAGCCACAGGGCGATCTGCACGGCAACACCGGTGCTCACGCCGCTGCCGGGAGCGAAGCACAGGACAGTGGTCAGCAGCGCCGTCAGGGCGACCACCAGCATCACCGGCGAGCGCTTGAGCTGCCGCGGGTCGAGCTTGACGAATGCCTGCACCAGCGCCGGGCGCCACAGCGCGGCGAAGCGGGTCTGGTCCTTGGCAGTGTGCCGGCCGGGTACTTCAGGAATGGGCATGTTCATGGTCGGTCCTCAGAAACCCAGGCTCAAATGTTCGGCGATCGGCCCAAGGGCCAGGGTCGGCAGGAAAGTCAGGCCGCCAACCAGCAGGATGGTGACCAGCAGCAGGCCGGTGAACAGCGGGCCATGGGTAGGGAAGCTGTTCAGCCCCAGGGGTGCGCTTTTTTTCGCTGCCAGGCTGCCGGCCAGCGCCAGCACCGGCAGGATGTAGCCGAAGCGGCCGATGAGCATGGCCAGGCCGATCATCAGGTTGTGGAACACCGTGTTGGCGCCGAAACCGGCAAACGCCGAGCCGTTGTTGGCGGTGCCCGAGGTGTAGGCGTACAGCAGCTGGCTGAAACCATGCGCACCGGGGTTGCTGACCGCACCCGCAGGGCCTGGCAGGCTGGCGGCGATGGCGCCCAGCACCAGCACGCCGACCGGCATCACCAACAGGGTCGCCACCAACAGTTGCACCTCGCGCGCCTGCAGTTTCTTGCCCAGGTATTCGGGGGTGCGGCCGATCATCAGCCCGGCCAGGAACACCGCGATCAGGACGAACAGCAGCATGCCGTACAGCCCTGCGCCAACGCCGCCGAAGATCACCTCGCCGACCATCATGTTGACCATCGCCACCATCCCGGTCAGCGGGTTGAGGCTGTCGTGCATGGCATTCACCGAGCCGTTGGAAGCCGCAGTGGTAGTCACCGTCCACAGCACCGAGCCGGTGGTGCCGAAGCGGCTTTCCTTGCCCTCCATCGGCGCGCTCTGTTGTACCTGCGCGCTGGCAAGGGCCGGGTTGGGCTGGTGTTCGGACCACAACGCCGTACTGCCGCCGATCAGGAACAGGGCCAGCATGCAGGCGAGGATGGCACGGCTCTGGCGCAGGTCCTTCACGTAGTGGCCGAAGGTGAATACCAGCGCTACCGGAATGAGGATGATCGACGCCACCTCGAACAGGTTGCTCCAGGCCGTGGGGTTCTCGAACGGGTGCGCCGAGTTGACGCCGAAGAAACCACCGCCGTTGGTACCCAGCTGCTTGATGGCGATCTGGCTGGCCGCCGGGCCCAGCGGGATGGTCTGCTCGCTACCTTGCAGGGTGACGGCATGCGCGTAGTCGGCCAGGGTTTGCGGCACGCCCTGCCACACCAGCAGCAACGCCAGCAGCAGGCATAGCGGCAGCAGACCGTAGAGGGTGGCGCGGGTCATGTCGACCCAGAAGTTGCCCAACGTGGTCGCGCTGCGCCGGGCAATGCCACGGCACAGGGCAACCAGCACGGCCAGGCCGGTGGCGGCGCTGACGAAGTTCTGCACGGTCAGGCCGAGCATCTGGCTCAGGTAGCTGACCGACGCCTCGCCGCTATAGGCCTGCCAGTTGGTGTTGGTGACGAAGCTGACGGCGGTGTTGAACGCCAGCGACCATTCCTGGCCGGGCAGGTGTTGCGGGTTGAATGGCAGGTAGCCCTGTAGCAGCAGCACGCTGAACAGCAGCACGAACCCGGCCAGGTTGAAGGCCAGCAGCGCCAGGGTGTACTGCTGCCAGCTCTGTTCCTGGCTGGCGCGTACGCCGGCCAGCCGGTAGCACGCCTGTTCGACCGGGCCCAGTACCGGCGACAGCCAGGTGCGCTGGCCTTCCATGACCTTGAAATAGAACCGCCCGAGCCAGGGTGCCGGTAACAGCACGATGGCGAAAAATGCCAGGAGCAAGGCGAAATCGTAACTGTGCATGGCCGCTCCCTAGCTGCGATCGGCGCGCAGCAGCGCCACCAGCAGATAAAACGCCAAGGCCACTGCCAGCAGCAGTGACAGCCCGTCGAGCATGTTCATGAGTGGTTCTCCCCGTGGTGCGGCGTGGGCCGCTTGGGGGAATTGTCCGGGGGCGGGGCGTAAAGGGGCGAGATTGGGGGGTGGGGGTGGGAATAAAGAAGGTGTAAAGATCAGGGGTGTGGGTTGTCTGGACTGGCCTCTTCGCGGGTGAACCCGCTCCCACAGGTACTGCGCAAGGCTCCAGGCCTGTGTTGTACCTGTGGGAGCGGGTTCACCCGCGAAGAGGCCGGTACAGGCTCAGCACTGAGGCGGCTGCTGCACCGTGTTGCGGCTCCAGTCCAGCAGCAGGCTGTAGCCGACCGCCAGCAAGGTCGGGCCGATGAACAGGCCAATGAAGCCGAAGGCCAGCAAACCGCCGAACACCCCCAGCAGTACGATCACCAGCGGCAGGTTGCCGCCCCGGCTGATCAGGTACGGTTTGAGCACGTTGTCCACGCCACTGATGACGAAGGTACCCCATACCCCGAGGAACACCGCCATGCCGTAATCGCCCTTCCACACCAGCCAGGCGGTGGCCGGGATCCAGGCCAGAGGCGGGCCCATGGGGATCAGGCTGAGCATGAAGGTCACCAGGCCCAGCACGATGGCCCCCGGCACCCCGGCAATCAGGAAGCCGATCAACGCCAGCACGGCCTGGGCGGCGGCCGTGCCGATCACCCCGTTGACCACCCGCTGCACCGTGCCGGCCACCAGGTCCAGGTAGTACTCGGCGCGCTCGCCCACCAGGCGGTGCAGCAAGCGCAACACGAACGCCGACAAGCGCGGGCCGTCGCGGTAGAAGAAGAACACGAACACCAGGCTCAGGGTCAGCTCCAGCACGCCGCTGCCGATCTGCGCACTGCGCGCCAGCAACCAGTTACCCACTTGCCCCAGGTGCGGCTTGACCGAAGCCAGCAAGGCCGCACCCTGCTGGTCCAGCGACTGCCACCAATTGACCAGACGCCCGCCAACCAACGGAATGCCACCCAGCCAGGCTGGCGCATCGGGCAGGCCGTCGACCTGCACGTCACGGACAAAGGCCGTGGCATCGCGAATGTGGTCGGCCAGGTTGAACCCCAGCCATACCAGCGGCAGGGCCACGATCAGGATCCAGGCGCTGGTCAGCAGGCTCGCCGCCAGGGTTTCACGCCCGCCCAGCACGCGCGTGAGCAAGCGCATCAACGGCCAGCTGGCAAAGGCCAGGATGGCCCCCCACAACAGCGCCGAAATGAACGGTGCCATTACCCACAAGCCGGCACCCAGCAGCGCCAGCAGCAGAATCTGCACCAGCAGGCGGTCATTGTTAAGCATGGCAGGGCCCGTTCAACGAATCAGTTCAAGGTGCAGGCCATCGCTGGTCGCGCTACCGACTTCGAGGCGGCCACTGCGTACCCCGGCCTTGACCAGCGCCTCGCGCCAGGCTTCGGCCTGGGCGCCGCTGAGGCTGGCACGCAAGGTGCTGTCGATGTTCAGGCTGCGCGCCAGCAGATTGGCCCAGGTGTCTTGCGGCGCGGCCAGGTCAGGGTAGTCGAGCTTGCCGGTGTCACGCAGTTCGCGCAGTACCGTGGCGGCGGTCGGCAGCAGTTCGCCCAGCGGGCTGCCGGCGACGAACTCCTCTACGTGCAGGTAGGCGCGGCGGTTGCCGCGGGTGACGCTGTACAGCGCGACCAGGGTGTCGGCCTGTGCCGCCGAGCGGCGCAGCAGGATGAATGCCTGCTGTTCGTCGCCGCCGTTCAGGCGAGCATTGCCGAACACATCATTGGCCCACAGGCTGGCCTCGCCGCAATCGCGGCCCTGGCACCAGAACAACGGGTAACCGCCGTCGCCCTGCAGGGCTTCGCGCGCACTGGTGAAGGCTTCGCGGGCGGTGCGTTCGACCGGCAGTTCATAGGTTACCGAGCTGACCTGGCCGCGGCTCTCGACCTTGTCCTCGACGCGCAGACGGCCGCTGATCTTGCGCAGCGGGCCCATCGGGTAGACGCGCTCCTGCTCCACGGCCGAGCGCTGGTCGACCACCTTGGCGTCCACCGGTACCGGCAGGCTGCCGGCCCACAACACGGGGCTGGCGAACAGCAGGCAGGCAGTGAAGGCATGACGGATGGCAACAGGCGCGCTCATTGGCGACCCAGGCGGCGCTCGGCGCCGAGGTGAAGCTCCAGGATGTCTGGCAGTTGCATGGTTGTCTCCCTGTTCAACCCGCCAAGCCTCGACACTTGTCCGGTGCAAGTCAAGCAAAGCCAAAGAAGCGATTGAAACAGTCTGCGACAAGGGCCGCGCCGTGCTCATCGTTCAGGTGCAGGTGATGGCCACCGGGCAGCGTCACTTGCTCAAAGGGTAGCTGCTCCAGCAACGCGCTGTGGCGCACCAGCATGCCGTCGGCGGCCACCACCAGGCGCGCCGGGCAACCGACCCGGCGCACATGGGCCATGGCCTGGGCCTCGCTCAGGCGCAGCGGCGATGGCAGGGTCAGGCGGCTGTCGCTGCGCCAGCTGTAACCACCGGGCACCGGCATCAGGCCACGCTGGGCCAGCAGCTCGGCCGCCTCGCGGCTGACCGCGACCATGCCTTTCATGCGCGCTTGCACGCCCTGCTCCAGGGTGGCGTACACCGACTTGCGTTTGCTATCCAGGCGCAACTGGGCCTGCAGCGCCATGCCCAGTCGCTCGGCGGCGTCCTGCTCGGCGCCGGTTGGCGGGATGACACCGTCGATCAGGGCCAGGTGGCTGACCCGCTCGGGCAAGGCGCCAGCCAGTTGCACCGAAATGATCGCCCCCAGCGAATGGCCCAACAGGGCAAAACGTTGCCAACCCAGCTGCTCGGCCACCCGCAGCACATCATGGGCGTAGTCGGCCAGGGCATAGCTGGCGCCGGGCGGGCGGTGCTCCGAGTAACCATGCCCGGCCAGGTCCAGGGCGATGATGCGCAGGCCTTTGAGTTGCGGCGCCAGGCGGGCGAAGCTGTTGGCGTTGTCCAGCCAGCCATGCAGGGCGATCACCGGCAAGCCGTCCTCGGGGCCGAACAGGTGCGCCGCCAGTTCAATATGGCCCAGGCTCAGGCGAACTTCCTCGACCTGGGTGCTCATGCCTGGCTCCAGCGGTCGAACAGGCCCTTGATCAGGCTGGCGGTGTCGGTGGGCCGCTCCAGCGGGAACATGTGCCCGCCCGGCACGCTGTGGTATTCCCCCTTGGGCATGCCGCGCACGGCCAGGGCATGGTGGCGGCGAATGACGTTGCTGCGCTGGCCGCGAACCATCGCCAGGGGCACCTGCAACTGCCGCGCAGGGGCTGGGCTGGTATGCGGGATGCTGCGGTAGATGCTGATTTCCGTGGCAACGTCGAAGCGCAACTGCAGCCCCTGCTCCCTCGCCTGCAGGCCGTGTTCGACATAGGCATCGAGGCAGTCGGGGTCGAAATGGCGGAACAGTGACTTGGCGGCGAAATAGTCCCGGGCGCTGTCGCGGTCATTGAAGGTTTCGCGGCGCCCCAAGGTACGCCCGGCCGGGGTGATGCGGTCGATGAAGCCGAAGCGCTTGGCGGTGCGCAGCAACCACTGGTCGGCGCGGGTCAGCACCGGCGAGTCGAGCAGCACCACGCCGCGGTAGTACTCGGGGCAGCGCAAGGCCGCATGCAGGTGCAACACCCCGCCCAGCGAATGGCCGACACCCCAGACCGGCTGGCCCTGCCGGGCCAGGTGATGCAACAGTTCATCGACCAGGCTCTGCCAGTTGTCGTCCACCGGAAAGCGCGGGTCATGCCCATGCTGGGCCAGGTGCTGCACCTGGTAGTCCGGCGCCAGGGCGGCGAACAGCTTGCCGTAGGTGGCCGAGGGGAAACCGTTGCCATGGGCGAAGAAGATCTGCTGCGACATGGCGCCGGTCCGGGTCGGGGATGATGGCCCATTGTCGGTATCGCGGGGCGATTCGGCAACGTCCGGAAAGGTCATCGGCGAGGGCTATCAGGTCAGCTTTGCAAGCGTGGCGGGCCGTGGGGTCAAGCAGGCGAATCGATCGCCCGCAGGGTCATCAGCCCGGCCAGTGGCCAGTCCCCTTCAAGCTCCGCCAAACTGGCCGTGCTCATGCCCGCCGGCTGCTGCTGATGGCCATGCTCCAGCACCCCGACCAGGGTCCCCACCAGCGGCTGGTGGCTGACCAGCAGCACATGCTCCAGGCCCAGCCGCTCGATTTCGCCGATGACCTGCTGCACATCGCTTTCTGGCGTCAGCCACGGCACGGTGCGCACGGGCTCGGCGAAACCCAGCGTGTCATGCACCAGGGCTGCCGTCTGCTGCGCGCGCACGTAAGGGCTGGCAATGATCGCCTGCAACGGCTGCCCCAGCAGGCGGGCGGCGCTGTGCAGCACCTGCTCGCGGCCATGGGCGGTCAAGCGGCGCTCGGCGTCGGTATTGGCCCGCGGCTCCGCCTCGCCGTGGCGCAGTACCCACAGCTTCACAGCTTGGGCTCCTCGTCACGCACCGGGTGCGGGGCCGGCGCCACGGCGTGCGGCGCCTCGCCTTCGGCGGCACGCGGCGCCGGCCAGTCGGCGAACGGCCAGGGTTTCTGCTCGCTGTGGAAACTGCCGAAGCGGCCGATCTGTGCCAGATACTGGCTCAGGCTGTCACCGAAGTTCATCAGGCTGGCGCTGGGCGCGCCGTACACCAGGCGGTAGATCAGCTGCACCAGCACCAGGCCACCGAGCAGCAACTCGGCCAGTTGCCAGACCACCAGGAACACCAGCATCCACAGGACCCGCAGGATGATCGACTCGCGCTGGGCGTGTTCGGGGGTATCGTTCATGTGTTGCTCCTTGCTCTGTTCAGGGCCGCCATGGGCTCAGTTGAAACCGCTGATGGAAATGAAATCGACATCGGTCTTGGGCTCGGCGCGCATCAGGTGTTCGATCACCTGGTTCAGCGTACGGCCTTCGAACAGGATGGCGTGCAGGCCGGCCACCAGCGGCATGTACACCTGCACCTCCTGGGCCTTGGCCTTGAGCACCTTGAGGGTATTGACGCCTTCGGCCACCTCGCCCAGACGGCTGACCGCCTGCTCCAGGCTCAGGCCCTGGCCCAGCGCGTGACCGACCTGGTAGTTGCGGCTCTTGGGCGAGGAGCAGGTGACGATCAGGTCACCGACACCGGCCAGGCCGAGGAAGGTCATCGGGTTGGCCCCCTGGCTGACCGCAAAGCGCGTCATCTCGGCCAGGGCGCGGGTGATCAGCATGCTCTTGGTGTTCTCGCCCATGCCCAGCGCCACCGCCATGCCGGCGATGATGGCATAGACGTTCTTTAGCGCCCCGCCCAGCTCGACGCCAAAGCGGTCGGCACTGGCATAGACGCGGAAGGTGCGGCCATGCAGCACGGCCTGCACCTGTTGGCAGAGTTTTTCGTCCTCGCTGGCGACCACCGTGGCAGTCAGCGCGTGCTCGGCGATCTCACGGGCCAGGTTGGGGCCCGACAGCACGCCGATGCGCGCCTCGGGGGCGATTTCTTCGAGGATCTGGCTCATCAGCTTGAAGCTTTGCGCTTCGATGCCCTTGGTCAGGCTGACCAGGCCCTTGCCGCGCAGCAGCTCGGCATGCGGCGCCAGCACGCTGCGCAAGGCGCTCGATGGCAGGGCGACGAAGACCAGCTCGCTGGCCTGCAGGGTGGCCAGCAGGTCATTGACCGGCTCGACGCCCTCGTGCAGGCGGATGCCTTTGAGGTAACGCGGATTCTCGCGATTGACGCGCATGGCCTCGGCCTGTTCCGGGTCACGCATCCATTGGCGCACCGGCACGCCGTTTTCCGCCAACAGGTTCGCCACAGCGGTGCCGAAGCTGCCGCCCCCCAGAACTGCAACAGGTTGCTGTTCAGTCATATCCAATCCGTTAAAGCCAAAAGTTAAGTGGCGACCCCGCCATTATACGGCTCGCCTGCTACAGAGCCAGTGTCAGTACCGGCCCTTTCGCGGGCACCCCCGCCCTCCCATGGACCGCAGTGATAATGCAGATCACTGGCAAAACCCCCACGGTCAGTTACCATGCCTGTTTCAATCCTGATACAAGGCTGCATTGTGTTCCCTGGCACGCCCCCGTACCCGCGCCTGCTGATACTGACCGCCCTGCTCGGTGGCCCGGCCGTGGCCGACGATCTGTTCATCGACAACACCGACCTGCCCCAGGTTCTGACCGCCACGCGCCTGAAACAGTCCCCGGCCGCGGTCCCGGGCAGCATGACCGTGCTCGACAGCGAGCTGATCCGCGCCAGCGGTGCCCGTGACATCCCCGAACTGCTGCGCCTGGTGCCCGGCATGATGGTCGGTTACAACGCCGGCAACCAGGCCACGGTCAACTACCATGGCAGCAACGTCAACGACGCCCGGCGCATGCAGGTGCTGATCGACGGCCGCTCGGTGTACCGCGCCGGCCTGGCCACGGTGGACTGGAGCGACATTCCGGTGGCCCTGGAGGACATCGAGCGCATCGAGGTGTTTCGCGGGCCGAACACGGTCAGCTACGGCGCCAACGCGCTGATGGCAGTGGTCAACATCCTTACCCGCAACCCCGCCGACAGCCATGGCACGCGGCTGAAAATGACCCGCGGCGAGGACGGCATCAACGACTTCTATGCCAGCCACGGCTTCGGCTGGGACGGCGGCGACATGCGCCTGTCGCTGTCCGGCCAGCAGGACGATGGCTTCGACGAGAACCAGTTCGGCCAGGACTACCGCGACAGCCGCCGGCTGACCCGCTTCACTGTCAACGCCAGCCACAGCCTGGCGCACGACCAGACCCTGGAATGGCAACTGGCGGCGAAGGAAGGCAGCAACCAGCGGCCTTATACCTATCAGCCGGTGTTCGGTGACTACCAAGCGGGCAATGATGCAGACGTCAATGCCAAGGATTATGCGGGGTCGATGCGCTGGACCAAGGACTTCAGTTCCGAGCACAGCCTCTATATCCAAGGGTCGGCCCAGCATTTTGACCGCCAACAGGTGTGGCGAGCCTGCGACGCGGCACTATCGTTCAGCCCCGAGCTGACCCGCCTGTGGCAGATGAACCCCGACTTCGCCGAAAAGGTCGCTCGCAGGGCGAACAACCCGCCGGGCAGCAGCAACCCCGAAGAACAGGCGCTGGTCGATGCGATCAAGGACCAGTGGCACAACCGGGGCGGCAAGGATGTGGTCTGCGGCGACGTCGACCAGAGCACCCGTGAGACCCGATATGACCTGGAAATCCAGGATACGCTCAGCCTGACCGACAGCCTGCGCCTGCTCAGCGGCATGAACTACCGCTATGACCGCGCCGATTCGCAGACCTACTTCAACGGCAGTATCGACGACCAGACCTGGCGCCTGTTCGGCCAGCTGGAATGGCGCGCCGACGAACACTGGATTGTTCAGGGCGGCGCGATGTTCGAGGACTCGCGCCTGTCCGGCAGCTCGTTGACACCGCGCATGGCGGTCAACTACCTGATCACGCCGCGCCACGGCCTGCGTGCGGTGTACTCAGAAGCCGTGCGTTCGCCGGACATGTTCGAGAACAACGTCAACTGGAGCTATACGGTCAAGAACCTGAGCCCCGCCGCATTCGGCCAGCGCAATGCCGAATACTTCGTCAAGACCCGCGGCCCGGGCGACCTCGACCAGGAACGCATGCGCTCGCGCGAGCTGGGCTACAACGGCTACTTCAGCGACATCGACCTGAACATGGATGTAAAGCTGTTCTACGACGAGATCACCGGAATGATCAGCGAGCCCCTGAAGAACAACCAGTACATCGCCAGCAACGCCAACAAGGCACGCTTCAGCGGCAGCGAGGCGCAACTGGACTGGCGCCCGTCCCTGCGCGACCGCCTGCGCCTGACCTACGCCTACGTCGATGCCTGGGCCAGCAACCCGGCCGACCGCCGCCTCAGCGCGCGCAACAGCGGTTCGGCCGGCTGGATGCGCGAATGGGGCCAGGGCTGGTCCAGCGCGCTGTTCTATTACGGTGACGATGCGCTCAACCAGTACCGCTACGAGCGCCTCGACCTGCGCCTGGCCAAGCGTTTCCGTGTGTACGGCAGCAACCTGGAACTGGCCGCGCTGTGGCAACAGCGCCTGGACGATGAGCCGACCACGGCGCTGCAGAACCGCTACGACAGCCGCCACCGCCTGAGCGTCAGCGCGGAGCTGGAGTTCTGATGGCCCTGCTGCTGCGCCTGGTGCTGCTGTGCCTGTGGCCGTGGGGGCCGCTGTCCGCCAGCGAAGTCCTCTTGGTCGGTGCCGACGACCAGCCTGGCATTCGCAGCTTCGTCGCCGCCCTGGAAAGCCGCCGGCCGCACGACCATGTGCATTTCCAGACCACCGCCGACCTGCCGCGCCCGGGCCTGCTCAAGAGCGACCAGCGCCTGATCCTGCTCGACAACGCGGCACTGGACTGGCGCCTTGGGGAAAACGCCGGGCCACCGGCCCTGGCCATGCGGGTCAGCCGGGTACAGGCTGAACAGCGCCTGGGAAAGTCGCGCCCCGCGTTCCTCACCCTGTTGTGGAGCGACCCGCCGCTGAGCCGGCAACTGCACCTGGCGCGCTACCTGCTGCCCCAGGCCCAGCGCATTGGCGTGCTGTACGGTGAACATAGCAGCTTCCTGCTCGAAGAACTGCGCCACGCCGCCCGCTCGCTGGGCCTGGAGATCATCGCCCAGGACTGGCCCGACCCGCGCGACAGCCGCCCGCTGCAGCACTTGCTGGCCAACAGTGATGTGCTGCTGGGCCTGGACGACCCCGACCTGTACAACTCCAAGACGGCGAAAAACCTGTTGCTGAGCAGCTATGGCCGGCAGATGGCGCTGATCGGCCCGAACGCCGGGTTCGTCCGCGCCGGTGCCCTGGCCAGCACCTTCAGCGACCAGGACGACTGGCTGGCCGTGCTCGACCAGTTGCTCGACCAGCCGCCGGCGCGCTGGCCGCGCAGCCTGTACCCGGCACGCTTCGGCGTCAGCGGCAACCAGCAGGTGGCACGCGCCCTGGGCCTGGAACCGATCGATCCGAACGCCGCCGCCAAGGCCCTGGCCGAAGGAGAACCCACCCCATGAGCAAACGCCTGAGCTGGGACATTCACACCCGCACCCAGATCATCAGCCTCGGCCCTGCCCTGCTGCTGACCTTGCTGCTGATCAGTTTCTTCACCTTCGTGCGCATCCAGGACCTGCGCCAGGAGCTGAACCACACCGGGCAGCTGATCGCCAACCAGCTGGCACCGGCCTCGGAGTACGGAGTGATCTCGGGCAACAACGAAGTGCTCGAGGGCCTGATGCGCGCCACGCTCAGCATCCCCCACGTGCGCTTTCTCGAGGTGCAGGACAGCCGCAACCATATTCTGGTGTACGTCGAGCAGTCCGACGAAAGCGCCAACCGCGCGCAGCGCGTCGAAGTGTTCCAGGCGCCCATCCGCCTGCAGCAAATCCGCCTGGACAACGACTTCCTGCAACAGGGCAAGGCCACCACCCCGGCCATCGGCGACGACTACCTGGGCCGGGTGATCGTCGGCATGTCCGATGACGCCTTCAGCCAGCGCCAGCAGGAAATCGTGATCAAGGCCGGCATCCTCGCGCTGTTCGCCCTGCTGTTCACCTTCCTGCTGGCGCGCCGCCTGGCCCTGAGCCTGGCCAAGCCGATCAGCGACATGGGCCATGCGGTCAGGGCCATCCAGCAAGGCGAATACAACACCCTGTTGCCGGTGGTCGATGACAGCGAACTGGGCCACCTGGCGCAGCACATCAATAACCTCGCCCACGCTTTGGAACAGGCCAGCGATGAACAGAAGCAGGCGATTGCCGAGCTGATCCAGGCGCGCGAGGAGGCCGAACAGGCCAACCGCGCCAAGTCGGACTTCCTGGCGATGATGAGCCATGAGCTGCGCACGCCGATGAATGGCGTGCTGGGCATGCTGCAGTTGCTCGAAACCACGCCGCTGAGCAGCGAACAGGCCGAATACACGGCGGTGGCCAGCGAATCCACCGGGCACCTGCTGAAGGTCATCAACGACATCCTCGACTTCTCGCGCATCGAACGCGCCGCGCTGCAACTGGAACACATCGACTTCAACCTGGGCGAGTTGATCGGCAGCTGCGTGCAGTCGTTCCAGCACAGTGCCCAGCAACGCGGCCTTGGCCTGCGCCTGCAACTGCCGGTCGGCATCGAACAGCTGCAGGTCAACGGCGACCCCACGCGCATCCGCCAGATCCTGCTGAACCTGGTCGGCAACGCGCTGAAGTTCACCGAACACGGCCAGGTGCAGGTCGAGGCGCACTGGCAGGTGCTCGACCGGCAACTGATCTGGCTGACCTGCAGCGTGCGCGACACCGGCATCGGCATCGACAGCGAGCGCCTGGAAATGATGTTCGTCGCCTTCCAGCAGGCCGACAGTTCGATTTCCCGCCGCTATGGCGGTACCGGGCTGGGGCTGTCGATCGCCCGCACCCTGGCCGAACGCATGGGCGGCAAGCTGCGCGGCGAAAGCCGCGAAGGCCTGGGCTCGACCTTTACCCTGGAAATGCCATTGGCCCTGGCCAACCCTGCGCCGGTCGCACTGACGCCACCAAGCGCGGCACAACCGGCGGTGGGCGATAATGAACAGGTGTTGCTGGTAGAAGACAACCCGGTCAACCAAAGTGTCATCGAAGCCATGCTGCGCAGCCTGGGGCTGGCCGTGTGCACGGCCGAAGACGGCCTGGAAGCGGTCGAACGGGTCAGCCGCCAGCGCTTTGCCGCCGTGCTGATGGACTGCCGCCTGCCGCACCTGGACGGCTACGAAGCGACCCGGCGTATCCGCCAGCTGCCCAACGGCGCCGGGCTACCGATCATCGCCCTGACTGCCAACGCCTTGCAGGGCGAGCGCGAGCGCTGCATGGCCGCCGGCATGGACGATTACCTGAGCAAACCCTTGCGCCGCACCGAACTGCAGCGCGTGCTGCAGCGCTGGCTACCCGGTCAGACAACCGCGACTGGCGATAAATGCTAAAGTGCGGCAGTCTTAAACACTGGACAGGACCTTCATCGGACCTGAAAATAGACGTTTCAGTGCACACCTGTACTTCTTTTCAGCAGGTGCGCTGTGACTTTCACCACAACGCAATAGTCTACCTGTAGGCTGCCGCCCCGGACGCGATGCGTATCGGGCCGGCCGGGAAGATTCATCCCCTGCCGCAGGGGGTTATTGAGGAGCTCGCATGACCAAACAACACGCCTTTACTCGGGAAGACCTGCTGCGCTGCAGTCGCGGTGAGCTGTTCGGCCCAGGTAATGCGCAACTGCCCGCGCCGAACATGCTGATGGTCGATCGCATCACCCATATCAGCGAAGAAGGCGGCAAGTACGGCAAAGGTGAATTGGTCGCCGAGCTGGATATCAATCCGGACCTGTGG
Source organism: Pseudomonas sp. AFG_SD02_1510_Pfu_092 (assembly GCF_003331055.1). Taxonomy (GTDB): domain Bacteria; phylum Pseudomonadota; class Gammaproteobacteria; order Pseudomonadales; family Pseudomonadaceae; genus Aquipseudomonas. The sequence goes on along the minus strand of NZ_PUQD01000028.1, from coordinate 43,507 downwards.
TTCTTCGCCTGTCACTTCGAAGGCGACCCGGTAATGCCGGGCTGCCTGGGCCTCGATGCCATGTGGCAGCTGGTAGGTTTCTTCCTCGGCTGGCAGGGCCTGCCGGGCCGTGGCCGCGCCCTGGGTTCGGGCGAGGTGAAGTTCTTCGGCCAGGTACTGCCCGAAGCCAAGAAGGTCACTTACAACATTCACATCAAGCGCGTCCTGAAGGGCAAGCTGAACATGGCCATCGCCGATGGCTCGGTCAGCGTTGACGGCCGCGAGATCTACACTGCCGAAGGCCTGCGGGTCGGCGTGTTCACCTCCACTGACAATTTCTAAGGGTTATTCGCATGCGCCGCGTCGTTATCACTGGTCTGGGCATCGTATCGTGCCTGGGCAATGACAAAGCTACCGTCACCGAAAACCTGCGCAACAGCCGTCCGGGTATCCGTTACAACCCGGAATACAAGGAAATGGGGCTGCGTAGCCAGGTTTCCGGGTCCATCGACCTCAACCTCGAAGAACTGATCGACCGCAAGGTCTACCGCTTCGTCGGCCACGCGGCTGCCTACGCCTACCTGGCGATGCAGGACGCGATCAAGGACGCTGGCCTGAGCGAAGAGCAGGTTTCCAACCCGCGTACCGGCCTGGTGGCTGGCTCCGGCGGCGCCTCGACCCTGAACCAGATGGAAGCGCTGGACACCCTGCGCGAGAAAGGTGTCAAGCGCGTCGGCCCGTACCGCGTTACCCGCACCATGGGCAGCACCGTTTCGGCGTGCCTGGCGACCCCGTTCAAGATCAAGGGCATCAACTACTCGATCTCGTCGGCCTGCGCCACTTCGGCACACTGCATCGGCACCGCGCTGGAGCAGATCCAGTGGGGCAAGCAGGACATCGTCTTCGCCGGTGGCGGTGAAGAAGAGCACTGGAGCCAGTCGTTCCTGTTCGATGCCATGGGCGCCCTGTCGACCAAGCGCAACGAAACCCCGGAACAGGCCTCGCGCGCCTACGACGCCGACCGTGATGGCTTCGTCATCGCCGGTGGCGGCGGCATGGTAGTGGTCGAGGAGCTGGAACACGCCCTGGCCCGTGGTGCCAAGATCTACGCCGAAATCGTCGGCTACGGCGCCACTTCCGATGGTTACGACATGGTTGCCCCGAGCGGCGAAGGTGCCATCCGCTGCATGCAGCAGGCGCTGTCGACCGTCGATACCCCGATCGACTACCTGAACACCCACGGCACCTCGACCCCGGTCGGTGACGTTGCCGAAATCAAGGGCGTTCGCGCCGTGTTCGGCGACAAGGCACCGAAGATCAGCTCGACCAAGAGCCTGTCGGGCCACTCGCTGGGTGCTGCGGGTGTGCACGAGGCGATCTACTGCCTGCTGATGATGGAAAACAACTTCATCGCCGGCTCCGCCAACATCGACGAGCTGGACCCGGAGGTCGCCGACCTGCCGATCCTGCGTAAAACCGAAGAAAACGCCAAGATCGACACGGTCATGAGCAACAGCTTCGGCTTCGGCGGCACCAACGCCACCCTGGTGCTCAAGCGCTGGGAAGGCAAGTAAGACGCTGCTGCAGCAAGCGAAAACGCCCCGACTGGTTCGGGGCGTTTTCATTTGTGTTGCCTGTGCCGGCCCTTTCGCGGGTAAACCCGCTCCCACAGGTATAGCGCCGGTTTCGAGAGCAGCGCGGCCCCTGTGGGAGCGGGTTTACCCGCGAAAGGGCCAGCACAAGCGAAATACTATTGCTTGGGCAACACAGCCAGAAAATTCTCCCTGGCCACCTTGTTGGCAACTTGTTCCGGCAAGGCATCCAGAAACGGCCTGAACCCGTGCATCTGCTCCCCGAGGCTGGCAAACCGCCCCACCACATCCGAACCCAGCATGAACCGCTCCGGGAACTTCTCGACCAGTGCCAGCCAGGCCTTGCGCGGCACGCCCCGGTCATCCAGCAGATAAGGCTCCAGCACGCTCCACGACAAATCGACATACAGGTTCGGGTAATCCTCCAGCAACCGCGTCAGCACCGGCAACAGAAAGTCCATCTGCGTCTGGTGCCGGTGGATCTCCATGCTGCTGCCGGCATGTGCCCAGATGAACCGCGTGTGCGGGTGGTTACGCAGCGGCTCTTCGATTTCCGCCAGGTACAGCGGGTTGCGCTCGCGCTTGGAGGTGATGTTGGAATGCAGCAGCACAGGCAGGTCGCGCTCGGCCGCCAGGTGGTAGATGCGCGTCATGGCTTCGTTGTTGGCCCGAGGCGTTTCGCCTGTGGTCAGGGCGGTCAGGTCATCATGGCGGGTGAATACCTCGCCGATGCCCTGCCAAAGGCCCGGGTACAGGTCGAGCATGCGCTCGATATGGCTGACAGCATTCTTGTCGACCGGGTTGAAGCCGGTCAGGAACGGATGAAAGCGCTTGCGTTGCGCGTCCGGCAATTGCTGCAGCGCCGCAGCCACGTAGGTATCGGTGGCGCTGTACCAGTAGGCATCGGCGTCGTCACCGGCGTAGTAGCGCGGGCGCTTGGGCTCGTCTTCATGCCACTTCTTGGCGACCGGGATGCCGGAAATCATCGACTGCTCGATACCGGCGGCATCCATGGCCGCGATCAACGCCGGCATGCCTTCGCTTTCCTGGAAGAAATCGACGTAATGCAGGTGGGCGTCACTGTAGCGGTAGTCGCGCGCCTGTGCCGCCTGGCACAGCGAGGCGGATAACAGCACGCAGGCCAGCGCTCTGGCGATCATGGGGCAGGTCCTTCTTCGGGTTCGAACCCAATAGACCGGCCGACAAACGAGACGGTTCAGCCGGGGCCGGCAAACCGCTATGCTGGGGGCATTTCCTCGCCCCTGGAGCCCTTGCCATGAGCAGCCCCCTGGTCATCCGCCCACGCGCCGAATCGGTCGAGGGCCAGCCGATTCTGCGCCCGCTGCCGTCGGCCCAGTGCCGCAGCGTCGGCCCGTTCGTGTTTTTCGACCATATGCTCGAAACCGACTACGCCCCAGGGCACGGCATGGACATTCGTCAGCACCCGCATATCGGCCTGTCCACCCTCACCTACCTGTTCGAAGGGACGATCCTGCACAAGGACAGCCTTGGCTCGGCGCAGCAGGTGCTGCCAGGCGACGTCAGCTGGATGACCGCAGGCAGTGGCGTGGCTCATGTCGAGCGCACGCCTGAAGATGCCCTGGCCCATGGTTCCCGCCTGCATGGCTTGCAGGTGTGGCTGGCATCGCCGCGCGAACAGGAGCAGGGCCCGGCGAGCTACAGCCACCACCCGGCGGCAAGCCTGCCGGTCAGCGACAACCTGGGGGTGCGCATCTGCATGATTGCCGGCAGTGGCTTCTGCCTGCAATCGCCGGTACCGGTGCTCTCCCCTACCCTTTACGCGCAGGTACAGATGCAACCGGCAACCACGCTATTGGTGCCGAACGAGCATGTGCAGCGGGCGCTGTACCTGCTGGATGGCGAGCTGATGCTGAACGACGAGGATGTTGAACCGTGCAGCCTGGTCGTACTGCCGGAGGGCGAAGAGGTGACGCTGTATGCGCAGGGTGAATGCCAGCTGGTGCTGATTGGCGGCGCGCCGCTGGACGGGCCGCGACGGATGAACTGGAATTTCGTCGCCAGTGAGGCCGAGTTGATCGAGCAGGCCAGGGCCCGGTGGGCAGCGGGCGACTGGCCGGTGGTGCCGGGGGAAACTTCGAGGATCGAGCTGCCTAGGTAATTTTGGGGCTGCTTTGCAGCCCATCGCCGGCAAGCCAGCGATGGGCCGCACAGCGGCCCCTTGCAATCTCAGCGCTGGAACACTTCAGTCAGCAGGTTGTGCATCGAACGGAATGCCCGCTCCGCAGTGCGCCGGTCATACTGCATCTTGCCCGGCACATTGGCGCCAGGGTCGGTAAACGAATGCACCGCGCCGCCATAGCTCAGCAGCTGCCAGTCAACCTTGGCCGCATTCATCTCGTCCTCGAACGCTGGCAGCTGCTCCTTCGGCACCAATGGGTCGGAGGCGCCATGCAGCACCAGCACCGAGCCCTTGATGCGCTTGCCATCCTCCGGGTTCGGCGTGTCCAGGGTGCCGTGGAACGACACCGCCGCGCGCAAGTCGGCACCGCTACGCGCCAGCTCCAGGGCACAGCAGCCGCCGAAGCAGAAGCCAAACGTGGCCACCTTGCCCGGCTCCAGCAGCGCCCTGGACTGCCCGAGCAACTGCGCCAGGGCCTCCTGCATGCGCTTGCGCAGCTCGGCGCGGTCGTTCTTCAAGGGCATCATCGCCGCGCCAGCCTCGTCGGCATTGGACGGGCGCAGCGATTGCCCGTACAGGTCGGCAATCAGCACCACATAACCCTTCTCGGCCACTTCCTTGGCAATGCGCTCGGCGCCTTCGCCGATACCCATCCAGTTCGGCGCCATCACCAGGCCCGGGCGGTTCAGCGCACCCGGCTCGTAGACCAGGCGGCTTTCGTAGGTTTTTCCGGACAGGTGATAGACCAGCGATTCGGCAATGACTTTGCTCATCAAGCACTCCTTTGGCATTCAACGAAAATGACCGCCATGAAAAAAGCCCGCCGAAGCGGGCTTTCCCAAGCATCAACTCAAGCAGAAAGCTCGACCAGCAGCTTGTTCAGACGACGAACGTAAGCCGCCGGGTCCTTCAGGCTGTCGCCGGCCGCCAGCGCCGCCTGATCGAAGAGGATATGCGACAGTTCGGCGAAGCGGTCTTCGCTCTGCTCGTTGTCCAGCTTCTCGATCAGCGGGTGGGTCGGGTTGAACTCGAAGATCGGCTTGGATTCCGGCACCTTCTGCCCGCTGGCTTCGAGGATCTGACGCATCTGCAGGCCCAGGTCCTGCTCGCCGATGGCGAGGATCGCCGGCGAGTCGGTCAGGCGGTGCGACACACGCACTTCAGCCACGCTGTCACCCAGCGCGCCTTTCAGGCGCTCGACCAAGCCTTCCTTTTCCTTGGCGACTTCTTCCTGGGCTTTCTTGTCCTCGTCCGAGTCCAGCTTGCCCAGGTCCAGGTCACCACGGGCGACGTCGACGAAGGCCTTGCCATCGAACTCGTTGAGGTAGCTCATCAGCCACTCGTCGATGCGGTCGGTCAGCAGCAGCACTTCGATGCCTTTCTTGCGGAAGACTTCCAGGTGCGGGCTGTTCTTGACCTGCGCGTACGACTCGCCGGTGAGGTAGTAGATCTTGTCTTGGCCTTCCTTGGCGCGGGCCAGGTAGTCGGCCAGGGCGACGCTTTGCTCGCCGCTGTCGTCCTGGGTGGAGGCAAAGCGCAGCAGGCCGGCGATCTTTTCCTTGTTGGCGAAGTCTTCGGCCGGGCCTTCCTTCAGCACCTGGCCAAAGTTCTTCCAGAAGCCCTTGTACTGCTCAGGCTCGTTCTTCGCCAGTTTCTCCAGCATGTCCAGCACGCGCTTGGTCAGCGCGGTCTTCATCGAGTCGATGATCGGGTCTTTCTGCAGAATTTCACGCGACACGTTCAGCGACAGGTCGTTGGAATCGACCACACCCTTGATGAAACGCAGGTACAGCGGCAGGAACGACTCGGCCTGGTCCATGATGAACACGCGCTGCACGTACAGCTTCAGGCCGCGCGGTGCTTCACGGTGGTACAGGTCGAACGGCGCGCGGGCCGGCACGTACAGCAGCGAGTTGTACTCGAGCTTGCCTTCGACCTTGTTGTGGCTCCAGGCCAACGGGTTTTCGAAGTCATGACCGATGTGTTTGTAGAACTCCTGGTATTCCTCGTCCTTGATCTCGGTACGCGGACGGGTCCACAGGGCGCTGGCGCGGTTGACAGTTTCCCACTCTTCGGCCGGTTGCTCTTCGCCTTCGGCGGCCACCTGCTCTTTCGGCAGCTGGATCGGCAGGGCGATGTGGTCGGAGTACTTCTTGACCACGTTGCGCAGGCGCCAGCCATCGGCGAACTCCTGCTCGTCCTTCTTCAGGTGCAGGACGATGCGGGTACCGCGCTGGGGCTTGTCGATGGTGGCGACTTCGAACTCGCCCTCGCCTTTCGACGACCAGTGCACCCCTTCGGCGGCCGGCTGGCCGGCGCGGCGGCTGTACACATCGACCTTGTCGGCGACGATGAACGCGGAGTAGAAGCCCACACCGAACTGACCGATCAGGTGCGAGTCCTTCTTCTGGTCACCGGTGAGGTTCTTCATGAAGTCGGCAGTGCCGGACTTGGCGATGGTACCCAGGTGGGTGATGACGTCCTCGCGGCTCATGCCGATGCCGTTGTCCTCGAGGGTCACGGTACCGGCGTCCTTGTCGAAGCTCAGGCGGATCTTCAGGTCGGCATCGCCCTCGAACAGCTCTGGCTTGGCCAGGGCCTCGAAGCGCAGCTTGTCGGCTGCATCGGAGGCGTTGGAGATCAGTTCACGCAGGAAGATCTCCTTGTTCGAATACAGCGAATGGATCATGAGGTGCAGCAGCTGCTTCACCTCGGTCTGGAAGCCCAGCGTTTCTTTTTGAGTCTCCACACTCATGGTCTTCAAAACTCCGATCTGATGGCAGTAGGCGCCTGGCGGCCGGTTTGGCCTGCGTTAGCGGCGGATGTCATGCAGATGGGGGCTGCCCGGACGATTTCAAGGGCTTTTCCGGTTCAATCTTGAAATGTGCGCGGGCCGTGGCGATCGGCGACTGCCGGTCACCCTGCCAGGCAGTGATCGCCACATTGGTCACCCGCCGCCCCTGGCGCCACAGCTGGCACTGGGCGTAGGTATCACGGAAGTGCCCGGCGCGCAGGTAGTCGATGGAGAAGTCGATGATCTTCGGAATACTCGCGCTCTCGCTGTAGATCAGCAGGTACAGCGCTGCCGACAGCTCCATGAAGCCCGCGATCACCCCGCCATGGATGGCCGGCAGCAACGGGTTGCCGATGTTGTCCTGGTTGGCCGGCAGGCGGAACAGCAGGTCATCGCCCTGGCGCTCGCATTCGATGCCGATCAGGCCGGCGTAAGGGATCAAGGCCAGCAATGGCCGATAATCGCCCACCGCGTGGGCGGCGTTGAGCTGCTGGCGCACCGCGTGCGGAATCATGCCTCACCCCCCTGCAGGCTGGCGCCGAAGCGGATCCCGCCCTTGACCTGCTGACCGAGGCGCATGAAGGTGCCGACCACCTGGCAGATCGGCTGGGCGGGGTCGTCCTGGTAGGCGGTGCCACGGGTGAAGATCACGTCACGGGTAACCCGGTAGCACTGGGCGTGGCCAAAGATGTCCTTGCCGGCTTCGGCCGGGTGCATGTAGTCGATGCGCAGGTCCAGCGTCGGGCACACCTCGAAGCGTGGCAGCACGCACAGCGTGGCCATGCCGCAGGTGGTGTCCATCAGCGTGGTCAGCGCGCCGCCATGCACGGCGCCGGTCTGCGGGTTGCCGACGATGGCCGGCGACCATGGCAGGAGCAGGGTCATGCCAGCGCCATCGGCCTGCGCCACGCGCATCTGCAACAGCTGACAATGTTTGAGCGCCGAAAGAAAACGTTCGGCCATGGCCATCAAGGTTGAGTCGCTCATCGGTTGTTTCCATCGGCAGTGCCGCAGCGGCATAAAATCGTTGAAAAGTCTATGTAGAACCAGACGTTATATATGTGTAATCTTCGTGGAACTTATTCCGTGTAGTTGCACTCGAAGGAACAAGTCACTTATTCCACCAAGGAGAAACACCCCCATGCGTAAACCTTTTGCTTTTGCTCTGATGCTGGCCGCTGCCATGGGCCTGGCCGCTTGCGATAAAGCGAGCGAAGACAAAGCCCAGGACGCACAGCAACACGCCGAGCAAGCCCAGGAAAAAGCGGGCGAAGCTCAGGATAAGATGAACGAGGCCGCCAAGGAAAACGCCGAAGCCGCCAAAGATCAGGCCGAAGCCGAGCAGAAGGCCGCCGAAGAAGCCGCTCCGGCTACTCCGGCTCCGGAAGCCGCACCAGCCACTCCGGCCGAACCTGCCAAGCAGTAATCGGTTACAACAAGAAAACCCGACATGGTCGGGTTTTTTTGTGCCTGAAATTTATCGGTTAAACGATTCAGTTGCCGACCACGGTGTTGTCCTTGCCGGCATCCACCGAGACACTTTCAGTGGGTGTGAACACCATCACATCCAGCACATCCGAATGGAACTCGCGACGGTAAAGAATCAGCACTACGCCGACACTCATGGCCATGAACATCCACGGGCTGATGAACCAGCTGAGCATGGCCATACCGAAGTAATAGGAACGCAGGCCCAAGTTGAACTGGTTGGCGGCAAGTGACAACACCCGCGCCGCTCGCGAGGCAAATGCCTTGCGCTCCAGTTCATTGACCAGCCGTTCGCCAATCATCGGCGCCGACCCTACCAGTACGGCGGCGAAGTTGTATTGGCGCATGCACCAGCTGAAGGTGAAGAAGGCGTAGACGAACACCATGGCCAGGCACAGCAGCTTGATCTCCGACATGCCCTGCGAGGTCTGCTGCACCAGCGGCAGATCGGCCAGCAGCGACAGCGCCCGGTCCGAAGCCCCCAGCACGGTGAGGATGCCGGCAAGGATGATCAGCGTACTGGAGGCGAAGAACGAGGCGTTGCGCTCGAGGTTACCGATCACGCTGGCGTCGGCAATGCGGTTGTCGCGCAGCAGCATGCGGCGCATCCAGTCTTCACGGTACAGGTGCAGCACGCTGGCCAGGCACGCGGTGTCGCGGCCCTTCCAGATGGCATAGCGGGTATAACCACCCCAGCACAGGGCGAACCAGGCGATGGCCAGCAGGTTGTTGAGGTTGCTTTGGATGAAGTTCATGCGGGGTTCCCGAAAGGGCCAGGTGCCTGGAGGATAAAGACCGCATTTCGACGCTGGCAAGCGGCGAAAGGCACACGCCCGCTACAAAATCCTTTTCTGCCGGCAAAAGAAAAGCCCCGCATCCTCTCGGATACGGGGCTTTCCAGTCTTGGCCCTTGGCGCGCACCCTTCGGCTTGTGGCCGGTGCCGCCCTCAGGCTTCGACGATCAGGCCAGCGCCTCGCGCGGCTTGCCGAGCATGCGGTCGCAGGCCACGGCGCCCACCAGGGTGACCACCGAAGGTACCAGCCAGGCCAGGCCCTGATCGCTCAGCGGCAGGTGCGCCAGGAAGTCCGGCAGCACGTGGGCAATACTGCTGCCCTTGATCGCATCGACCATGCCGAACACCAGCGACACCAGCATCACCGGCGCCAGGATGCGGGTTGGCGAGTTCCACAGGTCCTTCACGAAGCTCAGCCCGACCACCACGATGCACGGCGGGTAGATCGCGGTGAGTACCGGGATCGAGAACATGATCAGCTTGGTCAGGCCAAGGTTGGAGATCAGCAGCGAGAAGCCCGCCAGGATCACCACCAGAGCGCGGTACGACAGCGGCAGGATCTGGCTGAAGTACTCGGCGCAGGCGCAGGTCAGGCCAACCGCGGTCACCAGGCAGGCCAGCGCGATCAACACGGCGAGGAAGCCACTGCCCAGCGAGCCGAAGGTATGCTGCACGTAAGCATGCAGTACCGCCGCGCCATTGCTGGCGTCTGCGGCGATCGCGTGGCTGGTGGCGCCCAGGCGGAACAGGCTGACATACACCAGGGCCAGGCCGACACCGGCAATCAGGCCGGCGATGATGGCGTAGCGGGTGATCAGCTTCGGCGACTCGACACCCCGCGAGCGAATGGCGTTGACGATGACGATACCGAACACCAGGGCACCCAGGGTATCCATGGTCAGGTAGCCATCGGAAAAGCCCTTGGAGAACGCTGCGGCAGCATAGGCCGGCTGCGCTTCACCAATGCTCCCGGCAGGCAGCGCGAAGGCGGCGATGCCCAGGACCGCCAGGGCGATGATCTTCATCGGCGCCAGGAAGCGGCCCACGGTATCGAGCAGCTTGCCCGGGTACATCGACACCGCCAGCACCACGAGGAAGTACACCAGGCTGTAGATGAACAGCGCCAGCGGGCTTTCGCCGGTCAGCGGTGCCACACCCACTTCGAACGACACGGTCGCGGTCCGCGGCGTGGCGAACAGCGGGCCGACCGACAGGTAGCAGACCGCCGCCAGCAGGCCGCCGAAGAACTTGCCGATCGGGCTGCTCAGGGCGTCCATGCCGCCACCGACCTTGGCCAGCGCGACCACGGTGATGACCGGCAGGCCCACGGCAGTCACCAGGAAGCCCAGGGCAGCCATCCACACGTGCGGGCCAGATTGCAGGCCGACGATAGGGGGGAAGATGATGTTGCCCGCGCCCACGAAAAGCGCAAACGTCATAAAGCCAAGCGCCAGGATGTCCTGGCCTTTCAAAACTTTCATTTAAGGTAGTACCACACTGCTGAAATCGGGATTCGAGAAGGGATTTCCCCATGGGTCGGGGGAAATGCTGCCCGGCTTTATAGGCCAGACCCGTTTAGCGTGTCGTTCCCTTTTGGGGGACGGGCACAGAGTGAGCGCGTAGGGTAACTGTTTTACCCTGCAAACGCACTGGCACAGTGCTGCTTGTCCGATGTGCGTACATGTTTGTCGTCTGTGCGACCGGGACGGTAGGAATTATCCCGGTATTGATCGCTACGTCTGTACGAAATTTCCTATCGTTGTGATCAAACATTTCTTTGAAGCGCCCTCCCCTGCGCACAACCTGCCTTGACCGGGAAGAGCGCGTGCCTCACTCAGTCATCGAGTTCGGCCGTACGTGACTGCCAATAGCGTTTGATTGCATGGACATCGGCGAAGTTGAAACGCAGTTTGGGAACCAGTGAACTCCCACAAGCGCCCGCCGCTCGGGTTGCGGTTTGCGGCGTGGCTTCGCTGCCAGCGTGATAGAGCCGTGTGGTGGCCCAGATAGGATTTTCCATGTACGAACCTCTTGTTGAATGAATGCATCATCGACGATGCGCTTGCCACAGGGCCTCGATGCGTTTGTAGGTATCAGCTTCATGCGCATCGATGCCTGAGTGGATGGGTTGCAGGTCCTGATCGAAGCTCCATGCGCGCTGGCCGGGCTGACCACCTCGTGCATCGGCAATCATCAGGGCCAGCGAAACCGAGAATTCATCGGGGGGCGCTACGTAGTGCATGTCTTCGTACGCCCGCATATGCAACACCGTGCCTGGGCTCAACCGTAGCGACTGGGCTGCGCCTACTGCCGCCTTGACGCCTTCACGCAGTTGCGCAGCATTGCCGATAGCGTGCTTGACGCTACGGTAGCCGTTGCCGTGATAACCGACTGCGTAGAGCTCGAAGTCGTGGGAATGGGGTAGGCCATAAATGAATGCCTGCTGCTCCACCGCCGCTTCGGCCGGCATCCACAAGGTCATGCGCAAGGACATCTGCGCTGAGTGGAACAATGAAAAGCTGTGGGCGTTGTAGGCTTGATCACCCCGGGTGAAGCCATGCTCTCGCAGATGCGCCTGCACGCCATCGCCCAACAAATTGCGGTTTTCAGCCAGCGCCTGAAGCACCTCGGCAATCTGCCGCTGGTCAGCGTTGCCAAGCAGAGCCTGCAGGCGCCCTACCCCTTCAGACAGCTTCATGCCAGGCCCTCCACCGCATAGCCGGACAGCCGCTCCTCCAGCCAGTCGTCCCCGGCCGCTCGCAGCAGCAAGCAGTACTCGTCTCGCTTTTGCGGCATATGCTTGATGAGTATCTGGAACGCCTGCCAGCGCAACGCGGGATGGGGGTGATAAACCAGTTGGTCCGCCACCTGCACCAAAGCCGGGTCGCCGATCGTTTGCAGCGCTTGCAGCAGCACGATGAACCTGGACACCTGGCTGTCCGCCGGGAACCAGGCGATGCTGGTCAGGCGCTCGCGCTCGTATACCACGATGTCGCTACCTGCCACAGGCACGCTCAGGCTGAACGCGAGATGCGCTGGTGCCCCCCATGGGTTCAGGCAAACGACATGATCGTCGCCGCGAACCAACAACGGCGCATGCTGAGCGATTACCACGCATTCCGGGTCCACAAGCTGACTGCCATCGCGACGGTAAACCCGCAAGGCATAGCTGAAGCCAGGCGGCGCGAACCAGACACAATGGCCGGAAGTAGAATAAAGGTGCTCAGCGACGCCTTCTGCCCTGGCCAGGTCCAAGGTCACGCCCTGACCCAGATCGAAGCTCAGCCGGTTGCCGACCGCCGTGGTAACGGTAGCGAGCAAGCGATCTCGCTCCTCGATGGCGATAGCGGCCTTTTGCTGGGTGAAGCCCTGCCATGCATGCTCGACCACAACCTGCATGTCACGCGCTCGAACATGCTCCAACAGGGCTTGTGCAGAAGCGGCAAGGTGTAAAAGTGTTTCCATCGGCCTCGAAGCTCAGGTTCCTGAATGGGCCGAATGATCGTGGCAAGACGGTGGACAACCAATCTGGAAACAGCACCACCAGAACGACAAAGGCCACCCGAAGGTGGCCTTTGTGCGCGTGGGGGGTGCAGCAGTATTACTTCTTGACTTCCCAGCCAGTCAGCTCGGCCAGGGCCTTGCCGATGTCAGCCAGGGAACGCACGGTCTTCACACCAGCGTCCTGCAGGGCGGCGAACTTCTCGTCCGCAGTACCCTTGCCGCCGGAAATGATGGCGCCAGCGTGGCCCATGCGCTTGCCCGCAGGTGCGGTAACACCCGCGATGTAGGAAACGACCGGCTTGGTGACGTTGGCCTTGATGTAGGCCGCAGCTTCTTCTTCAGCCGAACCGCCGATCTCACCGATCATGACGATCGCTTCGGTCTTCGGGTCTTCCTGGAACAGCTTCAGGATGTCGATGAAGTTCGAACCCGGGATCGGGTCACCGCCGATGCCGACGCAGGTCGACTGGCCGAAGCCGGCGTCGGTGGTCTGCTTCACAGCTTCGTAGGTCAGGGTGCCGGAACGCGAAACGATACCGACCTTGCCTGGCAGGTGGATGTGGCCTGGCATGATGCCGATCTTGCACTCGCCCGGGGTGATCACACCTGGGCAGTTAGGGCCGATCAGGGTCACGCCCAGCTCGTCGCACTTGACCTTGGCATCCAGCATGTCCAGGGTAGGAATGCCTTCGGTGATGCAGACGATCAGCTTGATGCCGCCGAAGGCCGCTTCCAGGATCGAGTCCTTGCAGAAAGGCGCCGGAACGTAGATGACCGAAGCGTCAGCGCCGGTAGCTTCCACAGCTTCCTTGACAGTGTTGAACACTGGCAGGCCCAGGTGGGTGGTGCCACCCTTGCCTGGCGTTACACCGCCGACCATCTTGGTGCCGTAGGCGATGGCCTGTTCGGAGTGGAAAGTACCCTGCGAGCCGGTGAAGCCCTGGCAGATGACTTTGGTGTCTTTATTGATCAGGACGCTCATTACTTGCCCTCCGCAGCTTTGACAACTTGTTGAGCAGCGTCGGTCAGGCTGGTTGCCGCAATGATGTTCAAACCGCTTTCTGCCAGTACTTTAGCGCCCAGTTCGGCGTTGTTGCCTTCGAGGCGAACGACGACCGGAACCTTGACGCCGACTTCTTTCACTGCACCGATGATGCCTTCGGCAATCATGTCGCAGCGAACGATGCCGCCGAAGATGTTGACCAGAACGGCCGCGACATTGCTGTCGGACAGAATGATCTTGAACGCTTCGGTAACGCGCTCTTTGGTAGCACCACCGCCAACGTCGAGGAAGTTGGCCGGCTTGCCGCCGTGCAGGTTGACGATGTCCATGGTACCCATGGCCAGGCCGGCACCGTTGACCATGCAGCCGATGTTGCCTTCGAGGGCAACGTAGTTCAGTTCGAACTTGGCAGCGTGGGCTTCACGGGCGTCGTCCTGCGACGGGTCGTGGAAGGTTTTCAGCTTCGGCTGACGGTACATGGCGTTGGCGTCGATGTTGATCTTGGCATCGAGGCAGTGCAGGTCGCCGTCGGCCTTGATCACCAGCGGGTTCACTTCCAGCAGCGCCAGGTCGTGATCCTTGAACAGCTTGGCCAGGCCCACGAAGATCTTGGCGAACTGTTGAACTTGCTTGCCTTCCAGGCCCAGCTGGAATGCCAGCTCGCGACCCTGGAACGGCTGAGCGCCGACCAGCGGATCGATGGTGGCCTTGAGGATTTTTTCAGGCGTTTCGTGAGCGACTTTCTCGATGTCCACGCCACCTTCGGTGGAAGCCATGAACACGATGCGGCGGCTCGAACGATCGACTACAGCGCCCAGGTACAGCTCTTTGGCGATGTCAGTGCAGGATTCGACCAGAATCTTGGAGACGGGTTGACCGTTGGCATCGGTCTGGTAGGTAACCAGATTCTTGCCCAACCACTGTGCAGCGAACGCCTTGGCGTCCTCTTTGCTGCGAACCAGCTTGACGCCGCCCGCTTTACCGCGACCACCCGCGTGAACCTGGGCTTTTACCACCCACTCGTTCCCGCCGATCTTGTCGCAGGCTTCTGCAGCTTGCTCAGGGGTATCGACAGCGAAACCCTTGGAAACTGGCAGGCCGTATTCAGCGAACAGCTGCTTACCCTGATACTCGTGAAGATTCATGCTTTTTACCGTCTTCGTTAGGTACTGCGCTTCGGCGCTGCGCCATTGCTGGCGCCGCACCACCTGTGACCGTTGACCCCGGGTTTTCCCGTGTGATCCGGTCCGGCGGACTTTCCGCGGTGAGTCATGCACGCAAGACTCACGACGGGCAGCCCGCCGTGGTTTCTTATAATTAACGCTTCTTACGGTTGGCTACGTGAATGGCGCCGCCATTCACTGCCAGCGCTGCTTCATGCAGCGCTTCGGACAGGGTCGGATGGCTGAAGACCATCATGCCCAGGTCCTCGGCACTGGTGCCGAATTCCATTGCGATTGCGCCCTGCTGCACCAGTTCGGCAGCCGATGGGCCAATCACGTGTACACCCAGGACGCGGTCGGTCTTGGCATCGGCGATGACCTTGACGAAACCACCGGTGTCGTTGGCGGCCATTGCACGGCCGCTGGCCGCGAACGGGAAGGTGCCCACGTTAACCTCAACGCCCTCGGCCTTCAAGGCCTGTTCGGTCTTGCCGACCCAGGCGATTTCCGGGTGGGTGTAGATGACCGACGGGATCAGGTCGTAGTTCATCTGGGCCTTGTGGCCCTTGATGCGCTCGACCACCATGATGCCCTCTTCCGAGGCCTTGTGGGCCAGCATCATGCCGCGTACCACGTCGCCGATGGCGTAAACGCCCGGTACGCTGGTCGCGCAGTAGTCGTCGACGAAGATGTAGCCACGCTCGTCGATGGTCACGCCGCTGTCAGCGGCCAGCAGGTCGGTGGTCACCGGGCGACGGCCGACCGCGACGATCAGCTTGTCGAAGGTGATCTTCTGCTCGCCGTTGGCGTCGGTGTAGGTCACTTCGACTTCGTTGCCGTTGACTTTCGAGCCGGTGACACGCGCGCCCAGCTTGATGTCCAGGCCTTGCTTGGTCAGGGTCTTCTGGGCTTCTTTCGACACGGCAGTGTCGGCAGCCATCAGGAAGGTGTCCAGCGCTTCAAGAACGGTGACTTCGGCACCCAGGCGAGCCCATACCGAGCCCAGCTCCAGGCCGATGACGCCAGCGCCGATCACGCCCAGGCGCTTCGGTACAGCCTGGAATTCCAGGGCGCCGGTGGAGTCGACGATGACGTTCTGGTCGACCGGAGCCGGTGGAATGTCGATCGGACGCGAACCGGAAGCCAGGATCACGTTCTCGGCTTCGATGACTTCGGTGGTGCCGTCAGCCTTGGTGACTTCGACTTTTTTGCCGGCCAGCAGCTTGCCGTGGCCCTGGATCGAAGTAACGCCGTTGGCCTTGAACAGGGTGGCAACGCCACCGGTCAGGTTCTTGACGATGCCAGCCTTGCGGCCGACCATCGCGGCGACGTCCATCTTCACTTCGCCAGTGGAGATACCGTGGACGTTGAAGCTCTCTTTGGCTTCCTTGTATTTCCAGGAGCTGTCCAGCAGCGCCTTGGAAGGAATGCAGCCTACGTTCAGGCAGGTGCCGCCCAGGGCCAGCTTGCCCTCGGCGTCGGTGTATTTCTCGATACAGGCAGTCTTCAGACCAAGTTGTGCGGCCTTGATGGCAGCCACATAGCCGCCAGGACCTGCACCAATCACCACTACGTCGAATTTCTGGGTCATAAAAGATTCCTTATCAGCTACAAGCTACAAGCCGCGAACCGCGCGGCATGGCTTCCTGCGAAGCCAGGGCCGGCACGGTACGCAGCCAGAGGGTTAGATGTCCAGCAGCAGGCGAGACGGATCTTCCAGCAGGTTCTTGATGGTGACCAGGAAGGTTACCGCTTCCTTGCCGTCGATCAGGCGGTGATCGTACGACAGCGCCAGGTACATCATCGGGCGAATCACCACCTGGCCATTGATGGCCATCGGGCGCTGGATGATGTTGTGCATGCCGAGAATGGCGGCCTGCGGCGGGTTGACGATCGGGGTCGACATCATCGAACCGAAGGTACCACCGTTGGTGATGGTGAAGGTGCCGCCGGTCATCTCTTCGATGGCCAGCTTGCCGTCACGGGCCTTCTTGCCGAAGGTGGCGATGCCGTTCTCGATTTCCGCCAGGCTCATCGACTCGGCGTTGCGCAGCACCGGTACCACCAGGCCACGGTCGCTGGACACGGCAACGCCGACGTCGGCATAGCCGTGGTAGACGATGTCGTTGCCGTCGATCGAGGCGTTGACAGCCGGGAAGCGCTTCAGGGCTTCGGTGGCGGCCTTGACGAAGAACGACATGAAGCCCAGGCGTACGCCGTTGTGGGTCTTCTCGAACAGGTCCTTGTACTTCGAACGCAGGGCCATGACTTCGGTCATGTCCACTTCGTTGAAGGTGGTCAGCATGGCCATGCTCGACTGCGCTTCGACCAGACGCTCGGCGATCTTGGCGCGCAGGCGGGTCATTGGCACGCGCTTCTCGGTGCGGTCGCCAGCGGCAACCACGACCGGGGCAGCAGCGGCAGCGGCGGCAGGCTTGGCAGCTGCAGCAGGCGCCGACTTCTTGTTGGCGACGGCAGCGACGACGTCTTCCTTGGTGATGCGACCGCCTTTGCCAGTGCCGGCAACGCTAGCCAGGTCGATGCCGTTCTCTTCAGCCAGCTTGCGCGCGGCCGGCGCGGCAACCGGGTCGTCTTCGCCAGCGTCGGCAGCGGCAGCAGCCGGGGCAGCAGCGGCCGGAGCGGCAGCTGGAGCAGCGGCAGCAGCACCGCCTTCAACGATCGAACCCAGTACTTCGTCGGACAGGACGGTGTCGCCCTCGCCCTTGACGATGGCGCCCAGCACGCCGTCGGCGGTGGCCAGTACTTCCAGGACGACCTTGTCGGTCTCGATGTCGACGATCAGCTCGTCACGCTTGACGGCATCGCCCGGCTGCTTGTGCCAGGTGGCAACGGTGCCATCGGCAACCGATTCCGGGAAGGTTGGGGCTTTGATCTCGATAGCCATTATCAGTGTTTCCTTAAATTCGGTTTCAGGTGCGCGAAGGCGTTAGACAGTGAAGGCGTCTTGCAGCAGTTTTTCCTGCTGTTCGGCGTGCTTCGAAGCGTAACCACAGGCTGGCGCGGCAGACGCGTCGCGGCCGGCGTATTCCAGGACCAGTGCCTTGTTGTGGCGGCCCAGGATACGGCGCATGTGGTGCTGGCTGCTGTACCAGGCGCCCTGGTTCATCGGTTCTTCCTGACACCAGACCGCATGCTTGAGGTTGGTGTAAGGCGCGAGGATCTCGACCAGGTCGTCCTCAGGGAACGGATACAGCTGCTCGATACGCACGATGGCGATGTCTTCGCGGCCTTCGGCACGGCGTTTTTCCAGCAAGTCGTAGTAGACCTTGCCGCCGCACAGGACCAGGCGCTCGACCTTGGCCGGATCGAGGCTGTCGATTTCCGGGATCACGGTCTGGAACGAGCCTTCTGCCAGGTCTTCCAGGGTCGAGATGGCCAGCTTGTGGCGCAGCAGCGACTTTGGCGTCAGGACGATCAGCGGCTTGCGCAGCGGACGGATGACCTGGCGACGCAGCAGGTGGTAGATCTGTGCCGGGGTAGTCGGTACGCAGACCTGGATGTTGTGCTCGGCGCACAGCTGCAGGTAACGCTCCAGACGCGCGGAGGAGTGCTCCGGGCCCTGCCCTTCATAACCGTGTGGCAGCAGCATGGTCAGACCGCACAGGCGGCCCCACTTGTGCTCGCCGCTGGTGATGAACTGGTCGATCACCACTTGCGCACCGTTGGCGAAGTCGCCGAACTGGGCTTCCCAGATCACCAGCGCGTTCGGCGTGGTGGTCGAGTAGCCGTATTCGAAGGCCAGTACCGCTTCTTCCGACAGGAAGGAGTCGTACAGGTCGAAACGCGGCTGGCCCGGGAACAGGTTCTTCAGCGGTACGTAGGTGCTGGCGTCCTTCTGGTTGTGCAGCACCGCGTGACGGTGCGAGAAGGTGCCACGGCCGATGTCCTGGCCGGTCATGCGGATCGGGTGACCTTCGAACTGCAGGGTGGCGTAGGCCATGGTCTCTGCATAACCCCAGTTGATCGGCAAGCCACCGGCCTGCATCTTCTGGCGGTCTTCGTAGATCTTCGCGACCTGGCGCTGGACGACGAAACCTTCCGGGATCTCCAGCAGCTTGGCCGACAGTTCCTGCAGGGTCTTGAGGTCGAAGCGGGTGTCGTGACGCGCGGTCCAGGCATGGCCCAGGTACGGACGCCAGTCGACGAACAGCTCGCGGTTCGGCTCCTTGACCAGGCTCTTCACCACGTGCAGGCCGTTGTCCAGCGCGTTGCGGTACTCGTCGATCTTGGCCTGGGCGCGCTCGGCATCGATACGGCCGGCCTGGATCAGGGCATCGGCGTACAGCTCACGGGTGGTGCGCTGCTTGCTGATCTGCTGGTACATCAGTGGCTGGGTGCCGTTCGGCTCGTCGGCCTCGTTGTGGCCGCGACGACGGTAGCAGACCAGGTCGATGACCACGTCACGCTTGAACTGCATGCGGTAGTCGATGGCCAGCTGGGTAACGAACAGTACCGCTTCCGGGTCGTCGCCGTTCACGTGCAGGATCGGCGCCTGGATCATCTTGGCAACGTCGGTGGCGTACTCGGTGGAGCGCGCGTCCAGCGGGTTGCTGATGGTGAAACCGACCTGGTTGTTGATCACGATGTGCACGGTGCCGCCGGTCTTGAAACCGCGGGTCTGCGACATCTGGAAGGTTTCCATGACCACGCCCTGGCCGGCGAAGGCCGCGTCGCCGTGGATCGAGATCGGCAGCACCTTGTCGCCAACGGTGTCGTTGCGGCGGTCCTGACGGGCGCGCACCGAACCCTCGACCACTGGCGAGACGATTTCCAGGTGGGACGGGTTGAACGCCATGGCCAGGTGCACTTCGCCACCGGTGGTCATCACGTTCGAGGAGAAGCCCTGGTGATACTTCACGTCACCGGAGCCCAGCTCGTTCATCTTCTTGCCTTCGAACTCGTCGAACAGCTCGCGCGGGTTCTTGCCGAAGGTGTTGACCAGCACGTTCAGGCGGCCACGGTGGGCCATGCCGATCACGACTTCCTTGGTGCCGTAGGAGCCGGAGCGCTGGATCATCTCGTCCAGCATCGGGATCAGGCTTTCGCCGCCCTCGAGGCCGAAACGCTTGGTGCCCGGGTACTTGGTGCCCAGGTACTTTTCCAGGCCTTCACCGGCGGTGACGCGCTCGAGCAGGTGGGCCTGCACGTCAGCGGAAAACTCCGGACGGCCGCGCACGCTCTCCAGACGCTGCTGGAACCAGCTGCGCTGCTCGGAGTCGACGATGTGGGTGAATTCGGCGCCAATGGTGCGACAATATGTCTTCTGGAGCGCCTCGACGATCTCGCGTAGGCTCGCCTCCTCTTTGCCGATGAACAGGTCGCCGGCACGGAAGGTCGTATCAAGATCGGCATTGGTCAAGCCGTAGTGATTGATCGACAGGTCTACAGGCGCGGGACGCTGCCACAACCCCAACGGGTCGAGCTTGGCAGCCTGATGGCCGCGCATACGATAGGCCTGGATCAGTCGCAGAACTTCAACCTGCTTCTTCTCGTGTTCACTGCTCACGCTCCCGGCGGATACCGGCTGGGCGCGGCGCTGGTTCTTTGCCAGCAGTACGAAATGGTCGCGGATTGTCGAGTGCGATACATCGGTAGCGGTGCTGCCGTCGGCGGGCAACTTCTGGAAGTAGGTGCGCCACTCTTCTGGCACAGCGTTAGGGTCGTGCAGGTAGAGCTCATAAAGCTCTTCCACATATGCAGCGTTACCACCTGAAAGGTGGGCGCTTTCCCACATGCGCTGCATCACGCTTTCTTGCATGCTTGGTCACCCTCGGTTAGGGGACTGATCGGCGAGAGCCACAGCAAACCTGGAAAAGTCCGAACACAGCGACTGAACCACGCCACTTGGATCCTGCTGATTTTCCGGGTACCAGCCCGGAAAGCCCCTGCTGGTCTCATATCTTCATAGGTATGAACGCAGGCTTTGTGGGCCTTTGTTCGGGTTTTACCTCAGTGCGGGCTCAGCGCCCGCACCTCGGCTTACTGCAGTTACAACACTTTGTATCAGGTGCCGCTTTGCAGCAGCATGTTACGTACGTGACCGATTGCCTTGGTCGGGTTCAGACCTTTCGGGCAAACGTTGACGCAGTTCATGATCCCGCGGCAGCGGAATACGCTGAACGGGTCATCCAGCGACGCCAGGCGCTCCTGGGTCTTGGTATCACGGCTGTCGGCCAGGAAGCGGTAGGCCTGCAGCAGAGCGGCGGGGCCCAGGAACTTGTCCGGGTTCCACCAGAACGACGGGCAGGAAGTCGAGCAGCAAGCGCACAGGATGCACTCGTACAGGCCGTCCAGCTTGTCGCGGTCTTCCGGCGATTGCAGGCGCTCGATAGCCGGCGCCGGGGTGTCGTTCTGCAGGAACGGCTTCACCTTCTCGTACTGCTTGTAGAAGATGCTCATGTCGACGACCAGGTCACGAATGACCGGCAGGCCCGGCAGCGGGCGCAGAATCAGCTTGTTGCCCTTCACCACCGCCGACAGCGGGGTGATGCAGGCCAGGCCGTTCTTGCCGTTGATGTTCATGCCATCGGAACCGCAAACGCCTTCACGGCACGAGCGACGGTAGGAGAAACCTTCGTCCTGCTCTTTGATCAGTGCCAGCACGTCCAGCACCATCAGGTCCTTGCCGCCGGTATCGACCTGGAAGGTCTGCATCTTCGGCGCCGAATCGGTGTCCGGGTTGTAACGATAAACTTCGACTTGCAACATAGCGGCCATCCTCAGTAAGTCCGGACTTTTGGTTCGAAGGCTGGAACAGTCTTCGGCGCAAAGTTGACGCCACGCTTGGCGACGCGCTTCTCACCCGGGTAGTACAGGGTGTGGCACAGCCAGTTTTCGTCGTCACGGTCTTCGAAGTCTTCACGGGCGTGAGCGCCGCGGGACTCTTTACGGGCTTCGGCCGCAATGGCGGTAGCTTCGGCGACTTCCAGCAGGTTCTGCAGCTCCAGCGCTTCGATCCGCGCGGTGTTGAAGGCCTGGGACTTGTCGTTGATCTTGACGTTGGCGATACGGTCACGCAGACCGGCCAGTTGCTCGATACCCTTCTGCATGTATTCGCCAGTACGGAATACACCGAAGTAGTTCTGCATGCAGCTCTGCAGCTCGCGCTTCAGGCTGGCAACGTCTTCACCGGTGGTGCGCTCGTTGAGCTTGTTCAGGCGGTTCAGGGCGACATCGACGTCGGTGTCGCTGGCGTCGCGGTATTCCACGCCTTCGGTCAGCGCCTTCTCCAGGTGCAGGCCGGCAGCACGGCCGAACACCACCAGGTCGAGCAGCGAGTTGCCGCCCAGGCGGTTGGCACCGTGAACCGATACGCACGCCACTTCACCCACGGCGAACAGACCCGGGATGATGTGGTCGTTGCCTTCGGCGTCCATGGTGATGGCCTGGCCATGAATGTTGGTGGCAACGCCGCCCATCATGTAGTGGCAGGTCGGGATGACCGGGACCGGCGCAACCACCGGGTCGACGTGGGCGAAGGTCTTGGACAGCTCGCAGATACCTGGCAGGCGGCTGTGCAGCACTTCCTCGCCCAAGTGGTCCAGCTTCAGCAGTACGTGGTCCTTGTTCGGGCCCACGCCGTTGCCGGCGATGATTTCCTTGACCATGGAACGGGCAACCACGTCGCGGCCGGCCAGGTCCTTCGCGTTCGGCGCGTAACGCTCCATGAAGCGCTCGCCGTGGGCGTTGATCAGGTAGCCACCCTCACCGCGGCAGCCCTCGGTGACCAGTACACCGGCGCCGGCGATGCCGGTCGGGTGGAACTGCCACATCTCGATGTCCTGCACCGGCACGCCGGCACGCAGGGCCATGCCCACGCCGTCACCGGTGTTGATCAGGGCGTTGGTGGTGGAGGCGTAGATACGGCCGGCACCGCCAGTGGCCAGTACGGTGGCCTTGGACTTGATGTACAGGGTTTCGCCGGTTTCGATGCAGATCGCGATCACACCGACGAATGCGCCGTCCTGGTTTTTCACCAGGTCTACGGCGTAGTACTCGTTGAGGAAGGTGGTGCCGGCTTTCAGGTTGCCCTGGTACAGGGTGTGCAGCAGCGCGTGACCGGTACGGTCGGACGCGGCGCAGGTACGGGCAGCCTGGCCGCCCTTGCCGAAGTCCTTGGACTGGCCACCGAACGGACGCTGGTAGATACGGCCGGTTTCGGTACGCGAGAACGGCAGGCCCATGTGGTCCAGCTCGAAGACCGCAGCCGGGCCTTCCTGACACATGTATTCGATAGCGTCCTGGTCACCGATGTAGTCGGAGCCTTTGACGGTATCGTACATGTGCCAGCGCCAGTCGTCGTTCGGGTCGGCCGAAGCGATGGCGCAGGTGATGCCGCCCTGGGCGGATACAGTGTGCGAACGGGTCGGGAAGACCTTGGTGACCACGGCAGTCTTGTGGCCGCCTTGTGCCAGCTGCAGCGCAGCGCGCATGCCGGCGCCGCCGCCACCGATGATGATGGCGTCGAAGGAAATGGTTGGAATGCTAGCCATGGATCAGATACCCCAGAGAATCTGCACACCCCAGACGAAGTAAGCGAACATCGCAACGCCGCATACCGCCTGGAACAGGAAACGAATCGCAGTTGCCGACTTGCCGAACGACATTGGCGTCAGGTAGTCGGTGGCAATGGTCCACATGCCGACCCAGGCGTGAGCGCCCAGGGCAACGAGGGCCAGCAGACTGAAGATCCGCATCGCGTTGTTGGAGAACAGACCATGCCACTGGGTGTAGTCGATGCCTGGGTGGGCGACCACGTAGCCGATCAGGAAGAGGAAGTAAGCCGCGAGAACGACCGCAGAAACGCGCTGCGCCATCCAGTCATAGAGGCCCGAACGCGACAGGTTCGTGACATTGGTTACCATACCCAAACTCCCACCAGAACGATCAGCACCACGGAGATGACGATCACGATTTTCGAGCCCAGCTTGCCGCCTTCCAGCGTCTCACCGATGCCCATGTCCATGATCAGGTGACGTACACCTGCCACGAGGTGATAAAGCAGGGCGGACAGCAGGCCCCAGGTCACGAACTTGGCCAGCGGGCTGGTCAGACACGCCTTCACCTCACCGAAGCCTTCCTCGGAACCCAGCGACTTGCCCAGTGCATAAAGCATGATGGCAAGGCCGAGGAACAGGATGACGCCGGAGATACGGTGCAGGATGGACGTGTACGCAGTGACGGGGAGCTTGATGGTCCTTAGGTCTAGGTTTACAGGTCGTTGGCTTTTCACGGCTTTTTTCACACTGAAGAGCCCCTAGCGAATCAGGGCAAAGTTGTTGGTAAGTGTACTGGTCAGGTACCCACCACCCAGGGAACGGCGACCCCCAGCAGTTCGGGCTTGCAAGCCCCTGGCGGTCGGGTTGCGAGTATAGACAGTTAGGCTGCTCATGACAACGTGACGGGGTAGCCCGAATAGCGCATTGCCTTTAACGCACAAAAGGCGTAAATGGGCGAGAATTTCGCGAAAAATCAGGCCTCAATGCCTGTTTCAACAAGCCTTTAGGCAAATTGACATCTGAATTTATCCCTCTATAGTGGTGCGGGCCCTGCGTGGGGGGTCTGTCTGATGATTTCAAGCATTAATAGGAGGCCACATGGCTGACAAAAAAGCGCAGTTGGTCATCGAGGGCGCTGCCCCCGTCGAGCTGCCCATTTTAACCGGCACCGTTGGTCCTGATGTAATCGACGTCCGCGGGTTGGGGGCCACTGGTCACTTCACCTTCGACCCTGGTTTCATGGCGACTGCCTCGTGCGAGTCGAAGATCACCTATATTGACGGCGACCAAGGTATCCTGCTGCACCGCGGCTACCCGATCGAGCAACTCGCCGAACAGTCCGACTACCTCGAAACCTGCTACCTGCTGCTCAACGGCGAACTGCCGAACGCCGAGCAGAAGGCCCAGTTCGTCAGCACCGTGAAGAACCACACCATGGTTCACGAGCAGCTGAAGTCCTTCTTCAACGGCTTCCGCCGCGACGCCCACCCGATGGCGGTGATGTGCGGCGTGGTCGGCGCCCTGTCGGCGTTCTATCACGACTCCCTGGACATCAATAACCCGCAACACCGCGAAATTTCCGCGGTACGCCTGGTCGCCAAGATGCCGACCCTGGCCGCGATGGTTTACAAGTACTCCATGGGCCAGCCGATGATGTACCCGCGCAACGACCTGTCGTACGCGGAAAACTTCCTGCACATGATGTTCAACACCCCGTGCGAGATCAAACCGATCAGCCCGGTGCTGGCCAAGGCGATGGACCGGATCTTCATCCTCCACGCCGACCACGAGCAGAACGCCTCCACTTCCACCGTCCGTCTGGCCGGCTCGTCGGGCGCCAACCCGTTCGCCTGTATCGCTGCCGGCATCGCCGCACTGTGGGGCCCGGCCCACGGCGGTGCGAACGAAGCGGTACTGACCATGCTCGATGAAATCGGCGATGTCTCGAACATCGACAAGTTCATCGCCAAGGCCAAGGACAAGAACGACCCGTTCAAGCTCATGGGCTTCGGTCACCGCGTGTACAAGAACCGCGACCCGCGCGCCACCGTGATGAAGCAGACCTGCGACGAAGTCCTGCGCGAGCTGGGCATCAAGAACGATCCGCAGCTGGAACTGGCCATGCGCCTGGAAGAGATCGCCCTGACCGATCCGTACTTCATCGAGCGCTCGCTGTACCCGAACGTCGACTTCTACTCGGGGATCATCCTCAAGGCCATCGGCATTCCGACCAGCATGTTCACCGTGATCTTCGCCCTGGCGCGTACCGTGGGCTGGATCTCGCACTGGAAAGAAATGCTCTCCAGCCCGTACAAGATCGGCCGCCCGCGCCAGCTGTACACCGGCGAGCAGAAACGCGACATCGTTGCACTGCAGGACCGCAAGTAAGCTTCAATAGCCGAACGCGAAAAGGCTGCCCTCGGGCTAATGCCAGTCAGTTAAGCTGACTGGCATTTTCATTTTCGGGTCGGATATTTTGCTGGTCGTTGCTTCACCACTCTCGGGAACCAACGATCAGGTCGTCGATGAGGCAAGACATACTGCGCCGCTGATGCCTGCAGATCCGCCAGAAATCCTGGCAGATTACCGGGATGATTCAGTGACGTGCCATGCAACAAACCCAAGATTGCCCAGCTGCATGCGGTAAAGCTCATTTCGCAGGGGTAGACACCTGGGCACTGCTTCGACATCTGAACCTGCTTGCGGGCCTGTGGCGATGTGCGCAAAACGACCAGCGCACAACGCCGTCCACGCCAAGCAGCGTCAGCCCCAACCATTGCGGGTGTTTGGTCTCTTCATGCCATCGTTGCTGGGTGAGGGTGAACACTTCACGCACTGCTTCGCTACCCAATCGCCGCCGACCTTGCACAACAGCGCTGGGGGCAACGAGTGGCCGCTTGCCGGGCAGCATGATGTCCATGTGGTTCACGACATCCCAGGCTGACATGCGACGGAACAACGCCATACCAATGATGCACCACACCAGGCTTTCAAGCGGTAGGCGGCGCTTGCGAATGGTTGAGACGCCAGCGGTCTCGAAAGCCTGCTTCACGATGTCCGGATCAAGCAAAGCCCCAAGCCCTTCAAGGGCATTCGGCCTTGATGCCATTTCGTGAGTGAGGGACAGTGCTTTTGCTAGGCGCATAAAAAATCCGATGCTCGTTTCCAAGCACCGGATTTTGCAGCCTGCGGGCTAAAGCTCAAAGCGTCAGTCTTAACTGACTGGCATTAGCCCTCGGGCAGCCTTTTTTGTTCATCCTGTGCGGGCCTCTTCGCGGGCTTGCCCGCTCCCACAAGATCCTTACAGCCCTAAGGCCTGCGGGGCTCTGTGGGAGCGGGCAAGCCCGCGAAGAGGCCAGTACAAGCGACACAAAACCTCAGTTTTTCTCAGCCCGCTCCCGCAGCCCCTTCAGGGTATTGAACGGCGCATCGACCACGAACTTGTTGGCCACCATCGCCGGTACGCTGCCACCTGGCTCGGTATGCACCTGATAGGTCACTTCGGTGCTGTCGCCCTTGGGCACCAGCTTCCAGAAGCCTTCGACCTTGGCCACCCGCACAAAACCCTTCTCTTCCGGGATGTAGGTCGGCTGCTCCTTCAGGTTGCGCACCAGGCTGCCGTCGGCTTCCTTCACCGTGGTCACCAGCAACACCGAATCGCGTGGCGTCACCGGCCATGGCGTGTTGAACTGGGTGTAGGTCCAGACCTGGCCGCCTTCCTGCTTGAGCACCTTCTGCGTCTTGCATTCGTGAATCCACGCGCAGGCCCCGACCACATCCTCCTGCAGCGCCTGGACCTTGGCCAGCGGCGCCTTGATCACGGTAACGCCGCGGTAGGCCTTGTACTTGGAACCGGCCACCTCGCTGAGGGATACCTTGATCCCCTCCTCGTCCTTGGCCACCTGCCAGTTCTCGGCCCAGGCCGCAGGCGCCAGCAGAACACCCATGCCACACAGCAGTGCAATACGCTTGAACGATCTCATCATGTTTATCCTTTTTGTCGAAGATCCAGCCTGTCACGCCGCCGTCATCTGCTCCCACCAACCGAGAATCCTGATGGCCTCGTCACGGTCACTGCCGCACACCTCGACATCCGCCTTGAAACCGCCACACACCGCTGGCCGCTCGGGCTTGCCGAACAGGTCGCAAAGGTTCTCGACCGTCAGGTGCAGGCAGCGCTCGCCAGCCGGCTTGCCATTGGGCATGCGCGGCATCGCAGAGGTGATGGACGGGGCGATGCAGCAGGCACCACAGCCCTCACGGCAATTCATGGCTATTCACCAAAATCAGGACTCCCTGGAACAGAACGGGACGATCGCCCCTGGATAGTAGCGGCTCAAACAGGCGTTTGAAATTACTTGCACGATGAAATCTGCCGTGACCCGGCAGTCAGTTCGCCTGACTTACTGGCGGTACTCGAAATCGATGGCCGCCCCTTCCACATCGCGACGGCTGTCATTGCGCAGCTGCAGCTGCATTTCGTTGTTGATCAGCCGGCCATTGAGCTGAAACGGGCTGTCGTTGCCTTCTGGCTTTTCGCTGAACAACGGTGGCAGCAACGGTTTGCGCCGCTGGATCGGCGAAGGGTTACCGACATCCGGCTCCAGCTTGTCGACCATATCGGTAGGCAGGCTGAGGTCGAGCCTGGCCTCCGGCAACGGTTTGGCGACTTCCTTGCTCACCGCCTTGCGGGCTGGCCTGGCCTTGCTGTTGCCGGCTTTTTTTGCCGGCTGCTTGTGCACGGGCCTGGCTGCGGCCTTTTGCGCCGGCCTGGCCTTCTGCACCGGCTTGGCCGCCTGCGCCTGCGCCTGGCCGGCCGGCTGCGCGGCCTGGGCGATACTCGCCAGGCTGCAGAGCGGTAGCAGGCACAAGATCAGGGCGAAACGGCGCAAAGCATTCATGGCAAATGGACAGACTGGCAGGAAAAGTGCGTATGCTCCCTGTTCCGCAGGCGCGTGGCAAGCCTACAGAAGTGCGGACGCCGGCTCCCGACACAATTGCTGGGCCAGCAAGCCGAGCGTGATCACCGCGCGCTCGGCCTCCTTGTTCCACGGAATACCGCAATTGAGCCGGATACAGTGGTTGAACTGCTCGGTATTACTGAAGATCAGCCCCGGCGCAATGCTGATGCCCTGCTCCAGCGCGCGCACATGCAGCTCCTGGGTATTGACCCGCCCGGGCAGGCTCACCCACAGGATGAAGCCACCGGTCGGCCGGGTCATCTGGGTGCCCTCGGGGAAGTGCTGCTGCACCGCCAGCTGATAGGCGCTGAGGTTCTTGCGGTACTCCTGGCGAATGTAGCGCAGGTGCCGGTCGTAGCCACCGTTCTCCAGGTAGGCCGCCACCCCCATCTGCGTCACGCTGCAGGCCGAGTGGGTGGTGAAGGTTTGCAGGCGCTGGATTTCGTCCTGATAGCGCCCGGCGACCATCCAGCCGACCCGCACCCCGGGGGACAGGGTCTTGGAGAAGCTCGAACAGTAGATCACCCGATCCAGCCGGTCGAACGCCTTCAGCGCCTTGGTCTTGCCCTGCTCGAACATCAGCTCGCCGTAGATGTCATCCTCGACGATCTGGATATCGAAGTCCGACGCCAGGCGCAGCAGTTGTTTCTGCCGCTCTTCCGGCACCGTGCCGCCGAGCGGATTGCTCAACCGTGCGGTCAGTACCAAGGCCTTGATCGACCATTGGTTGGCGGCCAGTTGCAGGGCTTCGAGGCTGATGCCGGTGGACGGATCGCTGGGAATCTCGATCACTTTCAAGCCCAGCAAATCGGCCAGCTGCAACAAGCCGTAGTAGGTCGGCGACTCAGCAGCAATCAGGTCGCCGGGGCGAGTCAGCACGCGCAGCGACATCTGCAGCGCATCGACGCAGCCATGGGTGACGATCACTTCACGCGGGTCGACCAGCACGCCGGCATCGCGCATGCGGATGGCGATCTGCCGGCGCAGCGGCTCGAACCCGGGGCTGAACATGTAGCTGAAGGCGCGCGGGCTGTGGAAGCGGGTCACCTTGGCAATCTGCTGGTGCAAGGCCCGTACCGGCAGGTAGTCGACATGCGGAACCGCCGCACCGAACGGGAACACGCCGTCGCGGCGGGCCTCGGTCAGGACCTGCTGGATGATGCTGGCGCGGGTGACCAGACCGGGGCGCTCCACCCGGGCGATGTCCGGGGTCTGCGCGGTCAGGGCCGGGGTCTGGTGCACGTAATAGCCCGACTGCGGCCGCGCACGGATCAGCCCCTGGTCCTCGAGGTTGGCATAGGCCTGCAACACCGTGGCATGGCTGACGTTGAGCTGGGCGCTCATCTTGCGCACGGAGGGTACCCGCTCGCCTGGCTGGTAGACACCGCGACGGATGTCATCGGCCAGTTGCTGGGCGATACGCTGGTACAGCAGCAGGTTGGTCATGGCTTGCTCTCGACGCGCGGACGGGCTCGTTATTCTTGTGTCGCTCACTGACGGTAGAGAATACCGTAACAGTTGCAAAGTGTACTGGGACAGATCGCAGAATAGTCAACAATACAGTTGCGTGACAGCTATAGAAACGATTAAACCGCGGTACACCGATGAAAAGCCGGGGGCGCTTTGCGCCCCTTTCGCGACACAAGGCCGCTCCCACAGGCACTGTGCATGCCCTGGACCTGACACTGCACCTGTGGGAGCGGCTTCAGCCGCGAACACCGGCAAAGCCGGTGCCATCCAGCGCGCCGCCTGCTTCGCGGGTGAACCCGCTCCCACAGGGTCGAGTAAGCCAAGCAGTCAGCGCGCTGGGGCGAGCTTGCCCTTGTCATCCGAGAAGACGATCTCCACCCGGCGGTTCTGCGCCCTGCCCCGCTCCGAGGCATTGGCCTCGATCGGATACTGGTCGCCATACCCCTCGACCTGCAGGCGCTTCTCGTCGATCCCCAGGTCCACCAGCATGTCGGCCACCGCCTGCGCCCGGTCGCGGGACAGCTTCAGGTTGTCTTCCGCCGTGCCGGTGCTGTCGGTATAGCCCTCGATACGCACCACGCGGCGCGGGTTGAGCTGGAGGAACTGCACCAGCTTGAGCACGGTACGGCTGGCCGAGTTCCGCAGGTCGGCGCGGCCGGTGTCGAACAGCACGTCTCCCAGGGTCATCACCAGGCCACGGTCAGCCTGCTCCGAGGCCAGCGCGGCGATCTGCGACTCGACCCACTTGCCCTGCTGCTGCACGCTGGCCAGCTTGGCCTCGCGCAACGCCAGTTGCAGGCGCTGGCGCTCCAGGTCGAGCTTGGCCTGGCGCTCCTGGTTCAGTGCCAGCCGGGCATGTTCGCCGGCGATCTCGCTGTACCGCTGGCTCAGGTAGGCATAATGGCGCACATCTGCGCCGGTGCCGATGTAGCTGGACAGCCGCTCGGCGCGGGCCAGCGACTCGCCGGCACGAATCACGTCACGCGGTGCACTGCGCAGCACATCGGAATCATCCTTGACCTTCTGGAAGGCCGCAGCGGCATCATCCAGCGCGGCGCTGCTGCGCTGGCTGGCGCAACCTTGCAAGCCGGCCGCCAGCGCCAGCATTGCCAGCGCGGCCAATGGTGCACGACGGATCATGGCTGCACCTCCAGCTGCTTGCGCAGGCGCTTGACCCGCGACTGCAGCAGTTGCAGCTGCTCTTCGCTCTTCTGGTTCAGCACCTGGGCCTCGGCCAGACGCGCATCCAGCTCGGCCTGTTCGGCGCGCATCCGCGCATCGCGGTAGTCTTCGGTCAGCATGTTGGTCTTGGCCCGGGCCAGCTTGTCTTCGGCCAGCTTGAACGCTTCGACCTGGTCGGTGGCACCGACGGCCTTGGCCTGCTCCAGTGCCTGCTCGGAAATGCGCATCTGCTCGTCAGGGGCCGGATCGTTGGCGCAGCCCGCCAGGCCAAGCACGGCCAGGGCAAGGATTAGTGGTTGGATTCTCACGCAATCTTCCTAGTGTTTGGGGGCGTCCGACGGCACCTGCAGCTGCGCTTTCCAGCGCTCGACATTACGTTGCAGCACGGCCTCGGACGCACCGGAGATCGGCAATTCTGTCAGTTTTTTCGCCAGTTGCCCACGCAACCAGCTGTCATTGCAGGCTGAATTGTGCGACAGCGCCAGGTACAGGCCTGGCCGGTCCACCGGCAGGCCGCGGGCGATCAGGTCATTGCTCATGCCCAGGCCCTGGGCCATGGCCATGCCCGAATAGCGGCCGGCGAGCACATAATCCACCTGGCCGAGCACCAGTTTCTGAAACGCCTGGGTCAGGTTCTGCGCCGGCACCAGCTTCAGCTGCGCCTTGGCGAACGCGGCAAAGGCCGGGGTCAGCCGCGCGCGCTCGGACAGGCTGCCCTGGTACCTGGCCAGGTCCGCCGGGCCGTCGAAGGTCAGTGCCGCATCATGGCGCGTCCACACCAGGTATTCGTTGAGCTGCAGCGGTGGGTGGATGTAGTCCAGCGCGGTCAGTTGTTCCAGCTGCATGGGCGTATCCAGCAGCAGGTCCATGCGCCCGCTGCGCACCTCTTCCAGCGCCTGATCACGACGGCCGGCATGCAACACTTCCACCTTCACCCCCAACTCGCCAGCCACCTGGCGCAGCAGGTCGACGTTGGCGCCGATCAGGTGCTTCGGGTCGTTCGGGTCCTGCCATGAATAGGGCGGCGCATCGGGGCTGCCGGTTGCCACCAGGCGCTCGCACTTGCCTGCCGCCATCGCCAGCGGCGACAGCAACACCCCCAGGCACGCCAACACCCTGCCTGCTTTACGCAGCACCATTGCTCACTCCTTGTATTGCTTTGCCCGGCCCAATCGCCGGCAAGCCAGCTCCCACAGGTACAGCGCCGCCCTTGAGAACTGTGTTGGACCTGTGAGAGCTGGCGTGCCGGCGATTGGGCCGGAACTGACCACAAAAAAACCCGGCCCCCTGTACGGGGGCCGGGTTCTTTATAAGTGAAGCAGGCGGATCAGACCAGCTTTTCCAGCTCCGGAACCGCTTCGAACAGGTCAGCGACCAGGCCGTAGTCGGCTACCTGGAAGATCGGCGCTTCTTCGTCCTTGTTGATCGCCACGATCACCTTGGAGTCCTTCATGCCGGCCAGGTGCTGGATCGCGCCAGAGATACCGACGGCGATGTACAGCTGCGGCGCAACGATCTTGCCGGTCTGGCCGACCTGCATGTCGTTCGGCACGAAGCCGGCGTCGACTGCGGCGCGCGAAGCACCGACGGCAGCGCCGAGCTTGTCGGCCAGGCTGTACAGGTGCTTGAAGTTGTCACCGTTGCCCATGCCACGGCCGCCGGAAACGACGATCTTGGCAGCGGTCAGCTCTGGGCGGTCGGACTTGGCCAGCTCTTCGCCAACGAAGGCCGAGATGCCGGCATCGTGCGCAGCGCCCACCGCTTCGATGGCAGCCGAGCCACCTTCGGCGGCCACGGCGTCGAAGCCGGTGGTACGCACGGTGATGACTTTGATGGCCGCGCTCGATTGCACGGTGGCAATGGCGTTACCGGCATAGATCGGGCGCTTGAAGGTGTCGGCGGACTCGACTGCGATGATCTCGGAGATCTGGTCCACATCCAGCAGCGCGGCAACGCGCGGCAGGATGTTCTTGCCGTTGGTGGTGGCCGGGGCCAGCACGTGGCTGTAACCCTTGGCCAGCTCGACGATCAGCGGTGCGACGTTCTCCGGCAGGGCGTGGGCGTAGGCGGCGTTATCGGCAACCAGCACCTTGGCCACGCCAGCGATCTTGGCAGCGGATTCGGCCACGCCGCCCACGTTCTGGCCAGCGACCAGCACGTGCACATCACCACCGATCTTGGCGGCAGCAGCAACAGTGTTCAGGGTGGCCGGGGCTACGGCACCGTTCTCGTATTCAGCGACAACCAGGATAGTCATTTAGATTACCTTCGCTTCGTTCTTCAGCTTCTCGACCAGTTCGGCCACCGATTTGACCTTGATGCCAGCGCTGCGGGCAGCCGGGGCTTCAACCTTCAGGGTCTTGTTGGTGGAGGCGAGGGAAACGCCCAGCGCGTCTGGAGTAACGGTCTCCAGCGGCTTCTTCTTGGCCTTCATGATGTTCGGCAGCGACGCGTAGCGTGGCTCGTTCAGGCGCAGGTCGGTGGTGACGATGGCCGGCAGGTTCAGGGCCACGGTCTGCAGGCCGCCGTCGATTTCACGGGTGACGTTCAGCTTGTCGCCAGCCACTTCGACCTTGGAGGCGAAGGTGCCCTGGGCAAAGCCGGTCAGCGCAGCCAGCATCTGGCCGGTCTGGTTGTTGTCACTGTCGATGGCCTGCTTGCCGAGAATGACCAGCTGCGGCTGCTCCTTGTCGACCACGGCTTTCAGCGCCTTGGCCACGGCCAGGGAGTTCAGTTCGTCAGCGGCTTCGACCAGGATGGCACGGTCGGCACCCAGAGCCAGGGCGGTACGCAGCTGCTCCTGGGCAGTAGCCGGGCCGACGGAAACCACGACGATCTCGGTCGCGACGCCCTTTTCCTTCAGGCGTACGGCTTCTTCCACGGCGATTTCGCAGAAGGGGTTCATGGACATCTTGACGTTAGCAAGGTCGACGCCGGAGTTGTCCGCTTTGACGCGAACCTTGACGTTGTAGTCGACCACTCGTTTGACAGCTACAAGAACCTTCATGGATTCCTCGTTACTCTCCGGTGAATAGATAGTCGCCTGGGGCCAGGCCCGGCGATGCGCGTGGGTACAAGGGCACCTCTAAAAACGTACCGGGAGGCAGAGATTTCACCGTGACCGAACAGTCTTGTCCGGACCCTTGCGGCAAATACTCACGGGTCATTTTCTGTCGTGGCGTGTAAACTCCACTACAAACCGGCCAAAGGCCGCAAAACCCTGCTCCACACCTGGTCTTTAGAGGTGTACCTGCGCCCGGCTGCAAGCCTACGGCGAACGTAAAACCGCTCGTATCTTGACCGTAACACCCAATCCGGTCAATACGGCAAATCGGTCACCCTCCAGCCGCACGCCTGTGATTTTACTGGCCTGCGGCAAATTCAAACAAACGTTTGTATTGGACCCGCCAAGTGGTGTAGATATAATGCGCGGCCAAGACAAAACGGTGTAGTCCGTCATTTGCCCAGCTACCGTTCCGCCGTTGCGTAGAACCGCTGCGAATGCCCCCCGCACCCAATAAGACCAAGCAACAGCACGAGCCTTGATGAGTAGGAGAGAACCAGTGGAACGCGAATACATGGAA
Organism: Pseudomonas sp. AFG_SD02_1510_Pfu_092; assembly: GCF_003331055.1. GTDB lineage: Bacteria > Pseudomonadota > Gammaproteobacteria > Pseudomonadales > Pseudomonadaceae > Aquipseudomonas. The sequence continues at coordinate 9,313 of NZ_PUQD01000028.1, read as the reverse complement.
TTCGACGTGGTCATCGTCGGCGCCGGCCCGGCGGGCCTGTCCGCCGCCTGCCGCCTGAAGCAGAGGGCCGCCGAAGCCGGTAGCGAAATCAGCGTCTGCGTGGTGGAAAAAGGCTCTGAAGTCGGCGCCCACATCCTCTCTGGCGCGGTGTTCGAGCCCCGCGCCCTGAACGAGCTGTTCCCCGACTGGAAAGAGCTGGGTGCGCCGCTGAACACCGAAGTGAAGCGCGACGACATCTATGTACTCAAAGATGCCGGCAGCGCCACCAAGGTGCCTGACCTGTTCGTGCCCAAGACCATGCACAACCATGGCAACTACATCATTTCGCTGGGCAACCTGTGCCGCTGGCTGGCCCAACAGGCCGAGAACCTCGGCGTGGAAATCTACCCGGGCTTCGCTGCCCAGGAAGCGCTGTTCGACGACAATGGCGTGGTCCGCGGCATCGTCACCGGTGACCTCGGCGTCGACCGCGAAGGCAACCCGAAGGACGGCCTGTACACCCCGGGTATGGAACTGCGCGCCAAGTACACCCTGTTCGCCGAAGGCTGCCGTGGCCATATCGGCAAGCAGCTGATCAAGCGCTTCAACCTGGACAGCGAGTCCGACGTCCAGCACTACGGCATCGGCCTGAAGGAAATCTGGGAAATCGACCCGGCCAGGCACGAGCAAGGCCTGGTGGTACACACCGCCGGCTGGCCGCTGGATGTAATGGCCAAGGACAACACCGGCGGTTCGTTCCTCTATCACCTGGAAAACAACCAGGTCGTCGTCGGCCTGATCGTCGACCTGTCCTACGCCAACCCGTACCTGTCGCCGTTCGACGAATTCCAGCGCCTCAAGCACCACCCGGTGATCAGCCAGTACCTCGAAGGCGGCAAGCGCATCAGCTACGGCGCCCGCGCGATTGCCAAAGGTGGCCTGAACTCGCTGCCGAAAATGGTGTTCGACGGCGGCGCGCTGATCGGTTGCGACCTCGGCACCTTGAACTTCTCCAAGATCAAGGGCAGCCACACCGCGATGAAGTCGGGCATGCTGGCGGCCGAAGCGGTCGCCGACGCGCTGGCCGCTGGCAGCGAAGGCGGCGACAAGCTGAACGGCTACGTCAGCGCCTTCAAGGCCAGCTGGCTGTACGAAGAACTGTTCGCCAGCCGTAACTTCGGCGCGGCCATTCACAAGTTCGGCCCGATCCTGGGTGGCGCGTTCAACTATGTCGACCAGAACTGGTTTGCTGGCAAGCTGCCGTTCACCCTGCACGACACCAAGCCGGACTACGCCTGCCTGAAGCTGGCGGCCGATTCGCAGAAGATCGACTACCCGAAACCGGACGGCAAGCTCAGCTTCGACAAGCTCAGCTCGGTATTCCTCTCCAGCACCAACCATGAAGAGGAACAACCCTGCCACCTGAAGCTGACCGACCCGAACGTGCCGATCGCCAGCAACCTGCCGCTGTACGACGAGCCAGCCCAGCGTTACTGCCCGGCGGGCGTATACGAGGTGATCACCCAGGAAGACGGCAACAAGCGCTTCCAGATCAACGCGCAGAACTGCGTGCACTGCAAGACCTGCGACATCAAGGACCCGGCCCAGAACATCACCTGGGTCACCCCTGAAGGCGCCGGCGGGCCGAACTACCCGAACATGTAAGGCCCCTGCCCTGCGGTAACGAAAAGCCCCCGTCTCTCACGAGCCGGGGGCTTTATGTTTTACCTGTAGCGGCCTCATCGCCGGCCTTGCAAGCAAGCCCCGCACCTGTGGGAGCGGGCTTGCCCGCGAACACGGGCGAAGCCCGTGCCATCCACCGCGTCGCCTGCTTCGCGGGCTTGCCCGCTCCCACAGGCCGTGCGCAGGCCCTAGGTGCAGCGCGGACGGGATAGTGCACTAAACGTTATTTGTCAGCACACATCATCGGCATCGGCTCCGCAACAAACGCCAGTGGCTCACGACGCCCGAAATACAGCGCCGTCATCAACCCCACCGTGCCCATGACCAGACAAAAACCGACACACACCCACGGGCTCCACGGCATCAGCGCGATCAGTGCCAGCGGCGTGGTGCTGGCCCACAGTGCGTAGGCCACGTTATAGGTGAAGGAGATGCCCGACACCCGGATCTCGGCCGGGAACAGCCCGACCATCACCGACGGCACCACCCCCACCACACCGCAGCACAGCCCCGCCAGCGCATAGGCCAGCCAGGTCGTGCCCCACTGCCCTACCAGGCTGGCGTACAACGCACCGATACCCAGCGGCAGCAGCAGGCTGTAGAACATCAGCGCGCGCCAGGCGCCGACGCGGTCAACCAGCAGACCGGCCAGCACGCAGCCGATATTCAGAAAGACGATGCCCACGCTGCTCAGGGCAAAGGTATGCCCGGCACTCATGCCGAAACGCTGCTGCATCACGGTCGGCGTGATCACCACCAGCACCACCACGGCAGAGGTCAGCACACAGGTCAGCAGCGCTGCCGGGATCAATGCCCGGCGGTGTTCGCCCAGCACCCGCCGCAGCGGAAAGCCCACCGGCTGTGCCTGGCGCGCGCGCAGGGCGAGGAACACCGGTGTTTCGCTGAGCCAGCGGCGCAGCCACACGCCGATCACGCCAAACACCCCGCCCAGCAGGAACGGGTAGCGCCAGGCGTAGTCGAGGATTTCCTGCGCGGTGAACAACTGGGCCAGCACCGTCGCGGTCAGCGCCCCCAGCAGGTAGCCGAACGTCAGCCCGGCCTGCAGGAAGCCCAGCGCGTAGCCGCGCCGCCCGGCTGGTGCGTGCTCGGCGACGAAGGTCCAGGCACTCGGCACTTCGCCGCCCACCGCCGCGCCCTGCAGAATGCGCAGGGCCAACAGGATCAGCGGCGCCGCATAACCGATGTCGGCGTAGGTCGGCATCACCCCGATCAGCAGGCACGGTAGCGCCATCATCAGGATGCTCAGGCTGAACACCCGCTTGCGCCCCAGGTGGTCGGCGAAGTGCGCCATCAGGATGCCGCCCAGTGGCCGCGCCAGGTAGCCGGTGACGAAGATCCCGAAGCTTTGCAGCAGGCGCAGCCATTCGGGCATCTCGGGCGGGAAGAACAGTTGGCTGAGGGTCAGCGCAAAGAACACGAAGATGATGAAATCGTAGATTTCCAGCGCGCCGCCCAACGCCGCCAGGCCCAGGGTCCGGTGGTCGCCACGGCTGAACCGGGGCGGGCGCGCGCTATCGATGGCTGTCATGGCAGGGTCCACAGATCGGCAAAGGGCAAGAGGATAGCAAATCGCTCTGCAGACCTGCGCATTACCTGTGGGCTGGCTTAGCGGTTGAACACCGAGTGCGGGAAGTACGTGCGCGGCCGTGGCCGCGTCGTGGCCGCCGCCAGGGTATCTGGCTGCGGCAGCCGGCCCAGCAGCAGCGGCGTGTCGATGATCGCCATGAACGCCTCCAGCGCGTCGTTATCCGGCACCTGCGGCAGGCTCAGGCTGACCGCCTGGCGCTCGGCCTGCGGCACCGATGGCACGTTCAGCTGAGCAGAGTGATACAGCAAGGCGTGCTGGATCTGCGTATTGACGCGGCAGAAGCGCGCCAGGTCGACCCCGGCATGGCTGGCCAGTTCGATATTGCCCAGCAGCAGGTGAAACGGTTGCAAGGCGCACAGCACCAGGCGCTGCAGCTCCTCGAAACTGTCCACGGGCGCAATCCGGTAGTAGCCCAGGCCATTGAGCAGCCGCTCCAGCTGCAGGCGCTGGCAAGGGTGGGCGTCGGCGATGAGGATGCGCAGGGTCTTGTTGGCCATGGTCGCACCTGGGCAGAAGGCTGATGGGTTGGCTCCATGACCGAACTGCGCCAGTGACGGCTATCGCCAAGGCTACCCCTGGCAAGGGTCTTCTTTGATAGAAGTCGGGAAAGCCACGGAAATCAAGTGATCGACTGATGGAATTTGCATTTGCGCTAACCGCAATCAGGATTCCCACTCGCGCATGCGCAGCCGGCAATGCTTCATGGCATTGACGATGTGTTTTTCCACCAGGCTGCGGGAAATGCCCAGGTGTTCGGCAATCTGCTGATGTGACAGGCCATCGAGCTTGCGCAGCACGAAGCAGTCGCGGCAGACCTTGCTCAGCTCGCCCAGGGCGCGCTGCATCAGCGCCAAGCGCTGGTCGAGCTGCATGTCGTGGGCCGGCGCCGGGGTATGCCAGCGCTCGTCGCTGTCCAGCACTTCCAGCGGCTCGGCCTGACGCACCAGGTGGCGCCGGTGGCGGTCCACCACCAGGTTGAGCGCGGTACGGTAAAGGAACGCCCGGGGGTGCTCGATACGCTCGGCGTCGGTGCGCTCCAGCACCCGCAGATAAGCATCGTGGGCAACGTCTTCGGCGGCCTGACGATTGCCCAGGCGCGCGCAAAGGAATCCCACCAGTTCGCGATAGTAATGTTCCACGACGTTACCTGAGAAGGTCCTGCCAGCCTATGCCGGAAAGCCCTTTCAGGCAGCAACGCGGGACCGGGTGATATCAGCGTGCGATCTTACAAATTATAATTATTCTCAGCAACAAGCTGTACGCGCGTCCAGCAGATCGCAGCGAACCCCCACGCTAAATCCCCTCCCACCGCTTTCGTCTATCTGGCACTCCTTCGGCTGGAAGTCTGCATGAGACCTTTGACCAACACTCGCCGCCGCGCCCTGCTTGCCGGCCTGGGCCTGCTCGGCGCGGGCAGCCTGCTGGCCTGGACGGCCCTGCCCTACGGTGCACAGCCGTTGAGCACGGTCACCGTGAGCCGCGCCGACATCGAAAGCAGCGTCACCGCGTTGGGTACCCTGCAACCGCGGCGCTACGTGGATGTCGGGGCGCAGGCGTCCGGGCAGATCCAGACCCTGCACGTCGAGGTCGGCGACACCGTGCGCAAGGGCCAGCTACTGGTCGAGATCGACCCTTCGACCCAGCAGGCGCGGCTGGATGCCGGCCGTTACTCGATCGACAACCTCAAGGCCCAGCTGGCCGAGCAACGTGCGCAGTTGCAGCTGGCCCGGCAGCAGCTCGAGCGCCAACGCGCGCTGGCCGCTGCCGGCGCCAGCCGCGATGAAGACCTGCAGACGGCCGCCGCGCAGCTGAAGGTCACCCAGGCGCGCATCGGCATGTTCCAGGCGCAGATCCGCCAGGCCCGGGCCAGCCTGCGCAGCGACGAGGCCGAGCTGGGCTACACCCGCATCTACGCGCCGATGGACGGCACGGTGGTGGCCGTGGATGCCCGCGAAGGGCAAACCCTCAACGCCCAGCAGCACACGCCGTTGATCCTGCGCATCGCCAGGCTCTCGCCCATGACCGTGTGGGCCCAGGTCTCCGAGGCCGACATCGGCAAGGTCACCCCAGGCATGACTGCCTATTTCACCACCCTGGCTGGCGGCAAGCGCCGCTGGACCAGCACGGTGCGGCAGGTGCTGCCGATCCCGCCCAAACCCCTGGAGCAGGCCAGCCAGGGCGGCGGCAGCCCGGCCAGCGTCAGCAATGGCAGCGCCGGCAGCCAGGTGGTGCAGTACAGCGTGCTGCTGGACGTCGACAACCCGGACGGTGCGCTGATGGCCGAGATGACCGCCCAGGTGTTCTTCGTTGCCGGCCAGGCCCGGCAGGTACTGAGCGTGCCACTGGCCGCGCTGGACGATGGCGACGGGCTGCGCCTGGCGCATGTGCTGACTGCAGACGGCAAGGTGGAAAAGCGCCAGGTGCGCACCGGCCTCAGCGACCGCCTGCGCGTGCAGGTGCTGGACGGCCTCGCTGAAGGCGAACGCCTGGTGCTCGGTGCGCCAGGCGTCAGCGGAGGCTGAATGAGCACAGCACTGATCGAACTGATCGACATCCGTAAATCCTACGGCGGCGTCGATAGCCCCAAAGTCGACATCCTGCGGGGCATCAGCCTGCGCATCCACCCCGGCGAGTTCGTCGCCATCGTCGGCGCCTCCGGCTCCGGCAAGTCGACCTTGATGAACATCCTCGGCTGCCTCGATCGCCCCACCGCTGGCAGCTACCGCTTCGCCGGCAGGGATGTGGCCGAGCTGGGCAGCGATGAACTGGCCTGGTTGCGCCGCGAGGCGTTTGGCTTCGTGTTCCAGGGCTACCACTTGATTGCTTCGGGCTCGGCTCAGGAAAACGTCGAAATGCCGGCCATCTATGCCGGTATCGCCGCGCGCGAACGCCACGCCCGTGCCAGCGCCTTGCTTCAGCGCCTGGGCCTGGCCAGCCGCACCGGCAACCGCCCGTACCAGCTGTCCGGCGGCCAGCAGCAACGGGTGTCGATTGCCCGCGCATTGATGAACGGCGGCCATATCATCCTCGCCGACGAACCTACCGGCGCCCTCGACAGCCACAGCGGCACCGAAGTGATGGTATTGCTCGACGAGCTGGCCAGCCAGGGCCATGTGATCATCCTGATCACCCACGACCGTAAAGTGGCGGCGCGGGCGCAGCGGGTGATCGAGATTGGTGACGGCCTGATCATCAGCGACTCGGCCAGCGAACAGCCCCCGGCAGACACCGGCCAAGGGTTGCCCGCCGCACAGCTGCGCCAGCGCCTGGACCGCGGCGCGACCTTGCGCGGGGCGTGGCAAGGCGAACTGCTCGAAGCCCTGCAGGCCGCCTGGCGGGTGATGTGGGTCAACCGCTTTCGTACCGCCCTGACCCTGCTGGGCATCGTCATCGGCGTGGCCTCGGTGGTGGTGATGCTGGCGGTGGGCGAAGGCAGCAAGCGCCAGGTCATGGCGCAGATGGCCGCGTTCGGCTCGAACATCCTCTACCTCAACGGCAAGCCGGCCAGCCTGGGCGAACAGGCGGGCACCATCACCCTGGCCGATGTCGCCGCCATCGGCCAGCTACCGCAGGTGCGGCACGTGATGCCGGTGATCGGCGAAAAGATGATGGTGCGCCACGGCAACCACAGCCAGCCGTTCTACGTGGGTGGCAACAACACCCGGTTCCCCGAGATTTTCAACTGGCCGGCGGTGCATGGCAGTTTCTTCAGCGCCGCCGATGAAGCCAGCGCCGCAGCGGTGGCGGTGATCGGCCAGAAAGTGCGGGAAAAGATGCTCGACCCTGGGCGCGACCCGCTGGGCCAGTACATCCTGATCGGCAATGTGCCGTTCCAGGTGGTCGGCATCCTCGCCGGCAAGGGCGCCAGTTCCGGCGACCAGGACAGTGACGGGCGCGTGGTGGTGCCCTACTCGGCCGCAGCCATCCGCCTGTTCGGCCAGCGCGACCCGGACTACGTCGCGGTCGCCGCCCTCGACTCGACGCGGGTCGAGCAGGCCGAAGCGGCCATCGACCAGCTGCTGCGCCAGCGCCACAACGGCCGCCAGGACTTCGAACTGACCAATGACGCGGCGCTGATCCAGGCCGAGGCCCGCACCCAGAACAGCCTGTCGCTGATGCTGGGGGCGATCGCCGCAATCTCGCTGCTGGTGGGCGGCATCGGCGTGATGAACATCATGCTGATGACCGTGCGCGAGCGTACCCGCGAGATTGGCATCCGCATGGCCACCGGCGCCCGCCAGCGCGACATCCTGCGCCAGTTTCTCAGCGAAGCGGTGCTGCTTTCGATGGTCGGCGGGCTGGCCGGGATCGTCCTTGCCCTGGCCGTCGGCGGCGGCCTGATGCTGGCCAAAGTAGCCGTGGCCTTTGCCTTGCCGGCCATGCTCGGCGCCTTCGCCTGCGCGGTGGTCACCGGCGTCGTGTTCGGCTTCATGCCCGCGCGCAAGGCTGCCCGCCTCGACCCGGTCAAAGCCCTTACCAGCGAATGAACCATGACCCTGCCTAGCCGCCTCAGCCTGTTGACCTTGTGCCTGTGCCTCGCTGCCTGCAGCACACCGCCGCCGCCCACCAGCGGCATCCGCGCGCCAGCCGCCTGGCAAGGCCAGGCCGCACCCGCCTCGGCACGGCTGCCAACGGCACAGTGGTGGCAAGCCTTCGCCAGCCGCGAGCTCGACCGCCTGGTGCAGCAGGCGCTGGCCAATGCCCACGACCTCGCTGCCGCCACCGCGCGGGTACGCCAGGCCCAGGCCCGCGCGGTCATCGCCGGTGCGCCGCTGCGCCCGGAGCTGAAGCTGGGCGTGGACGGCAGCCGCCAACGCCTGCTGCACGGCGACGGTTATGACCAGCTGGACGTCAGCCGCAGCCAACCCACCAGCAGCGCGTTCGACATGCAGCTCAGCGCCAGCTACGAAATCGACTTCTGGGGCGGCTTGCGGGCGACCCGCGACAGCGCCCTGAGCAGCCTGGATGCCAGCAATTTCGACCGCCAGACCGTGGCACTGACCCTGGTCAGCGCGGTGGCCGACAGTTACCTGCAAGGCCTGGCCCTGCAGGAACAGCTGCGCATTGCCCGGCTCAACCTGCGCAATGCCGAGGAGGTGCTGGGCTTGGTCGTGGCCCGCCAGCGCAGCGGCTCCGCCACGCGTCTGGAGCTGGCTCAGCAGCGCAGCCTGGTTGCCGCGCAGCAGCGCCAGCTGCCGCTGCTGGGACAGCAGTGGCAGGACAGCCGGGTCACCTTGGCGACCCTGCTCGGTGAGCCGGTGCAGGCGTTACCCACCAGCCACGAAACCCTCGCCACCCTGCAATGGCCCGTCATTGGCAGTGGCGTACCCAGCGAGCTGCTCACCCGCCGCCCGGACATTGCCGCCGCAGAAGCACGGCTGCGCGCCGCCAGCGCCAACGTGCAGGTCGCCCGCGCGGCGCTGTTGCCCAAGCTCACCCTTGGCGCCAGCCTCGGGGTTGGTGCCAGTACCTTCGCCGATCTGTTCGGCAGTACCTACTCCACCCTCAGCAGTGGCCTGGTCGCGCCGATCTTCAACAACGGCCGGCTGCGTGCTGCCCGTGACCTGGCCGAGGCCGAACAGACGGCGTTGCTGGAGGCCTACCGCAGCAGCATCCTGGCCGGCTTTGCCGATGTCGAGAAAGCCCTCAATGCGATCGACGGCGTGGATGGCCAGCGGCAATGGCAGGATGAAGAGGTGCAGCAGGCCCGGCTGGCCTTCGACCTGGCGCAGCAGCGTTATGGCGCGGGTGCCGAGACCCTGTTGAGCGTGCTGCAGACCCAGCGCACTTTGTATGTGGCGCAGGACCAGCAGGCGCAGTTGCGCCTGGCCCGGTTGCAGGGGAGCGTGGCGTTGTACAAGGCCTTGGGTGGGGGGTGGCAGGTCGAGCGGTAGGTCGCGTTGCCTTCCGGGGCTGCTGCGCAGTCCCCCTGTGGGAGCGGGCAAGCCCGCGAAGCAGGCGGCGCGGTGGATGGCACCGGCTGCGCCGGTGTTCGCGGCTAAAGCCGCTCCCACAGGTATCAGCGTAAGCCCGAGGCATACG
>NZ_PUQD01000027.1 GCF_003331055.1 Pseudomonas sp. AFG_SD02_1510_Pfu_092 | reverse complement strand
TGGCCCGAAACAGATGTGGGAGCCGGCTTGCCGGCGATGCGCCGCGCGGGCGGCGCTCGATCTCACAGGCGCTGCAAATGTAATGGCGAGCACCTGTAAGCCACTCCACCTCACTCCACCTCACTCCACCCGAACCCGCCAGAAACGCCGCTGCCGGCGCATACTTTCAACCTCCCCCTGCGCGCCCAACAGCAACCGCAACGCCCCTTGCTCGGCCGTGTCATGCACCACCACCCCATGCCGCCGATAGCGCTCGACCACCTGCACATGCGGGTGCCCGAAGCTGTTGTTGCGTCCCCGTGAAATCAGTACCCCACGTGGCGCCGTGGCGCGCACGAACGCCTCGCTGGACGAACTGCGACTGCCATGATGCGGCGACTGCAGCCAGTCGATGCGGGGCAAATCGGTAGCTGCCAACCAGGCCGCTTCAGCCCCGGCTTCCATATCCCCGGCCAGCAACAACCGCTCGCCCTGCGCCTCGACCAGCAACACGCAGGAGCGATCGTTACTGCTACGCCCATCCGCCCAGCGCCACAAGGAAAAACGCACGCCGTCCCAGTCCCATTGCTCGCCACTGGCACAAGGCTGCAGTTGCACCTCATCCAGCGCTTCGCCGCCAATGACTCGCCCGACCGGCAGGCCGCGCAGAATGGCCGCAGCACCACCGGCATGGTCGGCGTGAGCATGGCTGACCAGCATCAGGTCGAGGCCGCTCACGCCCAGTTTGCGCAAGGTCGGCAGCACCACCCGCTCGCCCTGGTCGCTTTCGCCCCTGGCCGGCCCGGCGTCGTACAACAGGCTGTGCTGGCGGGTACGCAACAGCACCGCCAGGCCTTGGCCGACATCCAGCTGCCAGACCTCGACCTGCCCGAACGGTACCGCCTCGCGCGGTATCCACAGCGCCAGCAGCATCACCCCGCCCAACCCGCGCAGTGGCACGCCACGCGGCAACAGCACCAGCAGCGCACCCAGGCAGACCAGCAGCCAGGCCCACAGCGGCAGTGCTGGCGGCAGCCACGCCGGGCGCTGTTGCGCCAGCAGCGCCAAGCCACGGAACAGCACATCCAGCAAACCACCCGCCAGCCACAACAGCAGCTCCCCCGCCGCGCCCAGCGGCAGCAGCACGGTACCCAGCAAGGCCAACGGCAACACCGCCAGGCTGAGCCACGGCACGGCCACGAGGTTGGCCAGCGGGGCACTCAGGCTCACGGGCAGGCCGGTCGCCAGCAGCACCGGCAGCAAGCCGATGGCGATCACCCACTGCGCGCGCGTCCAGGCTTGCCACGGCCGCCAGCCCCCCAGGCGGGCACTGAAGCAATAGACAAGCGTGGCCACCGCCGCAAACGACAGCCAGAAACCGGGCAGCAGCGGCGCCAACGGCTCGACCAGCAACACCGCAACCAGCGCCAGCAGCAAAGGTACGAACGCCCCGAGATGACGAAAGCGCAGGCGCCAGAGCAGCACCACGGCCAGCATCAGGCAGGCCCGCTGGACCGGCACGCCAGCACCGGCGAGCCAGCCGTAGGCCAATGCTGCAGCCATGGCCAGGCCGCAGGCCCACGGTAACCACGGCAGCCGTGCCGGCCATAGCCCCCGGCGCGCCAGCCCGGCGACCAGGCCATACAGCAGGCCGGCGACCAGGCCGATGTGCTGCCCGGAAATTACCAGCAAGTGCACGGTGCCAGTGGCCTGCAAGGTCTGCCAGTCGTCCCGGGCCAGGCCGGCCCCGTCACCCAGAACAAGGGCGACCAGCGCCGCCTGGCGGCCATTGGCCTCGACTGCCAGCAAGCGCTGGCGCAGCGCATCGCGCCAGCCACCCGCGACGGGCGCCAGCAGCTGCCCGGCCTTGACCGTCCCGCTGGCGCCTACTCGTCGCGCCAGCAGTTGCGCCTCGCGATCAGGCCCATGCGGGTTGAGCAGCCCGCTCGGGCGCTGCAAGGTCACGGCCAGCCGCCACTGCTCGCCCGCGCGCAGCGTCGGGCCGTCGAACCAGCTCAGTTGCAGGCGTTGCGGCAGCTCGGCCCGCCTTGAGCGGGGGGCTTGCAGTTCGAAACGCACGCCTTGCGCCGTGCGGGTCGGCAAACCGACCACCCGCCCCTCCAGCCACAGGGTGCGGCCATCGAGCCCGGCAGCCAGGCGATCATCAAGGGCCTGCTGGGCAGACCAGCAAGCCCAACACAGCCCAAGCAGAAAACACCCCGGCAGCCGCCAACGGGTAAACAGGCTGAACACCGCGCAGGCGAACAGCACCAGCAGCCATCCGACAGATGGCAATACGGGAAGAAAACCCAGGCACAACAGCCCGAGCGCGAGCGCCAACATCCCTGTGCGCATGAGGTAGAGCTCCAGACGGCAGATAACCCCCTGAGGCATAGCGCAAATGCGCGCAGCGCTTGCTCAACAATTGTCACAAACTCTAAACGAGGCTGAACGGGAATCAGGGCATACTGCCAGGACCAACGCCCCGGGAGCCTACATGCCGCGCCGACTTTTCAAACGCTACATGCCGGATCCGACCAGCATTCGTGAACACAAGTCCTTACGCTTTTTCGGCAAACTGCTGCACGACCCGAACCTGTGGCACCTGAACCGGCACTCGGTGGCGCGGGCCATGGGGGTGGGCCTGTTTGCGGCCTTGATCCCGATGCCAGCGCAGATGCTGCTGGCCGCGGCGCTGGCCATTCCGCTGCGCGGCAACCTGCCGATCGCGGTCAGCCTGGTATGGCTGACCAACCCGCTGACCATGCCACCGGTGTTCTTCGTCACCTACATGACCGGCGCCTGGCTGCTGCAGGTACCGCCACGCACCCTGCCCGACGAACTGACCTTCCAGTGGATCACCGACCAGCTGTCGACGCTGTGGCAACCCTTCCTGCTCGGCTCGGTGGTATGCGGCGTGGTGTTGGGCATCGTCGGCTACTTCGCCACCATGCTCTACTGGCGCTGGTGGGTGGGCCGGCAGTGGCGCCGTCGCCAATGCCGGTGCAAGGCCTCAGGCACGCATGCCACGGCCGCTGACCAGCAGGCGAATGCACACCAGGTAGAGCACCGCAGTGGCGACCAGCATGAAGGTAATCGCCGTGCCAATGCTGATATCCGACACCCCTAGGATGCCGTAGCGGAACGAGTTGACCATGTGCAGCACCGGGTTGGCCAGCGACACGGTCTGCCAGAACGGCGGCAGCAGGTTGATCGAGTAGAACACCCCGCCCAGGTAGGTCAGCGGCGTCAACACGAAGGTCGGGATGATCGAGATGTCGTCGAAGTTGCGCGCGAACACCGCGTTGACGAAACCCAGCAGCGAGAAAATGGTGGCGGTCAGCAGCACCACGACCACGGTCACGCCCAGGTGGTGCACCTGCAGGTGAGTGAAGAACAGCGACAGGAAGGTCACGATCACCCCCACTGCCAGGCCGCGCAGCACGCCGCCCAGCACATAACCGACGAGAATCGTGTGCGGCGAGACCGGCGACACCATCAGCTCTTCGATCGAGCGCTGGAACTTGCTGCCGAAGAAGCTCGACACCACGTTGCCGTAGGAGTTGGTGATCACCGACATCATGATCAGCCCTGGCACGATGTACTCCATGTAGCTGAAGCCGCCCATGTCGCCGATCTGCCGGCCAATCAGGTTTCCGAAGATGACGAAGTACAAGACCATGGTGATCGCCGGCGGCAGCAGGGTTTGCGGCCAGATGCGCAAGAAGCGCCGCACTTCGCGGTAGACGATGGTGTTCAGGGCGACCCAGTTGGTGCGCAATTCGACACTCATACGGCCACCTTCGACAGGTTCTTTTCTACCAGGGACACGAACAGCTCCTCGAGTCGGTTGGTCTTGTTGCGCAGGCTCTGCACTTCGATGTTCTGCAGCGCCAGCTGGCCGAACAGTGCGGTGATGCCGATGTCCTTCTCGACTTGCACTTCAAGGGTGTGCGGGGTCAGCAGCCGGCACGGGTAGCCTTGCAATACCGGGGCGGTGGCCAGGTCCTGCCTGAGGTCGAGGACGAAGGTCTCGACATGCAGCTTGCCCAGCAGCTGGCGCATGCTGGTGTTCTCGACGATGGTACCGTGGTCGATGATGCCGATGTTGCGACACAGCTGCTCGGCCTCTTCGAGGTAGTGCGTGGTGAGAATGATGGTGATGCCCTTCTGGTTCAGCTCGGTGAGGAAGCTCCACATCGAACGGCGCAGCTCGATGTCCACGCCCGCAGTGGGCTCGTCGAGAATCAACAGACGTGGTTCGTGGATCAGCGCACGGGCGATCATCAAACGGCGCTTCATGCCGCCGGACAGTGAACGCGACGGCACATCGCGCTTGTCCCACAGGCCAAGCTGGGTCAGGTACTGCTCGGCGCGCTCCTTGGCCATCTTGGCCGGGATGCCGTAGTAGCCCGCCTGGGTCACGACGATATCGAAACACTTCTCGAACTGGTTGAAGTTGAACTCCTGCGGCACCACGCCCAGGCAGCGCTTGAGCGCCGCCGGCTCGCGGTCCAGGTCATGGCCGAACACATTGACCGTGCCGCTGGTCTTGTTCACCAGGGTGGAAAGAATGCCGATGGTGGTGGATTTGCCGGCGCCGTTGGGGCCGAGCAAAGCGAAGAAGTCGCCTTCGGCAACATCCAGGTCGATGCCCTTGAGGGCCTGGAAACCGTTGCCGTAGGTCTTGGTCAGCTGTCGGATGGACAGGGCGGAACTCATAGCGGGTCACTTACCGAAGAATAAGGTGCGGGACACGCCAGGGCAGACCACTGGCGCAGTGAGTGCGGCCATGGTGCAAGGCCAGGCCGCACAAGTACAGTCATGTGTATTGATAGTGACTATCGAAATAGCCGTGGTGTTCGATCAGGTCAACGCAGTCATCACCGCCGCCTGGTAGGCCGGGCGGGCTTTCAGGCGCGCGTACCAGGCCTCCAGGTGGTGCATGGCCGGGCGCTCGATGGGCATTTCGAACCAGGCGTAGATGAAGCTGCCCAGTGGGATATCACCCATGCCTATTTGGTCACCAGAAAGGTACGCCTGTTTGGCCAGGGTTTCGTCGGCGATGCTCAACAGCTGGGCGCACTGCTTGTGCGCGGCGTTGATCGCCACCCAGTCGCGTTGGTCTTCCGGAGTGCGCAGCAGGCCCCAGAACAACGGGCGGAATGGCGCAGCGAACGACGATGTGGCCCAGTCCATCCACTTGTCGGCCTGCGCGCGTTGGCGTGGGTCTGCCAGGTACCAGCCCTGCTCGGCGCCGTACTCGGCGCACAGGTAGCGGACGATGGTGTTGGACTCCCACAGGGTCAGGTCGCCGTCCTCCAGCATCGGCACCAGGCCATTGGGGTTGCGCGCACGGTAATGCGGCTCGTTGACCACGCCAAAGGCGCCGCCGGCGTCGATCGACTCGAAATCCAGGCCCAGTTCATGGGCGATCCACAGCGCCTTGCGCACATTGCTCGAGTTCTTGCGGCCCCAGATCTTCAGCATGGCAACGTCCTTATGAATGCGGAGGTGGCACAGTCTACTCCAGAGTTTTATCGCCTGTACCGGCCTCTTCGCGGGTGAACCCGCTCCCACAGGGATCGCACCACACCTGAGAGCGTTGCAGTACTTGTGGGAGCGGGTTCACCCGCGAAGAGGCCGGTACAGGTAAACACCGGACTGAAACTCCCGCAGCCATACCCTGTCACTGTTCTGACCCGGCCGTTCGCAGCGTAGCGTCTAAGCTGTCCGGGACGGCTCAAGCCCCCTGGTTCCAAGGAGGACCGATTATGTTGCTGTTGTGGTTGGTAGTGCTGGTGATCGGCGCGGCGTACCTCACGCACCGGCGCCTGGCGCCCTTGCAGATTCTCGGTGCCGTGGCAGCCTATATGCTGCTGATGGGTATCTTCAGCAGTGCCCCAGGCTGGCTGCTGACCCTGATCTGGATAGTGCTGGCACTGAAAATCGCCCTGGTGGCGCTGCCCGAATGGCGCCGCAAGGTATTCACCGGCCCGGTGTTCACGTGGTTCCAGCGCACCCTGCCGCCGATGTCGCAAACCGAACGCGAGGCAATTGATGCCGGCACCGTCTGGTGGGACGGCGAACTGTTCAGCGGCCGCCCCGACTGGCGCACCCTGCTCAGCTACCCGGCCCCGCAGTTGACCGAGGAAGAACAAGCCTTCATCGACGGCCCTACCGAAGAACTCTGCGCCATGGTCAGCGACTGGCAGATTGGCCAGGACCTCGACCTGCCGCCCGAAGCCTGGCGGCACATCAAGCAGAACGGCTTCTTCGCCCTGATCATTCCCAAGGAATACGGCGGCAAAGGCTTCTCCGCCTACGCCCATTCCCAGGTAGCGATGAAGCTTGCCACCCGCAGCGGCGACCTGGCTTCCACGGTGATGGTGCCAAACTCATTGGGCCCCGCAGAACTGTTGCTGCACTACGGCACCGACGAACAACGCAACCACTACCTGCCGCGCCTGGCGCGCGGCGAGGAAATCCCCTGCTTCGCCCTCACCGGCCCACTGGCCGGCTCCGATGCCGGCGCCATGCCCGACAGCGGTGTGGTCTGCAAGGGCCAATGGCAAGGCCAGGAAGTGATCGGCCTGCGCCTGAACTGGGAAAAGCGCTACATCACCCTCGGCCCGGTCGCTACCCTGCTGGGGCTGGCCTTCAAGGCCTACGACCCGGACCACCTGCTGGGCGAACAGGAAGAGTTGGGCATAAGCCTGGCGTTGATCCCCACCGACACCCCCGGTGTCGAGATTGGCAAACGCCACCTGCCGCTGGGCGCAGCGTTCATGAACGGCCCCAACAGCGGCAAGGATGTATTCGTACCGCTGGACTTCCTGATCGGCGGCCAGGCCATGCTCGGCAAGGGCTGGATGATGCTGATGAACTGCCTGTCGGTAGGCCGTTCGATCTCCTTGCCTGCCGTGGGCACTGGCGCCGCCAAGTACACCAGCCTGGTCACCGGCCAGTACGCCAGCATCCGCGAGCAGTTCAATGTGCCGCTGGCGGCCTTCGAAGGCATACAGGAATCGCTGGCGCGCATCGGCGGCAACGCCTGGCTGATGGACAGCGCGC
The DNA here is from genome assembly GCF_003331055.1 of Pseudomonas sp. AFG_SD02_1510_Pfu_092. GTDB lineage: Bacteria > Pseudomonadota > Gammaproteobacteria > Pseudomonadales > Pseudomonadaceae > Aquipseudomonas. Next base: position 59,761 of record NZ_PUQD01000027.1, on the reverse strand, counting down.
GCCTGCTGACCGCCAAGGCCGTGGACCTGGGCGAGAAGCCTTCGGTGCTGTCGGCCATCCTCAAGTACCACCTGACCGAGCGCGGCCGCGAGTGCATCCAGCACGCCATGGACGTGCACGGTGGCAAGGCCATCATCATGGGCCCGAACAACTACCTGGGCCGCAACTGGCAAGGGGCACCGATCTTCATCACCGTCGAAGGCGCGAACATTCTGTCGCGCAACCTGATGATCTTCGGCCAGGGTGCCATCCGCTGCCACCCATTCGTGCTCAAGGAGATGGCCCTGGCAGGGCGCGAGGACCGCGACCAGGCGCTCCGCGAATTCGACGACCTGCTGATGCAGCACATCATGTTCGCCGCCGGTAACGCGGCGAGCACACTGGTGTTCAACCTCGGGCTGGGGCGCCTGGAAAACGTGCCGGGCGATGCCCTGAGCCAAGGCTACTTCCGCGCCCTCAACCGCCAGGCGGCTGCTTTTGCGTTGCTGGCCGACCTGTCGATGATGCTGCTGGGTGGGGCGCTCAAGCGCCGCGAACGCCTGAGCGCACGACTGGGTGATGTGCTGAGCTACCTGTACCTGTCCAGCGCCGCGCTCAAGCGCTATCACGACCTCGGCTCACCGGAGCATATGCAGCCGCTGTTGCGTTGGGCCATGGAAGAAAGCCTGGGCCAGGCGGAAAAAGCCCTCGACCGGCTGCTCGACAACTTCCCCAACCGGTTTGTAGGCTGCGCCTTGCGCGTGCTGGTGTTCCCCTTCGGCCGCCGCCATCGCGGGCCGAGCGATGAACTGGATGCCGAGGTGGCAGCGCTGATCGGGCGTGGCAAGGGTGACCCGACACTGGAGGAGCTTTTGGCGGGATGCTTCAGGCCACAAGGTGAAGACGATCCCGTAGCGGCACTGCAAAGGGCAAGGGATTTGCTGACTGAAACCGCGCCTCTGCAAAAGGTTTTGCATCAGGCCATCAAGGCAGCCCAGATACATCCAACTCACGAACAGTCGCCCATTGATGCAGCCGTTGAAGCGGGCCTGTTACAGCCGACAGAAGGCCAACGCTTGAAGGAAGCTGAACAGGCACGTCGGAAAGTCATCGATGTGGATGCGTTCGAAAAAGACCAGTTGCTTTCCGAGCCTGGTCGAATTCGCTGAGCATCTGCCTTGGGCGTTTCGCAACCGAGCCAACTGACGTGAGCGAAGCAGGGATACCGACAGAGCCGTCAAAAGGCTCTGCCGGTTTTCCAAGCTGTAACGTGGTTTCATTTCTGGAATAGCGCTACCGCCTGAGCAGGTGAGTAAAGCGGTATCGGGATGACAGTAAATGCCCAGTACAGCAGCCGATCGCTGGTTGTATCCCGCGCCCAGACAACAGTGAAAGGCGACGGACTGTTGGCGGCTGGGCTGAAGACTCCAGAGCTGGATACGCTTCCGTTCCCCGAAGCAATGACCCATTCGGTATCACGTTCCTCGACCTGCACGTCCTGCCCCTTGTCAGCGTCGTAATACCAGAACGTGAATCTGAGTTTGCCGCTCTCCAAGGATGCCCTGAAATAATGCGTTTGCGGTGCGTAGTAACTTGCAAATGTAGCGTAGGCGTTTTCACCACCTTGCGTGGCGTGGACCACATCCACCGTGAACCGTTTCGGAACGCTCGAAAGAACGGCAGCCGGGCGGTTGGTCTTGTTGTTCGCCTCCAGAGTGACTGCAGGTTCCAGTATCGCTGGAGGCTCGTAGTACCAGGCGCCGCCCTCTCGCTTCAACGCTCCTGCCTGCTCACCTTCAAGCACCCAGACCGCCGCGTCGGGGCCGGGGTGTAGCACGACGGCCTGTTTGCCAATGCCATTTGCGATCAGGCGCACCAAAGGGTCGAGAGACAGGGAAGCCTGTCGCAGCTGCGCGCTCACAGCGGGTGCGGATGCTTGCCTGGGGGAAAAGTATTCGGTGGTATACACCCCCAACTCTTTTACGAAACTGCCATCCTGCCTTTTCAGCTGGGGTGGCGGAAAGACCAGGGACGGGAGCCATTCCTCATCATAAGGGGCCTTACCCAAAAGCACTTCAGGCGCCGCCCATACAGCAAGGACAAATATAACGATATCCGCTACCCCCGCGTCAGTACGAGCATCTGCCAAGGGCACCCCCGCAACCACCACACCCGGGGTGAAATAGGCGATGTCCATTCCAGTCTCTTTATTGGCCGGCTGATAGACAACATTCAACTCACGCAACAGGTGGTTAGCGGGCGGCCCTACCGTATACAGTTCAATGCCTTTCTTGGCTTCATAACCACGTTTCATTTTCAGTAGTAGTGTGTCCTGCCCGGTAAATGAAAATTCCGGCATAGCTGTCCACACCAGCTGTACGCTGCCATCGCCTCGATAAGCGATGCTGCTGTCGAGCATGGAAGCCTTGATGGTCAGGACTTGACTTGCGTCGTATGCAACATCGCGGATTTCGCTCAGCCAGGCGGCACTGTTACCCGAATCCAGTACCAGGACGACCTCGCGCTGACTCAGCAGCCGTTTGCGCTGTGTTACAACCGTGTCGGACCACGTCATCTGCGGGTGACCAAATACAACCGATGACACTTTTCGTTCGGAGGGGCCAGACTGCCTGTCGAGCAAAAGTGTCTCACCCGGGAGATACTCATTATTTTCGCTGTAGCGCTTCCAGCAATCATTCAAGAGGCTGTACCACACCATCGTATAAGCGATTGGGACGCCTGCTTTGCCGTCGGAGTTCTCCGTGCTCACCATGTGATCTTCCGTGCAATCGAAGAGGAGACCAGTTGAACCTTGATTGCCGTTTTTCTCTACTGTCAAAAATGACAGGTAGCCGTTCCTGCAAACGGGCCAACAACTGTTCTCAATGCCGGCCGGTCGGTGTTCCTCGATGGGGTATACTCACGCTTTTAGCTAAACCGAGGACTGCGTCATGGCCACCCCCCACCTGGAATATCACCTGCAACTGCTGCAGCATCTGCGTACCATTCTGGTGGCGCTGGCCGAAGCCGAGCAGGTACCTGAGGAAAGCCATGCGCTGTTTCTTGAACGCTTCGACGAGCTGCTTCAGCAGCTGCCTCAGGATCCTCTGCATAGCCAATACCTGGGGCAGGATTTGATGTGCCAGGTGATCCAGCGCTACCCACAAATCGCTCATCTGGTGCCGCGCGATCTACTCTGGTTCTTTGGCGGCGATTGCCTGCACTTCATGCCCGATGAGGAACTGAACCTGTATCAACAGTTGGAAGAGCGCCGCTATGAAGCAGAACAGAACGGCGAACCCTTCGACTGGAATATGCACAAGCAGTTGATGGCTGCCTCGGGCCAGCCCCACTGATTGCGGTAGTACCCACCCAGCATCGCGTTCTCAACAGACTAAAACGACTTCCCTTACAGATACCCTTCTGCGTTCACCGATAGGCTTGCGCAATGCCGCCCCGGCGCCCACCACACTGGACGCCGGCTCGACATACACCAACAAGTCAATTCCCTATCTGGATCGCACAATGAAACGTACCCTTGCACTGTTCGCCTTGAGCCTCGGCTGCAGTTCAGCCATGGCCAACACTGGCATCATCAACTTCGAAGGCACCGTTAGTGCCGGCGGCACCTGCCCGATTGAACTCGTCAAGCCAGGCGGCCCAGGCATGCACAAAATCTACCTGGGTGATTTCAGGACTCAGGACTTCACCGCCATCGGCCAAAAAACCCCGATGGAAAGTTTTGCCCTGCGTGTTGACCCCACCACCTGCACCATCGCCGCTGGCGACAAGGCTACCGTCAAGTTCAGCGCCAACTATGGCAACGACCCTTCCGGTAAACTGTATGCACTGCAAAGCGGCGTCGGCTACAGCGAAGGCTTCGCACTGGCCATCTTCGACAAGAGCAACACTCAGCTCGACCCTGATGCAGCATCTGTCGAATACGACCTGAGCGACTCACTGCCGACCGACATGAACTTCACCACGCAGTTGCACACTACAGATTCCAAAGTGACTGAAGGCCAGATCGCCACCAGCGTGAACTTCCTGGTTGCCATTCCATAAAACCGCCACCTTACAAGCGCAGTTCGCTGCGCTTGTTTTATGCCCTTGACAGATCACCCACTTATGCCCACCTCATTACTGCGCAACCTGCTGCTGGTTGCTGCCGCTACCAGCGGCCTCATGCCTACCGCCCAGGCCGCCCTCACCATCAGCACCACCCGCATCATCCAGAGTAGCGACAAGCAAAGCAGTTCGATCATCGTCGCCAACCCCAGCACGCAGGCTTTTGCCGCTCAGAGCTGGGTCAACACCGACAGCGATGACAGCACCACCGCTGTGCCACTGATCGCCACACCCGCCTTGTTCAGGCTTGACCCTGGTAACCAACAGACGGTACAGATCAATCGCCTCCCCAATGACCTGCCAAAGGACAGGGAATCGTTGTTCTACTTCAATGTGCAGGAAATACCTCAAGCGCAGGACGAGCAAGCGAACGCCTTGACCATTGCATTGCGTACCCGGATCAAGCTGTTCTACCGCCCTGCCGAGTTGCAAGGCACTACCGAGGACGGCTTGAAAACCCTGCAATGGTCTGTGCGCCACGCCGACGGCAAGGCACAACTGGTCGTACACAACCCCTCGCCCTACCACTACATCTTCAAGCGCGTTCAGGTGGGCCACCTCAAAGGGCGTAAAAGCATCCAAGCCAACGAGATGGTTGCCCCGCAAAGTACGATGGCCTACGACTTGCCAACGCCGGCATCAGCCCCCGGCCTGCAGGTGTATTTCACGACAATCAACGATTACGGTGGCACGACGAGAGAAATGACGGCGCCGGTTTCTGGCACGTGAACTCAAGAAGTCAAGGTCGGGCTCAAGCGCGGGAAGTTCACAGGAGCCGCCTGCGCGGCAAACCTGACCTGAACATGCAGGGTAAATGGAGTGTCGAGTTTAAGCGTCGCCAGAAAAGATTTGAGCACTACGACGTCATTGACCACAACGATGCCTTCAGCCAGATGGCCGGGCTTGATCTCATAATCTTTCAGCACCTGAAAGGGCGCTGAATCCTGGCCACTCGGCAAAACGCCAGTCACCCAGATGTCGACCAGCTGCCCTTCAGCCATCAAAGGCCAGGTCCCCAGCGTTACAGGAACACGTTCTGGCGCCTGGGACAGCCGCAGCTTGCCGCTGGCGACCCCGACCAAGTTGACCGTGGGCAAGCCCTTGCTCAGCTGCGAAATGAACAGTTCAACTGCTGGCGATGGGTAATCATGACGCTTGTCACCCGATGCCACGAAGTTCACCTTAAGGGTGGTTGCCCCCTGGGCTGCGATATATTTCTCCGGAATCTCGAATTCCCGTTCGCGCCCTTGATAGCCAGTCGTGGCAGAGAAATAGCCAGGGTCGCCGGGGTCCCCCCACTCCACCCGCAATGCTTCGTCCGGATAGATCACAGCCTCATCCGGCACCTCAACCAGCAACGGCAAGCGCAGGTCATTCAGCGCAAGGCGCAGCTGCCCGTCCGCTCCGGTAGCCTGAGGGATGCTCGGCATCGGGAAGGTTCGCACTCCAGCCGATACCGCCACCTTCAAGGGTTTTGAAAACGCGCTTAGGTTCCCTGCCCGATCCCTGATTGCATAGTACACATAGCGGTCGCCGTCGCCGCGCTGCAGAATCAGTTCGCTGTCAAAATCGATGTAGAACGGGCCACCAATGTCAGCGAAAGCAATCTCGTACTCCCCGGCCCACGTCTCGGCAAACGGCTCGGCATCCCAGTAGTAAACGATCGTGTCACCCGCCACTGGCTTCGTATAGCTTGGCACCTCGGTTCGCAGGCGCTGGTCATGGTTTCTGAGATAGCGCTCGGTCAGGCCGTCACGCTCGATTTCATCCGGGTCCTCCACTACTGTCAGCATGCCCTGTGCCCCACCCAACGAGGGCGGTGAAAGGTCAATCAACAATGGCAACAGCTCGGACTCGCTCGGATCGCCAACTGAGTTGATCACTTGGTAACGGAGTGCATGGGGCCCGTCCAGGAGTTTATCCACTGCAACGCTCAGTTGCAGATCCTTGGGCAGAACCGGAGCTTCCCAAGCAATATCGGCTACAAGGGCATCATCCCAGAAAAGTTTGAGGTACTCCGGCTCGCCGGGTCGAGGATCGGAAACAGGCCACATGGGTACCACTACATCCAGGGGTTGCTCGACTGCACTGGCCGGCACAAGGTTCTTGTCGCCGCCTGGAATGTCATCCAGTAGCGCAGGCACCTTCACGGCATCCAGCAACACGCTACGGCCCGCACGTTTGCGACTCATAGTTTTCACTCTCCGGCAATGGAGGCTTTAGCAGCCTCCACGCATAGCGTTTACCAGCTATAGCGCACGCCCAGGTTCACACCCCAGGGTTGGTCAACGTGCTCGCCACGGCTGTGATCGAGGTCGAGGTGCATTTGCAGGCGCTCTGCCACCGCCACCGCAAGGCCCGCACCAAGCTCCAGCCGCGAGCCCGAAAGGTCATTGGAAAAACGATTCTGGTTGACCTTTACATCGTTGTTGTTGATGAACTCGTGAACATAGGCTGCGCGCAGATAGGGCTGGATGACACGTCCGTTCTGCACTTCGAAGTTACGGCCGAACGTTGCCCCTGCCTTGCCCATCACAGAGCGCACCGCGTCCCCCTCGGCCTGCAGGCTGTTATCCAAGTGATAATCCTTGCCCTGAATGTATGCAGTAGACCACTGGGTGAATGGCTCGACGAAGTACCCTTGCTCCAGCTGAATATGCCGGCCGAATTCGGCCGACAGGCCGATGCCATGGTTGTCGTAGTGCCCTTTGGCCCGAGTATCATCACTCAGCGCAACCTTTGAATCGCTGTCGAAGCGGTTGAACTTCACAACCCCATCGAAGTAGTAGCCGCTGGCACGATCGAGCCAGGTCGTGTAAAGCCCCAGGTAGTAGCTGTCGACTTCGCCACTGGTGCCGCCGCTCAGGTCCAGGTCCGAGCGACTATGACCGGCCAGCACACCCAGCAACCACTGGCCATCCCCCACCGGCAGCGGCGCGTCCGCCCCCAGGGAAAACCCCTGCTGGGTTTGCTTGTAGGCAACTCCGGAACTGGCGGCCACGTCATACTTATTGCCGTATGTCCGCATCCAGCCACCGGCCTTGCCGTCATCCAGACGCAGTTCCCCCATACGGCTGCGCAGCGAAGTCAGTTCGCCATACCAGACGGTGGGTGCTGCATTGAACAATGCCAATACAGAGCGTGTACCAGGGCTGATGATCTTGCGTGAGCCATCCAGGTACCAGTCGTTGCCACGCTGCATCAGCTCGTAGGAAAACGCCCCAAGGTCCACCGGCCCGTTTACCAGCGAGAACGAGGCGTCCCCACCTCCGGTATGCACCACGTGAAGCTGGCCTTCCTGATTTGGCTCCGCCCCGCTACTGCCAATCAACAAACCGTGGTTGCCGCTGGCTTTGCCGGTGATATCGAGAAAATCGGTTTGCCCGGTGGCGAAATCGGCATCCATGACGAAGGTACCGTTACCCGACAAGCTGTCCAGCGTCAGGCGATGGTAGGCCGTGGGCTCGCCAAACTGCACCGTGCCGCCATCGAGGGTCAAATCACCCACGCTGGCATCACCGACCATGGTCCAGCGCGATTGATTACCGATGGTCAACTTGCCGACATTGTCCAGTTGCCCGATAAGCGTGGCTTGCTTGTCGAGCGTAACGGCGGCGTTGGAGCCCTGCTCAGCCCAGATGTTGCCCTCCAGATGGCTGTTCTCGACGATCAGTTCGGCAGTTGACGCATTGCGCACTTCAAGCAGGTTGCCGTTGCTGCCACTCAGTTGCGCTCCGTTGCTGACCGTGATCGTTGCCGCTGCCGCGCCTGGCCGGCCGCCTGCTACCACAATGGCAGCGCCGTCCTGGCCGACCACCTGCGAACCGTCCAGTTCGATCCGAGCCTGGCCCGCAGTGCCATCGGCATTGACCAGAATCCCCTCTTGCGCACCGATGATCTGGCTGCCTTGTGCTTCGAGCAAACCATTGAACATACGCACACCGGCACTGCCCGGGCCGGTACCCTGCACCGTGCTGCCACGCAGGTGTAACTCAGAAGTGCTTGCAACGGTAGCGCCGCCATTCTTGCCGGTCACTGTACTGCCGCTGAGCCAGGCTGCCGAACCGCCTGCACTGCTCCGGGCCAGGACGATGCCGCGATCGTCGCTGGTAATGGTGCTGCCGTTGATAATGGCTTTCGCACTGCCCTCCATCAGCACCCCATCGTCAGCCGCAACGATCGAACTGCCGTTGAATTCAAGCGCGCCTCCCTCGCGCAAATGAATCTGCTGAGTAGCCGCACCATTAGCGGTCAGTGTTGCGCTACCCACAACCTGGTAGCTGACCAGTGGATTGGAACCATCAATGACCGTGTCTCGCTCGATAATTTGTTGAGCGGCCAAAAGATCGCCGCCGTAAACCCCCAAGGGCAAGGTCGTTACGCAATACACCAGGCCACGGCAAAACTTACGCTGAAATAACGTGGTCTTCATATTAAGCTCTCATCTAATACAAGGTCAGGCGCCGCCTTGGTGAAGGCTAATCACGCAAGCGCGTACCCGTAGCGAGCAAGCTACAAGGAAAAAAGCTACCCTTATGTAGGATTAATCCTACAAATATCCGCGAATATCCTGACACTGCGCCTGACTCTCTATCACAGAGTCGACTATCGAAAATATTCCTCAGCCGTTGGGATCGCATACGCCTGACGCCGGAATGAAAGCAAGCGTAACCTTGCCGTCATCGGAGGCTACATCCCCCTTCGCCGTCTTAAGTGTGTACTTGACGTTTGCTCTGGAGCGCGTGTAAAGCGGATCGTCGCTGCCATCGTAAGTGGGAAGAACATTATCTTCATAAGGCACACGCCAGGTAAAACCGGTAACAGGATGCTCACTGTCCAGCGTGATCGTTTCTTCAAGCGTTACTTCTTCAATGATGTCGAAACCTTGATCATCACTACGCCCGCGATATACCCACCACCGGATAACAACTTCGCTGAACGTACTGTATTGCTGATATTCAGTAAGGTCTGGAATCAGCACCTCGACTGCGGGCCCATCCGGATGCGCTGCTGTTGCCCGAATACTGGCACAGGTGACGAAACCATTGACCAGGTGAGCAAACGTTGCTTCTACCGGAGTAATGGTAATGGCGTCAACGTTGACCGAGGTGATGGCAGATCGCACCGGGTTGTGCACGCCAGCCCGCCTGGCCTCATAGTCCACAGGCACAGCCGGGGCGTTGCCGGCTTCGTGGATAATGCCCCAAGGTACTTCCAGGCCAATTTCATCACCTGGTTTATCGGTATTGTCTACGGTGTAATTTACCGCTTCTTTACCTGCCCAATAGAAGGTCAGTTCATCACCCTCCTCGGCAAAACTGTACAGCTCAAACGTCAGATCCGCAGGCGAATTTGCATCAGTGCCATCCAGCTCATTGGTTTTGCCGCTCACCCGGCCGGTGATAACGGCCGCTTTCAAACCAGGATGAATAGGCAGCGGCCAGGTAGGGTCAGGACCGGCAGGATCCAGCGTTTCAAAATCGACTTTGATAGTCGTATCCGCTCCGCCCATCGGATGGGTCCCGCGCCGCAAGGTATAAGAGACATCGGTTTCCACCGCGCCTGGGCCGTTGCCATACTCTGCCAGCATTACCTCATTGGGCACTCGAACCCGGATGTAATCACCCGGAGCGGAGCCGACCATTTCGGGTGATAAAGGCGAGTTACCCCATTGCACGACGACCCAATCGCTTGCTTTCATGCCGTCATAGAGAGGGACCCAGACCTCAACACCTGCGTAGGCGTCAGCCTGGTCGATCAGGTACCCGTCTCCTGCCGTGGCAAGCGGCACGACAGGATCGTCGAAAACAGTGGGAAGCGTGCCAAGCGCCACGGCAACGCTCGTATATACAGACATCTCACTGACATTGCCTGCCTTGTCAACCAGTACGTAGATGACGAACACGCCGCCGTCACCCACCGCACGAATAGCATCTCCGGGAACTTCCACTGGCTGATCATTTCCGGTGGTCGCCACTGTCGTGACCGGTGGGTCCAAGTCGCCAAAATCGTCGGGAAGTTTATTCATCCAGTACACAAAAACGCTATCCCCCGCCTCCCAGTTCGAATAGCCTGGTAACGTCAGAGTGGCTTTGTCACCGGCGGCAGCCAAGGACGCATCGGTCACCGCCGCGATGTCCGATAACTTAGTAGGAGGGGCGTGATCGTAAGGCGGTGTACGATCAAAAATCAGAGGCAGCGGAGCAGAGGTCGAAACATCTTCAACGTCGTTCTCGATCCAGGTTCTGAAATAGTTGGCCCCCTCCAACTTCATCTGATCCTTGTTCTTATCGAGCGTAATGGGGTAAGGCGTAGGAATGGGAGTATCATAGAACGCTACAATTTCTTCATGAAGCACTGTCCAGACCACACCATCACGCGAGTGCTCAATACGCAGCTTGTCCCTTTCAGAGAATAGCCATGACGGCACACTCAAAATGAAATCGGGCCCATCGCTTTTCAAGTACTTGCTGAACACCAGCCCCCTCGCTGTATCTGCCAGGAGAGCCGCGTCTATTTGCAAGTCTGCCAAACCTGAATTAGCGTTGCGCGAACGATGCATCTGCCAGGCCGTGACCAAGCGCCGATAAGCTTGACGAACACGTTCAGATGCAGTTTTTTCCAGACTGGGGCGACTCATGATGTTCCCTCTTAATTCAGCGGACGGAAAACTGTTCAGCAAGATTTAAAGCGCTACGCCAATCCATGACAACTGGCATTTTTATCAGGTGCGAAGGGACTGAAATCCTGCATGCCGCCATGAAAAAAGGGGCTGCAATGCAGCCCCTTGTCACTTTTTTTTCAAACACGTGGCGCTGTATGGCCTGGCTCACCATCATCGTCGCAATTGCATATCCAAGGCGGTCCAGCCGCCGCACACCCACGCCGGGGCGGTTGGCAAAAGCTATTGCAGTTTGAGTTCCAGGTAGTTGCGCGCGTCTACCAGACCGGAAAACAACAGCCTCAACGGGTGCTTGTTGCCGTAGTTGTCAGTCACGGTGAATTTAACGGAGCTATTCAGTACCTCACGGTATTTGGTCGTTCCATGATCGTCCCAGAAGGGAAGCTTTGAGGTGCGGTCCAATGTCACCAGTACCGCCCCGGCGGTTACCTCCTCCTGGCCTTTAAAGGCATAGTCAAGCTCGGAATAATTCACGCTATCCTCTTGGGCCAACAGTTGCAGTTCCGCTTGATAGTTCACGCCTGGCGGTATCTCCGTCGCCTCCTCGGGCCGACGAGGTTTGAAGGCGAGCCCGGTATAGCTGGCAAAGGTCTCATCAAGTTGCTCGGACTCCCACATGACCATCGACATGGAGTCGAACACCACATCAGCGAAACTGATACCGTTACCGGACAACTCCCAGTAATCGGTGGTCGAGTGCCAATAGTTGTAGCGATCGCCCTCGTAATCCTCACCGCCTTGATTCGCTACGCGCTTGCCCTGTTCCGGCCATTTGAAATAATCCAGGCTTTTCAGCGGCAGTTGCACACCTTCCAGCTGGATTTCACCTTTGACGTCGTCATCATCCACCGAACTATGCCAGCCTCGATTATGGTCTTGGAACATGGCTCTGAAATTCGCTATTTCCGCTTCCCGTGAGTGCACATAGACAGTGACTGTACGTTTGCCATCCGCCTCACTGGACAAGGGCTCCGCTTCTGCGGTTTGGCCGGTGGGGTAATAGTCAAACATAGCGTGGCGCCGCTTGCTGACCATCCAGGTATGTTCGCTACCTTCCGGAATACCTAACTCGTCCCCTGTCAAATAAGGAACGGGATTGTTTATCTCGTCAGTGAGCACCAAGGTACTCAGTTCAAGATCACTGACCGGGTCCCACACCTCTTCACCGTTCGAATCCTTGAAGCTATGGGTGGCAATCACGATGTCTACGCCGACCTGCTGAAATCCATTGGCAAACACCTGATTTCGCGCCTGGTTATTTCGCTTCAAGCTGAATTCCTTGAGGGTTTTCCACCGTTCCTCCTGCGCCATGGCCGCCGCAGGCGCAGGGGTATGGTGCTCGACGACCACCGCCCCGGCAAAGCGCTCAGCACGTGCCACAACGACACTGACTTCTTCGTTGGTTTGTGCCGGCGCTGTGTACATTCCCGTTGCAGAATCAATCGCGCCGGGGCCAAATACTTCCCAGACAGCCTGTTCTCCATTCGTCAGGTTGAACTGCTGGGAAGCGCCTGGTGACAGGCGTGGAGGCGGGAACGGTTCGACCTGCAAATTGGGGCCCACCCCAAACAACACGATGGTGGCATGACCAGTCTTGTTACCATCACTCACTTCGATCCGCTGCAACCGGACGAAAGGGGTATTCTGAGGCGTAGGGGTAAACGTCGCCCGACGAGGGTCTTCTGGATCAGGCCTGATGTCCCCCATGCGCTCACCCAGCAGCTTCCACGTAAGCGCGCTGCTACCCGATGCGCGCAGGGCAACGTCGGCATAGCCTCGAAACCAGGTAACCACACGCGGCGATACTGTCAGCGGCTCCGCAGATTCGATTACCAATGCTGCACGCAATTGCGCATCAGCGGCCTGCGACGCCTTTGCCGTCACCACAGTGACGCGCTGTGCGCTGCCAGACGCTTCAATCGACCTGGCGTGGTAGCTTCCTTGCTCGGAAATGCTGCCTGCTGATCGGGGGCTGTTGACACCCCGAGCCTGCCAGTCATACACCCGGGCCCCATTGGAAGAAAACGCAACACTCTCACCTGCGGCAATACTACTGATGCCAGGGGAAAGCCAAGCCATGCTGGCACTTGCCTCGAGTTCCCCAAAACAGATCAGGTCGTGAGGTTGATGCTCGTCGTCGATGGCGATGGTGGCGCCACCAGGCATAACCAGTTGCGGCAATAGGCTGCGAGCGGGCTCTGCCCGAATCTGCGCTCTCAACCTGCCAATCAACAGGGCTGCACCGGTATTCTCAGCAATGCTGTCAACCTTGCGTGGCAATAGGTAGGGCATCGCCCCCGGGATAAATCCAGCGTTGCCACTACCGGCCAATTGCATGAACAGCAGTACGGCACCATCAGCTTCAGGCACACTGCCAGTGCCAGCGCCGTCCGGCGCGCGCTGAGAAATAAGGGTGACATCTATCGCGGTTAAGGCTTCGCTGCCAATCGGAGCAATGGTCATGAAGTAAAAAGGCTGAGCGAAAGCCGGCCGACTCAGCAACTGCTCCAGCATGAACTGCCCCATACGCTCTGCCGATCCCTGACCAAGGGCGCAGGTAGGCGCTGTTGCATTGCGCAGATCAAGCGCCAACTGCAATTGCCTGCTTGCCGCCCCTTCGGCAGGCATCACGATCAAATCGACCATGAACTCAAGCTGGTTGCCAAGCCCTGGTGCAAGCTGATGGCTTCTACGCAAGTAATGTGGCTCACCGGGGAACATCGACCAGCTCGTGCAACGCCCGGCAATCAGCTCCATATGCACACGTACCCTGGCGGAATGGCCTGAGGCGTGCTCGAATGACAGGGAGGGCGGACCAAACACCAGCTCATCGAATGCCACCCGCTCAGTTCTGGACTCATCTACGAAGTAGGTTTCAGTGATGGGTTGAATAAAATCCGTCTGGCTCAAGCGTTCAAGAAATTTGGCCTGAAGCAGCGCGTTGACCGTATCACGCCCAAGTGCCATGATTGCGCCCCAGTCATAAACGGCTGACCCTTTACCTAGTGCTTCGAGTAACATCGCTTTTGTGTTGACATTCATAGCTGGATCTCCTTGGCGGAGTTGGGGGCAAGCGCAATAGCGCGCTTTGGATCTGCGGACAGCACCAGAACCTTGTATCCCCAAATTGCGATACGCTCCGCAGGCGTCTCGCGACCTGCCACGATGATATAAGGCCCCTCGTCAGCAGCGGGTTGATAAATCCCGGTTTGTGGATCGACAGTGCTTTTGCCCAAAAGTACTTTCCACTTGGTCTCTTCAGGCTTGAGTTGTTCTTCTTCTCCGGTTTCCGCGTTGTCATACACGATCGCCAACTGCAAGCCGCCGTTCGATGTCGTTGTAGATTTGACTCTTGCGCTGGCGGTCGTCCAGGGAATGATGACATCTATCCACTGAGTCAACCCACCTGCCGAAACTTGTACCCTGTCGAGATGAACAAGCGCCTCCACTTCACCGGCTTGCCCCGGCTCTTTTTCCGGAGAGACATAAATTCGAACATTCTTGTCCGTTGGAATATCCAGGTCGCTGTCATCGTCCACAGGTAGACGTTGACTGCCCTTGCTGCCACTGTCCATGGACCAGACCAATTCATTCTTGATATCACCGCCCACCAACACATAGCGTGGGGCGGGTTTGTCGGGGCTTTTAAACTGGGCGATCAAGAAGTAGGGGTATATAGAAACGCTGTTCGGCACAACGGTAATAAGTGCGCTGCTCGTGCTTCCCGAAGCAGTAGCCGTAGCAATTACACGTTTGTAGGTACCGCTAATTGATTCGGCAGCAGGCGGGGTATAGACACCATTAACGATAGTACCTGCTCCGACTGTTTCGCCTTCCAGCGTCTTGACCTGCCAGTCCACCGCCCCACTCGGGGCAGGGTTGAGCTTGAGTGTTACCGTACTATCCTGGCCGGTACTGACAACACTCTCCAGCGGCTCGATGGCAAACGTGGTCAATTTCGGCGACAGATCGCCCAATAGCGAAAGATCGCCGGGTAACAACAGGGTTCGTGGCGTGGCGACATTCGCACCACGAAACAGCAAGCCATTAAGACGCAGCAAATTGAATGGGATTTTCGTTTCGGCAAGCGAATCGAACTGGCGTAAAAGTTTGTCCGTCGCCTCTCGAACCCGCACCATCACGTAATCTTCAGCTGCCTCTTTTGTGTAGCCGTTATATTTATCCCATTCCGACCCCCAAAACTCAGTGGTGTAGCTCGCCGTGACGGGATCTGCGACAACATCTATCTCTCCCAGCCTGGAGGCGTCTGTAGCCAATTTGAACTGTAAGCCACCTTCCATCTTTGCCGTGATGAGACCCTTTGGACGCATCACTGTAATTCCATCCCATTCCAAAAATTTAACCACATAACCTTTTTCATCGGTTCGAGCCGACAGTTCGATCGTTAGCGAATCCCCTTGATGCTGTACCCTGAGCTCACCATAAAGCGTCAAGTCGGGCCATTTAAATTCATGAATATTGAACAACCAATAATGCCGAACGGTGGTATCCGTATCCCCCTTGACAAACACCTCAAAAGTCGCCGTCACCTCCCCATAGAATCCGTAATGGTTACGTTCTATCTTCAGATTCTGCAGCCCTGTGAACTTCCCAATCAACGCAAACAATACGTCTTTTAACCAAACCTCATTACTATAAATAAGGTTCATCGAGTACTGTTGCTCACCCTCATTAGCGGGACTTGGCAACAGATACGGCATGGCTGAATCCTGCCCAGGAAAGCCCCCACCGATCTTTCCATCGAACGCAACCCCTACGATAACGGCCCCCTCTTCGTTTTCATCCTGAGTGGCATTGGTAATCTGTTGCGCCTTGGCAAAGGAATGGGTGCGCACTTCAAAGGCAGTGGGATTCAACTGCCCATCTATCGGCTTTAGAACATTGAGCTCCCACACCCTGTCTTCTTCAGCCCAGCCCTGAAACTGCTTTGAAATCGCCTCACCCAGCTTTTCATTCAAACCGTTCCACGATGAAACTTCGAACGTGTAACTTGCCCCCTTGGCAAGGTCAAATGTCACACGTCCTTCTTCGCTGACATTACCTTGGTTGCTTTCGTTGAGGAATACATCCATGCGCACCGTTGGTGCAGTTAGCAGGTCGAGCTGCGAGTAGCTCACGAGCTCATCCTGATCGCTGCCGGGCTGTCGGCGCACTTGTGTAATGAGGCCGCCAATAACATTCATACTCAAGCGGGCTCGGGAAGCGCCCAGGCTGGAATTCGCGAAGGACAGTCGCGGCCTGTCCAACTGAAGGTTGCTCACCGTCGTCGTCAGCCCATCGACCTCTTCAACAAAATTGACGGGTGGTATCCACTGCCCGAGGTCCAGATTCTCGATATGTTCCTGAGCCAGCAGCCGGTTGGTTTTGAAACGATCATAAACCAACAATACCCCCCAGCCATAAGTCCGCGGCCCACCCTTCATGTAAAGTTTATACTGATCCAGTGTTGGCCTAGGCATAACACAACTCCTCAATAATTCCAGAAAACGCCAAGTTCAGGCGCATAATCAATGCTTTCGGTATTGACCATCGGCTCATCAGCAACGGGTCTACCGCTCAAGCGTGGGTGAAAGAGTGGAAAGCGTTCTATAAAGCGCCCCGCCATCAAAACTCAGTCGCGCCTGCAGCGTAAAGGGTTCGTCCAGCAGTAACTGTTGGAGTATCGCCTTATTCAACTTCGCCTTGATGCCGTGTTCTGCTTCACTTTCAGTCACGGGTTGCGACGCATCGCGAAGGGTTTCATTCAAAACGCCGAGTGCAGTAATGCCACTGATTGAGAGCTCAATAAGATTCCCTGCGCTACCGTAATACCAGGAACCCAGTTCCAGGTCTGCGCCATCGCTGGGCACATTTGCCAAAGACAACTTGCCCGACGCCACCTGTTTGCACACAATGGGCGGATACTCATTGCCAGGGACTGGCTTGATGCGTAAATGATAGGGGGCCGATTCGCTCTGATCAGTCTCATTGAATACCCGATACACCACATCGAATCGACGGGTTTCATCCACTGCACCTCTACCCATGTTTGCGGGCACGTATTGGGGCGGGATGTAAAAACGAAGCGGGTCGTCTGCTTCCGGTGTGCTGGCAGTGTACTCGCCATAGCCAGGCCAACCGCGCCATTCCACCTCCGCCCGTTCACCGGGCAGGAGCACACCAGGCACCTGCACCCATACCCCGCCTAGCGCATCCTTGGCAGCCAATGTGCCGCTGTCTGTTGCGGCATCAGGGATTGCTGCGCTGACCTGCGGCGCAGAGAGTTCGCGCAGGGTTGCTATGTCCACGGGCAACTCGAGCGAGCGCTGTCCGGCACCTTCACGGCCAAACAGGTAGTAGAGACTGACCTGCAAACCCTGATTTTCGAGCAGGTAGTCAACGGGGACGTGAAAGGCCACCTCCCCTACCGTTTGCGTACTGGCATCGACACGAATAGTCTGCAAAAAGTCGCGAACGGGGCTACGCCAGCGCAAGGTGACACGATCCGAAATCGCCATATCAGGGTAACCCGCCACCCTGACCGTAAAGCCGTTTCTACCGCTACAGTGCCGAGAACTTCCTCGGTTACGGCGCCGCCGGCGTGGTCTGGGACGAGCACTACAACCAGGACCAGCTCTACAAGTTCGAGGGCAGTGAATACAACTACCACACCGAGGTCAGCCACTACCTCGATGGCCAGGTGTTGCGCACCGTCAAGCACACGTTCAACCGCTTCCACCTGATGACCGAGCAGGTCACCGACGAAGCCGGCAGCGTCCTGACCGTCACCACTCAGTACCACGACCAGCCGGGCCGCTTCGAGGACCAGGATGTGCGCGTGCAGTTGCCCAGCAAGATTACCAAGACCTGGACACAGACCGGCACCCAGCTGCGCCGCGATGAAGCGGTGCTCACCGAATACGACACCGACGGCAACCTGGTGCGCGAACAGTTCGCCAACGGCATGGCCATGGTCCGCGAGTTCTACCCCGCCGCAGGCGACGGCGAAAACTGCCCGCCCGACCCGGACGGTTTCAAGCGCAACCTCAAGAGCCTCACCGTTCTCCCGGCCGAAGGCGCGGCCCCGGCCAAGGTGTTGCGCTCGCGCTACACCTACCGCGCGCTGCCGGTACTGAGCACTGCACGTGCACGCCAGCAGACCGGGACCTGGCTGGTGGCCGATAGCGTCGAAGAATTCGAGGTCGTCGGCACCCGCGAAACACCGCTGCGCCGCGAGCAGATCAGCCACCTGAACATGCCCGATAACGTGTTCCTGCATGGGCGTACCGACTTCAAGACGACCGCCCTGGGCAAGACCCAGTCGCGCACCGAATGGCACTATGAGCAGCGCCAGGATGACACCGGCAAGCTGACCTACCTGGGCATCACCACCACCTTCAAGCCCCATGGCGGCACGCTCGAACGTACCACCCGCAGTCTGCACAGCGCCTTGCGCAACCAGCTCATCGAAGCGCAGGACAGCAACGGCGTCATCACCCGCTATGGCTACGATGCGGTCAACCGGCCGAGCGCCGAGACCGTGGCGCCGGACCAGCCCGAGTACACCGCCACACGCGCCTATCGCTATGGCAAGGCCACGGAAAACAACCGCACGCTGTGGTACGCCGAAACGACCGACGTCAACAACGTCGTCACCCGCACCTACCATGACGGGCTCAACCGCCCGCTGCGTGAAGAACGCACCCTGCTCGCGCTGGAGGACCCGGAGTCCACCGCCACGATCACCCGCCAGGTGTGGAAAAACACCTACGACACCCTCGGCCGTGTCGTCAGCGAAACCCAGTTCGACTACCTGCCCGCCCCGCCCGGCAGCGGCAGCGCCGAAGAGCAGGTTATCGAGCTGACCTCGCACTTCAGCTACGATGCCTGGGGGCAACGCAGCCAGGTGCTGCAACCGGATGGGGTCAAACGCTTCACCCAGTTCTCGCCCTTCGGTGTCGACGGCAACCACATCGAGCAGTGGCAGGAGAGCCGGGACCTGCCAGGCGTCAAACAGCAACACAGCGTGGTGCAATACAACCGCTTCGACAAACCGGTCTACGAGTACCGGCTGCACCTGCCCGCCGGTGCGAGCAAACCGGTTGAAACCGACCGCACCGATTACCTCTACGACGGCCTCGGCCAGGCCGTGAAGGAAACGCTCAGCTTCGCACCCGAGCACAACCTCAAGCCACGCGTCACCGAGTACCAATACGACCACTGGACACGCCTGTTCGAAACCGTGCGCGCCGATGGCTGCGTGCTGACCCGCCACTTCGACGAACGCAGCACGGCGGAGCTGACCACCCTGCTGGAAGTACGCGACCGTAGCGGCGCACCGCCACGCCCCGTGTGCAAACGCAGTTTCGACGGGCTCGAACGCCTGACCAGCATGGCCGTGGGTCCGCGCCTGGAAACTTACCAGTACCAAGGCCAGCTCGACCTGATGGAGTCACGCACCATCAGCAACATCGCCCCAGGAAAGAATGAGCACCTCAAGGTCAAACACGTCGAGCGCTACCAGTACACACCGGCGTTAACCCGTCAGCCCACCAGTATCAGCGCACTCGAAGAGCCAGCGCCGAAGGCTGCCAACGAAACCGACGAAGGCACGCGTAAGCCAAAGGCCCCCGACAACGCCAAGTTCGGCTATCGCCGCACCAGCGCTGAAGTGGTCAGCACCGACAACGCCAACGGCGGCCGCGTCTACAGCTACACCGACCAGGGCTACCTGGCGCGGGAATACTGGAAAGTAGCCGGTAAGGAACAGTACAACATCCACAACCAGCACTCCCTGCAAGGGCGCCTGCGCTATCGCAAGCACAGTGACGGTGTCGCCTGCCTGTACGCGCATGACACGCTGGGGCGGGTAGCAACTGTTACCCAGGGCCACCTGCAGGCCCAGCTGACCTACGACAGTGCAGGCCGGCTGGAAACCACTACCACCCGCGACACCCGCGAACCGGCGCGCTATGTGCGCAGCACCCAGACCTACGATGACCAGGGCCGGGAATATCGACGCACGCTCGAGGCCGATGGCCAGCAGCAGGTGCTGGTACTGAAATGGCTGGACCACGATACCCTGCAGTCACGCACCCTCTACAACGACAGCGATGAAGATGAGAACGCCTTCCTGCGCAAGGAAGTGTTCGAATATGACCAACTCAACCGCTTGGTCATCCACGACTACCTGGGTGACTGGGGCAATGAAGAGGAGATGGGTGAACGCTGGCAAGCCTTGCCGCGCAATGCCAAGGGCCGCTCGATCATCTCGGAAACCTTCGCTTTCGATGCCGTGGACAACCTCATGCAATGCAAGACGAAATTTGCCGATGGCAAAGAGGACACCGCACGCTTCACCTACGCAGAAGATGACAGCTTCCAGCTGAGCAAAGTGACCCATACCCTGCTCGAGGACTACCAGGCAACGCAGGGTTTCAGCTACGACGTGCGCGGCAACATGCTCAACGACGAGCAGGGGCGCACGCTGGAATACGATGTGCGCGGGCGCCTGGAGCGGGTGCTGGAAGCGGACGGCAGCGAACGGCTCAAGTACCAGTTCGATGGCCATGACCAGTTGCTGGCCAGCGTGCACGGCGGCACCCGCCAGGTGCAGCGGCGCTACCAGGACCATCGCCTGGACACCACTCAGGAAGGCAGCCTGCTGACCCAGTACCTGCTGGGGGGCACGCATGCCCTGGCGGAACAGCGCTCGGACAAGCCCGCTGATCCGTTACTGCTGCTGACCGACAATGCCGGCAGCGTCGTCACCGAAACCGACCGCGAAGGCACCCGCCATGCCAGCTACAGCGCCTATGGCGAACGCCCTGACGACAATGGCATGCGCTGCCTGCTGGCGTTCAATGGCGAGGTGCGCGAAGAGGCCCTGGGCTGGTACCTGCTGGGCAGCGGCTACCGAGCCTACAACCCAGTGCTGATGCGCTTCCACAGCCCCGACTCGCTGGCACCGGAAGAAGCCGGGCTGAACCCCTACCTGTACGCCTTGGGTAACCCCGTCAGATGGCGTGACCCTACCGGGCATAAAGTCAGCCAGATCAACGGCGACGAGCCGCCTGACAGCAAGGCAGGTGTCGCCAACGGGTTAATTACCATCGGCAAGTGGTTTGGAGCATTGATATCTGCCGTTCTGCTCGTCGCATCAGTGATATTGACGCCATGGCGTGCACCTTTGACGCTTGCGGTTGGCCTAACACGGGTCGGCACTGCTTTACAGGTTGTCGGCGTTGGCTTGCAGATCGCGGGGGGAGTGACGAATCTTGACATGAAAAATCGCAAAACTTCAAATGACTTATCTATTGCAGGTGGAGCGATTAGCCTAATAGGCTTGTCTATTTTTGGATTAGGTCGAATGAAGTATGTTGAAAAACAGAGGGAACGTGACGTCATCAATTATCTAAATGACCACAGGTACTCATACCCTCGAACTCTACCTCGAGATCCAATGATTCGCTCTGACTCGATGAGTTCTGACGCATCGGGTTATGAACCATTGGGCTTAGAAGCTTTATTCCCAAGACGCATCAGATATACGAATACTACAGCACCGACCACTAGCCCAGCATCTTCTGTCCATCGATCCAACCCGGAAAATGTGCTCAGTAAAACTACGGCACCTTCCGTGCTTAAACCCGAAAATGATAACATTTCAATTTCAGAAAATAGAGAGTATGTAGTTTTTACTCGCAGCACCACCGGTCAAGTAAGTACTCGCTCACGTGAACAGCGCCAATAAGGTTATCTTTCCTACGCTCTGACTGTCATACGCTTCTAAAACCAGACGGTACTCCCGCCAGCGATATTCGCCCGGGAGTCACCGCCTACTTTTAACCCCAGTCCATATCTCGCACCAGCGCACAAGACTCTTCCTACATCCCCCGTTGCCCTCCCTCCCTACCCTACCTATCCCGAACCCGGCCCCGTCAGCCACACGCGCCTGACGCACGCCGCCCTCAGCATACAAATCAGCCCCAGCTCCTGCCTCAGGCCCGGAGTCACGGTGCCTTCAGGACCTTCCATGCCTAAGCTTCATTGCCGCAGGCCTGCCTTGCTACGCCCGCGCCCCGCCCATTCAGCGCTGCTGGGCAGCTCCCTATTCCTGCTTCTGGTCTCGCCGACCTTTGCCGCCACTGCGCGCTTTCAGGCCGAGTTCATGCACCAGGCTCCAGACCAGGCCAGCGAAGCCGGCGCCCTGGCCCTGCAGGCGCTGGCCGAGCAAACACCCTTGGTAGCCGGGCGCTATCGCGTGCAGGTGGTGGTCAACAACACCACGCCCTACACCCGCGAAATCGATATCCACAATAACGACGGGCATGGCCTGCAAGCCTGCCTGACAGGCACGCTGCTGCGCGACTTCGATCTGCGCGAAGAAGCCCTCGAAACACCCCTGCCCAGCGACGACCGCTGCCTGGACCTGGCCACCCTGGTACCCCAGGCCCGCGCCGACTTCGACCCGCACCGCCTGCAGCTGGCATTGTCCATCCCGCACATCGCCCTGCGCCGGCAAGCCGCAGGCTCGGTGCCCGAAGCGCGCTGGGATGCCGGTATCGACGCGGCTTTCGTCAATTACCAAGTGTCCGCGCAGCAATACAACAGTGATACCGGCGGTAGCCGTAACAGCCACGACCTGTACCTCAACAGCGGCATCAACTTCGCCGGCTGGCGCCTGCGCAGCACGCAGGCGCTGCGCGACAACGTCGACGGCCAGTTCGACTGGAGCCGCAGCGAAACCTATGCACAACGCGACGTTCCGGGGATGCGGGCCAACATCACGCTGGGCGAAACCTTTACCGGCGGCGACGTGTTCCGCAGCATGCCCTTTGTCGGCGCACAGCTGGCCTCTGACCTGGACATGTACTCCGACACCGAGCAACAGTACGCCCCGGTGGTCCGTGGGGTGGCCCAGACACGCGCCAAGCTGGAGGTGCTGCACAACGGCTACCCGATCTACTCCACCTACGTGGCACCGGGGCCATACGCTATCGATGACCTCAGTGTTGGCGGCAGCCACGGCGAACTGGAGGTGGTACTAACAGAAGCTGATGGCCAGGTGCGCCGCTTCATCCAGCCGTACTCGTCGCTGGGTAACCTGCTGCGCGAGGGCGTATGGCGCTACAGCGCAACGGTGGGCCGCTACAACGGCGCCGAAGACCTGGAGCGGCCCATGTTCTGGGAAGGCACGCTGGCCCGCGGCGGGATATGGGACAGCACCCTGTATGGCGGTGTACTCGCCAGCGATTACTATCGCGCTGGCGCATTGGGCATCGCCCGCGACTTTGCCGGCCTGGGCGCGCTGTCGTTCGATGTCACCCAGGCGCGCACCGACCTCGACGGCCTGACGGGCCAGGTGCAAGGGCACAGCTACGCCGTACGCTACGGTAAGAGCTTCCAGACCGGCACCAACTTGCGCTTTGCCGGCTACCGCTACTCGACCGAAGGCTACCGCGACTTTGACGAAGCCGTCAGGGAGCGCAACCATTCGCAGCATTATCTGGGTAACCGCCGCAGTCGCCTTGAAGCCTCGGTCTACCAGCATTTTGGCCAGCATTCGCTGAGCCTGACGTTTTCCCAGGATGACTACTGGAACAACGCCGCTCAACGCCGCCAATATCAAGTGCAATACAACACGCGCTGGCGGGACCTCAGTATCAACCTGTTCGCCTCCCAGGACCTGACCGACCACGCTGGCGAAAACCGACTGTTCGGCCTGAGCCTGTCCCTGCCACTGGACTTCGGCCGCCGCCACAACACCCGCTTCGACCTGCAACGTTACAACGGCCAATACAGTCAACGCGCCAGCCTCAATGGCGGGCTGATGGACAACCAGGTCGGCTACCAGGTATCGGTAAGCAACGACCAACAGAACAACACCAGCGGTGCGCTGTCCCTGGCCTACCAAGGGACCAACGCCAGCTACGGGGCCGGTTACACCCAGGGCCCCGACTACCGCAGCGTTTCGCTAAATGCCAGCGGCGCCTTGCTGGCCCATGGTTCGGGCATTGTTCTGGGCCCCTATATGGGCGAAACCAGCGCCCTGGTGCACGTGCCTGACGTTGCCGGTATCACGCTGGAACATTCACCGTCCAGCCAAGCCAACCGACAGGGCTATCTGCTGGCGCCGAACCTGCGCCCCTACAGGCTGAATTCGCTAGTACTGCACACCGACGACCTCTCACCGGAAATCATTATCGACAACGCCACGCAGCAGGTTGTGCCACGTCGGGGCGCGATCGTCAAAGCCAGCTTCCCCAGCCGGCAAGTCATGCGCATGGTCCTGACCCTGCAGCTGGCTGACGGGCGGCCACTGCCATTCGGCGCACAAATCACCGATGCCCAAGGCAACGCCCTGGCCGTGGTCGGTCAAGCCGGCCAGGCACTGGTAGCCAGCGATGTGCCAGGGCCCCAGCGGCTGCGTGCGCAATGGGTAGACCAGAGCACCCGTGAATGCCACGTCACGCTTGCCGCTGCCGCCATACCCAACGTCAACGGCTACCGCATGCAAACCCTGGTGTGCCAGCCCCATGACGAACCGCTATCTGAAACGAACATGAATCACCAGGAACACACCTCATGAGCACATTCGAATGCACAGCGCCGCGCCGCGTCGCTTCGCTAGCCTGCGCCCTGGCATTAGGGCTGCTCGGCAACGAGGCACAGGCCAGATGCACGTGGGAAGCAGGCGCTTCCTTCCTGACCTTCCAATACGACACCGGCACCCTCTGGGTGCCTCGCGATGCAGAGGTAGGGCGCGAGATAGCCGACCTCCCCGTAGCCATCAACAACCGCGACGGTGCCCAACTGCGTTGCTTCTACGAAGCCTCGCCCCCCACCACGATCAGCATGCCCACTTCAACGGCCATTGCCACGGCTGTACCGGTGCGGGGCCTGCGCTTCGCCGACAGTGTGCTGCGCACCAACATCGACGGTATCGGTGCCGTCATTACCGTAGCGTATCCTTACGATGGCAGCGGCAATAATACCTTCAGCTCCGACGACGGCAGCCAGACGATTCCGTACAGCGGCACCATGCGCACGCCTACCGCTTTCAATGCCCAGCTGGGCTATTTCTACGGTAGGGTCAAATTGGTCAAGACCGGCCCGATTGCCCCTGGCGAACATGTCATCGATAAAGAAATGTTCCACGGGATCACCAATGACCTAGGCAAGGTCATGGACTTCACGCTGAAGGGCCTGGTCAAACAAGCGCAATGCACGCTGCTGGGCAACCCTGTCAGCGCAGACCCAGTGAAGTTCGCAGACCACACGCTGGCCGACTTTACCGACCCCGGGCCAGTCGGCACTGAAGTCGATTTCCACATCAAGCTCAGTGATTGCGAAGACGACAGTGCGGCGCCCACCGCCTACGCCCATATCGAACTGGACGGCACCAACGGCTCATCGGCCGTCGACGCCAAGCGAGGCATCTTCAGCCTGGGCACAGGCTCCACGGCGGCAGGTTTCGGAATTCAGATCCTGCACGGTGACGGGCGGGAATTGCCGCTGCAGGAAGCCGTATCGGTCAAGCGCCTGAACGTTGGCGTGACCCAGCTGGACTTCAAGGCACGCTACTATCAGCTCGACCGTACGGTGAAAGATGGCCTTGCCAAGGCCGCCTTGAAATTCACCATCAGCTACCGCTGAGCACACCATCGGCGCCTTGCAACAGGCGCCTCGATGGACACCTATTTCAGAAAGACGAAAACGCAAAAAGGGACCCGAAGGTCCCCTTTTGCGTTACATATTTGGAGCGGGAAACGAGACTCGAACTCGCGACCCCGACCTTGGCAAGGTCGTGCTCTACCAACTGAGCTATTCCCGCATTGTGAAACATTTACCACTATCGGCGTGAAGCGCCATGAAGACCTTCACCACCACTGCACCGCATAGACGCCACAGTATTAAACTGGAGCGGGAAACGAGACTCGAACTCGCGACCCCGACCTTGGCAAGGTCGTGCTCTACCAACTGAGCTATTCCCGCATTTGGCGTCCCCTAGGGGACTCGAACCCCTGTTACCGCCGTGAAAGGGCGGTGTCCTAGGCCACTAGACGAAGGGGACACGCTGCTGGCATTGCTGCCTGCTTTCACTCCCTGCCGCGTTTCGCTGTGTGCTTTACGCTGCAAGTGGCGCGCATTCTATGGATGCTTGGTACAGGCGTCAACCCCTTTGTAGAAATTTATTTAAATCAATGACTTCCGGGCAGATGGGGGTGCAGTTGCGGGCCGGGTTGCCGATATATATGAATGAGGGTGGCTGTGCTGGCCTCTTCGCGGCTAAAGCCGCTCCCACAGGGATAGTACAAGGCCTCAGAGCGGTGCAGTAACCGTGGGAGCGGCTTTAGCCGCGAAAGAGCCAGCACAGGTATATAGCCGCTGTTCGCCCCCTGGCAAACTCACTACACTCAAGGCTGTAATTCTTCTTCAATGAGGCATTAACGGTGACACCACTTCTGATCACCCTGCTCATCGTGGCGGGTATCGCGTTGCTGATCGTGATCGGCTACCTCAACAATGTGGTCGAGAACGGCAAGCTCGAGCGTGCCCGGATGAAGGTCGAGCTGGCCGACCGCCTGCGCCGCTGTGGCGAAATCACCGAGACCTTCCCCGGCCAGTTCATGACGCCGGGCCTGAAGCTGCTGCTGACGCGCCTGGAGCTCAACCTCAACCAGCGCCAGCTGGCACTGGACAAGCACAATGCCGAGGTCAGGACGCGCATTGCCGAGCTGGAACGGCTGATTGCCCTGGGCGGGCAGATTCCGGTGAACAACCCGCCCAACCCGATCCAGACCGAGATCAAGGCCAAGGATGTGCGTTTTCTGCTGGAGGCGCTGCACAATCAGGTGACCCGCGCTGCCCAGGAAGGCTTCCTGCCCACCCCCGAGGCCAAGCACTGGGTCAAGGAAATCCGCCATATTCTGGTGCTGTTGCATATCGAGTTCTTCAACAACCTCGGCCAGCAGGCCCTGCAGAAGAACCAGCCGGGCCAGGCGCGCCTGGCCTTCGAGCGCGGCGTGCAGTACCTGCGCAAGCAGCCGGAGCCGAAGCAGTATGAAGAACAGCTGACCTACCTGGAAAAACTGCTGGCCCGTGCCAACGCCCAGGTAATGGACCGCATGACGCCGGCGGAGGACGAGCAGAACGAACTGACCCAGGGGCTCAAGACCGACGAAGAAGAGACCTGGAAGAAGAAGGTGATGTACGACTGATGCTTTAACCTGTGCCGGCCTCTTCGCGGGCTTGCCCGCTCCCACAGGGCCGCATTGCCCTTAAGTCTGATGCATTCCCTGTGGGAGCGGCTTTAGTCGCGAAGAGGCCAGTGCAGGCAACACAAACAATCAGCAGTCAGTCAGTTCCAGGAAGATCGCCGCCAACCGCTCCAGCCCCGCCTGGTCCGCCTCACTGAAACGCCCGAGCTTCGGGCTGTCCAGGTCCAGCACGCCAATCAACCTGCCCTCCTTCACCAGCGGGATCACCAGCTCGCTGTTGGACGCGCTGTCACAGGCGATGTGCCCCGGGAACGCATGCACATCCTCCACCCGCTGGGTCTGCCGCGTGGCCGCCGCCGCCCCGCACACGCCCTTGCCGAACGGAATGCGTACGCACGCCACCTGGCCCTGGAACGGGCCGAGCACCAGCTGTTCGTTGCGGTTGAGGTAGAACCCCGCCCAGTTCAGGTCGTCCACCTGGTTGTACAGAAACGCCGAAAACTGTGCGGCATTGGCGATGAAGTCGCGCTCGTCGGCAAACAGCGCCTGCACTTGCGCGGCCAGCAGGTTGTAGCCGTCGAGGCCTGCGCCACTGGCATTGAGGTCGATCATTTACTTTGCTCCAGCAATTGCAGCCCGACCCAGTAGCGGGCGAACTGATAGGCACAGCGGCCATTACGGTTACCGCGGCCGGTGGCCCAGCGCACGGCGAGGATGTCCAGGGCTTCGTCACGCTGCCAGCGCAGGCCGGCCGGGCGTGCCAGCTGGCCGATCCAGTGCTCGACCACATTGAGGAAGTGTTCCTGGCTGAACGGGTAGAACGACAGCCACAGGCCAAAACGGTCGGACAAGGCAATCTTGTCTTCGACCGCCTCGTTGGGGTGCAGCTCGCCGTCGACCATCTTCCAGTTTTCGTTGTCGCTCTGTTTTTCCGGCACCAGGTGGCGGCGGTTGGAGGTGGCGTACAGCAGCACGTTGTCCGGGGCCTGCTCCAGCGAGCCGTCGAGCACGCTCTTGAGCACCCGGTAGTCGCCCTCCCCGGCTTCGAACGAGAGGTCGTCGCAGAACAGGATGAAGCGTTGCGGCAGCTTCTGCAGCTGTTCGACCACCCGTGGCAGGTCGGCCAGGTGGTCGCGTTCGATTTCGATCAGGCGCAGGCCGGCAGCGGCATGCTCGGCCAGCAGGGCGCGCACCAGCGACGACTTGCCGGTACCGCGCGAGCCCCACAGCAAGGCGTGGTTCGCGGGCAGGCCGTTGATGAACTGGTGGGTGTTGCGGCCCAGCTGGTCACGCTGCTGGTCGACGCCGATCAGGTCGCTGAGGCGGATGTCCAGGCTGACCTGCAGCGGCAGCAGGTAGCCGCTGCGGCCGTCGCGCTGCCAGCGCGCGGCCAGGGTGGTGCCCCAGTCGATGTCCGGGCGTTGGGCCGGCAACAGGGGTTCGAGACGCGCCAGTACCGATTCGGCGCGGTCGAGAAAAGCGATCAAGCGGGTGTCCATGACAACTCCTACGAATTTCAGTTTTTTGGGGGGCGCTTAGCGCCCCTTCGCGGGCTTGCCCGCTCCCACAGGTACACCGCCAGCCCCCAGGCGGTGATAAACCTGTGGGAGCGGGCGAGCCCGCGAAGGGCCACAAAGCGGCCCCCGCTTGACGATCAACTGAAATGAACAGACAGACCCACCAGTAGCCGGGGTTGATCGGCTATGCTTGCGCAGCGCAAGGAACGTGAAACCGGCTCGGGACACATGGATATCAAGTTCACCAATCGCCTGTCATACAAGCAAGCCCGGTTGACAGTCCTGGTCGGCTTCATCCTGGGAACATTGCTCAGTCTCATCCAGATCGGCATCGATTATGCCAGCGAAGACGCGTCCATCAACCGTGAAGTGCGCGCCTTGCTGCAAATCAGCCACAACCCGGCCTCGCGCATCGCCTACAACATCGACTCGGAGCTGGCCCTGGAGCTGACCCGCGGCTTGCTGGAGTCGCCGGCGGTGTTCCGCGCGCGGCTGGTCGACAACAACCAGACCGTACTGGCCGACGTCGAGCGCCCACGCGAGCAAGACCCCTACCGGCCACTGAGCGACTTCCTGTTCGGCGAGCAACGTCAGTTCAAGGAACGCCTGTACCTGACCCACATGCCCGATGAAGACCTCGGCACCCTGTACCTGGAGGTGGACACCTTCGCCTTCGGCAGCCGCTTCCTCGACCGCGCCGGCATCACCCTGCTCAACGGCTTCGCCCGCAGCCTGGTACTGACCGGCATCCTCCTGGCGTTGTTCTACATGATGCTGACCAAGCCGCTGGTGACGGTGATCGGCGCGCTCAGCGGCAGCGACCCGCGCAAGCCGCGGCAAACCCGCGTCACCTGCCCGCATGGCCACGAACATGACGAGATCGGCGTGCTGGTGAAAGTCGCCAACCAGCAGTTCGTCAGCATGGCCACCGAAATCGAGCAACGGCGCACGGCGGAAAACCGCCTCACCCAATACCTCAACGAGCTGGAAGACATCGTCTCGGCGCGCACCAACGAGCTCAAGGCCAGCAACAACAGCCTGAGCCTGTCCAACCAGGAACTGGAACAGGCCCGCCGCCGCGCGCTGGACATGGCCCAGGCGCGCGCCGCCTTCCTCGCCAACATGAGCCACGAAATCCGTACCCCGCTCAACGGCATGCTCGGCATGATCGCCCTGGCCCTGGACAGCCCGCTGCCCAGCGAGCAGCGCCAGCAGCTGGCGATCGCCCACGACTCGGGCAAGGTGCTGGTGGAACTGCTCAACGATATTCTCGACCTGTCCAAGTTCGATGCCGGCCAGCTGGAGCTGGAACGCATTCCGTTCGACATGGGCTCGATGGTCGAGGACACCGCCAACCTGCTGTCGCAGAACACCGCGCAAAGCGTGGAGCTGACCTGCCTGATCGCCCGCGATTTCCCCAGCAGTGTGCTCGGCGACCCCACGCGGGTACGGCAGATCGTCAGCAACCTGCTGTCCAACGCCCTCAAATTCACCCGCTTCGGCCGCGTCGATGTGCGCCTGACGACCATCGTCGGCGGTGTACGCCTGGAGGTGCGCGATACCGGCATCGGCATCCCCGAAGACGCCCAGGCGCGGATTTTCCAGCCGTTCACCCAGGCCGGGGCCGGCATCACCCGCCAGTATGGCGGCACCGGCCTCGGCCTGACGCTGACGCACAACCTGTGCAAGGCCATGCAGGGGCGCCTGCATATCAAGTCGGAACCGGGCTTTGGCAGCCGCTTCAGCGCCGAACTGCCGCTGGCGGTGCACACCGAAGCGATCCCGCCGGCGCCGCTGCACGGGCGCGTGGCAGCGCTGAGCGCGAGCGGCAGCGGCCTCGACGAACTGTTGCAGGACCTGTTGCCAGCGTGGGGCCTGAGCTACCAGCGGCATGACAGCGGCGCCACGCTGGATGCTGCCGCCATCGACCTGCTGATCACCGATAACCTCGAGCAGCTGTTCGCACTGCGACCGGTGCTGAAAACACCGATCCTGCTGGTGACCGCCTACGGCAACTTCCTGCCGAGCGAGCAGTCGGTCGCCCTCGCCCCCCTGCACCAGCTGGCCCGGCCGCTGGCGCGCAACGCCCTGTACCAGACCCTGCGCCGCACCCTGCAGGGCCACGAGCCGGAACACCCGCTGGCCAGCCCGGCCCTGACCCTGGAGGCAGGCCGCGCGCGCATTTTGCTGGTGGAAGACAACCCGGTGAACCAGCTGGTGGCCAAAGGCATGCTGGCCAAGCTCGGCTGCCAGGTGCAGCTGGCCACCCAGGGCGCCGAGGCCCTGGAGCTACTGGAACAGCAAGAATTCGACCTGGTGCTGATGGACTGCAACATGCCGGTGATGGACGGCTACGAGGCCAGCCGACGCATCCGCCAGAGCGGCCGCTGGCCGAACCTGCCGATCGTCGCGCTCACCGCCAACGCCATGCCCGAAGAGCGCGAGCGCTGCCGGGCTGCGGGCATGAACGACTACCTGGCCAAGCCGTTCCGCCGCGAAGAACTGCTGGCGCTGGTCGAGCACTGGGTGCCGGTCAACGGCTGAGCAGGCGCTCAATGTCCGCTTCCAGCGCCTGCGGCTTGGTGGTGGGGGCGTAGCGCGTCACCTGGCCGCTGGCCGGGTCGATCAGGAACTTGGTGAAGTTCCACTTGATCTTCTGGCTGCCCAGAATGCCCGGGGCACGCTGCTTGAGTTCGACGAACAGCGGGTGGCTGCCGGGGCCGTTGACCTCGACCTTGCGGAACAGCGGAAAGCTCACGCCGAAATTGCGCTCGCAGAAGTGCGCAATCTCCCGCGCATCACCCGGCTCCTGCTTGCCGAACTGGTTGCAGGGGAAACCCAGCACCACCAGGCCACGCGCGCGGTAGGCCTGCCACAATTGCTCCAGGCCCTTGTACTGCGGGGTAAAGCCACACTGGCTGGCGGTATTGACCACCAGCAGCGCCTTGCCCGGGAAGTCGCCGAGCTTCTTGTGCTCGCCGCCCAGGGTCACGCAGGGAATGTCCAGCATCGATCCAGCCATGGTCAGGCTCCGGTCAGTCGCGCGGGCGCAGGTCGATGCACACCGAATTGATGCAGTAGCGCAGGCCGGTCGGTGGCGGGCCGTCGGGGAACACATGGCCCAGGTGCGCATCGCAGCGGGCACAAGTGACCTCGGTGCGGATCATGCCGTGGGAAGTGTCGCGGATCTCGATCATCGCGCTGTCCTCGATGGGCGCGTAGAAGCTCGGCCAGCCGCAACCGGAATCGAACTTGGTCTGCGCATCGAACAGCGCCAGGCCGCAGCAGATGCAATGGTAGATGCCGTCGCGGCGCTCGCTGTTGTACTTGCCACTGAACGGCCGCTCGGTGCCCTTGAGGCGGCATACCTGGTACTGCTCGGGGTCAAGCATCGACCGCCACTGTTCCAGGGTTTTCTCGATCTTTTGCATGTAGAAACCTCGACAGGCTGAATTTCACCGCGCACCGTCTTTTCCGGGGCGCGGGTGGCACGTATATTAGTTGGCTTCGTGTGCCAGGCGTTCAGTCTGGCACCCGCTTCCTGCCCTTTCAAACCTTTCGGCGGGGCGCAGCGCGTTTTCTCAATCGGGATCCCATCATGCAGTTCAGCAAATCGAACAAGCTCGCCAATGTCTGCTACGACATTCGCGGCCCAGTGCTCAAGCACGCCAAACGCCTGGAAGAGGAAGGCCATCGCATCCTCAAGCTGAACATCGGCAACCCGGCGCCGTTTGGCTTCGAGGCGCCTGACGAAATTCTCCAGGATGTGATCCGCAACCTGCCCACCGCCCAGGGTTACAGCGACTCCAAGGGCCTGTTCAGTGCGCGCAAGGCGGTGATGCAGTACTGCCAGCAGAAGGAAATCGAAGGCGTCACCATCGAAGACATCTACCTGGGCAATGGTGTGTCCGAGCTGATCGTCATGTCGATGCAGGCGCTGCTCAACAACGGCGACGAAGTGCTGATCCCGGCGCCCGACTACCCGCTGTGGACCGCCGCAGTCAGCCTGGCCGGCGGCAAGCCGGTGCACTACCTGTGCGACGAGCAGGCCGACTGGTTCCCCGACCTTGACGACATCAAGGCCAAGATCACCCCGAACACCAAGGCGCTGGTGATCATCAACCCGAACAACCCGACCGGCGCGGTGTACTCCCGGGAACTGCTGCTGGGCATGCTGGAACTGGCCCGCCAGCACAACCTGGTGGTGTTCTCCGACGAGATCTACGACAAGATCCTGTACGACGAAGCCGTGCACATCAGCACCGCCTCGCTGGCGCCCGACCTGCTGTGCCTGACCTTCAACGGCCTGTCCAAGTCGTACCGGGTGGCGGGCTTCCGTTCCGGCTGGCTGATCATCTCCGGGCCCAAGCACCACGCGCAGAGCTACATCGAAGGCATCGACATGCTGGCCAACATGCGCCTGTGCGCCAACGTGCCGGCCCAGCATGCGATCCAGACCGCGCTGGGCGGCTACCAGAGCATCAACGACCTGGTCCTGCCGCCGGGCCGCCTGCTGGAACAGCGCAACCGCACCTACGAGCTGCTCAACGACATCCCGGGCGTGAGCTGCGTGAAGCCGATGGGGGCGCTGTATGCGTTTCCGCGGATCGACCCAAAGGTATGCCCGATCCTCAACGACGAGAAGTTCGCCCTCGACCTGCTGCTGGCGGAGAAGCTGCTGATCGTTCAGGGGACGGCATTCAACTGGCCATGGCCGGACCACTTCCGCGTGGTGACCTTGCCGCGGGTGGATGACCTGGAAGCGGCGATCGGCCGGATCGGCAACTTCCTGCGGACTTATTCGCAGTAAGTACCGGCCTCATCGCCGGCAAGCCAGCTCCCACAGGTTTCAGCGCAAGCCCGAGGCATACGCAGCCCATGTGGGAGCGGGCAAGCCCGCGAAGCAGACGATGTGGTGGATGGCACCGGCTGCGCCGGTGTTCGCGGCTAAAGCCGCTCCCACAGGTTTCAGCGTAAGCCCGAGGCATACGCAGCCCCATGTGGGAGCGGGTTCACCCGCGAAGCAGGCGACGCGAGGGATGGCACCGGCTGCGCCGGTGTTCGCGGCCACGGCCGCTCCCACAGGGATCGCGCCAGTTTTTGGAAATTGATCAAGACAGTTGCTCCCACAGGATTTCCATAGGCCTGAAGGTTGTGGGGGCCCTGTTGGAGCTGGCTCCCACAGGACCACCACAGGCCTGAAGATTGTGGGGCACCTGTGGGCGCTGGCTTGCCGGCGATGGGCTGCAAAGCAGCCGCGAAATCCCACAGGATGTTTCTTACATCCTGCAACGCTCTATCCCACAGCCCGCGCGTCATCCTCTGCCATACTCCGCCGTACACAGTTTGAAATAGTCGCCCGATTGAATCGGCACGGCCGGCGCCTTATATACCCCGCAGTAAGCGACAACTCATCCGTCAGGAGAACGTAACAACCATGATGCGCATTCTTTTGTTTGTAGCCACCAACCTTGCGGTGGTGCTGGTTGCAAGCATTACCCTGAGCCTGTTCGGTTTCAACGGGTTCATGGCCGCCAACGGGGTCGACCTGAACCTCAGCAGCCTGCTGGTGTTCTGCGCCGTGTTCGGCTTTGCCGGCTCCCTCGTCTCGCTGTTCATCTCCAAGTGGATGGCGAAGATGACCACTGGCACCCAGATCATCAGCCAGCCGCGCACCCGCCACGAGCAGTGGCTGTTGCAGACGGTCGAAGAGCTGTCCCGTGAAGCGGGCATCAAGATGCCCGAGGTGGGTATCTTCCCCGCGTACGAGGCCAATGCCTTCGCCACCGGCTGGAACCGCAACGACGCGCTGGTCGCGGTGTCCCAGGGCCTGCTCGAGCGCTTCTCGCCTGATGAAGTGCGTGCGGTGCTGGCCCACGAGATCGGCCACGTGGCCAACGGCGACATGGTCACCCTGGCGCTGGTGCAGGGCGTGGTGAACACCTTCGTGATGTTCTTCGCCCGCATCATCGGCAACTTCGTCGACAAGGTCATCTTCAAGAACGAGGAAGGCCAGGGTATTGCCTACTATGTGGCGACCATCGTAGCCGAGCTGATCCTGGGTATTCTGGCCAGCATGATCGTGATGTGGTTCTCGCGCCGCCGCGAATACCGCGCCGACGAGGCCGGTGCGCAGCTGGCCGGGACCGCAGCGATGATCGGTGCCCTGCAGCGCCTGCGCGTGGAGCAAGGCCTGCCGGTGCACATGCCCGATACCATGAAGGCCTTCGGCATCAATGGCGGCCTGAAGCACGGCCTGGCCGGGCTGCTGATGAGCCACCCACCGCTGGAAGACCGTATCGAGGCCCTGCGCCGTCGCGGTTGATTCACAGTGGTGAATAGCCTGTACCGGCCTCTTCGCGGGTAAACCCGCTCCCACAGGGTTTGCGCAGACCTTGAAAGCTGCGGGGAACCTGTGGGAGCGGGCGAGCCCGCGAAGAGGCCGGCACAGGCCAACTACCCCATCAACGGCGAACCCGGTACACCCGCTCCAACAGGCTGGGCACTCCGGCCTGCACAAACTTCGGGCTCTCGCCAATCACCTGCCGCACTTCCAGCTCTTCCACCTGCCAGCCGGCAAAGCCCTGGCGCAGCTCTTCATCCCCCACCGAGAACGGCGGCCCGCCCAGCAGCGCCTGGTCATAATCCAGCGTCACCACCAACCCTTGGCAACTTGCCGGCAGCAAAACCGACAAGCGTTGCAGGTATCGCGCGCGCATCTGCGGTGGCAAGGCGATTACTGCCGCCCGGTCATACAACCCTGTGCAGTCGCCAATATCCTCCGGCTGCAAGGCAAAGAAGTCACCACACCACAACTCTACGCCTCCACTGCGCCATACCTCGAAACCGCCCTGCTGGCGTACCTCGGCCGCAAGCCCATGCTCGTCGAAAAAATTCTCCACTGCCCGCCGCGACAGCTCCACGCCCACCACGTGGTGCCCCTGCCCCGCCAACCAGGCCAGGTCCAGGCTCTTGCCGCACAGCGGCACCAGTACCCGACTGCCCGGCGCCAACTGCAACCGTGGCCAAAACTGTTGCAGATAGGGGTTCACCTGCGCCTGATGAAAGCCGATCTGGTTGTCGGCCCACCGCTTCTGCCAGAACGCTGGCTCCATGATCACTCCCGGTTTTTAGATAGTTTGTCGGTAAAACTTGGTTTGGATTTCGATCTGTAGTTGGTCGAAGATGAGTGCATCTTAACCTTCAGGACCTCGCCATGCTGCCCAGCCTGTTCATTTCCCACGGCTCCCCCATGCTTGCCCTGCAACCCGGTGCCAGCGGGCCAGCGCTGGCCGGGCTGGGCAATGCCCTGCCGCGTCCGAAGGCGATCGTGGTGGTGTCGGCGCACTGGGAAAGCCGCGAACTGCTGGTGACCGGCGCTGAACGCCCCGAGACCTGGCATGACTTCCATGGTTTCCCACCGGCCCTGTACGCCGTGCAGTACCCGGCGCCCGGTAACCCTGCCCTGGCTGGCCAGGTCAGTGGATTGCTGCAGACGGCGGGGCTGTCCGCGCGGCTGGACGCGCAGCGGCCGTTCGATCATGGGGCCTGGGTGCCGCTGTCGCTGATGTACCCGGAGGCGAGCATTCCGGTGGTGCAGGTGTCACTGCCCAGCCACCTGGGGCCGGCGCTGCAGATCGAGGTGGGCCAGGCGCTGGCTGGGCTACGCGACGAAGGCGTACTGCTGATAGGTTCGGGCAGTATTACCCACAACCTGGGCGAACTGGACTGGCATGCCGGGCCGGAAGTGATCGAGCCCTGGGCGCTGGCGTTCAGGGACTGGGTGGTGGAAAAGCTGCAGGCAGACGACCAGGCGGCGTTGCTGGATTACCGACAGCAGGCGCCGTTTGCGGTGCGTAACCACCCCAGTGATGAGCACCTGTTGCCGCTGTTCTTTGCCCTTGGGGCGGGGGGCGAATTCGGGGTGGTGCACCAGGGGTTCACCTTGGGGGCGTTGGGGATGGACATTTATCGGTTTGGCTGACGGGCCTGTTCGCGGGCTCGCCCGCTCCCACAGGTCCTGGACATCTGTGGGAGCGGGCAAGCCCGCGAAGGGGCCGGCACAGGCAAAAAAAATCCCCGACCAAAGCCGGGGATTTTTCATTGCGCCAGGATCAATCCTCGCGGTAGCGACGCAGCTTCAGCTGCTTGCCAGCCACGCGGGTGTCCTTGAGCTTGGACAGCAGCTTTTCCAGGCCGTCTTCCGGCAGCTCGACCAGGCTGAAGCTGTCGCGCACCTGGATGCGGCCGATGGCGTCACGCGCCAGGCCACCCTCGTTGAGGATCGCGCCCAGCAGGTTCTTGGCGGCGATGCCGTCACGGGCACCCAGGGCAGTACGGCAACGCACGCGACCTTCGGCCAGTGGCAGCGGCGCACGGCGCTCGCGGTCACCACGGTCAGGGCGCTCGCCACGCTCACTACGTTCGGTACGCTCGCCACGCGGGGCGAAGCTTGGCACCAGCGGCTGCTCACGCTCTACCGCCGCCAGGTCCAGCGCCTGGCCATTGGTGGCCTTGCGCAGCAGGGCCGAAGCCAGGGCGCGGGCGCTGCAACCCAGGTCGTTGGTCAGGCGGTCGAACAGCTCGCCATGGCTGGCTTCGGCTTCGGCCACCAGCGGCGCCAGGCTGTTGGTCAGCTTCTTGATGCGGGCATCCAGCACGGCCTGGGCATTCGGCAGGCGCGCTTCGGCCACCTTCTGCCCGGTAACGCGCTCGATCACCTGCAGCATGCGGCGCTCACGCGGGGTGACCAGCAGCAGTGCACGGCCATCGCGACCGGCACGGCCGGTACGGCCGATACGGTGAACGTAGGACTCCGGGTCGTACGGCATGTCCACGTTGAACACGTGAGTGATGCGCGGTACGTCCAGACCACGGGCAGCGACGTCGGTCGCGACGACGATGTCCAGGCGGCCATCCTTGAGCGAGTCGATCACGCGCTCACGCTGGTTCTGGGCGATGTCGCCGTTCAGTGCGGCAGCCTTGTAGCCCTTGGCTTCCAGCGCGGCGGCCAGGTCCAGGGTGGCTTGCTTGGTGCGCACGAAGGCGATAAGGGCGTCGAACTCTTCCACTTCCAGCAGACGCAGTACAGCCGGGATCTTCTGGTCGGCGTGGACCATCAGGTGGGCCTGGTCGATCGCGGTAACGGTCTGGGTCTTGCTCTGGATCTTGACGTGCTTGGGTTCGCGCAGGTGACGCTCGGCGATCGAACGGATCGACGACGGCAGGGTTGCGGAGAACAGAACGGTCTGACGGGTAGCCGGGATTGCGTCGAAGATCACTTCGAGGTCATCCATGAAGCCCAGCTTGAGCATCTCGTCGGCTTCGTCCAGTACCAGGTATTGCACGGTCGACAGGACCTTTTCGTCACGACGCAGGTGGTCGCACAGACGGCCCGGGGTGGCGACGACGATCTGCGCGCCGTTGCGGATCGCACGCAGCTGTGGGCCCATCGGGGCACCACCGTACACGGCGACCACGTTCACGCCTGGCATCTGCTTGGCGTAGGTTTCGAAAGCGGTAGCAACTTGCAGCGCCAACTCACGGGTCGGCGCCAGGATCAGGGCTTGCGGTTCGCGCTTGCTCACATCGATCTTGTTGAGGATCGGCAGGGCGAAGGCAGCGGTCTTGCCGGTGCCAGTCTGCGCCTGGCCGATCATGTCGTGACCGGCGAGGATGATCGGGATCGATTGTTGCTGAATGGCGGACGGCTCTTCGTAGCCGGTAGCCAGTACGGCAGCAACAATGTTCGGGTTGAGATCGAGAGCGGCGAAGCCGCCGGTTTCCTGGGTCATGGGTCTGCCTCTAAGTGCATCCGCAAAGACCCATGCTGCAAAGCTGCACATGCCTTGAAAGACCGGAACGGTCACCCAGGCAGCTTTGTCGGCGGGGATTTGCGAAAACGATTGAAAAAGAAAACGTGGGAAAGTCCGCCTAGCGGACGTGCAGCCGAAGCTGGATTCGGAGGATTTGCACCACCTGATTTTGCGGTCCGCTAAAAGACCGGCGCGTACTATACCCGAAATAGTACGGGGCGTGAGGAAAATTTTCAGGGTGCAGGGTCAGTATGGGAGCCAACAGCGATGAGCGGCTGAAACGATTCCCGCCTGCGCTACCGCGTTGTCTTCTTCGCGGGTGAACCCGCTCCCACAGGTAAAGCGTTGCCCTCAGGTCCATGACATCCCTGTGGGAGCGGGTTTACCCGCGAAGTAGGCGACGCGGTCTTCAGGTCGCCGGACGAATCTCGCGGATCAGCCCTTCAAGGCTATACCCCAGCCGCGGCGCCAGTGCCTCGGCCCGGGCTCTCAAGCCCGCCATGTCCAGGCTCTGCTCCAGGTCCGCAGGCACCAGCAGGATCACATTGCCCTCCTTCACCGGCAGCTCCCAGTAATGCCGGTGGTACAACCCGCGCAGCAACGCCGCCCCCAGCGGCTTGCCGTCATCGTTGGCCCACTGGTTGATCACCAGCCAGCCGCCCGGGTTCAGTTGCTGCTGGCAGTTTTCCAGGAATTTCCACGCCAGGTGGCCCACCCCCGGCCCATGGTCGGTATACAGGTCGACGAACAGCAGGTCGGCCTTTTCCGCCGTGGGCAACAGCTCCAGGGCATCCCCGATGCGCACGTACAGCCGCGGGTCGTCGTCCAGGCCAAGGTACTGCATGGCCAGGCGCGGCACATCGGCACGCAGCTCGATCGCCTCGATGTCGTCCAGCGGCAGGAACTTCATGCACGCCTGGGTCAGCGTGCCGGCGCCCAGGCCGAGAAACAGCGCGCTTTCCGGCTGCTCGTGGCACAGCGCCCCGACCAGCATCGCGCGGGTGTAGTCGTACTCCAGCCAGCTGGGGTCAGCAGTGAACACGCAGCTCTGCTCGATTGCATCGCCGAATTCGAGAAAGCGGTAATCGTCGACTTCGTACACGCTGATGACGCCAAAGGCATCCTCCACCCGTGCCAACAGCCGCTCTTCCCGTTCCGCCGCCATGCTCACCACCCTGCCCGCGCAAAAACGCGCATTGTCCGCCAACGCCCCTGATGCAACAAGCACGGCGCCAACTGTTACCATGGCCCACAGCCTACAACTGACAAGACCGAGCCCGAGATGAACCAACCGTGGAGCCCTGACAGCTGGCGCGCCCTGCCGATCCAGCAGCAACCGACCTACCCCGATGCCGCGCACCTGCTGAAGGTCGAACAGACCCTGGCCAGCTACCCGCCGCTGGTGTTCGCCGGTGAGGCGCGCGAGCTGCGCCGGCAGTTCGCCGAGGTCACCGAAGGCCGCGCCTTCCTGTTGCAGGGTGGCGACTGCGCCGAGAGCTTCGCCGAGTTCTCGGCGGCAAAAATCCGCGACACCTTCAAGGTGCTGCTGCAGATGGCCATCGTCATGACCTTTGCCGCCGGCTGCCCGGTGGTCAAGGTCGGGCGCATGGCCGGGCAGTTCGCCAAGCCGCGCTCTGCCGGCGATGAAACCATCGGCGACATCACCCTGCCCGCCTACCGTGGCGACATCGTCAACGGCATCGGCTTCGACGCCAAGAGCCGCATCCCCGACCCGGAGCGCCTGCTGCAGGCCTACCACCAGGCCACCGCCAGCCTCAACCTGCTGCGGGCCTTCGCCCAGGGCGGGTTTGCCGACCTGCATCAAGTGCACAAGTGGAACCTCGACTTCATCGCCAACTCGGCGCTGGCCGATAAGTACCACCAGCTGGCCAACCGCATCGACGAAACCCTGGCGTTCATGCGCGCCTGCGGCCTGGACAGCGCACCGCAGCTGCGTGAAACCAGCTTCTTCACCGCCCACGAAGCGCTGTTGCTGAACTATGAAGAAGCCTTCGTGCGCCAGGACAGCCTGACCGGTGACTACTACGACTGCTCGGCGCATATGCTGTGGATCGGCGACCGCACCCGCCAGCTCGATGGCGCCCATGTCGAGTTCCTGCGCGGCGTGCACAACCCGATCGGGGTCAAGGTTGGCCCGAGCATGAACCCTGAAGAGCTGATCCGCCTGATCGACACGCTGAACCCGGCCAATGACCCGGGCCGCCTGAACCTGATCGTGCGGATGGGCGCCGGCAAGGTCGGCGACCACCTGCCGGGGCTGATCCGCACCGTCGAGCGCGAAGGGCGCAAGGTGCTGTGGAGTTCCGACCCGATGCACGGCAATACCATCAAGGCCAGCAGCGGCTACAAGACCCGCGATTTCGCGCAGATCCTGGACGAGGTCAAGCAGTTCTTCCAGGTGCACCAGGCCGAAGGCAGCCACGCTGGCGGCATCCATATCGAGATGACCGGGCAAAACGTCACCGAATGCATCGGCGGCGCCCGGCCGATTACCGAGGATGCGCTGTCTGACCGTTATCACACCCACTGCGACCCGCGCATGAATGCCGACCAGTCCCTGGAGCTGGCGTTCCTGATTGCCGAAACCCTCAAGCAGGTGCGGCGCTGAGCGCTTTTCGCTTTTCGCTTTTGATCTTGCTTCTAAGCGCCTGAACTATCGTGCGCTTAGAAGCAAAAGCCGAAACGAGCAGGAGCAAGAGCAAGAGTTACTGCCACGCATCACTTCCTCAGCGGATCATCCCAGAAATGCCGCTCGGCCTCTTGCTGGATGTCCGCCCGGCTCAAACCCAGGTCGTGCAAAGTCGCGTCACTGAGGCTGGCCAGCTGCTGGCGCTGGCGATACAGCTCCAGCCAGCGCGCCGGGCGCTCTAACGCCGCGTGCCACAGGTGGGTCAGGGAAAAGGCAGGTTGCTGAATGCTGCTGACATGACCTTTCATCGTGAAGCCCTCCGTGTTGATGGCTCCAGTCTCGCGTCAGGCTTAAGATCAATCCAACGAATGTTTCTGATGCCTTGCATCTCGGAGATTGATGCAATGTCCCACTACCAGAGTCTCGATTCCGATGTCCTGCGCACCTTCGTCGCCATCGCCGAACAAGGCGGTTTCACCCGCGCCGGCGAAGTGGTCAACCGCACCCAGTCGGCGGTGAGCATGCAGATGAAACGCCTGGAAGAAGACATCCTGCAGCGCCAGCTGTTCGAGCGTGAAGGCCGCCAGGTGCGGCTGACCGCCGAAGGCCAGGTGCTGCTGGGCTATGCGCGGCGCATCCTCAAGCTGCATGGCGAAGTGTTCAACACCCTGCGCATGCCGCACATGGTCGGGGTGGTGCGCATCGGCACGCCGGACGACTACGCCATGCGCTTTCTGCCGACCATCCTGTCGAGCTTTGCCCAGGCCTACCCGCTGGTGCAGGTGGAGGTGCATTGCGAATCGTCCAAGCAACTGATGCTACGCCAGGACCTTGACCTGACCATCGTCACCCGCGAACCGGGCAACGAGATTGGCCAGCTGCTGCGCCAGGAACGCCTGGTGTGGGCCGCCGCCGAAGGCTTCTGCCCGCAGGAGCAACGGCCCATTCCGCTGGCGTTGTTCAACAGTGACTGCTTCTGCCGGGCCTGGACCTGCAATGCGCTGGAGGCCCAAGGCATCGATTACCGCATCGCCTACACCAGCCCGAGCCTGGCAGCGATCTTCGCCATCGTCACCGCCGGGCTGGCGGTGACGGCGCAGTTGCAGAGCCTGATTGGCGGGAACCTGCGCATACTCGGCGAGAGCGAAGGGTTGCCGCAGCTGCCAGTGGCCAATGTGATGCTGGTGCGCAGTACCCAGAACCCATCACCGATTACCGACTGCATGGCCGACTACATCATCGAAGGGTTCAACTGACCCGGGGCTGCTGCGCAGCCCATCGCCGGCAAGCCAGCACCCACCCCGACCGCATCAGCCTTACGTCCTGTGATCTCTTGAGCAGCATGCGGTCGAGGTGGGAGCAACTGTCGTGGTCAATTTCCAAAAGCTGGCGCGATCCCTGTGGGAGCGGCCGTGGCCGCGAACACCGGCGCAGCCGGTGCCATCCACCGCGCGGCCTGCTTCGCGGGCTTGCCCGCTCCCACGTGGGGCTGCGTATGCCTCGGGCTTACGCTGAAACCTGTGGGAGCTGGCTTGCCGGCGATGGGCCGCAAAGCGGCCCCATGCGCTCACGGCTCAAAGCTCAAACCCGAGCAGCACCGCACACACCACCAGGAACACACAGAACATTGCCCGTAAGGCCTTCTCCGGCAATGCATGGGCCAGCTTCACCCCCCAGCTGATGCTGAGCAAGCCACCCATCGCCAACGGCAGCCCAACGCCCCAGTCGACGCTGTGGTGCACGCCGTAGGTCACCAGGGTGACCAAGGTGCTCGGCGCCGCCAGCGCCAGCGACAGCCCCTGCGCCACCACCTGGGTCGTGCCGAACACGCTGGTCAGGATCGGCGTGGCCACCACCGCCCCGCCCACCCCGAACAAGCCACCCATGGTCCCGGCAAAGCTGCCCAGCACGCCCAGCCACGGCCAGGCATGGCGCAATTCGGCGCTGGGCGGCGTCACCTTCATGAACATCCGCGCCACGTTCCACACTGCCAGCGCCACCAGAAAGCCGACAAAGCCCAGGCGCATGGAATGCGCATCCAGCCCCACCGCCCAGATCGACCCGAGCCAGGCGAACACGAAGCTGCACAGCGACAGCGGCACGGCATGGCGCAATTCGATGCGGTT
Organism: Pseudomonas sp. AFG_SD02_1510_Pfu_092; assembly: GCF_003331055.1. GTDB lineage: Bacteria > Pseudomonadota > Gammaproteobacteria > Pseudomonadales > Pseudomonadaceae > Aquipseudomonas. The sequence goes on along the minus strand of NZ_PUQD01000027.1, from coordinate 16,641 downwards.
ACGCTGGTGATAACGCCACAGCGCCAACAGCACGTTCGGTACCACCATCACCAGCGCCGTGCCCTGCGCCAACTGCTGGTCCAGGCCGAACAGCACGCCCAGCGCAGGGATGGCGATCAGCCCGCCGCCAATGCCGAACAGGCCACCCATGGTCCCCAGGGCAGCGCCCAGCGCGATATACAACAACCATTCGATCATCAGGGCCTCGTCCGCCTGTACAGAGAATGCGAGCATGCTAACGACTGCAGGCTGGCGGGGAAACGCACAGCAGCGCACAATGGCTGTGCGTTTTTCGCAAAAGCAAGGCAACCATGAGCCCCGATACCCTCACCGACCAACTGAGCCTGTTCCTCGATGTGCTGGAAACCGGCAGCTTTTCTGCCGCCGCCCGGCGCCATCCGCTGACCCCGTCGGCCGTGGCGCGGCGCATCGACAACCTGGAAAGCGCCGTCGGCAGCCGCCTGTTCACCCGCAGCACCCACGCCGTGCGCGCCACGCCCGCCGGCAATGCCTTTGCCGAACGGGCCAGGCGTATCATCGAGGAACTGCGCCTGGCTCGCGCCGAAGCGGTGTCGCTGAGCAATGCCCCTGAGGGCCTGATCCGCATCGACGCCCCCGCCGCCTTCGGCCGTCGCCACCTGGCCCCGGCGATTGCCGATTTCCTCGTGGCCTACCCGGGCCTGGATGTGCAGCTGCGGCTGATCGACAGCTTCGTCGACCTGCACGGCAGCCACCTGGGCGAGGTCGACCTGGTGCTGCGCGCCGGCCCGCTTGCCGACACCCGGCTGGTCGCCACGCCGCTGGCCTACATGGTGCGCATCGCCTGTGCCAGCCCGGCTTACCTGGCCAGCCGCGGCATGCCCACCTGCCCCAGCGAACTGCCCGAACACGACGGCCTGGACTGGGACGGCCTGGCGCCACCCTTCGCCTGGCGCTTCAGCGTGGCCGGGCAAACCCGCCTGTTCCGGCCCTCACGCATGCGCATGGCCGCCAATAACGCCGAGACCCTGCTGTTCGGCGCCCTCGCCGGCCTGGGCATCGCCCATCTGCCGACCTGGCTGATCAGCGACTACCTGCTGCGCGGCGAGCTGGTAGCGTTGTTTTGCGACGGCGGCTTGCCCGAAGCGGAAACCAGCGGTATCTACGCGCTACGCCTGGAACATGAAACGAACTCTCGCAGCCGTTTGCTGCTCGAATTCCTCAAGAGCCGCTTCAGCCCGATTCCACCCTGGGACCTGGCGTTGCGCAGTGAATTGCGCGAGTAATGCGCGCATCAGTCACCCGCGTGCCAGACTGCCCTATTGATTACTTTCAAGGACCTGCATGAACGCCGACACCCAAGCCTCCTGTGACGAGCTGCTGCTGGACAACCAGGTCTGTTTCGCCCTGCACTCCACCTCGTTGCTGATGACCAAGGTCTACAAACCCCTGCTGCAGGCCCTGGGCCTGACCTACCCGCAGTACCTGGCCATGCTCGTGCTGTGGGAGCACGACGGCCTGACCGTAGGCGAAATCAGCCAGCACCTGCTCACCGACCCCGGCTCGCTGACGCCGCTGCTCAAGCGCCTGGAAAGCGAAGGCCTGCTGCAGCGCAACCGCAGCCGCGAGGACGAACGGGTGGTGCTGGTGCAACTGACCGACAAGGGCCGTGCCCTGCAACAGCGGGCCAAGGAAGTGCCGCAGTGCATCCTCAAGGCCAGCGGGCATAGCCTGGAACAGCTGCAACAGTTGCAGGCAGAGCTGCTGCTGCTGCGCGAGAACCTGCAGAAAAGCCTCTGACGACTATGCTGTGCGATGGCCGTTCCGACGAGCGGTGACGATTTATCTTGCGCACTAACTAATTGCGCGCTAATTTAAATCCCACACCAACCCGCGCCCTCCTGCAGACAGGTAGCGCACAGCACATTAGCGAGGCTCAAGATGCAAAAGGTCACTCCGCTGTACATCGCAGAAGCTACCTCCACCGGTGGGCGCGACGGCAAATCCCGTTCCAGCGACGGCAAGCTGGAGGTCAGCCTGAGTACCCCCAAGGAACTGGGTGGCGCAGGCGGTAACGGCAGCAACCCCGAGCAGCTGTTCGCCGCCGGCTACTCGGCGTGCTTCATCGGCGCCCTGAAGTTCGTCGCCGGGCAAGAGAAAAAGGCCCTGCCGGCAGATGCCTCGATCACCGCGAAGGTGGGCATCGGCCAGATTCCGGGTGGTTTCGGCCTGGACATCGACCTGCACATCAACCTGCCGGGCCTGGCCCAGGCCGATGCCGAAGGGCTGGTGGAAAAGGCGCACCAGGTGTGCCCGTACTCCAACGCTACCCGTGGCAATGTGGATGTGCGGTTGCATGTGACCGTCTAAGGCTGTGGGAGCGGCCTTGCGTCGCGATGGGGCGCGAAGCGGCCCCAGAATCTCGGGTACACCTTGATATCGCCGGGGCCGCCTTGCGGCCCTTTCGCGACACAAGGCCACTCCCACGCACAAAAAAACCCGGCCGAGGCCGGGTTTTTGCGTTTCACAAGAAGGCTTACTTCTTGGAACGGCCCTTGAAGCTATTGTCGCGAGTGTCGATGTCGATCCACTCGTCGATCTGGATGAAGTCGGCGACCGAGATTTCGGTGCCGTTCTTCAGCTTGGCAGGCTTCATGACCTTGCCCGAGGTGTCGCCGCGAGCAGCGTTCTCGGTGTAGACAACCTGACGGCTGATGGTGGTCGGCAGTTCGACCGATACCAGGCGGCCTTCGAAGAACACGGCTTCGCAGACGTCTTCCATGCCTTCTTCGATGTACGGCAGAACGGCTTCGATGTCCTCGGCGTTCAGTTCGTACATGGTGTAGTCGGTGGTGTCCATGAAGGTGTATTCGTCACCGTTGATGAACGACAGGGTCGCTTCTTTGCGATCCAGGATCACGTCGTCCAGCTTGTCGTCTGCACCGTAGACGGTTTCGGTCTTGTAGCCGGTCAGCAGGTTCTTCAGCTTGGTCTTCATGATCGCGCTGTTACGGCCCGACTTGGTGAACTCAGCTTTTTGAACCAGCCACGGGTCGTTGTCGATCCGCAGTACGGTACCGGGTTTCAGTTCTTTACCAGTTTTCATTACGAAGTATCCGAATCTGGATGGATTTATAAAAATCGAGGCCGCATATCATAGCCAATTTCGGTAAAACTGTACCAGCGTCATGGCAAGGTCCGGCTGAGTGGCCTGCCGCGCGGCCCACCGCCGGGCATGCGCCTGCAGTTCCGGCCAATGCTGACGGGCCGCCTGCCAGGCCTGGGCCATGTCGCAATCCATGTTCCAGGCGCGCCACAGAGCAAGCAGCGCAGCATCGGCTTCGTCTGACAACCCGCGTCGATAGTGCGCGAGAAACGCTTCGAGTTTTTCCCAGTGGGCGTTCTCGTCCTGCACGTAGATGTGCCACAGCATCGGCTGCCCCGCCCACTGCGCGCGCACGAACGAGTCTTCACCACGCACGGCGTTGAAGTCGCAGCACCACAGCAGCCGGTCGAAGTCGTCCTGGCTGACGAACGGCAGCACCTGCACGGTCAGCGCACCGCGCATGCGCACATCCCCCACTGCCAGCGCTGCCTCGCCAAACCACTGGCTGAGCCCGGCGACGATGCGCCCTTGCGGCACCAGCAGGTGGCAGGCTTGCGCGCCCGTGGCCAGGGCCTCCAGCCAGTTGCTCAACTGCGGGTTTTCGTAGGCGAACAGCGAGGCCAGCAACGCGCCCGGCTCAGGGTTAACGCCAAGCCCGTGCAGGAACGCCTGGCGCGCAGCGGCCGACTGCTGGAACGCGTCACGCCGGGCCAGTAGCGAAGCCTCCCGCAGCAGGCCACCGGTGTTTTCGCTAAAGCCGGGGAAGAAAAACACCTTGCGCAGGCCATTGGGCTGCGGCGAAGGCAGGCCATGGCAGCCTTCTACCCAGTCCTCGGCACTGAGGTACTCGAGGTTCAGCCACAGCGGCGGCCGTGGGCAGGCACGCATGGCCTCGACATACGCTGCAGGCAACTGGCAGGCAAACGCACCGATCACCACATCGCCCGGGGCTTGCGGCAACCACAGCGCCGGCCACTGGCGCACCTCGACGCCGTGCTGCCATTGCTGCGCGGCAGTGGCGTCGGCGCCGGGGCACATGGGTGTGAAGGCGGCGAGGTCGTCCACCCACAGGCGCACCGCCAGGCCGTGCTCGGCCACCAGCTGCCGGGCCAGGCGCCAGGTCACGCCAATATCGCCATAATTGTCGACGACGCTGCAGAAGATGTCCCAGGTGGCTTTCATGCGCCTCTCCCGTACCGGTACAAAAACCGCGAATTCTGCGCATAAATTGTCGTCGACAAAAGCACCTGCGCGGAAAAATACCCAGGCGCATGCGACAATGCACCCCGACCCACCCTGCCAGGAGGCAAGCATGCCCCGCCACCGTGAACTGAAGATCACCCTCAAGCCGCTGCCGTTGATCGCCTGCGTTGCCTTTGGCCTGTGGCTGGGCGCCGTGGCCATTGCCGCCAGCCTGTGGCTGGCCCTGCAACTGTGGCCACAGCAGGCGCAACCCCTGGCCCAGGCCGTCGCCCCCGGTGCATTCCGGCCTGCCGCGCCAGCAGCGCCGGCCCCTGCGGCGGATGCCCAGGCCGAGATGTTCGAGCGCTACAAGGACATCCTGCACCAGCAGCAAGTGCAACAGGCCGCCGAGGCTGCCGAGGGCAACCCGCGCAATCTCAACAGCCCCAAATGCCAGTTCTGGCTGCAGCAGAACCGCACCGCGCCGACTGACAAAAGCCAGGCCAACGTACTGGAGTTCTGTTATTGACCCTGAACAAACCCCGGCTGCTGGCGCAGATCGTCGCCACCCTCGAGCACGACTCGGATGTGCTGACCCGCGCGGCGCAAACCGCGTATGAAGCGGCCACTGCTGAAGAGAACATCGCCGAGAACAAATACGACACCCTCGGCCTGGAAGCCTCGTACCTGGCCACCGGCCAGGCCCGCCGCAGCGCCGAGATTCGCCAGGCGCTGCTGACCTACCAGCAATTGCTGCTGCGCGATTACGACCCCGCGCGCGGGGTGCAGCTGAGCAACCTCGTCACCCTGGAAGACGAGGATGGCGGGCAACGCCGGCTGTTCCTCGGGCCCGAGGCGGCGGGCTTGAAGATTGGCCAAGGGGATGAGCTGGTGACGGTGATCACCCCGCGCTCGCCGCTGGGGCAGCAGCTGCTTGGCAAGAAGGTGGATGAAGAAGTGAACCTGGGGACGCAGGCCTTGTTCATTGTCGAGGTTGTCTGAACCGGCCTTGCCCGCACCAGTACTGCACTGCTCTCAAGCCGGGTGCAACCCTGTGGGAGCGGGTTCACCCGCGAAGAGGCCAGTACAGGCGATGCACATCTACAAACTTTGCAACGCATCGAACCGCCCCGCCAGCCCCTGCTCCGCGAACTGCTCCACGACAAAATCGACAAACGCCCGGGTCTTGCCCGGCAACAGCTTGTGCTCGGCGAAATACAGGCTGATATGCCCATCGTCCACATACCAGTCGGGCAACACCCGCTGCAGCCGCCTGCCCTGCAGGTATGGCACCGCAAACGGCAGGCTCACCAGGGCAATCCCCAAGCCCTGCTCGGCCACCGCGCAGGCCGCATCCGAATCGCTCATGGTCATTGCCTGGCGCAATTGCAGCGGCTGCTGCACCTGCCAACGGCTGGTCAACGGCCATGAGCGCACCCGCCCGGTCTGCGGCGAGCGAATCAGAATACCGTCGTGCCGTTGCAGTGCCTGTGGGTCGTCGATCGGCGCATGCCGGGCCAGGTACGCCGGTGCCGCCACCAGCACCCGGTGCGCCGGGGTCAACTTGCGCGCCACCACCCCCGGCGGCAGTTCGAAGCCTCCACCAATCGCCGCATCGAAGCCCTGGCCGATCAGGTCGACCTGGCGGTTGTCGAAATGCCAGTCCGGGGTGATGCCCGGGTAGCGTCGCAGGAACTCACCCAGCAAAGGCAACACGTACAAGCGCCCGAACACCGTGCCCATGCTCACCCGCAACAACCCGGCCGGCTGGCCCTCGGCGCTGGCCAGGTTGGCCACGGCGTACTGGATGGTGCGGAAGCTGTCGCTGACTTCGCCGAGAAACCGCTGCCCCGCTTCGGTCAGGGTCAGCTTGCGCGTACTACGCTGGAACAACCGCACGCCCAGGCGCGCCTCCAGCTGGGCCACATGCTTGCCCACGGCAGCCGGGGTGATGTGCAGGCGCCGGGCGGCTTCGGCAAAGCTGCCGACCTCGGCACTGCGGATGAAGCATTCCAGGGCGTTGAACGATTCAAGGGCCATGATTGGCAACCAAAGGTTTACTCTGCTGATAGTGATTGCCATCTTATCAGCAGGTAATCGAGCGCGGATACTGCGCTCATCCAAGGCATTTCAGCCTGGCTTCCAGCAGGAGAACAGCATGTCCAAGCAACATACCCTCGAAGGCAAAGTGGCCCTGGTCCAGGGCGGCTCCCGCGGTATCGGCGCGGCCATCGTACGGCGCCTGGCCCGCGAAGGCGCACAGGTAGCCTTCACCTATGTGAGCTCCGCCGGCCCGGCCGAAGAGCTGGCCCGGGAAATTGTCGAAAACGGCGGCCGTGCCTTGGCACTGCGGGCCGACAGCGCTGATGCGGCAGCCGTGCAACTGGCCGTGGACGACACCGTCAAGGCCTTCGGCCAGCTGGATATCCTGGTCAACAACGCCGGCGTGCTGACGGTAGCCCCGGTGAGCGAATTCGACCTGGCCGACTTCGACCGCATGCTGGCGGTGAACGTACGCAGCGTGTTCGTCGCCAGCCAGGCGGCGGCGCGCTACATGGGCCAGGGCGGGCGCATCATCAACATCGGCAGCACCAACGCCGAGCGCATGCCGTTCGCCGGTGGCGCGCCGTATGCCATGAGCAAGTCGGCGCTGGTCGGCCTGACCCGCGGCATGGCGCGCGACCTGGGGCCGCAAGGCATTACCGTGAACAATGTGCAGCCGGGGCCGGTGGACACCGACATGAACCCGGCCAGTGGCGAGTTTGCCGAGAGCCTGATTCCGCTGATGGCCATCGGGCGGTACGGCGAGGTGGATGAAATTGCCAGCTTCGTGGCTTATCTGGCGGGGCCTGAGGCGGGGTACATTACCGGGGCCAGCCTGACTGTCGATGGCGGGTTCGCTGCCTGAATCAGGGTTGTCTGTGCCGGCCTTTTCGCGGGTAAACCCGCTCCCACAGGAATACCACGGCTTTCGAGTACTGTGGTTTACCCGCGAAGAGGCCAGCACAGGCCACCCCCTTATCCACCTGTCACGAGAAGCGCATGCACAACCCCACCCTGAGCCGAGCCCTGATCCTGCTGATGGCCACCGCCACCGGCCTGGCCGTAGCCAGCAACTACTACGCACAACCCCTTCTGCACAGCATCGCCCAACAGTTCGGCCTGAGCACCGCCAGCGCCGGCAGCATCGTCATTGCCGCGCAGCTCAGCTACGGCGCCGGGCTGTTGCTGCTGGCGCCGCTGGGCGACCTGTTCGAGCAGCGCCGGCTGATCACCGTGATGACCGCCATCGCCACCCTGGGCCTGGTCATCAGCGCCTGCGCACCGAGCCTGCCCTGGCTGATCCTCGGCACGGCGCTGACCGGGCTGTTCTCGGTGGTGGCGCAGATCCTCGTGCCCATGGCCGCGACCCTCAGCGAGCCAAACCAGCGCGGGCGCGCGGTTGGCACTTTGATGAGCGGCCTGCTGCTGGGCATTCTGCTGGCGCGTACCGCTGCCGGTTTCATGGCCGAGCTGGGCGGCTGGCGCAGCATTTACGTGCTGGCTGCGGTGCTGATGGCGATCACCGCCGTGGCGCTGTACCGCAGCCTGCCGCAACACCACAGCCATGCCGGGCTGAAATACCCGGCGCTGATCGGCTCGGTGTTCCGCCTGTTCGTCGAAGAACCGGTGCTGCGCCTGCGCTCGCTGCTCGGCCTGCTGGCGTTCAGCCTGTTCGCCCTGTTCTGGACACCGCTGGCGTTTCTGCTGGCGAACGGCCCCTATCACTATTCCGATGCGGTGATCGGCCTGTTCGGCCTGGCCGGTGCGGCGGGCGCGCTGTCGGCCAACTGGGCCGGGCGCCTGGCCGACCGTGGCAAGGGTTCGCTGGGCACCAGCGTGGGGCTGGTGGTGTTGCTGCTGTCATGGGTACCGCTGGGGTTTGCCGAGCACTCGCTGCTGGCGTTGCTGGCCGGGGTACTGATGCTCGACCTGGCGGTGCAGCTGGTGCATGTAAGCAACCAGAATGCGGTGATTGCCCTGCGGCCCGAGGCGCGTACGCGGCTGAATGCCGGGTATATCACCTGCTACTTCATTGGTGGCGCGCTGGGGTCATTGTTGGGCACGCAGCTGTTCCAGCGCCAGGGCTGGATGGGCATCGTGCTCGCCGGGCTGGTGATTGGCGCGCTGGCATTGCTGGCGTGGGGCCTGGCCGAGCGCAAGCGCAAGAGCGCGTTGCAGGTGGCCTGACGGAGTGTTGGCGGATTTTCGCGGGCGGCTCTCAGCCATGGCGACAAAGCACCGCACTACCCTCCGTCGTATGGCCGTTGACTTGCCGGCACGGGCAGCGCTCGATAGGCGTTGGTCAATGCCCACTCCCTGACAGGACGACTTCATGACAAGACTCACGGTGCAATCCGGCGATTTCTTGCAAGGTGACGGCGAGTATCGCAACGGATCGCTCACACTCAAGACCCCGCGCAGCCCCTCCCCGGGTGAGCGGATTTCCCTGGCACGCATCAGCGACCTGCGCCTGGCCAGCCTGGAGTCCAGCCGTAGCCTGGGCGGCACCCTGGGCTGGGGCGTGGCCGGCGCCCTGGTAGCCGGGCCGGTGGGGTTGCTGGCCGGGCTGTGGCTGGGCGGCAAGGAGCAAGAAGCCACCTTCCTGGCTACCTTCAAGGATGGCCGCAAGCTCATGGCCATTACCGATGGCAAAACCTGGTCGAAGATCGACGACAACTGGCGACAGCATCGGCGGCCCGCCAACAAAGGCTGACTGATGATCGCAATACCCGGATCGTTTTATGGGCAAGGCGGCGGTAAGATGCCGCCTTTTTCATGGTCTGTACCGGCCTCTTCGCGGGCTTGCCCGCTCCCACAGGGATATCACTGCAGCTGAAAAAAGTGATTTTTCTGTAGGAGCGGGCACGCCCGCGAAGAGGCCAGCACAGGCACAGCGCATCCAGGAGCCCCACCGCATGCCCCCGCGTCAACCCCGCCTGCCCCTGAGCCTGCTCAGCCTGGGCCTGGCCCTGCATTGCCCGCAGGTGCTGGCCGAAGACAGCGTGTTGCTGGCCCCGCTGGAGGTGTCCGACAGCTACGCCAACGATGGTTATCAGGCCCGTGAGGCTGCGGTCGGCGGCTTCCAGCCGGCACCGTTGCTCGACACCCCGGCCTCGATCAGCGTGTTCAACCAGCAACTGCTGGAAGACCGCCAGGTGCGCCAGCTCAGCGAAGTGCTGCAGAGCGACGCCTCGGTCGGCGAAAGCTATGCCCCGGTCGGTTATTACGAAAACTTCAACGTACGCGGCTTCGAACTGAACGCCGCCAGCAGCTACCGCATCAACGGCCAGACCATTGCCGGCGAGCAGAACGTAGCCCTGGAGAACAAGCAGCAGGTCGAGCTGCTCAAGGGCCTGTCCGGGTTGCAGAGCGGCGTGTCCGAGCCGGGCGGCCTGGTCAATTACGTGACCAAGCGTGCCGAAGACGTGCGCAGCGTCACCGTGTCGACCAACGAACAGGGCGAACGCTATCTGGCCACCGACCTGGGCGGCTGGTTCGGCAGCGAGCGGCAGTTCGGCCTGCGCGCCAACCTGGCCCACGAAGATATCCGCTCGTATGTCGACCACGCCGACGGCAAGCGCGACTTCGCCTCGCTGGCGTTCGACTGGCAGATCAGCCCGGACGCCACCCTGCAGCTGGATGCCGAATACCAGCACCGCGAACAGCGTTCGGTACCGGGTTACCAACTGCTCGGCGGCAGCCAAGTGCCGCACGGCATCGACCCGGACGAGCGCCTGGCCTACCAGCACTGGGCCAAGCCGGTGCAGAACGACTCGCTGAACCTGGGCGGGCGCTTCGCGTACCGCTTCAACGGGGCCTGGACCGCTGCCTTGAGTGCCTCGCGCAGCCAGGTGGTGATCGACGATTACAGCTCGTTTGCCTGGGGCTCGAGTGAAGGCGCGTTCTTCGGCAGCAATGGCGACTACGACATCTATGATTTCCGCAGCCCCGACGACACCCGCCGCACCGATGAAGCGCAGGCCATGCTCAACGGGCGTTTCGCTGCGCTGGGCGTAGGCCATGAGCTAACCGTGGGCACCAGTGCGCAGCGGCGCACGCTGGATCAGCGCCCCAGCTACATGGAATGGCTCGGCCCCGGCAACATCGATGGCGGTGCGCCGGCCTACGAGCCGTCCGACAAGCCCGTCAGGGCCAGCGAGCGTCGCCTGGACAGCCGCCAGTACGGGCTGTTCGTGAGCGACCGTATCAGTTTCAACGAGCAATGGCAGACCGTGCTGGGTGCCCGGGAAGTACGCCTGGACGAGAAAACCTGGAATGAAGATGGCGTTGCCGGCCGCCATACCCGGCAGTACCAGTTGCTGCCCAATGCTGCGCTCATCTACAAGCCGCAGCCGGATACCACGCTCTATGCCAGCTACTCCAAGGGCCTGTCAGCGGGCGGCACCGCCCCTTGGTTCGCCGAGAACAGTTCCGAAATTCTTGCGCCCACCACCTCGCATCAGCTGGAGCTGGGCCTCAAGCACGACTGGCAGGGCCTGAGCTTCAGCGCCGCCCTGTTTCAAATCCGCCAGGCGTACCAGTACGCGCGCCCGGACGGCGCCGGCAAATCCACCTACGTGCAGCAGGGCCAGCAGAAGAACACCGGCCTGGAACTGGGCGCCAGCGGCTGGGTGACCTCGAACCTGCAGGTACAGGCCAGCGCTGCGGCCATTCGGGCGCGGGTGCAGAACAGCGGCACCGATGCCTACGAGGGCCACCAGGCCCTCAACGTGCCCAATTTCCGCGCCGCGCTACAGGCGCAATACAGCCTGCCGGTGCCAGGGTTGGCACTGCTGGGTGGGGCGCGGTACAGCGCCAGCAAGTATGCGAGCCAGGCGGGGAATGTCGAGGTCGGTGGCTACACGGTGTTCGATGTGGGTAGCCGCTACCGCACGCGCATCGGTGGCTATGACACGGTGCTGCGGCTGACGGTGGACAACGTGTTCGACAAGCGTTACTGGCGGGATGTGGGGGATTACCTGGGGGACAACTACCTGTTCCAGGGGGCACCGCGTACCGCTCGGCTGTCGGCTTCGGTCAGCTTCTAGAATGTGCGGGCCGCCAAGCGGCCCCAACCACCGGAAACAAAAAGCACCGGAACAAAAAGCACCGGGAAACAAAAAGCCCCCGCGCTTTTCAGCGCGGGGGCTCTTCGTAGAATGTGGCGGTGAAGAAGGGATTTGAACCCTTGATACGATTTCTCGTATACACACTTTCCAGGCGTGCTCCTTCGACCACTCGGACACTTCACCGTTTCTCTTCAAGCCTTGCAGCCTGTCGAGGTGCGCTAATTTAGTGAAAGACCTTCCCTTTGGCAAGCATTTTTTTCAATTTTTTCATGTATTTGCACTTGAGCCCCGGTGAACGCTGACCGACCAGTCAGCCTTACTGCTTTACCTCGCTCCTGGCGCTGGGTAACGTCGTCGCCACGCCAACAAAAGGACTCTGCCATGAGCGAGCTGATTACCTACCACGCCGAAGACGGCATCGTCACCCTGACCCTGAACAACGGCAAGGTCAACGCGATCTCGCCCGAGGTCATCGCCGCCTTCAACGCCGCGCTCGACCGCGCTACCGAAGCGCGCGCGGTAGTGATCATCACCGGGCAGCCAGGCATTCTGTCGGGCGGCTACGACCTGAAAGTGATGACCAGCGGCCCCAAGGAGGCGATCAGCCTGGTCACCGCCGGCTCCACCCTCGCCCGCCGCCTGTTGTCGCACCCGTTCCCGGTGGTGGTCGCCTGCCCGGGCAATGCCGTGGCCAAGGGCGCGTTCCTGCTGCTGTCGGGCGATTACCGCATTGGCGTCGAGGGGCCGTACAAGGTGTGCCTGAACGAAGTGCAGATCGGCATGACCATGCACCATGCCGGCATCGAACTGGCCCGTGACCGCCTGCGCCGCTCGGCCTTCCACCGCGCGGTGATCAATGCCGAGGTGTTCGACCCCCAGGGTGCGGTGGATGCCGGCTTCCTCGACAAGGTGGTGCCGGCCGAACAGCTGCAAGATGCCGCACTGGCGGCGGCGCGAGAGCTGAAGAAGCTGAACATGCTGGCGCACAAGAACACCAAGCTGAAGGTGCGCAAGGGGCTGCTGGAGGCGCTGGACAAGGCGATCGAGCTGGACCAGCAGCATATGGGCTAGCCGCACCGGCCGCTTCGCGGGCTCGCCCGCTCCCACAGGGAAGTGCAGTACCTGTGGGAGCGGGCAAGCCCGCGAACAGGCCGCAACAGGCTCGCACCAGGGTTTGCCCCAACCAGTGCACATCCGTACACTGCCCGGCGACTGTCTGGTGTGAGTCGTACCATGCTTTATTCATTGCGCATGTTCCTGCTGGCGCTGCATTTTCTGGTGGCTGGCGCCCTGGGCCTGGTGATCGGCCTGTGCCGCCCTTTCAACCGCGACAACAGCCGCCTCTTCGCCCGCCTCTACAGCCTCCCGGCAACCTGGCTGCTGCGCCTGCGGGTCAAGGCCGAAGTCGGCCCGCTGTGGGACCAGCCGCCCGGCTGCGTGATCATCGCCAACCACCAATCCAATTTCGACCTGTTCGTGCTGGGCCAGGTGGTGCCGCAACGTACCGTGGCCATCGGCAAGAAGAGCCTGGGCTGGATCCCGCTGTTCGGCCAGCTGTTCTGGCTGGGTGGCAACGTGCTGGTCGACCGCAAGAATGCCTACCAGGCGCGCAAGGCCATGCACAAGACGACCCGGGTGCTGCAGGACAACACCTCGATCTGGATTTTCCCCGAAGGCACGCGCAATGCTGGCGAGCAACTGCTGCCCTTCAAGAAAGGTGCGTTTCACATGGCCATCGAGGCCGGTGTGCCGATCGTGCCGGTGTGTGTCAGCCGTTATGCCAGGCGCCTGGGCCTGAACAGCTGGCGCCAGCGCAGCGTGATCGTGCGTTCGCTGCCACCGATCGCCACCGCCGGCATGACCGTGCAGGACCTGCCGGCGCTGGTCGAACAGTGCCGGGCGCAGATGCAGCAATGCATCGACCGCATGGAAGGGGAACTGGGCAAAGGCTAGGTTGCCCTCGCGCCCGCTACGGCCCAAGCTGTATCCCGTGTTCAACCGGAATAAGCGAACAACCATGGGTCGAGTCGTGGCATCGGCGGTGTACAGCGCCGGCAGAAAAGTCACCAACATCAGCATCGATGAAGGCAGCGAGTGGGCCCGCAAGCCGGGGCACTTCGTCTGGATCGGCCTGGAAGAGCCGAACGCCGAGGAGCTGGCCAACCTGCAGTGCCAGTTCAACCTGCACGAACTGGCTATCGAAGACGCCCTGGAAAAGCACAGCCGGCCCAAGCTGGAAACCTTCGGCGACGCCCTGTTCATCGTCACCTACTCGCCAGTACGCCACGAAGGCAAGCTGGAATTCATCGAAACCCATATCTTCGCCGGCAATGGCTACATCATCACCTGCCGCAACGGCCATTCGAAATCCTACGCCCTGGTGCGCCAGCGCTGCGAGGCCCGGCCATTGCTGCTGGAGCATGGTGAAGATTTCGTGCTGTACGCCCTGCTCGACTTCGTCACCGAGAACTACCAGCCGGTCAGCGAGGCCATTCATGGCGAAATCGAAGAGCTGGAGCAGAGCGTGCTCGGTGGTTCGCTACAGGAAGAGGATATCCGCCGCCTGCACAGCCTGCGCCGCGACATCCTGCGCCTGCGCCGCTACGTGGCGCCGATGGTCGAGGTGAGCGAAGAGCTGCAGCGCCTGAGTTTCCCGTTCATCGACAAGAACATGCGCCCGTACTTCCGCGATGTGCAGATCCACGTGACGCGGCAGATGGAAGACTTGGCCGGCATCCGCGACATCGCCAGCCAGACCATCGAGATCGGCATGCTGCTGGAGTCGTCACGGCAGAGCATCGTGCAACGCAAGTTCGCCGCCTGGGCGGCGATCCTGGCGTTCCCCACGGCGATTGCCGGGATTTACGGGATGAACTTCCAGAACATGCCGGAGCTGGGCTGGCACTATGGGTACTTTGCGGTGCTGGGGGTGATCGGGCTGGGTTGCAGCGGGTTGTATGCCAGCTTCAAGAAGTCTGGCTGGCTTTGAGTTCTTTGGGGCCGCTTTGCGGCCCTTTCGCCGGCAAGCCAGCTCCCACACCAAGCGCATCGACCTCCAGCTTGCCGGTGATTGGGCTGCAAAGCAGCCCCCGGCCATCACGCCGCGTCGTGCTTGCTGATCGGGTGCTGGATGAAGCGCAACATCCATTCCCCCACCAGGTCGCCCTGATGCTCGCTGGCCAGGCTGGCCACGGCCTTGTGGTACACCTCATCCCCCAGGTATTGCTGACGCGCATCCAGCAGCGCGCGGGAATAGTCGTGGACGAACTCCGGGTGGCCCTGGAAACACAACACCTGGTCACCAATGTGGTACGCCGCGTTCGGGCAGAAATCGCTGGAGGCGATCACCGTGGCGCCTTCTGGCAACGCGGTCACCTGGTCCTGGTGGCTGATCAGCAGCGTCAGCTCCGCCACTTCCGGGTCCATCCACGGGGCATGGGCAGCCAGCGTATAGCGATGGATACCGACGCCCCAGCCCTGCTCGGCACGCTCGGCCTTGCCACCCAGGGTCAACGCCAGCAACTGGTGACCGAAACACACGCCCAGCAGCTTCTCGCCACGCTCGTACAGCTTCAGCAGGTAGGCCTTGAGGGTCTGGATCCACGGGTCGGTTCCGAACGAGTCGGCCTTGCTGCCGGTCACCAGATAGGCATCGAACACTTCGGTGTCGGCGGGGTAATCGCCGTTCATCACGTTGTACACGCGAAATTCGGCGGCAATCGGCTGCCGCGAGAACAGCTGCTCGAACATCCTGCCGTAGCCCTGGTATTGCGCCGTCAACTCCGGTCGCAGGACATCGGTTTCAAGGATGCAGATGCGTAACGACATAGGGATAGTCCTGAACGACATGGTTGAAATCAGCTATAGAGACTGCCGCGAAAGGCACGTACAAGCAAGTAGGCCACACTGACGAACGGTCACATTTCGTCGGGGCCCGGCCAGCACTTGCGCCACCGTCTAGCGAGAGGATGCCAGCCAGATGGCACATGGCCTCATAGCCGGAAGAAATCAGCGGACCAGTCAATTAGAACAAAGGGTTCTCAAACATGGATGACACACACCCTACTGTTGGTTGTATATCCACTTTCAAGAGGCAAGCAGTTCAGGCGTCACGCAACGCCACTGCGATCGACCCGAAGCGCGACAGGGAAGCCAACGGGTATTCAGGAATAACAACAAGAAGGCGGTCCGCCATGTTCAGACAATCGAAAATTCGCCAAGCTGGGCTCATTCTCTTCGCCACGACTTTGCTGCTGATCCTGCCGAACCTGACACGTTTGTTCGGCTGACGGCCGCTGTGGCGCCAACAGGCAACGCACAGGTAATCTGCTGGCCATGATGGTCGGAGACTACCCATGCGCCACTGCCTTGCCCTGTTAGTGTTGCTCCTGAGCCTGCCGCTGTCGGCGGCGCAACTGCACCTGGACCTGGGCGCCACGACGCGCCAGTGGAGCAGTGCCGAACTGCTCGACCACCCGCAGGCCCGCGACATCCGCATCGACCAGGACGTGTCCTACAAACGGCCCATGCACTATCGGGCAGTGCCGCTGGCCGTTTTGCTGCAAGGCGTAACCGCCAGTGACCACCTGCAAGCGGTGGCGCTGGACGGCTTCGCCGCCGAAATGCCCGCCGCAGCGCTGCTGCAGCATGGCCCGGCACAGGCCTGGCTGGCGGTGGAAGACCCGGGCAAACCCTGGCCGGCACTGGGCCAGGACAAACCGAGTGCCGGGCCGTTCTACCTGGTGTGGACCGCCGCGCAGGCCGGCGGCATTCGCCCGGAGCAGTGGCCGTTCCAGATTTCCACGATTCGCAAGCTGGCCGCCGTCGAGGCGCGTTTTCCGGCGCTGCTGCCCGACCCGCAGCTGCCGGCCGACAGCCCGGTACGCCAGGGCTTTGCCTTGTTTCAGCAGAACTGCCTGGCCTGCCATCGGCTGAATGGCGCGGGGGATGCGCAAGTGGGGCCGGACCTGAACATGCCGCATAACCCGACCGAGTACTTTCAACCGGCGTATCTGCGCAAGCTGATACGTGACCCGCAGAGCCTGCGGCAGTGGCCGCAGGCGAAGATGCCGGGGTTTGCGCAAAGTGTGTTGAGTGAGCAGGAGCTGGATGCGTTACTGGCTTATCTGGGGCATATGGCGGGGCGCAGGCCTTGAGGACCAGGTGTGCATCTTCGCGGGGGGGGGCCCCCCCCCCCGGGGGGCCACGGGGGGGGGGGGGGGGGGGGGGGGGTTGGGGGGGGGGGGGGGGGGGGGGGGGGGG
>NZ_PUQD01000026.1 GCF_003331055.1 Pseudomonas sp. AFG_SD02_1510_Pfu_092 | reverse complement strand
CGCGCGCCCCCCCCCGCCCGGCCCCGGGGGCCCCCCCTCTTATTGCCCCCCCCCCCCCCCCCGCCCCCCCCGGGGGGGGGGCGGCGCCCCCCGGCGATGGGCTGCGCAGCAGCCCCAATCAATTTACTTGGCGGAGGTCTGCTCAGCCAAAGCCACCGCACGGAACATCGCCCGGCGCTTGTTGATGGTCTCTTCCCACTCCAGCGCCGGCACCGAATCGGCAACGATGCCGCCGCCGGCCTGCACATGCAGTTCACCGTCCTTGATCACGGCGGTACGGATGGCAATCGCGGTATCCATGTTGCCGTTCCAGGCGAAGTAACCCACCGCGCCACCGTAAACCCCACGCTTGACCGGCTCCAGCTCGTCGATGATCTCCATCGCACGAATCTTCGGCGCCCCCGAAAGCGTGCCGGCCGGCAGAATCGCCCGCAGTGCGTCCATCGCCGTCAGCCCTTCACGCAGCTGGCCGGTGACGTTGGAAACGATGTGCATCACGTTGGAATAACGCTCGATCACCATCTTCTCGGTCAGCCGCACACTGCCGGTCGACGACACCCGTCCCACATCGTTGCGGCCCAGGTCGATCAGCATCAGGTGCTCGGCGATCTCCTTGTCGTCCGACAACAGGTCGTCTTCCAGCGCCCGGTCGGCTTCCTCGGTCGCGCCACGCGGACGCGTGCCGGCGATCGGGCGCACGGTGACCAGGTTGTCCTCGACACGCACCAGCACCTCGGGCGAGCTGCCGACCACATGGAAGTCGCCAAAGTTGAAGAAGTACATGTACGGCGTCGGGTTGAAGCAGCGCAGCGCGCGGTACAGGTCGATAGGCGCAGCCTTGAAGTCGATCGACATGCGCTGCGACGGCACCACCTGCATGCAGTCACCGGCCAGGATGTATTCCTTGATGCGGCCGACAGCGTTCTCGTAATCCTCGCGGGTATAACTGGAGCGGAATTCCGGCTCGGCAGCCTGCGGGCCACTCAGGTCCAGGCCACGACGTGGGGTGATCGGCTGGCGCAGGGTTTCCAGCAGGCCTTGCAGGCGTGCCTGGCCCTGTTCGAACGCCTGTTCTTGAGCCGGGTCGACCAGCACGATGGCGTGCATCTTGCCCGCCAGGTTATCGAACACCACCACCGCGTCGGACACCATCAGCAGAATGTCCGGCACACCCAGCGGGTCCGGGTTGGGGCTGGCGCCCAGGCGCTTTTCCACATAGCGCACGCAGTCGTAGCCGAAGTAGCCGACCAGGCCACCGTTGAAACGCGGCAAGCCTGGAATATCGGCGACCTTGTAGCGCTCCTTGAAGGTTTCGACGAAGGCCAGCGGGTCGTCGACCTCGTGGCTTTCCACTTCTACGCCATCCTGCAAGATGCTGACGTGGTAACCGTGCACACGCATAACGGTGCGCGACGGCAAGCCGATCATCGAGTAACGGCCCCACTTCTCGCCGCCCTGCACCGACTCGAGCAGATACGAGTTGGGCTGGTCGGCCAGTTTCAGGTAGATCGACAGCGGGGTATCGAAGTCGGCCAGGGTTTCGCAGGCCAGGGGAATGCGGTTGTAGCCGGCAGCGGCCAGGCGCAGGAATTCTTCGCGGGTCATGGGTAGCCTCGTGGCAAGCAGCAATAGGTCAGGCAAACGGACGGGCCGGCACGCGCCGGCAGGCTGAAATCAGGCGCGCCAACGCCAACGGGCCAGGGCCTTGATGACTTTCATCCAGAATTTGCCAGTGACCGCCACGGTGGACTCTCTGTCTTGTGAGGCTTGAAGGTCCGCCAACGTTATCCCAGTGGCCGGGTCTGCGCAACCGGGCAGCAATGCGCGCAAGTCGTCGATCACCAGGCTGGGCGACTCATCGTGGATCGGCCGGCCATGGTTGTAGCCGTAGGTCAGGCCCACGCACTGCACGCCAGCGGCCTTGGCCGCCAGTACATCGCTGCGCGAATCGCCGACGAACAGCGATTGTTGCGGGGTGACGCCGGCCATCTGCATGACGAACAGCAGCGCCGCCGGGTCGGGTTTTTTCTGTGGCAGGGTGTCGCCACCGATGATCCAGCGGAAGTAGTTGCCGATCTTCATCTGGTCCAGCAGCGGGCCGACGAAGCGCTCGGGCTTGTTGGTGATCAGCGCCATCTCCACACCCCGCTTGCGCAGCCAGCGCAGGGTGTCCTGCACGCCGGGGTAGACCACGGTGAGTTCATGGCTTTCGGCATAGAACTGCATGAACAGCGCCAGCGCCTGCTCGGCCAGCGCATCGTCCACGGCGGCGTGATCGATGCCACCGGCCAGCGCCCGGCGCACCAGCACCTGGGCGCCATTGCCCACCCACTGGCGCACCGCTTCCAGGCCGGCGGGCGGGCGCCCCAGTTCGAGCAGCATGCGGTCCACGGCGGCAGCCAGGTCTGGTACGGAATCGATCAGGGTACCGTCCAGATCGAACATCACCAGCTTGGGCAGCGCCCCCGGGAACAGCTGCTCGAAGCCGCTCATGGGCGGGCCTGAGCCAGTTCGGCGCGCATCCTGGCGATGACTTCCTGGTAGTCCGGGGCGTTGAAGATCGCCGAGCCGGCCACGAAGGTATCGGCGCCAGCGGCAGCGATCTCGCGGATATTGTTGACGTTGACGCCGCCGTCGATTTCCAGGCGGATATCACGGCCGCTGGCGTCGATCAGCGCACGCGCCTCGCGCAGCTTGTCGAGCGTGCCAGGGATGAACTTCTGCCCGCCGAAGCCCGGGTTGACGCTCATCAGCAGCACCATGTCGATCTTGTCCATCACGTACTTCAGGGCGTCCAGGCTGGTGGCCGGGTTGAACACCAGGCCGGCCTTGCAGCCACCGTCCTTGATCAGCTGCAGCGAGCGGTCGATGTGCTGCGAGGCTTCCGGATGGAACGTGATGTAGGTGGCGCCGGCTTCGATGAAATCGCCGATGATGCGGTCGACCGGGCTGACCATCAGGTGCACGTCGATCGGTGCGGTGACGCCATACTTGCGCAGGGCGGTGCAGACCATCGGGCCGATGGTCAGGTTGGGTACGTAGTGGTTGTCCATGACATCGAAGTGGACGATGTCGGCACCCGCGGCCAGTACCTTGTCGACGTCCTCACCCAGGCGGGCGAAGTCGGCAGAGAGAATGGAGGGGGCAATAGCGTAGGGCTGCATGGCGCACCTGTTGGCAGAATCACGGTGGCGCGCATTGTAACCCAGGGAAGCAGATGAAGGCTGATTAGCATCAACCCGTACCGGCCTCTTCGCGGCTAAAGCCGCTCCCACAGGGACCGCGCAGGCCTCGAAAGCTGCACAAATCCTGTGGGAGCGGCTTTAGCCGCGAAGAGGCCAGCACAGGCAACATCCCGTCAACCAGGCTGCTGGGTTCTCAGCTTCTCGCTGCGCCCTCGCAACCACTCCAGGGTCAGCAGCAACACTACCGAGAAGGCAATCAGCAGGGTCGCCGCCGCGGCGATGGTCGGGCTGAGGTTCTCGCGGATACCACTGAACATCTGCCGTGGCAGGGTCGCCTGCTCCGGGCCGGCGAGGAACAGTGTCACCACCACCTCATCGAACGAGGTGGCGAAGGCGAACAATGCCCCGGAAATCACCCCAGGGGCAATCAGCGGCAGGGTCACCCGGCGGAAGGCCAGCAGCGGCGAGGCACCCAGGCTGGCCGCCGCCCGCACCAGGTTGTAATTGAAACCCTGCAGCGTCGCCGACACGGTGATGATGACGAACGGTACACCCAACACCGCATGCACCAGAATCAGCGAGGTGAAGCTGTTGCCCATGCCCAGCGGGGCGAAGAACAGGTAGCTGGCCACGCCGATGATCACCACCGGCACCACCATCGGCGAAATCACCAGCGCCATCACCAGCGACTTGCCCGGGAAGTCGCCACGGGTCAGGCCGATGGCCGCCAGGGTGCCAAACACCATGGCCAGCACGGTGGCCGCCGGGGCGACGATAATGCTGTTCTTCAGGGCCCGCATCCACTCGGCCGAGCCGAAGAAATCCTGGTACCAGTGCAGCGAGAAGCCTTGCAGCGGGTACACCAGGAAACTGCCACTGTTGAACGACAGCGGCACGATCACCAGCACCGGCAAGATAAGGAACAGCAGGATCAGACCGCAAAGAATGCGCAGGCTGTAGAACCAGACCCGCTCTACGGGCGACATGTATGGGCTCAGCATGACAAGGCTCCTCAGCTCAGGCGCAGGCGGCTGGCGCCGACCAGCCAGCTATAGATCAGGTACAACAGCACGGTCGCCAGCAGCAACAGCCCGCCCAACGCGGTGGCCATGCCCCAGTTGATGCTGGTGTTGGTGTAGAAGGCGACGAAGTAGCTGACCATCTGGTCGTTCGGGCTGCCCAGCAGCGCCGGGGTGATGTAGTAGCCGATGGCCAGAATGAACACCAGCAGGCAGCCGGCGCCAACCCCGGCGTAGGTCTGCGGGAAGTACACGCGCCAGAAGCTGGCGAACGGGTGGCAGCCCAGCGAGATCGCGGCGCGCATGTAGCTGGGCGAAATCCCCTTCATCACGCTGTACAGCGGCAGGATCATGAACGGCAACAGAATGTGCACCATCGAGATGTACACGCCGGTACGGTTGAACACCAGTTCCAGCGGCTGGTCGATGATGCCCATGGCCATTAGCGCGCTGTTGATCAGGCCGCCCGACTGCAGCAGCACGATCCACGCCGCCACCCGCACCAGGATCGAAGTCCAGAACGGCAGCAGCACGAGGATCATCAGCAGGTTGCTCTGCCGGGTCGGCAGGTTGGCCAGCAGGTAGGCCAGCGGGTAGGCCAGCACCAGGCAGATGGCGGTGATCACCACACCCATCCACAGGGTGCGGGCAAAAATATCCAGGTAGATGGCCTGGTCCGGGGTGGCCTTGGCCAGCTCGCCAAGGTCGTCGATACGGTGGTCGAGCGAAGCCAGCAGGTAGAACGAAGTCACTGTGCTGGTATTGCGGCGGATAGCCTGCCAGTAGGCCGGGTCGCCCCAGCGCTCGTCGAGCGCTTGCAAGGCATCCCTATAGGAAGCGGGTTCGCTCTTGAACGGCAACGCGCGTGCGGTCTTGGCCAACAGGCTGCGGTAGCCGGCCAGCTCCATGTTCAGGCGCTTGGACAGGTCGCCCAGGGTCTGGTTCTTGCGCGATTCGGCCAAGTCCTGGCTCAGCGCCTTGTACACGTCTTCGCCGGGCAGGCTCTTGCCATCCCACTGGCTGATGATGTCGACCGTGCGCGGCAGGCCGCCAACCACTTCCGGGTTGCCGACGCTCTTGTACAGCAGCGCCGCGATCGGCACCAGGAACACCAGCAGGAGGAACAGCGCCAGCGGCGCGATCAACGCCTGCGCCTTCCAGCGGTTGACCCGCTCGGCGTGCTTGAGGCGCTGCTTGAGACTTGAACCGGCGCCTTCTTTGAGGGGCACTGCAATGGCCATGGCGAACTCCGCGATACGAACTGAAAAATGGGGCTGCTGCGCAGCCCATCGCCGGCAAGCCAGCTCCCACAGGTACTGCACTGGCTTCGAGGCTTCTGATCCTGTGGGAGCTGCCCCTACAGGTACTGCCCTGGCTTCGAGGCTTCTGATCCCTGTGGGAGCTGCCCCTACAGGTACTGCACTGGCCTCGAGGCTTCTGATCCCTGTGGGAGCTGCCCCTACAGGTACTGCACTGATCTCGGGGATGGCGCGGTCCCTGTGGGAGCTGGCTTGCCGGCGATGGGCCGCTTTGCGGCCCCCTGCACTGGTCGCTTACTTCTTCGCCGCCCAGGCGTTGAAGCGTTGCTCCAGCTGCTCGCTGTTGTCGGCCCAGAAGGCCACATCGATCTGCACCTGGTTGGCGATGTTCTCAGGCGTGGTCGGCATGTCCTTCTTCACCTCATCCGACAGCAGGCTGACGGCCTTGGAGTTGGCCGGGCCATAGGCGATGTTCTCGGAGTAAGTCTTCTGCTGCTCGGGCTGTACGCTGAAGGCGATGAATTTCTTCGCTTCGTCGGCATCCTTGGCACCTTTCGGAATGGCCCAGGCGTCGAAGTCGTAGATACCGCCGTTCCACACTACCTTCAGGTTGCTCTCTTTCTGCACGGCAGCGATGCGCCCGTTGTAGGCCGAGCTCATGACCACGTCACCCGAAGCCAGGTACTGCGGCGGCTGGGCGCCGGCTTCCCACCACTGGATGCTTGGCTTGAGTTCGTCGAGTTTCTTGAAGGCGCGGTCCACGCCCTCTTTGGTGCCCAGCACCTGGTACACCTCCTTCGGCGCCACACCATCGGCCATCAGGGCGAATTCCAGGGTGTACTTGGCGCCCTTGCGCAGGCCGCGCTTGCCCGGGAATTTCTTGGTGTCCCAGAAATCCGCCCAGCTGGTAGGCGCGCTTTTGAGCTTGTCGGCGTTGTACGCCAGTACCGTGGACCACACGAAGAAGCCAACGCCGCATGGCTGGATGGCACCCGGCACGTAGTCGGCCTGGTTGCCGAACAGGGCCGGGTCGAGCTCTTCGAACATGCCCTCGTCGCAACCGCGGGCCAGCTCCGGCGATTCCACTTCCACCAGGTTCCACGACACGCTCTTGGTGTCGACCATGGCTTTGACCTTGGCCATTTCGCCGTTGTATTCGCCAGCGACGATCTTGCCCTTGCCGGCCTTTTCCCACGGTTCGTAGAACGCCTTGACCTGAGCTGCCTTGTTGGCACCGCCGAACGAAACCACGGTCAGGTCTGCGGCCATCGCCTGGCCAGCGGCGAACAGCCCCAGGGCCAGGGCGGTCAGTTTCAACTGCTTGCGCATTATTATTCTCTCCACAAGTACAGGGTTGGTGAAGCAATCCATCAATGGGCTTCGGCAATCGGATCGAGCGCGCGGGCGTGCTCCACCTCCCAGCCCAGCGGTACCACATCGCCCACGGCCAGGGCCGGGTCGAGCTCGGCAATCGGCTGCTTCACGAAGAAGTCGCCCTTGCCGCAAACTTCCAGGCGCACCCGCACGTGGTCGCCCAGGTAGATGAATTCGGCCACCCGCCCAGAGAAGCGGTTCACGCAGCTTTCGCTGTGGCCGTTCAGGCGCACGCGTTCCGGGCGGATCGACAGGGTCACCGGCTCGCCGGCCTGGCCGACGTTCACCGCCAGCGCCTCGACCCGCTCACCACGCGGCAACTGCACCTGGCAGCGTTTGCCGTCACTGGCCAGCAAGGTGCCGTTGATGCGGTTGTTCTCGCCGATGAAGTTGGCGACGAAGGTG
Source organism: Pseudomonas sp. AFG_SD02_1510_Pfu_092 (assembly GCF_003331055.1). GTDB lineage: Bacteria > Pseudomonadota > Gammaproteobacteria > Pseudomonadales > Pseudomonadaceae > Aquipseudomonas. The sequence goes on along the minus strand of NZ_PUQD01000026.1, from coordinate 59,718 downwards.
TTGCAGGGTTCTTCATACAGCGTGCGCGGGTCGGCGATCTGCTGGATTTCGCCCTGGTGGAATACCGCCACGCGGTCGGACATGGTCAGTGCTTCGCCCTGGTCGTGGGTCACGTACACCACGGTCACGCCCAGGCGCTGGTGGATGTGCTTGATCTCCATCTGCATGTGCTCGCGCAGCTGCTTGTCGAGAGCACCCAGCGGTTCGTCCATCAGCACCAGCTGCGGCTCGAACACCAGTGCCCGGGCCAGTGCCACGCGCTGCTGCTGGCCGCCGGACAGCTGGCCCGGGTAGCGTTTGGCGAAGGCGTCCAGCTGGACCATGTTCAGCACGCGCTTGACCCGCTCGCTGATGTCGGTCTTGCTCAGGTTGCGCACGGTCAGCGGGAACGCCAGGTTCTCGGCTACGGTCATGTGCGGGAACAGCGCATAGTTCTGGAACACCATGCCGATGTCGCGCTTGTGCGGCGGCACGTTGTTGATCGAACGCCCGGCCAGCTGGATTTCACCGGCAGTGGGGGTTTCGAAACCGGCCAGCATCATCAGGCTGGTGGTCTTGCCCGAACCGGACGGGCCAAGCAGGGTGAGGAACTCGCCCTTGCGGATTTCCAGGTTGAGGTCTTTGACGATCAGCGACTCGCCGTCGTAGCTCTTCTGCACACCACGGAAGCTGACCAGCGTTTCGCTGGTTGCAGCGTTCGACTTCGCCTCGCTCATGCCTGCACCTTCTTGTTGGATGACTGCGTAGGCAAAGACTAGACAAGCCGCAAGCGCCGGGAAATCGGCCGTACTGAGAGAATGCCATCATCCGGTTGGAAGATTTGTTGTAGGGATTGCCCTACAAGGATGGCGGGTTTGGAATGTTCGCCTCAGCCCTGCTGCGTCTCCTGTGGGAGCGGGTTCACCCGCGAAGAGGCCAGCCCAGGCAGCGCAGATGGCAGGTCAGGCCCTTTCGCGGGTGAACCCGCTCCCACAGGGGGCGCGTAAGCCTGTGGGAAGTGCATGTCGCAATCAGACCAGCTTGTGCTCCATGGCGTACTTCACCAGCTCCGCCAGCGAGTTCACCTTCAGCTTCTGCATCAAGCGCGCCTTGTGCGTGCTGATGGTCTTGCTCGACAGCGCCAGCTGCTGGGCGATGTCGTTGACGTTGGCGCCTTGGGCCAGGCGTTCGAACACCGAAAACTCTCGCTCCGACAGCAGCGTATGCAGCGGCCGCGATTCGGTCAGGCCCACTTCGAACACCATGCGGTCGGCCAGCGCCGGGTCGATATAGCGCCCGCCGCCGGCAACCCGGCGAATCGCGGTCAGCAACAGTGCCGGGTCGCTGTCCTTGGTGGCGTAGCCCGCCGCCCCGGCCTTCAGCGCCCGTGCGGCCATCTGCGCTTCATCGTGCATCGACAGCATGAGGATGGCCGGCGCATCGTGCAAAGCGCGGATCCGCGGGATCGCCTCCAGGCCGCTTACCCCGGGCATCGAGATATCCAGCAACACCACCTCGCACGGCGTGTGGCGCAGGGTGTCCAGCAACTGTTCGCCATTACCGGCCTCGCCCACCACCTGCATGTCTTTGGCCAGGCCAATCAATTGCTTGATGCCTTCGCGGACAATGGTGTGGTCTTCGGCCACCAGCACTCGAATCACGATCGCTCTCCTACTCCAACGGAATGGCCACGCTCAGGCTGGTGCCTTCACCCGGTTCACTGTCCAGCGCCATGCTACCGCCCAGCATCAGCACCCGCTCCCGCACGCCCACCAGGCCGAATGACGCGGGCCGCGGCTGGTCACGGCAAAACCCCTGGCCATCATCGCTGACGGTCATGCGCAACTGCCTGTCCTCACGCACCAGCTCGATCTCCACGCTGTGCGCCTGGGCGTGGCGCATGACATTGGTCAGCGCCTCTTGCAGGATGCGGAACAGCCCGGTGGCCTTGGCATCGCTCAATGCTGGCAGATTATCCGGTACTTGCACCAGACAGGGGATTTGCGTGCGCGCCTCGAAGCGCCGCGCCTGCCATTCGATGGCCGAGGCAATGCCGGCATCGAGGATCGGCGGGCGCAAGGCGGTGGCCACATCGCGCACCAGCTGGAACAGCTGGGCGATCAGGCGCTTCATGCTGTCCAGGCGCTCATTCAAGCCTGGGTCCAGCTCGGCAAAGGCCAGTTCGCACATCGACACTTCCAGCTTGAGCACGGTCAGCATCTGCCCCAGTTCATCGTGCACTTCGCGGGCGATCCGGGCCTTCTCTTCCTCGCGCACGCTCTCCAGGTGGGCCGACAGTTCGCGCAGCTGTTCCTGGGAGCTGGCCAGCGCCAACTCGGCCCGCTTGCCCTGGGTGATGTCCCACACCACGCCGTCCCACACCACCTGGCCGTTGCCCAGGCGCCGGGTACTGGCCTTGATGTCGGCCCAGCGCTGTTCCCCCTGGCGGGTGAGGATGCGCCCCTGCCAGGACCAGTCCTGGTCACTGGCCAGGGCCAGGTCCTGGACGCGATGGTAATCGGCGCGGTCCTCGGGGTGCACCAGGTTGCGCAAGCCCATTTGCGGGTGCTGGATCTCGCTGGGCGTGTAACCTACCAGGGCTTCGCTGCCCTCGCTGATGTAGGGGAATTCCAGGTCGCCTTCGGCCGGGTCGCGCTCCAGACGGAACACCAACCCAGGCACATTGCCGGCAATGCCCTTGAGCCGCGCCTCGCTTTCACGCAAGGCCGCCAGGGCGCGGTGGCGCTCGGTCACGTCGGCGAGGTAGACCACCAGGTATTCGGAATCACGAAAGCGCAGGAAGCTCAGCGACAGCTCCACCGGCAACAGGCTCTGGTCGGCCCGCCGGCACTGCGTCTCGAACTGGCCGACACCGCCTGCCCCGGTGCGCGCGCCCTTCCACAGCTCCAGCCAGCGGTCCATGTTCAGGCTGGGCTCGAAGTCGCTCAGCGGCCGCTCCAGCAGCGCGCCCTCACCGTAGCCGAGCATGCGTTCGGCGGCATGGTTGGCGTAGCGCACGTGGCTGTCCCAGTTGACCCAGAGGATGCCCACCGTACTCTGGTCGATGGCGAACTGGCTCAGGCGCAACGCCTCCTCGCGCACCTGCCGCTCCACCAGGCTTTCCCGCGTGGCCAGCAGGCTGCGCTCCAGCTGGCGTTGCTGCCGGCGTTGCCAGACCAGGGTGGCCAGAGCGCACAACAGCAGCATGCCGGACAGCAGGGCCAGGTTCTGCCAGAAACCGGTGGATTCGCTCAGGCGTGGATACTTCGGCTGCAGCCAACGTTGGTGCAGTTGCTCCAGTTCCTTGGCCGGCAGTGCCTGGAGGCCCCGTTCGAGCACATCGGCAAGCAGCGGCCAGTCGCGTCGCGAACCGATGCGCAGCAGCTGCGGCAGGCCGATATCACCGACCACGGCCAGTTCGCTGAACTCGCTCTCGCGTGACAGGCGGCTGAGCTGGGCTTCATCCAGTACGGCGAAACTGGCCTGGCCGCCCACCACCAGTTGCAGGGCCTCGCGTTCGTTGGGCACCCCTTGCAGGTTGAGGTTGCTGTAGTTGCCGCGCAGGTAGTCGGCCAGCTGGCTGGGCATGCGCACCGCCACCCGCTGCTCGGCCTCGAGCGCTTCCAGCTCCACGGCCATGCTCCCGGTGCGCGGCCCCACCACCAGTTGCGGTACGCGCATGTACGGGTCGCTGAACAACCACAGGCGCAGGCTGGCCGGGGTCTGGGTAAGGCCGGGGGCAAAGTCGATTTCACCGGCTTGCAGAGCATGTTCGAGGCTGGCCTGGTCGGCGAAATTGCGCCAGGTCAGGTCCAGGCGCAGCGCCTGTGCCAGGCTGCTCACCAGTTCCACGTTGGCCCCGTACAGTTGTTGCAAGCGCCGGTCGAACTGGGCGTAGGGGGCCTGCAGCACCAAGCCGACCCGCAGGCTGCGGTGGCTGTCCAACCATTGCTGTTGAGCGGGTTCCAGGGCAACCGTGGGCTGCGCCTCGGGCCTGGCCAATGCAATCAAGGGCAGCCACAAACAGCCGATAACCAACAGGCGACGCACTCGCTTCATCTATACGCTCGTCTTGGCAAAGGCGGCCATGCAGCATGGCCGTCACGGGCAAATACTATTAGGCTGCCGGTATCATTCTGGCCTTGGGTTGACTCATGTCCACACTTTATCGCACGACGCTGGCAATGTGCTGCCTGGCATCGATCGTTCCACTCGGCGCCCTGGCCGCCGATGCCGAAACACCACCCGCCGCCACCGAGGCAGCTGCTGTCGAGGCCCCGCGCCCGCCATTGCTGGAGCGCAGCCAGGAAGATGCCCAGGCCCTCGAACGGCTGGTACCCAAGGCCGAGCAACAGACCCTGCAGGCCGGTGCCGACAGCTTCCTCGCCCTGTGGAAGCCGGCCAATGACAGCGACCCACAGGGGGCAGTGATCATCGTTCCCGGCGCTGGCGAAACAGCGGACTGGCCGAACGCGGTCGGCCCATTGCGGCAGAAGTTTCCCGATATCGGCTGGCACAGCCTGAGCATCAGCCTGCCCGACCTGCTCGCCGACAGCCCGCAGGCGCGGGTCGAGGCCAAGCCGGCTGCCGACCCGGTGCTCGATAAAGGCGAAAGCGCCCCGGCCAAGGATGTGCCGGCGGATGCCAATGCCAACGTCGCCCAGGCGACTGCGGCCGATGCCGACACGGCAGAGAGCACCGACGCCAAACAGGCCAGCGAACAAACCGACCCGGCCGATGCCGAGCGCGTTTTCGCTCGCCTGGATGCGGCAGTGGCCTTTGCCCAGCAGCGCAACGCTCGCAAGATCGTACTGATCGGCCATGGCAGTGGCGCCTATTGGGCGGCCCGCTACCTGAGCGAGAAGCAGCCCCCGCAGGTGCAGAAGCTGGTGATGGTGGCTGCGCAGACGCCGGCGCGGGTGGAGCATGACCTGGAAAGCCTGGCCCCGACCCTGAAGGTGCCGACTGCCGACATCTACTACGCCACCCGCAGCGTGGACCGCAACGCAGCCCAGCAACGCTTGCAGGCCAGTAAACGGCAGAAGGACAGCCAGTATCGGCAGATGTCGCTGATTGCCATGCCGGGGAACAAGGCGGCCGAGCAGGAACAGTTGTTCCGCCGGGTACGGGGGTGGATGAGTCCGCAGGGTTGATCCAAAATCGCCGGAGCATGTCACGCTGTTTCCAGGCTGGCGCTGCACTTGTGGGAGCGGGTTTACCCGCGAAGCCAGCGGCGCGGTGGATGGCACCGGCTTTGCCGGTGTTCGCGGCCATGGCCGCTCCCACAGGTACTGCGCAAGCCCAAGGCTGCATCGTTCCCTGTGGGAGCGGGCAAGCCCGCGAAGCAGGCGACGCGAAGGATGGCACCGGCTTTGCCGGTGTTCGCGGCCATGGCCGCTCCCACAGGTACTGCGCAAGCCCAAGGCTGCACCGTTCCCTGTGGGAGCGGGCAAGCCCGCTCCCACAGCGTCAACGCGCCTTGGCTTCTATAGGCCCCGACGCTTGCGGATCATGGCATAAGCCTGATGCAACTCTCGGGTCCGTTCAGTCGCTTCCCGCACCCGCGCCTCACTGGCCCCCGTACCCGCCAGCTTGTCCGGGTGGTGCCGGCTGACCAGCCGACGATACGCCTGCTTGACCTTGTCACCATCGGTGTCTGCCTCCACCGCCAGCAAGCGCAACGCCGCCGCATAGGTCATGGCCGCGCCTTCCGGCCCCACCGCCTTGCGCGGTTCGTACTCCAGCGACATGGCTTGCACCTGGCGTCGGCTCAGGCCCAGTTTCTGGCCCCAGTCCAGCAGCAACTCGCGCTCCTTGTTGCCCATCTTGCCGTCCGCCCAGACCATGCGCCAACAGGCCCGCAGGGTGCCTTCCGCCGCATGCGGCTGCTGGCGAATACGCCGCAAGTGCCCGCTCAGCCGGTCTTTGCCCGCCTTGCCACGGTTGAACGCGGCGATCGCCCGTAGCCGGGCGGCCTCGGCCAGGTCCAGGCGCACCATCTCTTGGCGCGCCTGCTGGATATGCTGCTCGGCTACCCTGCCATCGCACTTGGCCAGGCGCCCGAGCATCACGAACAGCAACTCGTCGTCCTGCATGGCCGGGCGCCCGCCCAAGCGCTCGCGCAGGTCCTCCCAGCCTTGCAGACGCAGGCGGCGATCCAGGGCCTGGCCGAGCAACGCGCCGAGCAGGGCACCGGGGATGCTGGCAACGGCAAACCCGGCACCGGCACCTATCACCGTGCTTGGCCACCACATATCAGGCCAGCCCGCCGATCAGGCGCTCAGCCTCGGCCAGGCGCTCGAGCGTACCGACATCCACCCAGTGCCCACGGTAGTGCTCGCCACTGACCTGCCCCGCCGCCATGGCCTGGCGCAGCAACGGCGCAAGCTTGAAGGCACCGGGCTGGCAACCTGCGAACAAGGCCGGGTGCAGCAGCGAAAGGCCGCTGAAGGTCAGCGTGCCGGGCGCATCGTCGCCATCGACTACCTGCCCGTCCACCAGGCGGAAGTCACCGCGGCCGTGATGGCCAGGGTTGTCGACCAGCACCAGGTGCGCCAGGCCCTGCAGGGGGGCCTGCAAACGTGCGAAGTCGTAGTCGGTCCAGATATCGCCGTTGACCAGCAAGAAAGGCGCGTCACCCAGCAATGGCAACGCCTTGAAGATGCCACCGCCGGTTTCCAGCGGCTCGCCTTCTGGCGAGTAGCAAATGCTCAGGCCGAAACGGCTGCCATCACCCAGGTGATCCTCGATCTGCTGGCCGAGCCAGGCATGGTTGATCACGACCTCGGTGACACCCGCCGCAGCCAGCGACCGCAGGTGATACTCGATCAGCGGCTGGCCGGCGACCGCAACCAGCGGTTTTGGCGTGTGCAGGGTCAACGGGCGCATGCGCTCGCCTTTGCCTGCCGCCAGAATCATTGCCTTCATGCACGCGCTCCGGCCTGCAACTCGGCAATCAGCTCACCCAGCTCCGCCAATTCGGGGCGGCGGCTGATCACTTCTTCTATATAGGCGAAGAAGCGCGGCACGTCGCCCAAGTAGCGGGGTTTGCCGTCGCGGTGGCAGATGCGGGCGAAGATGCCGATCACCTTCAAGTGGCGCTGCACGCCCATAAGGTCGCTGGCTCGCTGGAACGTTTCGAAGTCGGCCTGCACCGGGATACCGGCAGCCTGCGCCTGCTGCCAGTAGTCGCGCAACCAGCCTTCGACCCGCGCCTGCGGCCAGCTAAGGAAGGCGTCCTTGAACAGACAGGTGATGTCGTAGGTGACCGGGCCATACACCGCATCCTGAAAGTCCAGCACCCCAGGGTTAGGGCTGCTCTGCATCAGGTTGCGCGGCATGTAGTCGCGGTGCACCAGCACCTTGGGCTGGGCCAGGGCGCTGTCGATCAGCAACTGGCTGACGCGCTGCCAGGTGGCTTTCTGGGTGTCGCTCAAGGCCAGGCCAAGCTCACGCCCCACATACCATTCGGGGAACAGTTCGACCTCGCGGCGCAGCAGGGCGTCGTCATAGCTGGGCAACCCGGCGTCCATCGGCAGGCGCTGGAACTTCAGCAACGCGTCGATGGCGTCGGCGAACAGGCCGTCGGCATTGTCGGCATCAATGATATCAAGGTATGTCTGATGGCCCAGGTCACCCAGCAGCAAGAACCCGCGCTCCAGGTCCTGGGCATGGATCAGCGGCACGTGTACGTCGGCGCTGGCTAGCAGCTGGTCGATAGCGACGAACGGTCGGCAGTTTTCCTGCGGCGGCGGTGCATCCATGATCACGAAGCTGTGACCGGCGCCCTGCCAGCGGAAGTAACGGCGGAAGCTGGCGTCGCTGCTGGCAGGCGTCAGGCTGCCTGCGGGCACTTCACCCCAGGCGTTGTTGCGGAAAAGATCATTGAGCTGCTCGGCGAGCCAGACCGTCAGTTGTTGCAGGCGTACATCGTGTTCAGGCATTACAAGGGTCTCCGACGGCCCTAGCCGTCAAGCGGGTCATGCTTTATTATCCAGCATCTTTTTCAGACCATCGAGAGGCGTGCGGCCCCACACGCGGGCAGATGGCACGCAGGAAGCCCGGACTAATAAGATGGCATTGAAATCCCCCGCGTTTCGTAGAAAGTTCCCGTTGCTGGTAACCGGCGGTCTGCTGGCCTTGCAACCTCTGGCCACGTCTTACGTGGTGGCCGCCGAACAGTTTGACTGCCAAGTGTCCGCCTCCGGTGGTTGGGACTGCAAGCCCAAGACCCCAGTCAACAACCTGCCGCCGCGCCCGGTGCATGAAGGTGCTGCCGTCAGCAGTGGCACCGAAGCCGCGAGCGAAGGCGAAACCGCCGACCGCCCGATGCTGGTCACCGAGGCCAAGGGCCGTGCCCTGAAGTCGCGCAGCGAAGACTACAGCCACCTGGACTGGGTCCCGCGTGAAAAGCTCACCGCCGCGCAGCTGGCCGAAACCGGCCCGTACTGCGGTGGTGCGTATATCGAGCCGACCCGCCCGGGCATGGCCGACACCACGCCGAAGGACGAGTCGCCGACCTACATCAACGCCAAGGTATCCAAGTACCAGCAGGAGCAGCAGATCGCTACCCTCGCCGGTGATGTGGTGATGCGCCAGGGCAGCATGCAGGCCGAGGCCGACGAGGCCAACCTCTACCAGACCGAAAACCGTGGCGAGCTCAAGGGCAACGTGCGGATCCGTGACAACGGTTCGCTGGTGGTCGGTGACGAGGCACAGATCCAGCTCGACACCGGCGAAGCCCAGGTCGACAACGCCGAATACGTGATGCACAAGTCGCACATCCGCGGCAGTGCCCTGTACGCCAAGCGTGGCGAAAACGCCATCATCCGTCTCAAGGACGGTACGTACACCACCTGCGAACCGGGCAGCAACGCCTGGCAGCTGAAGGGCAACAACATCACCCTGAACCCGGCCACCGGTTTCGGTACCGCGACCAACGTCACGCTGCGGGTCAAGGATTTCCCGGTGTTCTACACACCGTACATCTACTTCCCGATCGACGACCGTCGCCAGTCCGGCTTCCTGCCGCCATCGTTCAGCAGCACCAGCGACACCGGCTTCATGCTGGTCACGCCGTACTACTTCAACCTGGCGCCGAACTACGACGCCACGTTGTACCCGCGCTACATGACCAAGCGCGGCCTGCTGATGGAAGGCGAGTTCCGCTACCTGACGCCTTCCAGCGAAGGCCAGTTCGGTGCTGCGTACCTCAACGACAAGAACGACGACCGCAAAGACCAGACTGACTATAAAGAACAGCGCTGGATGACCAACTGGCAGCACAAGGGTGGGTTGAACGAGCGGCTGATGACCGAGGTGGATTACACCGACATCAGCGACCCGTTCTACTTCCAGGACCTGGAGTCCGACCAGATCGGTGTTGAGACCCAGGACCTGCTGAACCAGCAAGGTGCACTGACCTACCGTGGCGACAGCTACACCGCGCGGTTGAACGTGCATGCCTACGAGATGGCGACCATCTCGAGGATTACCCCGTATGATCGTCTGCCGCAGATTACCTTCAACGGTAAGCTGCCGTACGAACCAGGTGGGCTCAACATTGCCTACGAAACCGAGGCAGTCCGCTTCGATCGAGATCTGAAAGACGATTTCGTGCTGGATAAGGACGGCAACCCGGACTTCTCCGCGGGTGCAGCAGGCCGCCGTCTGGACGAGAACGTCAGCGGTATTGCCCGCGCCAACGGCAACCGTTTCAACGTCGCGCCGTCGATCAGCCTGCCGATGGAAGCCAGCTACGGTTTCCTGACTCCCAAGCTGAAGTACGCCTATACCCACTACGACCTGGACCTGGACAGCCAGGGCAAAACCCAGGCTATCGCGCAATCGGCCAACCCGGCGTACGGCAGCTACAACAGCTCGCTGAACCGCGATATCCCGATCTTCAGCGTGGACAGCGGGCTCTACTTCGACCGCAATACGTCGTTGTTCGGCACCAACTACAAGCAGACCCTCGAACCGCGCATGTTCTATCTCTACGTCCCGTATGAGGACCAGAAGGACATCCCGCTGTTCGACTCGGGCGAGACGCTGTTCAGCTACGACTCGCTGTTCCGTGACAACCGCTTCAGCGGCACCGACCGTATCGGTGACGAGAACAAACTGTCGCTGGGCGTGACTACCCGCTGGATCGAAGACAACGGTTTCGAGCGCCAGAACTTCAGCCTCGGTCAGGCGTACTACTTCAAGGATCGCAAGGTCCAGCTGCCAGGCATCAATTACAAAGAGCGCGCGGATTCGCAGTCCGACGTATCCCCGTACGCCCTGGTGTACAACTACTTCTTCAACCGCGACTGGCGCTTCAATTCGGACTTCAACTGGGACCCGGACAGCCGCAGCACCCGCTCGGGCAGCGCGATGTTCCATTACCAGCCTGAAGACAACCCGAACAAGGTGGTCAACCTCGGTTATCGCTACCGCAACGACACCATCTCCTACGACTCTGCGACCGGCACGTGGAAAGTGGGCGGAGGCGACTACGGTGTTCCTGGTAGCCCGAACTACATCAAGGACTACTACAAGATCCAGCAGCATGACTTCTCGGTCATCTGGCCGATCGTTCCGCAGTGGAGCGTCATCGCTCGCTGGCAGCATGACTACAACCGCAACCGCACCCTGGAAGCCATGGGTGGTTTCGAGTACGACAACTGCTGCTGGAAGCTGCGCCTGATCAACCGCTACTGGATGGACTACGACGACTTCAGCCAGGCACTTCCGACAAACGAAAAAGGCGACCACGGCATCTTCCTTCAGATCGTCCTGAAAGGCCTCGGTGGTGTAGTCGGCAACAAGGTCGAATCTTTCCTCGACCAAGGCATTCAAGGTTACCGTGAACGTGAAGACCAAGCTTATTGATCGACTGCGCCCGGCGTTGCTGGGCGTTGCATTGCTGAGTGGCGCGGTGCATGCCGCGGTGCAACCTCTTGATCGCGTGGTGGCCATCGTCGACAACGACGTGGTCATGCAAAGCCAGCTGGACCAGCGCGTCCACGAGGTGCAGCAAACCATCGCCAAGCGCGGCGGCGGCGTGCCGCCGACCGGCGCCCTGGAACAGCAGGTGCTGGAACGCCTGATCGTCGAGAACCTGCAGCTGCAGATCGGCGAGCGCTCCGGCATCCGCATCACCGACGAAGAACTGAACCAGGCGGTGGGCACCATTGCCCAGCGCAACGGCATGTCGATGGACCAGTTCCGCGCGGCCCTGGCCCGTGACGGCCTGTCGTTCGACGATGCCCGCGAACAGATCAAGCGCGAGATGATCATCAGCCGCGTGCGCCAGCGCCGCGTGGCCGAGCGCATCCAGGTATCCGAGCAGGAAGTGAAGAACTTCCTCAACTCGGACCTGGGCAAGATGCAGATGTCGGAAGAGTACCGCCTGGCCAACATCCTCATCCCGACCCCGGAAGCGGCCAACTCGGAAGCCATCCAGGCCGCCGCGCGCCAGGTCGGCGAGGTGTACCAGCAGCTCAAGCAGGGCGCGGACTTCGGCCAGATGGCCATCGCCCGCTCCGCCAGCGAAAACGCCCTGGAAGGCGGCGAGATGGGCTGGCGTAAAGCCGGCCAGCTGCCACCGGACTTCGCCAAGATGCTCAGCAGCATGCCGGTGGGTGAAATCACCCAGCCGATCCGCATCCCCAACGGCTTCATCATCCTCAAGCTCGAGGAGAAGCGCGGTGGCAGCGAGAACGTGCTGCGTGACGAAGTGCACGTGCGCCATATCCTGATCAAGCCAAGCGAAATCCGCAGCGAGGCGGCTACCGAGCAACTGGCCGAGCGCCTGTACGAGCGCATCAGCAACGGCGAAGACTTCGCCGAGCTGGCGAAGAGCTTCTCGGAAGACCCAGGTTCGGCGCTCAACGGCGGCGACCTCAACTGGGTCGACCCGAACAGCCTGGTGCCGGAGTTCCGCGAACAGATGGCCAACGCTGCCCAAGGCGAAGTCACCCGTCCGTTCAAGACCCAGTACGGCTGGCACGTTCTGGAAGTGCTGGGCCGCCGTGCCACCGACAGCACCGAGCAGGCGCGTGAACAGCAGGCCATGAGCGTACTGCGCAACCGCAAATACGACGAAGAGCTGCAGACCTGGCTGCGCCAGATCCGCGACGAAGCCTACGTTGAAATCAAGCTGCCTGGCGCTGACCAGGCCGCCCAGTGAAGCCCCTGCGCTTCGCCGTCACCCCCGGCGAGCCGGCCGGCATAGGCCCCGACCTGTGCCTGCTGCTCGCCGCAGACGCCCAGCCTCACCCCCTGATCGCCATCACCAGCCGTGACCTGCTCGCCGAGCGGGCCACGCAGCTGGGGCTGGTTGTCAACCTGTTGCCGGTAGCGCCGGGCCAATGGCCCGAGCAGCCGGCGCCAGCGGGTAGCCTGTACGTCTGGGATACCCCCCTGGCAGCCCCGGTAGTGCCAGGCCAGCTCGACAAGGCCAATGCGGCGTTCGTGCTGGAAACCCTGACCCGTGCCGGGCAAGGTTGCCTGGGCGGGCATTTCGCCGGGATGATCACCGCCCCCGTGCACAAGGGCGTGATCAACGAAAGCGGTATCGCCTTCTCTGGGCATACCGAGTTCCTCGCCGAACTGACTCACACCGCGCAAGTGGTAATGATGCTGGCCACCCGCGGCCTGCGTGTGGCCCTGGTGACCACGCACCTGCCACTGCGCGACATTGCCGATGCCATCACTGCCGAGCGCGTCGAGCGTGTAGCCCGTATCCTGCATGCCGACATGCGCGACAAGTTCGGCATTGCCAACCCGCGCATCCTGGTGTGCGGCCTCAACCCGCACGCGGGTGAGGGCGGCCACCTCGGCCGCGAGGAAATCGACATCATCGAGCCGACCCTGGCCCGCCTGCGTGCCGAAGGCATGGACCTGCGCGGGCCACTGCCGGCCGATACCCTGTTTACCCCCAAATATCTGGAGCACTGCGACGCGGTGCTGGCGATGTACCATGACCAGGGCCTTCCCGTACTCAAGTACAAAGGCTTTGGCGCCGCAGTCAACGTGACCCTGGGCCTGCCGATCATCCGCACATCGGTCGACCACGGCACCGCCCTGGACCTGGCCGGTACCGGCAAGGTCGACACCGGCAGCCTGCGCGTCGCGCTGGAAACCGCCTACCAGATGGCCGAGAACCGACCATGAACGAGCAATACCAACACCGGGCGCGCAAGCGCTTCGGCCAGAACTTCCTGCACGACGCCGGCATCATCGACCGCATCCTGCGCGCCATCAATGCCAAGGCGGGCGAACACCTGCTGGAAATCGGCCCGGGCCAGGGTGCCCTCACCGAAGGCCTGCTGGGTAGCGGCGCACAGCTGGATGTGGTGGAACTGGACAAGGACCTGGTGCCGATCCTGCAACACAAGTTCGCCGACCGTGGCAATTTCCGCCTGCACCAGGGCGATGCGCTGAAGTTCGACTTCAACCAGCTGGGCGTGCCACCGCGCAGCCTCAAGGTAGTGGGCAACCTGCCCTACAACATCTCCACCCCGCTGATCTTCCACCTGCTCAGCCATGCCGGGCTGATCCGCGACATGCACTTCATGCTGCAGAAGGAAGTGGTCGAGCGCATGGCCGCCGGCCCTGGTGGTGGCGATTGGGGGCGTCTGTCGATCATGGTGCAATACCACTGCCGGGTAGAACACCTGTTCAACGTAGGCCCTGGCGCCTTCAACCCGCCGCCGAAAGTGGACTCGGCCATCGTCCGCCTGGTGCCGCACGAAGTGCTGCCCCACCCCGCCAAGGATGCAAAACTGCTGGAGCAGGTGGTACGCGAAGCCTTCAACCAGCGCCGCAAGACCCTGCGCAACACCCTGAAAGGCCTGCTCGACAGCGCGGCCATCGAGGCTGCCGGGGTGGACGGCAGCCTGCGCCCTGAACAGCTGGACCTGGCGGCCTTCGTGCGTCTGGCTGACCAGTTGGCCGATCAGCAGCAAGCCTGATTTAGCCGGTACCGGCCTCTTCGCGGGTAAACCCGCTCCCACAGGAATTGCACAGCCCTTGAATTCTGTGCGTTCCCTGTGGGAGCGGGTTTACCCGCGAAGGGGCCAGCACTGACGACAAAGGCCTCAAGGCCCTGCACCGCTGGCCCTCCCCCCTCTCAATGGCCTAGACTGCATTACTGCGTCAGTTCGCCCAAGGCCCTTGCATGTCCGACCCCCGCTATCAGATCGACGTCAGCGTCGTGACCCGCTACCTCAAAGAACAATCCGACCCCGAAAACAGTCGTTTCGCTTTCGCCTACACCATTACCGTGCAGAACAATGGCTCGCTCAAGGCCAAGCTGCTGTCGCGCCACTGGCTGATCACCAACGGTGACGGCGAGGTCGAGGAGGTGCGCGGAGCCGGTGTGGTCGGCCAGCAGCCCAATATCGACCCAGGCCAGAGCCACACCTACAGCAGTGGCGCCGTCATCAGCACCCGCGTGGGCACCATGCAGGGCAGCTACCAGATGTTCGCCGAAGACGGCAAACGCTTCGATGCCGAGATCGCCCCCTTCCGCCTGGCAGTGCCCGGGGCGCTGCACTGATGGCTACCTACGCCGTCGGGGACCTGCAGGGCTGCCTGCAACCACTCAAGTGCCTGCTCGAACGGGTCAGCTTCAACCCTGCCGTCGACCGCCTGTGGCTGGTCGGCGACCTGGTCAACCGCGGCCCCGAGTCGCTGGAAACCCTGCGCTTCCTTTATTCGATCCGCCAATCGCTGGTGTGCGTGCTGGGCAACCATGACCTGCACCTGCTGGCCGCCTGGCACAACGTCGAACGCCTGAAGAAAAGCGATACCCTGCGCGAAATCATCGAAGCACCGGACGCCGACCAGCTGCTCGACTGGCTGCGCCAGCAGAAGCTGCTGCATTACGACGAACCCCGTGGCATTGCCCTGGTGCACGCCGGCATCCCGCCGCAGTGGACGCTGGGCAAAGCCCTGGCGCTGGCTGCCGAGGTCGAGGAAGTGCTACGCGACGACGGCCGCCTGAAGCTGTATCTGGATGGCATGTACGGCAACGAACCGAACAAGTGGAGCAAGAACCTCGGCGGCGTCGAACGCCTGCGGGTGATCACCAACTACCTCACACGCATGCGCTTCTGCACCGCCGAGGGCAAGCTCGACCTCAAGAGCAAGGAGGGCCTGGAGACCGCGCCCAGAGGCTACAAGCCCTGGTTCGCGCACAAGGACCGGCGCTCTCGCCACGTGAAGATCATCTTCGGCCACTGGGCCGCCCTGCAGGGGCGGGTCGATGAGCCCGGCATCATCGCCCTGGACACCGGCTGCGTGTGGGGCGGCGCCATGACCCTGTACAACGTCGACAGCGGCGAATATCACCACTGTGACTGCGCCGACGACGGCAACCTGCGCGCACCTACACAACCCACTACACTCAACGACCACACCTGAAGGAAGTAGTCCCCATGAGCGAATTCAAGCGCATCCCTCCCGAGCAGGCCTTGGAGCTTCGCAAGCAACCCGGTGCGGTCGTGGTCGATATTCGCGACCACCAGGCTTTCGCCGCCGGCCATATCACCGGCGCCAAGCATCTGGATAACCATTCGGTCGCCGAGTTCATCCGCGATGCCGACCTCGATGCCCCGACCCTGGTGGTGTGCTACCACGGCAACTCCAGCCAGAGCGCCGCTGCCTATCTGGTGAACCAAGGCTTCTCGGACGTATACAGCGTGGACGGCGGCTTTGAGCTGTGGCGCGCCACCTACCCGGCCGAGACCGCCCAGGGCACTGCCGAATAATTTTTTCATTTTTACTGCAGCCCGCGCCCGGTGCGGGCTCGCGGCTTATCTGACGAACGGTCGTTCGCAACTTCTCCGCCCCTCGCCCTTGACCTTGCGGATAACCAACTATTCTTAAGCGCAGGCCATCCAGAAAAAGGGGAGAGCCGGTACACCGGCGTGCGGGTCATCGGTAGCGTTACAGGGTGTTCTGGGGGGTATACAGCAATCGGCAAACCCGGTTGCATGCCAGCATCAGCTGACTGATCCGGCGTCGTCTCCACGTATCGAGCGAGGTGACGTCATGAGTATTTTTAGCCACTTCCAACAACGTTTCGAGTCTACGCGCCAGGAAGAACTCTCGCTGCAGGAGTACCTCGAGCTGTGCAAAGAGGATCGCAGCGCCTACGCATCGGCGGCCGAACGGCTGTTGCTGGCCATCGGTGAGCCAGAGCTGATCGACACCTCTACCAACTCCAGGCTGTCGCGCATCTTCTCCAACAAGGTTATCCGCCGCTATCCGGCGTTTGCCGACTTCCATGGCATGGAAGAGTGCATCGACCAGATCGTGTCCTACTTCCGCCACGCCGCCCAAGGCCTGGAAGAGAAGAAACAGATCCTCTACCTGCTGGGCCCGGTGGGCGGCGGCAAATCGTCGCTGGCCGAGAAACTCAAGCAGCTGATGGAAAAGGTACCGTTCTACGCCATCAAGGGCTCTCCGGTATTCGAGTCGCCGCTGGGGCTGTTCAACGCCACCGAAGACGGCGCCATCCTCGAGGAAGAGTTCGGCATCCCGCGGCGCTACCTCAACACCATCATGTCGCCCTGGGCCACCAAGCGCCTGCAGGAATTCGGCGGCGACATCAGCAAGTTCAAGGTGGTGAAGCTGTACCCGTCGATCCTCAACCAGATCGCCATCGCCAAAACCGAACCGGGCGACGAGAACAACCAGGACATTTCGGCCCTGGTCGGCAAGGTGGATATCCGCAAGCTCGAGGAATTCCCGCAGAACGACGCCGATGCCTACAGCTATTCGGGCGCGCTGTGCCGGGCCAACCAGGGCCTGATGGAATTCGTCGAGATGTTCAAGGCCCCGATCAAGGTCCTGCACCCGTTGCTCACCGCCACCCAGGAAGGCAACTACAACAGTACCGAAGGCCTGGGCGCCATCCCCTACTCCGGGATTCTGCTGGCCCACTCCAACGAATCGGAGTGGCACACCTTCCGTAACAACAAGAACAACGAGGCGTTCATCGACCGGATCTACATCGTCAAGGTGCCGTACTGCCTGCGCGTCAGCGACGAAATCAAGATCTACGACAAGCTGCTGATCAACAGCTCCCTGGCCAAGGCCCACTGCGCGCCAGACACGCTGAAGATGCTCGCCCAGTTCACCGTGCTGTCGCGGCTCAAGGAGCCGGAAAACTCCAACATCTACTCGAAGATGCGGGTATATGACGGGGAAAACCTCAAGGACACCGATCCGAAGGCCAAGTCGATTCAGGAGTATCGCGATTCCGCTGGCGTCGATGAAGGCATGAACGGCTTGTCGACCCGCTTCGCCTTCAAGATCCTGTCCAAGGTGTTCAACTTCGACCCGCATGAGGTAGCGGCCAACCCGGTGCACCTGCTGTATGTGCTGGAACAGCAGATCGAGCAGGAGCAGTTCCCTGCCGAAGTGCGCGAGCGCTACCTGCGCTACCTGAAGGAATACCTGGCCCCGCGTTACATCGAGTTCATCGGCAAGGAAATTCAGACCGCTTACCTGGAGTCCTACAGCGAATACGGCCAGAACATCTTCGACCGCTATGTGCTGTACGCCGACTTCTGGATCCAGGACCAGGAATACCGCGACCCGGAAACCGGCGAAATCCTCAACCGTATCGCCCTCAACGAAGAACTGGAGAAGATCGAGAAGCCGGCGGGCATCAGCAACCCGAAAGATTTCCGCAACGAAATCGTCAACTTCGTGCTGCGTGCGCGCGCCAACAACAATGGCAAGAACCCGAGCTGGCTGAGCTACGAAAAGCTGCGGGTGGTGATCGAGAAGAAAATGTTCTCCAACACCGAAGACCTGCTGCCGGTCATCAGCTTCAACGCCAAGGCCAGCAAGGAGGACCAACAGAAACACAACGACTTCGTCACGCGGATGGTGGAGCGTGGCTACACCGACAAACAGGTTCGTCTGCTGTCGGAATGGTACCTGCGGGTCAGGAAATCGCAATAAGGCGGCAAGCTACAGGCCGCAAGCTGCACGCTGTCCGGCGCCGGGCGCAAGCCCGGCACGCTGGCCTGCAGCCGCGGTGGCTGCTGTTTCTGGCAGCCTGAAGCTTGTGGCTTGCAGCTGCTCCCAGCTACCGGAGGGACCATGAGCTACGTTATAGACCGACGCCTGAACGGCAAGAACAAGAGCACGGTCAACCGCCAGCGCTTCCTGCGGCGGTACCGCGAACACATCAAGAAAGCCGTCGAAGAGGCGGTGAGCCGCCGCTCCATCATGGACATGGAACATGGCGAGCAAATCAGCATTCCCGGGCGCGACATCGACGAACCGGTGCTGCACCATGGCCGCGGCGGCAAGCAGACCATCGTGCACCCGGGCAACAAGGAATTCACCGCCGGCGAGCACATCCCCAGGCCGCAAGGTGGCGGCGGCGGCAGCGGCCGTGGCAAAGCCGGCAACTCCGGCGAGGGCATGGACGACTTCGTCTTCCAGATCACCCAGGAAGAATTCCTCGAGTTCATGTTCGAAGACCTCGAACTGCCCAACCTGGTCAAACGTCATCTGACCGGGGCCGACACCTTCAAGACCGTACGCGCCGGTATCGCCAACGAAGGCAACCCGTCACGCATCAACATCGTCCGCACCCTGCGCTCGGCGCATGCCCGACGTATCGCCCTGACCGGCAGCAGCCGCGCACTGTTGCGCGAAGCGCAGAAGGAACTGGCCCGCCTGAAGGTCGAAGAGCCCGACAACTTCAGCGACATCCAGGAAGTCGAACAGGAAATCGACCGCCTGAAGGCGCGCATCAACCGCCTGCCCTTCCTCGACACCTTCGACCTCAAGTACAACCTGCTGGTCAAGCAACCCAACCCCAGCTCCAAGGCGGTGATGTTCTGCCTGATGGACGTGTCCGGCTCGATGACCCAGGCCACCAAGGACATCGCCAAACGCTTCTTCATTCTGCTGTACCTGTTCCTCAAGCGTAATTACGACCGCATCGAAGTGGTGTTCATCCGCCACCACACCAGCGCCCGTGAAGTCGACGAGGAAGAATTCTTCTACTCGCGGGAAACCGGCGGCACCATCGTTTCCAGCGCGCTCAAGCTGATGCAGGAAATCATGGCCGAACGCTACCCGGCCAGCGACTGGAACATCTACGCTGCGCAGGCCTCCGACGGCGACAACTGGAACGACGACTCGCCGATCTGCCGTGACATCCTGGCCAAGCAGATCATGCCGCATGTGCAGTACTACACTTACGTCGAGATCACCCCGCGTGAACACCAGGCGCTGTGGTACGAATACGAGCGTATCGGCGAAGCCTTCCCCGACACGTTCGCCCAGCAGCAGCTGGTATCGGCCGGCGACATCTACCCGGTCTTCCGTGAACTCTTCCAGCGCAGGTTAGCCACATGACCGCCAGAGCACAGAGACGCCAACCCATTTCCACCGGGTCCGAGTGGACGTTCGAACTGATCCAGACCTACGACCGGGAAATCGGCCGCCTGGCCGAGCGTTACGCCCTGGACACCTACCCCAACCAGATCGAAGTCATCACCGCCGAGCAGATGATGGACGCCTACGCCTCGGTCGGCATGCCGCTGGGCTACCACCACTGGTCCTATGGCAAGCAGTTCCTGAGTACGGAAAAATCGTACAGCCGTGGCCAGATGGGCCTGGCCTACGAGATCGTGATCAACTCCGACCCGTGCATCGCCTACCTGATGGAAGAAAACACCATGTGCATGCAGGCGCTGGTGATCGCCCATGCCTGCTACGGCCACAACAGCTTCTTCAAGGGCAACTACCTGTTCCGCACCTGGACCGACGCCAGTTCGATCATCGACTACCTGGTGTTCGCCAAGCAGTACATCGCCCAATGCGAGGAGCGCCATGGCATCGATGCCGTGGAAGACCTGATCGATTCCTGCCATGCCCTGATGAACTACGGCGTCGACCGCTACAAGCGGCCTTATCCGATTTCTGCCGAAGAGGAACGGCGGCGGCAGAAGGAGCGCGAAGAGCACCTGCAACGGCAGATCAACGACCTGTGGCGCACCATTCCGAAAGGTGCCGACAAGGGCAATGACCGCGATGAGGGGCGTTTCCCCGCCGAACCGCAGGAAAACATCCTGTATTTCATCGAGAAGAACGCACCGCTGCTGGAGCCGTGGCAGCGTGAAGTGGTGCGCATCGTGCGCAAGATCGCGCAGTATTTCTACCCGCAGCGGCAAACCCAGGTGATGAACGAAGGCTGGGCGACCTTCTGGCATTACACGCTGATGAACGACCTGTATGACGAGGGCCTGATCACCGAAGGCTTCATGATGGAGTTTCTGCAGTCGCATACCAGCGTGGTGTTCCAGCCTGGCTTCGACAGCCCCTACTACAACGGCATCAACCCCTACGCGCTCGGCTTTGCAATGTACACCGACATCCGCCGCATGTGCGAAAACCCGACCGAGGAAGATCGCCACTGGTTCCCCGACATTGCCGGCAGTGACTGGCTTTCTACCATCAAGTTCGCCATGAGCAGCTTCAAGGACGAAAGCTTCATCCTGCAGTACCTGTCGCCCAAGGTGATGCGCGACCTCAAGCTGTTCAGCATCCTCGATGACGACCAGCGCGATGACCTGTACGTACCTGCGATCCACGACGAGGCCGGTTACCGCACCATTCGCGAGCTGCTGGCCGCACAGTACAACCTGGGCAACCGCGAACCGAACGTGCAGATCTGGAGTGTCGACCGCCGTGGCGACCGTTCGCTGACCCTGCGTCACCAGCAGCACAACCGCAAACCGCTGGGTGATTCGACCGATGAAGTGCTCAAGCACCTGCACCGCCTGTGGGGCTTCGACATTCACCTGGAGACCGTGCAAGGCGAGCAAGTGATGAAAACCCACCATATGCCACCGCGCGGCGAGCACGGCGAAAGCGCCGACTACGGCCGCATGGACCTGGCCGTCATCCACCACCTCTAGTGCAACGCCATGGCTGCCGACGGGTTATCCTGTCGGCAGTTATGGAGAGCTGCACATGCACATCTACAAAGTCGGCGGCGCCGTGCGCGACCGCCTGCTCGGCCGCCCTGTCAGCGATATCGACTGGCTGGTGGTCGGCGCCACCGTCGAAGAAATGCACGCCAAGGGCTTTCGCCCGGTCGGCGCTGATTTCCCGGTGTTTCTGCACCCGCAGACCGGCGAGGAGTACGCCCTTGCGCGCACCGAGCGCAAGAGCGGGCGCGGCTATGGCGGCTTCACCTTCCACGCCAGCCCCGACGTCACCCTGGAAGAAGACCTGATCCGCCGTGACCTGACCATCAACGCCATGGCCGAGGATGAAGCGGGTACGCTATACGACCCTTACCATGGCAAGGCCGATCTCGACCAGCGCCTGCTACGCCACGTTTCCCCGGCATTCGCCGAAGATCCCTTGCGGGTGTTGCGCGTTGCCCGTTTTGCTGCGCGATATGCGCCGCTGGGTTTCCGGGTTGCCGATGAGACGCTGGAGCTGATGCGTCAGATCAGCGCTTCCGGCGAACTGCAGGCACTGACCGCCGAGCGTAGCTGGAAGGAAATCGAGCGGGCGCTGATGGAGGATCAGCCGCAGGTGTTCTTCCAGGTGCTGCGTGCCTGCGATGCCCTGCAAGCGCTGCTACCCGAGCTGAATGACGGGCCCCATGCCCTGGCCGCACTGGAACAGGCGGCAACCCACGGGCAGCCGCTGCATGTGCGCTGGGCCTGCCTGTTGCAAACGCTGGCACCCACCGCGATCAAGGCCATCAATCAACGCCTCAAGGCACCGCGCGACTGCCAGGAGCTGGCCTTGCTGACTGCCGAGTGCCTGGCGCAAGGCAACCAGGCGCTGGAGCTGCCTGCTACGGCGCTGCTGGAGATGCTGCAGAAATTCGATGTGTATCGGCGACCGCAGCGCTTCGAGGACTTCCTGAGCGCTTGCGAAATGGCTGCCCTGGGCCAGGGCAAAGCGAGTTATCCACAGGCCGATTACCTGCGCGGAGCAGCGGTGCAGGCGCGGGCGGTGGATGTGAAGCCGTTGGTGCAGGCCGGGCTGACTGGCCAAGCCTTGGGTCAAGCGCTCAAAGCCGAGCGGTTGAAAATGCTTGAGGCTTACCAGCGCAGTTCGACATAAGGGCCCTTTCGCGGCTAAAGCCGCTCCCACAGGGACCGTGTGAGCCGTGAAAGCTGCATAGCACCTGTGGGAGCGGCTTCAGCCGCGAAGGGGCCAGTACAGGTCAAGCCGGAGTCAGCTGCAACCCACGCCATTCAAAGGCAACCGGCGCCAACACCTGGTCGATCCGCGCCTCCCGCCACAACTGCGCCATGCGCTTCCCCGCCCCCGGATGCAGCAGATCCGGCGCCAGCAGCGACAGCGGCCACAGCACGAACGCGTTCTTCAGGATCTCGGCACGGGGCAGCACCAGCCCGTCGAACGTGCCATGCAGGTCGTCATACATCAGCACATCGATATCCAGCGGCAAGCCTTTGCGGTCCGGTGCATAGCGGCCGTTATCGGCTTCGATGAACTTCAGCCGGCGATCCAGCTCGATCAACGGCAAGGCAGTCTGCCCGGTCACCACGAAGTTGATGAACGGCCCGCTCTTGATCCCCACTGCCTGGCTTTCGAACGCCGGCGAACAGCGCATGTCGGTGAGGATGGCGGCCAACGCATCGAGCCCGGCGCACAGGTGCACCTCACGGTCGATGTTGCTGCCAAGGCCCAGGTAAACCGTGCTCAAAGACATCCGCGCTCGATCTCCACGCCAACACCACCACGGGCCGCCGGCACCGCACCTGGCTTGGTCAGCTTCAACCGCACCCACGGGATGTGGAACTCTTCCATCAACGTCGCCACCAGGCGCTCGGCGAAGGTTTCCACCAGCTCGAAACGGGCCTGTTCGGCGAACGCCTGGATGCGCGCGGACACGCTGGCATAGTCCAGTGCCAGGTTCAGGTCGTCACCGGCCGCCGCCGGGCGGTTGTCCCAGGCGAAGCTCAGGTCCAGGCGCAAGCACTGGCGAATATCCCGCTCCCAGTCATAAGCACCGATCACGGTATCGACTTCCAGGCCTTCGATGAACACTCTGTCCAAGCACTTCTCTCCACAGCACGACAAGGGCGACTGGCGCCGTTAGAATCAGGGCGTCCTCGCCCGGAATAGTTAGCATGTTTTGGTTACTGGCGTTGCTCGCCTACCTGCTCGGCTCGCTGTCCTTCGCCATTGTCCTCAGCCGCCTTTCGGGCAGCCCGGACCCGCGTTCCAGCGGCTCAGGCAATGCCGGCGCGACCAACATGCTACGCCTGGCAGGCCGCAAACTGGCGATCCTGACCCTGCTTGGCGACCTGTGCAAGGGCCTGTTGCCGGTATTGCTCGCCCGCCTTGCCGGGCTGGACCTGCACGCGCAAGCCTGGGTGGGCGTATGCGCGGTGCTGGGCCACCTGTTCCCGCTGTACTTCTGCTTCCGTGGCGGCAAGGGCGTGGCGACGGCTGCCGGCATGCTCATGGGCCTGTATTTCCCGGCCGCGCTGCTGGCCATCGGCGCCTGGCTGCTGACCTTCTACCTCACCCGCACCAGTTCGCTGGCCGCGTTGATCGCCACGCCACTGACCTTGCCATTGCTGGCCTGGCGCGAGCCCGAGGCGCTGCTGCCGATCAGCGTGCTGACGGTGATGATCGTGTGGCGCCACCGCAGCAACCTGCGCGATCTGTTTGCCGGGCGCGAACGGCACTTCTGACCCGCCCGGCGGCATTCACACTGGCGGCAGCTGCTCCATCGGCCAGCGTGCCTGCACGCTGATCGCCAGGTCCTGCTGCTGCCCGGCCAGCAACCGCTGGCAGCCAGCGTAGGCGATCATCGCGCCATTGTCGGTGCAGAATTGCGGGCGTGCGTAGTAAACGTTGCCCTTGATACTGCCGAGCATGTCCTCGAGCGAGGCGCGCAGGGCCTTGTTGGCGCTGACGCCACCGGCGATGACCAGGCGCTTGAGGCCGGTCTGCTTCAGCGCCCGCTTGCACTTGATGGTCAAAGTCTCCACCACCGCCTGCTGGAATGCCAGAGACAGGTCGCAACGGGTTTGCTCACTGTCGTCGCCGGCATCGCGGCACTGCTGCCAGGTGTTCAAGGCAAAGGTTTTCAGGCCACTGAAGCTGAACTCCAGGCCCGGACGGTCGGTCATCGGCCGCGGGAACACGAAGCGGCCAGGCACGCCGCGCTCGGCCAGGCGGGCGATTTCCGGGCCACCGGGGTAGTTCAGGCCGATCAGCTTGGCGGTCTTGTCGAACGCTTCGCCGGCGGCGTCGTCCAGGCTTTCACCCAGCAACTCGTAGTGGCCGATGCCATCGACCCGCACCAGCTGGGTATGGCCGCCGGAAACCAACAAAGCGACGAACGGAAACTCGGGCGGGTTTTCTTCCAGCATGGGGGCCAGAAGGTGGCCTTCCATGTGGTGCACGCCAATCGCCGGGATGTCCCACGCGAAGGCCAGCGCCTGGGCGCAGGAGGCACCCACCAGCAAGGCACCGACCAGGCCCGGGCCTGCGGTGTAGGCGATGGCGTCGATCTCGGTGGCGACGCAGCCGGCCTCGTCGAGCACCTGGCGGATGAGCGGCAGCATGCGCTTGACATGGTCACGCGAGGCAAGCTCGGGCACCACACCGCCGAACACGCGGTGCAGGTCGATCTGGCTGAACAGCGCGTCGGCCAACAGACCGCGCTCGCTGTCGTATAATGCGACGCCAGTTTCGTCGCAGGATGTTTCCAATCCCAGTACTAGCATGGGCTCGTCCCTTGTGGGGGCTGAATTCGAAGCCGCGCATGATAGTCCCCATGTCGGATACCGACCAGCGGTTTTCGATCAGAGGCTTTGCATTCCGGCTTGCTAAGGGTTAACATCCGCAACCCTTGAAAACCGACGTTCTCCAGCACACCTTTGTTTTGCCAGGAGCACGTCTACCCCGGTAATGAATTAAGGTAGCCCTGGATGCCAGCCGTCAAAGTTAAAGAGAACGAACCCTTCGACGTAGCTCTGCGTCGTTTCAAGCGCTCCTGCGAAAAAGCCGGTGTACTGGCTGAAGTTCGTAGCCGCGAGTTTTACGAGAAGCCGACCGCCGAGCGTAAGCGCAAAGCAGCTGCTGCTGTTAAGCGTCACGCCAAGAAAGTTCAGCGCGAACAGCGCCGCGCCGTTCGCCTGTACTAATACAGGCGTTCTTCGCAAAGCTTCTGCCCTGCCCGGCTAACCGCCGGGCGATGGCAGTGGTCGTTTCAAACTTGAGCAGCTAGCTCAAGGCCCTGCACGAGCTTCATGCGAACTGCGCCATGGGCAACCTGCCTGAAACGTCAGAGCTGGTCCTCCTTGTTGTATGACCAGACGTGCACGTCCGACTGACGAGCCCTCACGGGCTGGCGACGAGCACATTCCCTCGCACTTCCCCAAGCGGCACCCGCCCCATTCGGCGCGTGAGCGATTAGACTTGCCAGTTGCCAGATGACGAGACTGCCATGGCCGGGCTGATTCCCCAGAGTTTCATTGACGACCTGATCAACCGCCTCGACATCGTCGATGTGGTGAGTTCGCGCGTCCAGCTGAAAAAGACCGGCAAGAATTACTCCGCCTGCTGCCCGTTCCACAAGGAAAAGACCCCTTCCTTCACGGTCAGCCCCGACAAGCAGTTCTACTACTGCTTCGGTTGCGGCGCCGGTGGCAACGCCCTCGGCTTCGTCATGGACCACGACAACCTGGATTTCCCCCAGGCCGTCGAGGAACTGGCCCGCGCCGCCGGCATGGAAGTGCCCCGCGAGCAGGGCCGGCGCGACCACAAGCCGCGCCAGCCGACCGACTCGCCGCTGTACCCGCTGCTGGACGCTGCTTCGGAATTCTACCGCCAGGCCTTGCGCAGCCACCCGACCCGCAAGGCGGCAGTGGAATACCTCAAGGGCCGCGGCCTGTCGGGGGAAATCGCCCGCGACTTCGGCCTGGGCTTCGCCCCGCCTGGCTGGGACAACCTGCTCAAGCACCTGGGCGCCGACAGCTTGCAGCAGAAGGTGATGATCGATGCCGGCCTGCTGATCGAAAACGCCGAAAGCGGCAAGCGCTACGACCGTTTCCGTGACCGGGTGATGTTCCCGATCCGCGACAGCCGCGGGCGCATCATCGCCTTCGGTGGCCGGGTGCTCGGCGACGACAAGCCCAAGTACCTGAACTCGCCGGAAACCCCGGTGTTTCACAAAGGCCAGGAACTGTACGGCCTGTACGAGGCCCGCAAGCACAACCGCAACCTTGACGAGATCATCGTCGTCGAGGGCTACATGGACGTCATCGCCCTGGCCCAGCAGGGCCTGCGCAACGCCGTGGCCACCCTCGGCACCGCCACCAGCGAAGAACACCTCAAGCGCCTGTTCCGCGTGGTACCCAGCGTGTTGTTCTGCTTCGACGGCGACCAGGCCGGGCGCAAGGCCGCCTGGCGCGCCCTGGAATCGACACTGTCGAACCTGCAGGACGGCCGCCGCGCGCGCTTCCTGTTCCTGCCCGAAGGCGAAGACCCGGATAGCCTGGTGCGCGCCGAAGGCACCGATGCTTTCATGGCCCGCATCAACCAGCACGCCCAGCCGCTGGCCGACTACTTCTTCGAGCAGTTGAGCGTCGAAGCCGACCCGCGCTCGCTGGAAGGCAAGGCGCACATGGCAACCCTGGCCGCACCACTGATCGAGAAGATCCCCGGCGCCAACCTGCGCCAACTGATGCGCAACCGCCTGAAGGAAATCACCGGCCTCGACCCGCAGCAGGTCGAACAACTGGCGCAACACGCACCAGTGGCCAGCAGCGTGCCGGACTACGACCCTGGCTACGACTACGACGCCATGGCCAGTTACACCCCCGACTACGGCGATATGCCCCAGCACGACTACGCGCCTGTTCACCAGGAACAGGAATGGAAGCCGAACAAGGGCGCTGGCAAGAAGCCGTGGAACGACAAGCCCTGGGACAAAGGCCGCAAGGGCGGCAAACCCTGGCAGCAGCGCGACGAAGCGCCACCGCGTGTGCCGGCCCCGGTCGAGCCACCCACCCTGGCTGCCCTGCGCACGCTGCTGCACCACCCGCTGCTGGCCGGCAAGGTGGAAGATGCCAGCCATTTCGCCGACGAAGAACACCTGTACAGCCAGCTGCTGGTCGCACTGATCGAAGCCGCGCAGAAAAATCCTGGGCTAAGCTCAATGCAGTTGATCGCACGTTGGCATGGCACCGAACAGGGGCGCCTGCTGCGGGCCCTGGCGGAAAAGGAATGGCTGATCGTGGCCGACAACCTTGAACAACAGTTTTTCGACACTATAACTAGCTTGTCCGCCCGCCAACGCGAGCGCAGCCTGGAACAGCTGCTCAGGAAATCACGTCAAAGCGAATTGACCAGCGAGGAGAAAACCCAGCTTCTCGCCCTGCTGAGCCGGAATGTTCCCGCACAAACGCCGACCTCATCTGGCGCGTGAGGCCCATGCTCGGGTATAATCCTCGGCTTGTTTTTTGCCCGCCAAGACCTTCAGTGGATAGGGTGTTATGTCCGGAAAAGCGCAACAGCAGTCTCGTATCAAAGAGTTGATCACCCGCGGTCGTGAGCAGGGCTACCTGACTTACGCGGAGGTCAACGACCACCTGCCTGAGGATATTTCAGATCCGGAACAGGTGGAAGACATCATCCGCATGATCAACGACATGGGGATCAACGTATTCGAGAGTGCTCCGGATGCGGATGCCCTTCTGTTGGCGGAAGCCGACACCGACGAAGCCGCGGCCGAAGAAGCCGCTGCTGCGTTGGCGGCAGTTGAAACCGATATCGGCCGTACGACCGACCCGGTGCGCATGTACATGCGTGAAATGGGTACCGTCGAACTGCTGACCCGCGAAGGCGAGATCGAAATCGCCAAGCGTATCGAGGAAGGCATCCGTGAAGTCATGGGCGCCATCGCCCATTTCCCGGGCACTGTCGACTACATTCTCGGCGAATACGACCGCGTCACCACCGAAGGTGGCCGTCTGTCGGACGTTCTCAGCGGTTACATCGACCCTGACGACAACATCGCCGCGCCGACCGAGGAAGTGCCGATTCCGGGCGCCAAGGCCGCCGCCGCGAAGGAAGAGTCCGACGACGAAGAGGAAGAATCCGAAAGCGGTGACGACGAGGAAGAGGCCGAGAGCGGCCCGGACCCGGAAGTCGCGCGCCAGCGTTTCGGTGCGGTCAACGACCAGCTGCAGGCCACCAACAAGGTCCTGAAGAAAAACGGTCGTGCCCACAAGGAAAGCGTCGCGGCCCTGCAGGCCCTGGCCGACTTGTTCATGCCGATCAAGCTGGTACCGAAGCAGTTCGAAGTACTGGTCGAGCGGGTTCGTGATGCCCTGAACCGTCTGCGCCAGCAGGAACGCGCCATCATGCAGCTGTGCGTGCGTGACGCGCGCATGCCGCGTGCCGACTTCCTGCGCATGTTCCCGAGCAACGAAACCGACCAGACCTGGAGCGGTGACCTGGCCAAGCGCAACACCAAGTGGGCTGCCGCCCTGGGTGAAAAGGACGCTGCCATCGTCGCTTGCCAGCAGAAACTGATCGACCTTGAGACCGAAACCGGCCTGACCGTTGCCGAGATCAAGGAAATCAACCGTCGCATGTCGATCGGTGAAGCCAAGGCACGCCGCGCCAAGAAAGAAATGGTCGAGGCGAACCTGCGTCTGGTGATCTCCATCGCCAAGAAGTACACCAACCGTGGCCTGCAGTTCCTCGACCTGATCCAGGAAGGCAACATCGGCTTGATGAAGGCGGTGGACAAGTTCGAATACCGTCGCGGCTACAAGTTCTCGACCTACGCCACCTGGTGGATTCGCCAGGCGATCACCCGTTCGATCGCCGACCAGGCCCGCACCATCCGTATTCCGGTGCACATGATCGAGACGATCAACAAGCTCAACCGTATTTCCCGGCAGATGCTGCAGGAAATGGGTCGCGAACCGACCCCGGAAGAGCTGGGCGAGCGCATGGAAATGCCTGAGGACAAGATCCGCAAGGTACTGAAGATCGCCAAAGAGCCGATCTCCATGGAAACCCCGATCGGTGACGACGAAGATTCGCACCTGGGCGACTTCATCGAGGACTCGACCATGCAGTCCCCGATCGACGTAGCCACGGTCGAAAGCCTCAAGGAAGCCACCCGCGACGTGCTCTCGGGCCTGACCGCACGCGAAGCCAAGGTGCTGCGCATGCGTTTCGGTATCGACATGAACACCGACCACACCCTTGAAGAAGTGGGCAAGCAGTTCGACGTGACCCGGGAACGGATCCGTCAGATCGAAGCGAAGGCGTTGCGCAAATTGCGCCACCCGACTCGCAGCGAACACCTGCGCAGCTTCCTCGACGAGTGATGACAAACCCCGGCCCAGGCCGGGGTTTTTCTTTCCACCCCACACCCGTAGCAATGCCCGTCTACACTCGTCTTCAGTCCCCCTGAATGCGAGGCCGCTATGCACCCGATGCCGGCCATCCTGTTGCTGTTCCTTATTCTGTGGAACACAACGGCCGGCGCCCTGACCCTGACAGATGAGGAGAAAACCTGGTTGGCTGCCCACCCGCAGCTGAGCCTGGGTGTAGACGCCTCTTGGCCACCGTTCGAGTTTCGCGACCAGGAGGGCCGGTACCAGGGATTGGCCGCCGACTACATCGCGACGATCCAGCAACGCCTGGGCGTCACGCTCAAACCGGTCGAACCACGCAGCTGGACCGAAGTGCTGGCGCAGGCACGCGAAAACCGTATCGACCTGCTGCCCGGCATCATGTCCACCCCCGAGCGCCAGGGCTACCTGGCCTTCACCCGACCCTACCTCGACTTTCCCATCGTCATCCTCGCCCACAAAGGGGGCGCGCAGCCGCGCAACCTGGACGAGCTGTACGGCCTGAAGGTCGCCGTGGTCGAAAACTACGCCCCGCACGAGCTGCTACGCACCCACCATCCAGACCTCAACCTGGTGGCCCTGCCCAACGTCAGTTCTACCCTGCAGGCGCTGGCCACCGACGAGGTGGACGCCGTGGTCGGCGACCTCGCTTCAAGCATCTGGAGCCTGCGCCAACTCAAGCTCGACGGCCTCTACGTCAGCGGCGAAACGCCCTACCGCTACCAGCTGGCCATGGCCGCCCCGCGCGACAAGAAGGTGCTGGTCGGCATCCTCGACAAAGTGATGGCCGACATGAGCAGCGGCGAAGTCAGCGAAATCCAGCAGCGCTGGGTGGGCAATGTGGTCGACCAGCGGATGTTCTGGTCCGACCTGCTGGTCTACGGCTTGCCTACCGTGCTGTTGCTGATGGCCGTGCTGGCCGTGGTCATCCGCATCAATCGCCGGCTCAGTTCGGAAATTTCCCGGCGTATCGCCCTCGAGCAGGAGCTGCGCAGCAGCGAGTATCATTACCGCAGCCTGGTCGAGAGCCTGTCCGCCATCGCCTGGGAAGCCGACGCCAACGACTTCACCTACAGCTACGTCTCGCCTCACGCCGAAGGCTTGCTCGGCTACCCGCTCGCCGAGTGGCTCAAACCCGGCTTCTGGCGCAGCATCCTGCACCCGGACGATGCGCTCTGGGCCCAGGCCTACTGTGACAGCGAAACCGCGGCCGGGCGCGACCACAGCCTGGACTATCGGGTAATCCGTGCCGATGGCCAGCCATTGTGGGTGCGCAACATCGTCAGCATGATCGAGCATGGCCACCAGCCAGTGATGCGCGGGCTGATGATCGACATCAGCGAGACCAAGCGCACCGAGGACGCCCTGCGCCTGTCGGAGCAGAAGTTCGCTTCGGTATTCCAGCAGTGCCCCGATATTCTGCTGATCGCCCGCCACAGCGACGGCTGCCTGCTGGAGGTGAACGAAGCCTTCGAGGAGCAGATCGGCCTCTCCCCGGGCCAGGTAATCGGCCGCACTGCCACCGACCTCAACCTGTGGGGCGTCGAGGGCGCCGGCCCGCGGCTACTCGAGCGTTTGCACCAGGGCGGAATCCGCAACCTGGAGATGAGCTTCCGCCGCAGCAACGGCCAACTGTTCACCGGCCTGACCTCGGCCGAAACCTTCGAACTCGACGGCACTCTCGCACTGGTGGTGGCGGTGCGCGACATCAGCCAGCTCAAAGAAACCCAGCAGCAGTTGCAAACTTCGGAAGAGAAGTTCGCCAAAGCCTTCCACGCCTCGCCGGATGGCCTGCTGTTGTCGCGCCAGAGCGACGGTCTGTTGCTGGAAGTGAACGAGGGCTTCAGCCGCCTCACCGGCTATGACGTCAGCCCGACCCTGGACCAGACCTCGCTGGACCTGGGCATCTGGGTCGACCTCAACGAACGCAAGCGCCTGATCGAACAGCTCAAGCGCAACGGCTTCGTCCGCGACTTCACCTGCCACCTGCGCCGCAGCGATGGGCAGATACGCCTCTGCGAGCTCTCCGCGCGGCCCCTGCCGATTGCCGGCGAAGACTGCATGCTGACCATCGCCCGCGACATCACCGAGCGCCATTTGATGCAGGAAAAACTGCAACTGGCCGCCACCGTGTTCGAGAACACCGCCGAAGGTGTACTGATCACCGACATCGAGCAGCGCATCAGCGCGGTCAACCGTGCCTTCAGCGAAATCACCGGCTACAGCGAGATCGAAGCCCTCGGCCAGACCCCGCGCCTGCTCGCTTCCGGCCAGCACGACAGCGCCTTCTATGCCGCCATGTGGCACCAACTGACCGACGAAGGCCACTGGCAAGGCGAGATCTACAACAAACGCAAGAACGGCGAACTGTACCCGTGCTGGCTGACCATCAGTGCCGTGCGCAACAACGAACGTGAAATCACCCACTTTGTCGCCGTGTTCGCCGACATTTCCAGCCTCAAGCACGCCCAGGCCAAGCTCGATTACCAGGCCCATCACGACCCCCTGACCGGCCTGCCCAATCGCGCCCTGTTCGAAAACCGCCTGCAGGCCGCGCTCAGCTGTTCGCAAGTGTCCAACCGCCAGGGCGCGGTGCTGTTCCTTGACCTCGACCGCTTCAAGCACATCAACGACAGCCTCGGCCACCCGGTGGGTGACCTGCTGCTCAAGGGCATCGCCCAGCGCCTGAAGGAACAGGTGCGCGACGTCGACACCGTGGCCCGCCTGGGCGGCGATGAATTCATCATCCTGCTGCCCGGCCTGCACAAGCCGAGCGACGCCAAGACCATCGCCAACAAGCTGCTGGCCTGCTTCATCGCGCCGTTCCAGGCCGGCGAACACGAGTTCTTCACCAGCGCCAGCATCGGCATCAGCCTGTACCCACAAGACGGCACCGATGTGTCCACGCTGATCCGCAACGCCGACGCCGCCATGTACCGCTCCAAGGCCAAGGGCCGCAACCGCGTCGAAGCCTACACCCTCGACCTTACCGCCCAGGCCAGTGAGCGTATCGCCCTGGAGCATGAGCTGCGCCGAGCCGTCGAACGCAACGAAATGAGCCTGTGTTTCCAGCCCAAACTCAGCCTGAAAACCCAGAACCTGGTCGGCGCCGAAGCACTGATCCGCTGGAGCCACCCGACCTTTGGCGAGGTGCCGCCGGAGCACTTCATCCACCTGGCCGAAGAGAACGGCACCATCCTTCAGCTCGGCGACTGGGTTCTGGAACAGGCCTGCCGGCAGATGCAGGCCTGGAAGCTGCACTACGAACCGTTCGGCCCGCTGTCGATCAACCTCGCCGGCGCCCAGCTGCGCCAACCGCATCTGGCCCGGCGCATAGAACAGTTGCTCAGGCAATACCAGCTCAAGGCCGGCGACCTGCAACTGGAAATCACCGAAAACTTCATCATGAGCCAGGCAGAAGAAGCCCTGGCCGTGCTGTACCAGCTGAAGAAGCTGGGCGTGCAGCTGGCCATCGACGACTTCGGCACCGGTTATTCATCGCTGAGCTACCTCAAGCGCCTGCCGCTGGACATCCTCAAGATCGACAAGTCGTTCATCCGCGGCCTGCCCGACGACCCGCACGACGCCGCCATCGCCCGCGCGATCATCGCCCTGGGCCGCAGCATGCAGCTGACGATCATTGCCGAAGGTGTGGAAAACCAGGCCCAGCAGCGCTTCCTGGCGGCCGAAGGCTGTGAACAGATCCAGGGCTACATCGTCAGCCTGCCGCTGCCGCCGGACGAGTTTGCGGCAACCTTTCTTCGCATAGCACTATCGGATCTTTCAGATGGCACAGGTACGAAACCCTCGTTATAATCCGGCCACTTACTGAGGGCCTATAGCTCAGTTGGTTAGAGCAGAGGACTCATAATCCTTTGGTCCACGGTTCGAGTCCGTGTGGGCCCACCAAGTAATTCAAGGGCTGCAGCGCTACTGCAGTTTCGAGAGGGTGTTTTGGAATGCCTCCGAGGTACAGTTTCGGTACAGTCTGTACCGATGTCCTTCGGAGAACAGCATGGCAACTCTCGTAAAAACCTCTTCCGGTACCTGGAAAGCGGTAATCCGTAAAACCGGATGGCCTACAGCTTCGAAAACCTTCCGAACCAAGCGTGACGCTGAAGACTGGTCACGGCGAACCGAAGACGAAATGGTTCGCGGGGTCTACATCCAACGAAGCGGTTCAGAGCGGATGACGCTCGAGATGGCTCTCAAGCGGTATCTCACAGAAGTCACTCCTACGAAGAAAGCCACCACCCAACGAGGCGAGATCAGCAAATCGAAATCGCTGATCGCAGATCTGGGCAAATATTCTCTAGCCGCGCTTTCGACTGAAATTATCGCTGGCTATCGAGACAAACGCATCGCAGCAAAAATCAGCAATAACACCATTCGGCTCGAGCTCGCCTTGCTCAGTCATCTCTACTCGACTGCGATCAAGGAATGGGGAGTGGGCCTGACCTTCAACCCAGTCATGAACGTGCGGAAGCCAAGCCCGGGCGAAGGCAGAGACCGCCGCCTCTCTAAAGACGAGGAGGCTGCGCTTTTCAAGGCTGTCGACGCGCACAGTAATCCTATGCTCGGTTGGATTGTACGTATTGCACTCGAGACCAGCATGCGCTCTGGCGAGATAACCTCACTACGCCTGAACCAGGTCGATCTCGCCAAGCGGGTCGTACGCCTAGCTGACACAAAAAATGAATCTGCCCGTACCGTCCCTCTCAATAAAAGAGCGACTCACGCATTCCGTTCAGCGCTGGAAAACGGAGTAAGACCATCAGGTTGCGCACTCGTCTTTTTTGGTGAACCGGGAAAAGACGGGAAACGTAGACCCTATGCATTCACCAAGGTATGGGGAGAGCTGAAGAAAAAGCTGGGCATGGCCGACCTGCGTTTCCATGATCTTCGTCATGAAGCAGTGAGCCGCCTAGTCGAGGGAGGGCTATCCGACCAGGAGGTATCTGCGATCAGCGGTCATAAATCGATGCAAATGCTAAAGCGCTATACGCATCTCAGAGCCGAAGACCTCGTGGGTAAGCTGGATGAGATAGATTAGCTAGCCCGGCCATTGGCTCATAAAGTTTTCGCATGCGAAAACTTACTTAGCCTTGATCAACCTCCGCCAATCCACCTCACGTCCTCATTCCACCTGATGATCAGGCCGTAGCCACCGTGGCACGGCCTTCACATGGAACAGCATGCTTAGGTGAGCTTATCTCTCATAAGCTCCGGGGGTTAAATGGCCACACATACAAACAGCAAAGCTGCCCGCGCCCTGCGCCCCTGCTTAGCTTTCTAAGAATCCTGAAATTTTTTTGGCTCTAGACTCGCAATAACTCCGATTTTGGGGCAGTGCCTTTTCACTATTTAGGTTATTAGCCGACACGAAAGGATGTCGAAATGACCGCCAACCTAAGCCACATTGAGAAGCAGCTCCTAGACCGATATGGTCCCCTCCTCACGAAGAAACAGCTCGCCGAGCTTCTTCACCGTAGCGAAAAAGGGCTGGATTACACCCTATCCCATCCTTCTGAGAGTGTTTTCGCTGCATCGCTGCACGCAATGAAGCTCCGTCTCGGTCGACTCGTTTATTTCCGCGCTTCAGACGTAGCAGGGCTTATAGCAGGAACTGAATGATGGATTTCAGCTCAAAATCCGAGTCCGGTGAGAAGGGGCGGGAGAGCGACTTTTCCCATACGGCAGACACCATTCCATCTAGCGAAAATGCGCTGACGAAGCGCATTGAGAAGCTTAGTCAGCAAGCTAAACAGAAACGACCGAATGCGGCACGACCAATTCAGGGGGATGAACAGCGCGACGGCCGGCTACGGCAAGCAGCAGAAGTGGATCATTCATCCGCTTGCAAGCAGCTTTCCAAGCTGACTCCAGTGACGGATGAGGGTGTGTCAATTGATTCATTCGACCCAGCGCTAGACTGCAACCGTGCACGCGACAGTCAAACCGTAATGGATGTAGCCGCCTTTCGCCTGTCAAAAACGCAGAAGCGAATCGGAGAGATTCATCGATATGAGCTAAGTGATGGCTACGTAGAGGTCTCTGCAGGGGCACATGGGATGGCCACGGTCTGGGACTACGACATTGTGCTCATGATGGTGTCGCACTTGACGGACTCGATGAATCGCTACCGAAAGGGCAAGGGTGAAAAACCAAGTGAATGGTTCCGAGCGAACCTTAGCGACATTCTTAAATTTACTCGGCGTGGCGACGGCAGCCGTCAAGCCGTGGAGGTGGAAGCAGCGTTAGACCGGCTGCTGACTACCACCCTTAAAATTATTCGAGAGAAAGGCAAAAGTCGTAGAACTGAGGCAGAGGGCTTGATTGCCAAGTACCGCGTGGTCTCTCGAACAGACACTGATAAGATCAATTCCGTGGAGATCAAGGCCCCTGAGTGGTTGTATAACGAGGTGATAACCCTCAAGGTCCCATTGGTGCTTGCCGTGCACCCAGATTATTTTCTGATCAAATCAGGCATTGCCAGGTTCTTATACCGGCAGGCTCGTCGAGCTGCCGGAAAGAAAACATGGACATCATCATTCCAATTGCTCTATGAACGCAGCGGAAGCTTGGGGACACAGAAAAAATTCTTTCAGAACCTCCGATGCATCGTACGAAGCAATAATTTACCCGAGTACGCCCTCACTGAGGAGGAGGGTAAGAGTGGCCCGCTGCTAGTGATGAGGTATCGCCACTACCTGCCCTCCTCACCAAACAGGAAAGGTGCATGACCAATACGACCCAGCTCGATGTCAGCTCTACCAATCAGATCGCCTAAACGGGCAGCGTATACCTCGCTATCAGATACCGTCTATCAGGTACCCATAGACTGGATAATTTCCGTCTATTGGGTACTGGCTTACCGTCTATCAGGTACATCTTCCCGTCTATCAGGTACCTCTCTCCGTCTATCAGGTACCCCCTAAAAGCATAACCCCCTGAATTCATTGATAAAAAAATGGATTCACCTTCCTAAAACACTATTCACTAATAAAACCTCAGCCGCTGTAGCTTGAAACCCTTTACAGTTATCCACAGACTGGGTTGCTAGCTATCGAAATCTATCGCAGCCAAGACTGTTCACCGAAGGTAGGTATCAGTAATTTCCGGGCGAAAATGCCCGAGCTCCTGCGAGACGACTAATCGCGCCTGGCTGGGATTGCCGCTCAGGGCTTGTACCTCTCGGTGACGCTCCTGTGCGTAAGTGTGTCTTAATCCATGGGCACCATTGCTAAACCCTAGCGCGGCCTGACTTGCCCGTGAGAAAGATTGGGACCAGCTCTGTCCACCTGCGAGATCGTAGTAGGATTTATAGTGTATTTTTCGGTCCTTATGGTCGATCGGCACTTGAAGCCGCATGCTTTCTAAACGATTCGCAAGATGCTGAGGCAGGCTGACCTCCCTGATAAGCCCGCCCTTCCCGATCACCGTGTACCTAATTCCTTCTCTAAATTTCTCTTGGGCCGCTGGCCGATTATCCATAGCGCGCTCAGAGGCCAGCCTAATAGTCAACAATTCATGAGCCCTTAAACCTGCTGCAGCTGCAATCTCGGTACTAAACGCATTACGATCGGACTGATGCGCAAGAATACGCCCCAGTTGTTCGGGTGTATAATTACGACTTTTCAGTTGCTGCTGTTTTTCTGCCTTAATGACCGCCAATCGTTGCTTATCATTGAACGAGCCATTCTGCCTCAAAACTGCCTGGAGAGCTTGGCGATCACGATCCAACGTTTTCTGCCCTACAGCTTTCGCACGTTCATAAAGATACGCCTTTGCAGCTCTCGGAGTTAATTGATGAAGCGGCCCCCTACCCGTGATACGAAACCAGTCGGCTGCAAGCTTCAAGCTGCTCTCATAGCTTAGGGAAGTTCCCAGACCGGAGATACGTCCGGAGTTGAACATCGCTTTGCTTAGTCCCTTTGCTTGACCGGCTCCTTTTGCAAATGTTCTCCGCGCCTTGGTAGAGTTTGGCTTGACTTTCTTGCTCACGAATCACCCTGATAATTCTGTAAACGGAGCTAAGGGAGGTTTCGATGCCCTGCGATTTCAGCTCCAATAAGATCTCTCTCGGTTTCAGTTGGGACTGAAAATAGTAGTGCTGAATGACACCCTTATATCGGTCCAAATTTCGAGAATATGACCGGCACTGCAACCTTAAGGCCACTTCCTTTTTATGGCGGGCGTAATCACTGCCAGAGACGGATCTTGAGTGCTCGAGGTTTGCTGCTAGAGAGCGCTTATAGGATCTGGCTATTGTGGCCATGGAAGCCTTTACCTGGTATTTCTCCATAAGCCAGAGCTGAATCATTGAGAGGGTGTAGCGTTGAATGCGCAACGAAAGAATTTCTGCGCTATAGATTGCGATTTTACTACGCATAGGTGAAGTGCCTTGCTGTA
Source organism: Pseudomonas sp. AFG_SD02_1510_Pfu_092 (assembly GCF_003331055.1). GTDB lineage: Bacteria > Pseudomonadota > Gammaproteobacteria > Pseudomonadales > Pseudomonadaceae > Aquipseudomonas. The sequence goes on along the minus strand of NZ_PUQD01000026.1, from coordinate 21,919 downwards.
AGTTACAGCAACCACTTTAAGCCTTTGAATTCCAGCTGCAACCCAAAAGGGGCGCTCGAAATTCTCTGCCGTGGTTCCGATATCCAATGGATACCTAGCCCCTGTTTTTCAGTGTCGGACTTATCAGGCATCAGATGGATATACCACCGTGCCGATGCGCTTACGCACTCTCACTGTTGCTTCGCTGTCTAAACGACAGAGTTCGAAAGGAATATCCTTTGCCAGGTTTACGCGCCTGGTACAACTCAATTTTCATGTCAGAGTTAGACAGTAGATCCTCAAGCACTGAATCGAAGCAGGTTCAGTGCCTAGCCGGTGGAACACCTTGAGTCTTTGGCCATTCAGATCAAGGTTTACCAGACAGCATCAGACGCATTAGCGGCATCAATGTCTGGTAGGCGAGGCAATGGGCAGCAATGGCTGCCGCGTCGCCCCGCACCACTCACTTAGAATTGAAATGCAATCCATTGGAAGAAGCACGAAATAGCGGCCTCTCTGTGAGCTGAGTTTGCGTAGCAAGCTCGGGGTGCAGTTCGATATTGCTAGCTGGAGCCATGAGGGTCAACACCATTTATGAATTGTCACTTCGATTTTGCATTTAACCGCGGGACGCGGCTCTGTCTGTGGTGTTGAGCGAAGCGAAGCACCCTGACAGAGCCGCGTGCTTCGCACGCTGCAGCGCGTAGAGCGCTGCACGTTCAGCCTAAGCTGAACGGATATCGAGCGGTGCGCTATGTAGCTAAGGTCGATGAATTCTGACGGGGTGTTTTGGCTTGCAGTTTATTTCCATTGCTGCAAAGTAGATCCTTATTCAGTCACAACCTGGGGAAGCTTTAGTGAAGGTGTTCAACTCTGAGATTAGTAGAGAGAGATTGGCTACGCTGGTCATTTTGGTTGTGGGATTCACTGCTTTGGAGAATTACGCTTATGCCAAGCACGGCCTAGCGTGGGCAGGAGTATTTTTCATTGCTGGCGTGACTGCAATAATGGCAGTCGTACCCAAAGAAAACCATTCCACTACCGGGGCTTGAATTATGGGGGATGTCGGCAATTTTGGATGGCTTTTCCAAAGCGGATTAGATGCGATGATTTCTTCGCTTCTATCGATGGGCACAAAACACGCGGAACTGGCAGAAAGTGTCCGCCAGCTTGCGCGCTCGGTTCCTTACCTTTCTCTAACCTGGATTGTTTGGAATTTGGTCCGTGGTAAACCTACCAGCATTCCGGTAGGGGTTTTCATCACGTCGCTTTTCGTGTTTATCGCATTGCAAAAGCAAACCGTGACTTTCCCTGGACGCGCTAGCCTGGAAATGACAAAAGGCCAATCATTCGCGCTAGAAATTATTCTCCCCACCTATGAAAAGCTAGTTCAAGTATATCGAACCAAAGATAACGAGCAATCCGCTCTAATGATCGCCGACCTTACAGAGCGTGAAATCAGCCCTTTCATGGGTAGCGACTTAGCGAAGCTCATGAAGGACTATAAGCAAAACTGTGAGCCAGGCCCTAATGATTCAGCTCAAGTCCCTGATACAACATGGCAAGCTGTAGGTTTAAGAGGCGGCGGTGCACTGGGCGTTCCAGACTCACAAGTTTCAATATTCAGCAGTTCCACTGCCGACAAGCTAGCGGGTTTGAATTTTTCTTGGTTTCCTCAAATTCGACAAGCTATGGCACTAATTGATACTTATAAAGCGGGCGACCGTAGAGAAGCTGGCAAAGCTGCTCTTAAAAGTCTCAGTAAAGACAAGTGGACTACCGGAAAGAGATATTTGCTACCTAGCGAAGCAGGGTGGAAATCTAGATTGTCAGGGGGTGTAGATGAGCCTACTGGCTACCTTAACCCTTGGAAAGTAGAGAATGGATCACTAACTGACCCTGCTTTGTTATCAGAACCAACGAATGTAACAAATCGGTATTTCGTTCCAGATAACTGCTATGAAGCTTATCAAGCGGCGCAAATAGGTGCTGAAGAAGGATATCGTGCGGTAGGAGAGCGCATCCGCCCTTCTAATTTAGCCCCTAACGCAGAGCCTTCAGTTGTAGCTGGCGTTAGGGCCTGGTCAGATATCGTCAACAAAAGCCTAAGCTCAGTTTACTCAGGATCTGACAGTTCAACTTTCGCAGAAAAAGTCCGTGAGAATGCCTCAGAAGCTGTAGGGGCACTCAATGAAACAAAAGGAGCCCTCGCGACACTGGATCTCGCTGCAAAGCTTCCGTGGTTTGTCTATCTAACATCCATGGGTCAGGCTGCGCTCGTTCATATATTTCCGCTGGTGGCCCTATTAGCGTGTGTTTTCGGTATTGAGATACTGCTCTACTGGATCAGACTACTAGTATTTACTTATTTATCACTTTTATTCGCCGAAGGCATCCTCTATTTGGTGGCTAGTCAGTTAGCCAAGATAAGTTTCATACAAGCCGCAACCGCAATTAGCAGTTCCGGTACGCCTTTGGATATCGAGGGCATGAGAGGAGTATTAGCGGGAGGTGCAGGTTTCGTGATTTTGGTGGCGACTTGGGCGGCGGGAGCGCTTCTTAGGGTTCAAACGTTGCCAAAGACCGACGGTGCAAGCAGCTTCACCCAGCTAGGAACCATAGCTGCGTCTGTTGTTGGCTCAGTAACAGGTGGATTGGCAAAAATGACTGCACTCAAGACCACAGGTTTAAAGCAAGAGCTACTCCGAGCAAAAATTCAAAAAATACAAGGCTCCGGAGGACCACCCGGGTCTTCACCGGGCGGCTCCCCGTCTAGTATTCCTAACAACACGCCGGCGGCTTCTCGCCAAAGTCGTGAGTCAGTGGGTCAACGTCTGGCTCGACCAAATACTGCCGATCGCTCGGAAAATCAGCAGAAAAAACGGACGACTCGAGCCGATCGTGCTGAAAAGCGTCGTTCGCTTCTAAATCCCCCGGACAGCCGGTCATGAGAACCCGCACGATTTTTTGGGGAAAGAGGTTCTGGCACGCAAAACCTCGTGATCCGATGCAGGCTCAACCAGTATGAGTGCATTCTCCATGAGCTTTACATTCGATTACTACCTCACCGCAACCTGCTGCGAAACCTGGGATAACCCCATCGACCTGAGGTATCTGTTCGACGGACTCGCCCCGCGGGCGGGACTGGTGTGGGTCATACGTGGGGACCAGTATTTCCTGTCTCCGCAGCTGACTGGGATCGGTGCTTATGAAAGGGATGAATCCGTTCCAATCGAAATTCGGCTTTTTGAGACGCCATCACTGGACACTTTGACCTTGTACCTAGTGACGGCAGAGCTGAATCGGCGAAACGGCTTCGATGACCGGGCCGCTGAAATCCATGAGGTACAGCTGCAAAGCTTGATCAATAAGTTACCCGCAGCGACGGTCTCCTACGTTGGGAGAGCATGAAATGACCTCTTCCCGAGCCGTCGTGGCATGGCTCTTTTCTATCGTCCTTTTGCATCCCCTCGCGGAAGCGCTGTCCCCTTACATCCCGTTTTTCACTCCTCACAAGCTTTACTTGGCCCTCCTGATGCTGTTGACACTGCTCGCGATCTACGTGCAACGCAAGCAGCAAAAAGGGCTCAGAGATGAGTTCTGGTGGGTGTTTTTGGGGCTCACAGTCGCCTTTCTTTTGTCCTGGTACTAATTGGTAGGAGCTGACCTTGCAGCAACGTCAGAAAATTTTTTGGGTATTGGTGGGCTGTGCCCTTGTGTTAACGCCTTGGGGAAAGGTACTGGAACTCGCTTCCACAGATGTGAGCGGTTACTACATCGGTAGCAGCACCGTGAGCTCTGGCTACAAAGTGCTTAGGCTAGACAGCTCGGGGCAAGGGAGGATGTACTCATACGATCCCTTGAAGTTTGGAATTCTAAATTCTTACCCTTTTACGTATTCGTCCAGCTTGCTGAGCATTACCGTCGATTTCGCTGGTGGAAGCCAGACGACTCTCTCCCAAGGCTGGTGGGGGCTGGAAGGACAGCTGCATTGCACGAAAGGCGATTGTGGAGGAATGGCTAACGTCAGTCGAATTGGTGAGAGCGTTGCGGATCTCCCTGAGGGTTTTCAGCGCGCGCTATCAAAAATAATATACTGATACATCAATAATTGTCTATTGACGATTTCCGGCAAAACGATATCATCAATCACGCAGCGCTTCAGAGTAGTAGAAGGGTAAAATCCAAAAAACTCTGCTGCTGGTGACAGGGGGAAGACCTACGGGCTGCCCCCTGCTCCAATTTTGATGTGTGACCTATGTCCTTAATTTTTGAAGCTGACCTACGCCGATACCTAGCCGCTGGGCTTGTTCAAGGTATTTCAGCCCTTCGCAGCAGCGACGGGTGGTCGCTACGTATCCAATTGGGCTCCGAGTTGGCGTCGTTGCGCCGGCAGCGCGGTGGCCAGCGCACATTCAAGAGCCTCGACAAGCTGGCGGTCTTCCTTTCCGAGCTCGGGCTTGAGCAGTTAAATGTCCAGCTTAGGGCTTCAGTTGACGAAGCCTGAGCGAGCTTCTGCCACGCAACCTGACCACAGAGAATGAGCAGCGAGATCATTTCTTGGAGATAGAGTGATGTTGGGAAAAGTAGGTTTCCTCTTCGGCCTCTGTGTTGGGCTAAGCGGTTGCGGCAATGCTTTTGAGGGTAGTTATCGAGCTATGGAGGGCGTAATAGGCCCGCTGGTAGCCATTGACGTGAAGGGCAACAAAGCCACTGTGGTTAAGGTCGACCCCTTTCGCAAGTTGGTCCTAAGTGAACAAACCTGGGAAGCGGTAAGCAACGGTGAAAAGCTTTTACTCACAGATCGAAAAGGAAAGACATTTGCCTTCAACCGCTCGGTTGATGAGAGAGGCTTGGAGTGCCTGAATTGCGGCCTCGGCACAGGCATGCCAAGCTCTTGGCAGCAGTTTGATCCAAACAACTAAATTCAGCAGCAAGCTGAGACATCAATGAACGACGGTTCGCTATCCTATCGCGGTCAGGCCGACTTGACCTTCACCTACTATCAGGCTCCCGGATTGAGTCGGGTGGTTGCAGAGCGTGGTGGAGTCGATCTGGTGTTGAGTCGCATCGGTGTAAATGCACCGCTGTCGGTGTTAATTGATCGGTGCCTAGGGGCAGAGTTGTTCCGACACCCTGGGCCTATTCGCGTAAGTGTGCTGCTGCCTGATGGGCAGCTGTTCGCTGGGGGCATCGCGGCGATTTCGCCTGAGTGTGACTACTTCGAAGTAGCTGCCGCACCATCCAGCGCCCCAGCTCCGATCGTTGACTGGACATTCTAGGAACACCTGGTCACGGAAAATGCTGCCCAGCATTGCTCTGGAGCACTGCGTACGACTCTGAACGTCGATCCTTTGCTGTAAAAAGATGAAGGGGTGCTAGACTCTTCGCGAGGTCTAGCACCCCTAGCCTTGCACCACCATAGCCCTGACCAGTCAAGACTCGACCCTCAGCTGGTCCAGGGCTTTTCATTCTGAGGGCATCGAGGTGGGTGGATTAGCACTCGATGCCCGTGACTCTTCTCCTAGCTATCCGCATACGGCCTCCCCTAGCAGGTCTTCAATCTAGCGTTGCACCACCACAGCCCTGGCCGGTCAAGACTCGACCCTCAGCCAGTCCAGGGCTTTCATTTTTGGGGCGCCGAGGTGGGTGGATTAGCACTCGACGCCCATGACTCTTCTCCTAGCTATCCGCATACGGCCTCCCCTAGCAGGTCTTCACTCTAGCGTTGCACCACCACAGCCCTGGCCGGTCAAGACTCGACCCTCAGCTGGTCCAGGGCTTTCATTTTGAGGGCATCGAGGTGGGTGATTAGCACTCGATGCCCATGACTCTTCTCCTGGCTATCCGCACACGGCCTCCCTTCATAGGTCTTCACTCTAGCGTTGCACCCGATTACTCAGACTCTCCTAGGCGCTAGCCTTAGTTTTCCGGGGCCGTTTGGTCGTGGTGGATGTAGTAGATGGCGGTGGGGGAGCCGAATTCTGCTTAGCGGTTTTTGCGGCAGCAGTTGCAGCCGCTTTTTCTGCCTTTTTAAGCGCTTCCCAATAGGCGTGGAGTGCCTCGATATCGCCATAGGCACCGATTTCTGGCAGTCGCTCAATGAAGCGGCCATACAGGCCATCCTGAACCTTCCCATGATTACGCATCCATTCCACCGCAGCGTTTGGGTTGGTGAGCATCACATAGTGAAATTCGCCGGATGCGCCTGGCTTGGTCATGATGAAATTCAGCTCCCGGAGCTTCTTCATCCGGCGACGCCAAGTGTCCACAGCTCGCTCCCCAAGAAATCCCGCTTCGGCAGCAAACGTGCTAGGGTTCTCGATCATGATGACCGGATGATCGGGCATCCGTGCCCATAGGCAAAACAACACGTGCCCGGCAGGCTGCCCTTTCGAATCGGCGTCAATAATCTGCATTGCAATGGGCAAGGTTCGAGGAATCGTGCTGAAACCATCGTGGGTTTTTCGCGTCCATTTCAGTGCATCGGGAATGTTGGGGAAATGGACCTCCATCAGTTGCTGAGCACGTTCCGCCATTGTTAAGCGGCGTTTTGCTGACTGTTTTGCGTTGGCCATTGTGCAGCCCTTATTCGATTTCTGTTGGGGCCAGTTTCCCGTCATACGTTGATGATGGCAAACCGTCATTTCACGCTCATATCGCGCATCTCGATGCACGCGAATGAACTATACGGCTAGCTAAAATGCTTGATATGAGCATAGTTCAAGTATCTGTATTGCGCGGTTTCGCGCATAGAATGCTTGTAACTTGCTGTTTTTGATGAATTTATTTTTTAATTTCGGTGCTCGCTGTGCTGAATGTACTCGGCGTGCTCGGTGTGCTCGGTGTGCTGAAGGGTGTAGGGTGTGGGAAGAGGGGCGTAGCGAGACGGGCTTGCGCTCATTTTTGCTACGAAAGACCTCGCAGTGGCTCAGTAGCGAACCTTGAAAGTCGGAGAGTCTTCTGGCCGTTGCTGACGGCGGTCGTAGATGCGGGTGGTACTGATGTTGGCATGGCCCAGCCAGGCCTGGACCTTGGCAATGTCGGCTTCATGTTCTAAGGCATTGGTGGCGGCGGTCGCGCGCAGACCATGCACACCCAAACCGGCGACCTCGATGCCAGCGCGTTTCGCATAAACACCTACCAAGGTGTAGATGCCATTGGCAGTGATACCGGCGCCGGTAGAGCGTCCCCGCAGCGGTACAAACAGCGGCCCCTGGGGCTCGAGCAAGTGATGACCGGACTTTTCCAGATAGGCATGAACCCGCTCGGCGGCGACGGGATGCAGCGGCAGGAAACGCAGCTTGCCGCCCTTACCCCAAATCCGCAGGTGTTTGATACCTCGTCGCTCTTGCAGATCGTTTAGCTGTAGCTGCGCACATTCCTCACGACGCAGGCCGTGATACAGCAGCACGGCAAGAATGGCCCGATCACGTAGCCCCTTGAGCGAGTCCGCCGATGGCGCATCCAGCAGCGCTTTCGCCTGGTGGTCCCCCAGAGCCGGTGTCTTCCCTTCATTCGTTTCGATCCTGGGCCTCTTGACCCCATGCACTGGATTGCCACCGGCGACAGCATTGCACTCCAGCAGATGATCGAACAGGCTGGCCAGCGCGGCTAGCTTGCGGCGGATGGTCGCTCCGGCCAGTCCACGCTGCTCGAGCTGAGCACGCCAGGCCAAGACATGTGCCCGGGTGACGGCGCGGAACTCCTCCGCCGCGGCTAAGCCTACGAAGCCGCAGAAGTCTTCAAGGTCACCCTGGTAGGCACGCCGGGTGCGGGGGTTAACGATATTGGCAAACCACTCAACCGCAGCCGGAACCTCAGCCAGGGTCTGAAACTGGGCAGCGGTCAGCCGGCGTTCAGGCAGGATAACAAGCTCCGACATTTACTCTGCCTCCCAGTTTTTCTGGTGGATGTTGCGGCAGCGCTGCACGACTTCTTCCACGCTAGGATGACGCGGTGAGTCGGTGTAGATCTCTTTTCCATAGAAGGGGAGAGCGCCCAGGAAAATTTCCAGTACGGCGTCGACTTCGAGCGAAAGCAGAACCAATGTCTTGAAGGCGTTGGGCACCTGGTCTTTTTCGAATCTGGCCCATCTGTCCCTCATGGCTCGCTCGGCCTTTCCCGCCTCGTCCCACTCCTTGGATTTATGGTGCACCAGTGCATTGCGCGCTTTGATCAGACCTTTAAGGCCATTGACTGCAGGACCTTCCTCCTTAAGGGAACGGCCGCAGATGAGTCGGGGAACAATCATCCACTTACCCAGCAGATCCATCTTGTCCAGGTAGTCGGTGGCCACCTTGTTGCCCAGCTGGATGGCAGCCAGGTCAAAAACAGCCGCCTCGATGGCCATCGCGGAAAAGACGATGGTCTTGATGCCGTTTACGGCTTTTCGTTCCTCGCGGTCCATAGCACCTGTGGGATCGTGAGGCGGGCAAAACAGGGGACTGGGATCCGCTGCTCCGTCAAGAAACAGCGTAAAGGCTTGCTCCGCCATTCTTGCGTAGGTGTCTGCCATGGTATCGACACGGATGTAGGTATCGCGGATCTCGAACGGCTCAGAGCTACTCATAGCGTCCTGCTTCAGAATTGGTGATAACGTATTTTATCACCAATTTTACATCTCAAGATTCCTCTCGACTCCCCTCAGCTCTGGCTCTGAGAATTGAAGCTGTCGCTTAACGACAAAAGCCAAAAGGAAGGGAGCCGCTCCCGGCTCACGTAGTCAGCATGCCGGCCAATACCACTCTTAACCGTGGTTTTCTCACGTCCGACCCGATCAATTGTTCTGCAGACCTGGGCTTTCATCAGCAGGGAATTTCGCGGGCGATCGATGCAACCTGCTGTCATGACTAAAAAAATAGATCGGATATGTGGGCATGCCCTTATGAAGGGCTGGCCCTTTGCCTTATATTCGCTCTCGGCCCGATTGGGCCAAACACGCCCCGTGCGGATGTCTGCACGGGTCAACCCAACCAGCAAGGGAAGTAAACCCATGCGAATCCTAAAACACCCTCTCATTTTCTATCAGGAGTACAAAAAAGGTGATGATCCATGTTAACGATGTAAAGGCAATTCTGGAAAACAACCCTGAAGTTTTCCGGTACCAGCCTGAAGGAACCGCGTTTATCCGTGCCCAAGATTCGGAGCATGACGCTGAGCCCCGCTTCTACAACAAAAAGTCGGATAGCCGCTTCGGCAGCCCCGACCTTCCTGTGGGAGTTCTGTACCTTGGGTTCAGCGACACTGTTGCCGTCGCCGAGGTATTCCAACCGCCGGGGGATGACACCCCGGTGGCGTATGCCAAGCTGGAGCAAAGCTCCTTGCACCAGCTGGTGGCGGTACGGGAATTGAAGCTGATTGACCTGCCGATGTTGGCTAATCTGATGGGTCTCAAGCTGCGCGATGTCGTCCGGGCAAAGGGACAGGGCTCTGAAGGTTATGACCCAACTCGGGCGCTGAGTAAGGCGTGCATGGAATGTGGCTTGGGGGTCGATGGACTTCTGTACACCTCTTCCGTGTATTCGCCGGCCGGCACCCTTGAAGGGTGCAATGCCGCCCTCTTCGACGAAAGGGGCGAGCAGGTTAAACCGGTCAGCCACAAGCCGCTCCTCAAAGAGCGCTTGTCGAACGGTAAGACTGCCGTGAAGCACCTGCAAGACCTGGGCGTAAGCCTGGAGTGAGCAACACCCGACCCCCTCGTAAGAGGGGGGCGGTTTTATCTGCCATGCAGGTACTTATTGTCCCATTCCCGCTTGATGATTCTGCGGGCGACAGGGTCATCCATGAGCGTGTGCATCTCGACGATGTTCTCGGGCTCACCTGGGTTCGAGTAATCGATCTTTGTGATCAGGTGCTGAACAAACAGGTTCATGGACGCTTGGTCTGTGGGCTCGACGCCGAACTCGGAAATCAGCTCGGCGATCACAGACCGGATCTTGTTATCTCTGATCTGGAAGGCTGGGTAGTATTTTCTACCATTGCTTTGGTTTGTGTACACGGCGATCTGGCCAGCCTGGATTCGCTTGCTCAAGGCCTGTTTTGTGATACCCAAAATTCTAACGAGGTCCTTGCTCTCGAGTAGTTCGCATCTCTCTCTGACCCTCACAAAGGCTCTAGCTCGCATTTCAGCTATAGCCTCTTGGTTCTCGATTTCAATGCTTCTCGCCGCTTCAGCCTCAGATCTCGCCAGCTCAGCGAGGGCTTCTCTGTCTGAAAGTCTGAGAGACTTTTCGAGCACCGCCTGCGGCAGCTTTGCGATGAACAGGCGGAAACGTCTGTCGACCGCAGCCTCGATATCTACTCTCGAAGTGGGGGCGGACTCTATAGCAGAGACGGACATAAAACCTCCTAACGACGCGTTGAAGCGGTGATCAATTGGTTACCAATATAGGGTCAACCTGTCGAACCGTCAACCCGTCAACCAAATCTGACGAATAGCCGCCCCATCGTCGGAATTCAGTCGCACAAGCACCCCAAACGGTGTACGGAAATTCACACTTGGGGAAGCGAGTGCGATGCCCCATCACGATTGCCTGGCCGGTCAACGGCGCCCCAACCGGCCTTCCACTGCGAGTGACCCTGTACGCGCGTGTTTCTTGCTCACAGTCACCTCAAGAGATAAATCATCACTAATTCATTCAACAGTAAACGCCGTGCTCCAAACGCTGTAAGTGCTCCATCACGAGCTCGTATCCTTGGAGCTCTGCCAAGAGGCTACAAGGCGAACGACAATCTAGCCCAATTGCCCTTTTGACAAACCAATTTTCCGCTAGGCAGCGATTTCCGAGCACCTCTTCAGCAGATAGCAAGACCCTGCTTCGCCTCCACATGAATACCTGATGCGCTGGACTCCAGCAGCCGCCGAGTAGGTATGCACCAAGCTCAAAATGTCGGGGTTTTGTTGCCATTCCAGCAGTCATCATCATCGACTCAGGCCCTCTGCTCTCGCTACTACCCTATCCGCTTTGGGAAAAATTCATGAGACGCGAATATCCTCGGATTTATCTCCTGGCTTTCAGCACCATGCCCAATGAGCTCGTCTCGGAAGGCCCATGCCATAAACCCGTATGGCGGATCGTGCCCCTCTCCCGAAAGAGAAACAACTGCTTGAAAAGCGAGTGTCCCCCTCCCGCCCCCTGCCAACCGCCAGACTTCTCAGTCAAATTTGGGCGACCCGAATTTAAGCCGATTTATCTCTCGGCACTCATACGCACTCTCACTCTCGGTGCGAGCCGCTAAGAATCCCACCACAGCCCATCACCGATTGCTGCCGGATGACCGCCTTCAGGCCAGGACAGATTTATTTGATAGAGCCAGTGCAGGTGCCTCTACGGGATGCTTCCTCATTCTATATCTCATCACCGGCCATCTGGCTGTAGTGCTGGACGGAGCTCAAAATGCTAGGATCACGGCAATCAAACCGGCAAAAAAAAATTTGGCAAAGGATGAAAGCCCACTGCAACAAGGGCATAAGCTAGGTAGGTAACCGGCAAATGGCATTCACACCTTATATTCCTCAGGACAAAGCTCCAGAGGATCTGCAGGACCAAGTTGTCCAGATCATGCGGCTCGATGCTGCCCTTCACGCGAAGATTCCGAGCCCCTTGCGCGTACCTATGATGAACCTGCTGCGGGTAGTTAACTCCTACTACAGCAATAAGATCGAGGGTAACTCAACGGTGCCGGCAGACATTCTGCGTGCAGAGGACGCCCCTCAGGAGGCAAAAGGTGCTAATGACTTGCAGGAGATCAAGCGCCATATTGAAGCCCAACGCCGGCTTACCAATGACCCTATCGACAAAGTAGAAGTCTGTACAAAAGGTGCAATTTTACGTCTTCACCGCGAGTTTTACGACGGTGTGCCCGAAGAGATGCTGGATATTCAGCTCAACGATCAAGGCGAAACTTTCCGTATGGTCCCGGGAGAATTCCGTCAATTTGGGGTTCGCGTTGGCCAGCATATTCCACCGACTGTCGAGCAGATGCAGTCGCACCTTAACGACTTTGAGCGCCTGTATCGTCTGGACTGGATACATGGCCTTTCTCGCTTCTTCGCCGCTGCAGCTTCACACCACCGCTTGATGTGGATTCACCCGTTCATGGACGGCAACGGCCGCACTGGCCGACTGTTCACAGACCAGTATCTCAAAGCAGCCGGCTTTGGTGGCTACGGGCTATGGTCAATGAGCCGTGGATTCGCTCGCAACGTGGGCACCTACTACGAGATGTTAAGGGCCGCTGACCACCCTCGTAAGGGGGAGTTGGATGGTCGTGGTGAACTCTCGGATAGCGGCCTGTTGCGTTGGACTAGGTTCTTCGCAGAGACGGCATTAGATCAGGTGCAATATTTCAGCGCACAACTCGAACCGGAACAGCTTAACCAACGGATCGACGTGTATTTCGAGATGCGTAGCCGTCGCGCTCTTTTAGACAGTAAAGGCGACGCCCTGCCTGAACTGCGAATTGAGGCCCGTGATGTCTACAAGACGCTGCTTTACTTGGGTGACCAGCAACGTGCCGATATCCAAGCTCGCCTGGGAGTCGGTGAGCGCACGACACGCAGCCTACTGAGCCAAATGGCAAAAGAAGGTTTGATTACGTTAGACGGCCGTAAACCCGTATCTCTAAGCCTTTCCCGTCACTCAATCGAGTTCCTGTTCCCCTATCTGTGGTGACCCAGGCCTGCGCTGAAGCTGATGTGGCTAGACGTTTACGGGACTGTAAATCGAGGAGATAGCTATGCCGGCAAATAGCCGAGATAGAGAAAGCGATATCCTCGCTAAGGGCAAGGCCAGAATCCTAGATACGGGAGATTTTCTGACGTCTGAACAACTGGCTATGCGTTTTTCCAGCCAATCAAAATTCTCCCCATCAGTCCTAGAAGACTGGAAGGATGAGCATCGTATTTTTTCAATCGAGCAGGATGGCCAGGTCCTGTATCCGAGCTACGCATTTTCTATCAATGGTGAATTGCTAGCAGGATTGAAGGATGTACTCATGGTATTGGGTACCACCAAGAGTGGCTGGGGATTTGCTCTCTGGTTTGGGAGCTCCAACAGCTATCTTGGAGGCACTCTACCCCGCGAAGAATTGAGCTCAAATCCAGACGGTGTGCTTTCCGCTGCTGTTAACGAAGCTCATGGCGCTCAACATGGGTAGCCATTACCGTTTGTTAGGGAGACCAATCGGACCGATCTACACACGTTTGCCCACGCTGCTGCACCAGCGAATTTCTTGAGAATCCATACGCTGAGGCCGACTCCCTCGGGAAACTCCACTGCAATGGCTGAGGCCCTCGGCCGCTGTGTTGTGCACCATAGGAGCACACACCACCCCCTGCCCCGCTTGAAGCTTTCCAGCAGATAATGGAGAGTTTCAGCCATGAGGTTCATGAGTCACCGTTGCACGGTCCGCGCAGCGGTTGCTGTTTCATCTGAGAGGAAAAGATGCGTAAAGTTTTCGTGCTGTCCGTTATGGCAGGGATGCTCGGCGGTTGCGCCCTGCCACCCCAACCCCCATCACCTTACGAGGCCTACCTAAAACGCGAAACGGCAGTAGTGCCGCTACGACCTTACGTCGAGTCGACCAAGGTTCCGATTTACAGCGACTCCTCGAAGCTGCTGGATTTCGCCGACAAGATAGGCGGTGGCCAAGGCAAATACGAGACGGATGCGGCGTACCAGCAGCGCGTCTCGGCGCTCAGCCTGTTTTCAGTTATCTCTACGATTCCCGAAAGCAACATCGAATTTGATAAGCAGACAGGAGCCATAAAATTCTCGATGATGCTTCTACCCAGCGATTGCCCGGGCGCCAAGAATTACAGCTACATGGCCCCTGTATGCTATGGGTTGTGGTTACCTGAAGTCCGCAAGGTAATGGATCACTATGAGGGCCAAAACGGTTACGGTGCCAAGGCAGGCGTAGACGTTATCAAAGTGAAGCGGCCGATGCTGGTCCTACCCCCGGTCAAACCGCCTTCTGTGGTGCCTATCGCCCGCCTCAACGGTTCTTTGCACATCACTCCGGAGCAACTGGCCAAAGAGAGAGACAACCTACGACTCGCTATCAACCTCGAATCGGTCCCCCAGCATCTACGGATGACTACCAATTACTCGCAGGCGACAGTCCAAAACCAGCGCGAGCTTCTGATCGACAACTACATTTTCGACATTAAGATCGCGGGGGTGAGCGTGGTGAACATTAAGACCCACCAGGTCTATTCCGACAAATTCGATATCAGCATCCGCTGACCCTCCCAACCCCGTCGGGTCGTGACGCCAGACTAGCGTCATGACCCCTCCTCGGCTAAAGGTCACCGACGGGTTGTCCCGCTGTTCAAAACCGAAGTTGCCCACCTGACTGACTACTGCCTGCAGCATGAGCACTGGTTTTCCATCCAATTGGACAAACCGGTGCTAAAAGCTCTCGGGGCCGCGGAAGTCTTCGCAAAATCAGCATCCATCGATCTGTAAGCTCCTTTTTTGCCCCATTAAGCTAGCTATTGTGCAAACGGATAGTGATTTCGCCTCATTGCTGCAACCAGTGCTTTTAGGGTGCCCCATTGGGAAGTGACAGGGGGATTTTGGGCAGTTTAGAGGTGGCTTATGGGTAGGTTCCAGGCACTCTGTATCAATAGAGCGAGAATCTATTACGCTCTGGGGGGATCATGATCGGGCTAATTCAGGCACTTTTGAGGGCGACAGGGGGTGTTTGTGGTGCTGTAGGGGTGCTTTGCGGGAATTAGAGGTGTCTTCGAAACCCCTGCTTGGGTCAAAAACAGCAAAAATGCTCCCCGAAGCTTGGAAATTTCTTGAGTAGCGCTGGGCTTAAGATGGAATGGCTATTTGCCACCTGGATCCTCGTCTCAGTAACTGCCGCTTTCAGGGATAGGTTCATCGATTTGGACGGGGCACCGATATCCAGTCAACAATAACCGCGTCATCCGTTCTTGTGAGACGGGCCAGCAGCAGCTCGAATCGGCTCAGCTCTATCGGGCCATTAACCAGCTCGACACTCAGCAAATCACCAAGCTCCACGTTCAGGGCTTTGAGGACATCTTGGGGGAGGTCAATAATAACGTCGCCACTACCGTCACCGGGATCCTGGCACTTCACAGTGGTGCTCACTGGCTTGCTCATGGTCATTTCTCCGATTAGGTAAACCCGGTAGGCGGCAATGAAGCATCGACCCCTAACGCTCGAAGCAAGGTGGGCAATAACACTCCAGCAGCTCCAGTCAGCATTATTTCGCCTGCCATATCAAATCCAACGTCTTCAAGATTCACATGGATCACGGTGGCCCCGGCAGCTAGGGCCATGTTAGGAATACCAGCAGCCGGCATGACGACGCCGGAGGTACCTACTGAAATCAGCAAGTCACAGTTTTTCACGAGTCGTACCGCTGACCGCCAGGCGCCTTCCGGTAGGTTCTCCCGGAACCAGACCACTCCAGGACGAAGTTTTCCATTGCATCGGACACAACGAGGCGGCTCGATCAATTGTCCCTCTTCAGGAATCTCCAGCTGGGCTGGCGTTAGCTTCCCGAGCCTGTGGCAGGCGAAGCACTTGACGTCCATCAGACTGCCATGGAGATGAACTACCTGACTGGAGCCGGCGCGTTCATGCAAGTCATCAATGTTCTGGGTGACGACAGATACATCCCACCCGGCATTGCTTAGCTGGGGAATGGCAAGATGGGCCGCGTTGGGTTTCGCTTGGCCAACCTGGTGTCGTCGCCATAGATACCAGCTCCATATGAGAGCTGGGTTTTCTCGAAAGGCAGCCGCTGTTTCGAGACGCTCAGGGTCGTGCTTGGTCCAGAGTCCCGTCAATTTGTCGCGGAACGTGGGTATTCCGCTTTCTGCCGAGATGCCGGCACCCGTGAAAAAAACGACCTTCTTGGATGCGCGCAAGGCTTCGGTAGCTCTTTGCATATTGCTCATCTGCGCACCTTGCTTCCGCTGGACTCACTCGCTTCCAAGCTTCGGTTTTGAATAGAGGTACTCGTACGGAGAAAATCGCCCAGCAGCGCCGAAAAGGAGACTGGCAGTGAAATGCTCCGTAAACGCTATGGCTTCCTTTTGAGCATAACGCTCGTAATGAGCACGCTGTGTCAGAGGCACCCTACCGCGATTCTCGAGGCATACCCTGACCATCTCGGCCAAGATGTAGCCGCGAACGTCATATCGGGCGTCCACTGCTTTGAGCACGGTTGCAAAGCAAGAGTGGTACACGAGCCTCGGGCCATCGGGAATTCCAGGTGTCTGTCGGTCTGTCATTTTCACCTCCTGAAATGTCCTTCAGCGGTACGTTACGTTTGGAGGTAGCTGCAGGCAAGCCCGCTCGATCGCCAGATGCCTACACGTTAAAGGTACGCTAGCGGTACAGTCCCCAGCCGTACCCAATTTGCCAAACCTAGCAAAAACTCCGTAATAACAAGGGCTTGGCCCTGTTGTACCCTGACAGTCCCTAGCCTAGACTTATAAGGCCTCGGGGTGTCATTCGGTGACTCATAATCCTTTGGTCCACGGTTCGAGTCCGTGTGGGCCCACCAGATACGACAAAGCCGCGCGATTGCGCGGCTTTTGCGTTTCCGGCCCCCAGCAAAACTAATGGCCGCTTCAACGTTCACGACACGTCGTAACCAACCTCGACCAATAGACAGTGAGCCGAATAGCCGGCATTATCGGCTCACCTCCTGAGCCGAATAGGCTCGTTAATCGGCTCATCGCTAACCTCATGAACGACCCGCTCTGGATCTGGCAGCAGCCGGACTGGCCACACTTCAACTGGCAAGCCGAAGCGCTTGCACCGCTGCTGCGCGCGTGTAGTCAGGCTCAAGGACGTTTGTTGGGCATGCTCGGCGCGGTGGGGAACTACACCGAAGTGCAGAGCAGCCTGGATGCCCTGTTGCAGAACATCGTCACCTCTTCTGCCATCGAGGGTGAGCAACTGAATGTCGGTTCGGTGCGCTCGTCATTGGCGCGGCGCTTGGGGCTGAACGAAGAAGGCCGCACCACCTCACGCTCCGAAGGCCTTGCAGAACTCATGCTCGATGCCACCCGTTCCCACCAGCAACCGCTGGACGAACGGCGGCTCTTCACCTGGCACCGTTGGTTATTCCCCAGCGATGAGCAGCTTCTGGCTCGGCCGTTACACATCGGCGCACTGCGTGGCGAAGAGCCGATGCAGGTCGTTTCTGGCCGGATGGACCGGCCTACCGTACATTTCGAAGCCCCTCCTCGCGCAGGGCTGGATGAGCAACTGACAGAGTTCCTCGCCTGGTTCGAGCGCAGCCGCAGCGAAACCAGCCTCGACCCTTTTGTTCGCGCCGGCATCGCTCATTTCTGGTTCGTTACCCTGCACCCCTTCGATGACGGCAACGGCCGCCTTACCCGCGCCATCACTGACCTGGCACTGGCCCAGGGCGAGCAGCAGGCCATCCGCTTTTACGCCATGTCCGCGAGCATTCTCGAAGATCGCGCCGGTTACTACCGCATCCTCGAAGCCAGCCAGAAAGGCACCCTGGACATCACCGCCTGGCTGCAATGGTTCCTCGCGACGTTGCTGAAAAGCCTGGAACAAGCCATGGCTCGTATCGACCGTGTACTGGTCAAGGCGCGCTTCTGGCAGGCGCACCGCCACCAGGCGCTGTCGGAGCAGCAGGTCAAAGTGCTCGACCGCCTGCTAGACGGCGGCGAACGTGGCTTTGAAGACGGTATCAACGCCGCCCAGTACCAAGCCGTGGCCAAGGTATCCAAAGCTACCGCGACCCGGCACTTGGGTGATTTGCTGGAAAAGGGCTGCCTCGAGCGACTACCCGGTGGCGGGCGCAGCACACGCTATCAAATACCACGCTGAGCACCCGACCTGCATTCTTCGCATGGATCGTGGACACAGAGCTGATCACCAACGCCGCAAGGGGGTCACTGCCCTTGCCCTGAGCGGCACGGGCTGGCTAGGCTAGCGGGCCAACCGTAGAGACTTGCCATGTCGGACTCCCGCTCCATCACACTGGATGAAATCGATCGCCAGCTGATCGCCCTGCTGCAGATCAACGCGCGCGAAAGCGTCGCCACCCTCGCCCGCCAGCTGGGCATCGCCCGCACCACGGTCAACTCGCGCCTGGAGCGGCTGGAGAAGAACAAGGTCATCTCCGGCTATGGCGTGCGCCTGGGGCAGCGGGTGCTGGGCGGTGGGCTGCAGGCGTATGTGGGGATCAAGGTGCAGCCGCGTTCGGGCAAGGAGGTGGTGCGGCGGCTGAGTGCCATGGGACAGGTGCAGCAATTGTGCGCAGTGAGCGGCGAGTTCGATTATGTAGCCTGGCTGCGTACGGACTCGACCGAACAGCTGGACCAGTTGCTCGACCAGATCGGCAGTGTCGACGGGGTGGAGAAGACCACCACGTCGATCATTCTCAGCAGCAAGGTGGACCGCGGTCAGCCGCTTTGAGTTGGCGGGCGGTCAGGTTTCCTGACCATCGAGCAGGCCTTCCAGAATCGCCGACAGGCTTTCGGCGCAGTGCTGCATTGACCAGACGATGTCACGGCTGCGCTCGGGGGCGTGGTGCTGGGCGTAGTCGGTGGCGACTTGATTGATGCCACGCGCCAGCAGGCAGGCGTGAACCAGGGCGTCGGCTGCATCGATGCCGGGGCGAATGGCGAATAGCGGTGGGTGGCTGGACTCGCAGTTACAGAAGGCTTTTTCGGCGGTGGGTTTGAGTTTTTCGGGTTGGTCAGAATCAGACTTCTTCATGATGCAATTTCCAAATTGAGTCTTGAGGAAACCGCCTACCAACTCCTTCTCACGGGAAATGGGTGGCAGCCATGCACGGTGTGAGAAACCGGCCAACTTGGAAATCCGGCCAGGCGAAAGCCTGCCCGCGCACGGCTGCCATGACATGAGCCTTGGTGCGAAGTTGGCGCATGGGTTCTCACACCCAGTCACCCGAACAGCAGTGACCCGGTGAAGTTAACGATGAGGCGTTTCCCATGCAGCCAGACCGAGGCGATAGCGGTCGTAGGGTAATTCTTTCACTCACGGCTCGGGTGTAGGAATAGGCTGATCATCTCCGATCCAGGGCACTACGCGGTCACTGTGGGAGCGGGTTTACCCGCGAATGCTGCAGTGAATCCACCGACGTATTCGCGGGTGAACCCGCTCCCACAGTGATCGGCGTTTCCCTTTGGGAACTGCACCCGCCTTGCTCGTCACAAAGCACAATTGTTCTTATTTTTTGACGAAACAAACTACATTCAGACAACACTCTGCACCTTAATTACGAACATCCCACTCCCTAAAATGGCCCCCAGGCATCTCCTATACTCAGGCTTCGCTCCCGCGCAGCCCCTCTGGCAAGGTCACTTCATGAACAAGAAAAACCGCCACCCCGCCGACGGCAAAAAGCCGATCACCATCTTCGGCCCTGACTTCCCCTTCGCCTTCGACGACTGGCTGGAACACCCGGCAGGCCTGGGCAGCATCCCGGCCGAGCGGCATGGCGAAGAAGTGGCCATCGTCGGTGCAGGCATCGCCGGCCTGGTAGCGGCTTACGAGCTGATGAAGCTGGGCCTCAAGCCAGTGGTGTACGAAGCCTCCAAGCTCGGCGGCCGCCTGCGCTCGCAAGCCTTCAACGGCACCGACGGGATCATCGCCGAACTGGGCGGCATGCGTTTCCCGGTGTCGTCCACCGCCTTCTACCACTACGTGGACAAGCTGGGCCTGGAGACCAAACCCTTCCCCAACCCGCTGACCCCGGCCTCGGGCAGCACGGTGATCGACCTGGAAGGCCAGACCTACTACGCCGAGAAACCCACCGACCTGCCCAAGCTGTTCCACGAAGTTGCCGACGCCTGGGCCGATGCGCTGGAAAGCGGCGCACAGTTCGCCGACATCCAGCAGGCTATCCGCGACCGTGACGTACCGCGCCTGAAAGAACTGTGGAACAAGCTGGTTCCGCTGTGGGACGACCGCACCTTCTATGACTTCGTCGCCACCTCGCGCTCGTTCGCCAAGCTGAGCTTCCAGCACCGCGAAGTGTTCGGCCAGGTCGGTTTCGGCACCGGTGGCTGGGACTCGGACTTCCCCAACTCGATGCTGGAAATCTTCCGCGTGGTGATGACCAATTGCGACGATCATCAGCACCTGGTGGTCGGCGGCGTGGAACAGGTGCCACAGGGCATCTGGCGCCATGTGCCGGAACGCTGCGTGCACTGGCCGGAGGGCACCAGCCTGAGTGCACTGCACGGCGGCGCGCCGCGTACCGGGGTCAAGCGCATTGCCCGTGCCGCCGATGGCCGCCTGGCAGTCACCGACAACTGGGGCGACACCCGCCACTACGCCGCGGTACTCGCCACCTGCCAGACCTGGCTGCTGACCACGCAGATCGACTGCGAAGAATCGCTGTTCTCGCAAAAGATGTGGATGGCCCTGGACCGTACCCGCTACATGCAGTCGTCGAAAACCTTCGTCATGGTCGACCGGCCGTTCTGGAAGGACAAGGACCCGGAAACCGGCCACGACCTGCTGAGCATGACCCTCACCGACCGCCTCACCCGCGGCACCTACCTGTTCGACAACGGCGACGACAAGCCGGGGGTGATCTGCCTGTCGTACTCGTGGATGAGCGATGCGCTGAAAATGCTGCCGCACCCGGTGGAAAAACGCGTGCAGTTGGCCCTGGACGCGCTGAAAAAGATCTACCCGAAAACCGACATCGCCGGGCACATCATCGGCGACCCGATCACCGTCTCGTGGGAAGCCGACCCGTACTTCCTCGGTGCCTTCAAAGGCGCGCTGCCGGGCCATTACCGCTACAACCAGCGCATGTACGCACACTTCATGCAGCAGGAAATGCCGGCCGAGCAGCGCGGCATCTTCATCGCCGGTGACGATGTGTCGTGGACGCCCGCCTGGGTGGAAGGCGCAGTGCAGACCTCGCTGAATGCGGTGTGGGGTATCATGAACCACTTTGGTGGCCGTACCCACGCGGACAACCCCGGCCCAGGCGATGTGTTCGACGAAATCGGCCCGATCGCCCTGCCGGACTGAGACAAGGAGGCAGCATGCGCATCGCCCTGTTCCAAGGCGCACCCGGGCCACTGGATGTGCCCGGCAACCTGCAACGCTTGCGCCACCAGGCACAACTGGCGGCCGAACGTGGCGCCGGGTTGCTGGTGTGCCCGGAAATGTTCCTGAGCGGTTACAACATCGGCCTGGCCCAGGTCGAACGCCTGGCCGAAGCCGCCGATGGCCCGGCCGCCATGGACGTGGTGGAAATCGCCCAGGCGCACCGCATCGCCATCGTCTACGGCTACCCGGAGCGCGGCGATGATGGCGCGATCTACAACAGCGTGCAGTTGATCGATGCCCATGGCCGCAGCCTGGGCAACTATCGCAAGACCCACCTGTTCGGTGAGCTGGACCGCTTGATGTTCAGTGCAGGCCCCGATCACTTCCCGGTGGTAGAGCTGGATGGCTGGAAGGTCGGCTTGCTGATCTGCTACGACATCGAGTTTCCGGAGAACGCCCGGCGCCTGGCGCTGGACGGTGCCGAACTGATCCTGGTGCCAACCGCGAACATGACGCCCTACGACTTCGTCTGCCAGGTAACCGTGCGCTCGCGGGCGCAGGAGAACCAGTGCTATCTGGTGTATGCCAACTATTGCGGTGCGGAAGACGACATCCACTATTGCGGGCAAAGCAGCATCATCGGCCCGGACGGCAGCTTGCTGGCGATGGCCGGGCGCGACGAGTGCCAGTTGCTGGCGGAGCTGGAGCATGAGCGGGTGGTGCAGGGGCGGGCGGCGTTTCCTTACCTGAGCGATTTGCGTCAGGAGCTGCATCTGCGTAAGGGCTGATGGCCCTTTCGCGGGGGTGGCCCCCCCCCCCGGGGGAGGGCGGGCCCGGGGATGGGGGGGGGGCCCCGGGGGGGCCAAGGG
>NZ_PUQD01000025.1 GCF_003331055.1 Pseudomonas sp. AFG_SD02_1510_Pfu_092 | reverse complement strand
TCGCCGATGGTAGTGTGGGGTTTCCCCATGTGAGAGTAGGTCATCGTCAAGATTCATTTCGCAAAACCCCTATCTGCACATGCAGGTAGGGGTTTTGTCTTTGTGCCGCAAAAAACCAGACACCGGCGCAGCCCCCTGTGGGAGCGGGCAAGCCCGCGAACACCGGCATAGCCGGTGCCATCCCCCACACCATGAAATGTACGTCATTTATGCCTGACGCCCCTCCCGGCAGTGTTACGCTCGCGGAAATACTCAGCACGGATACTCATCATGGAAATGAACTGGCACCAGGCCCTGCAAGAGAGCCTGAGCTGGCTGGCAATCGCCTCGTTCATCACCCTGGTCTGCTTCACGGCAGCCGCCACACTGGCCGTACGTTGTACGCGCTGGGGCAGCCAGTTCTGGCAGCTTGCCGGGCCTTATTTCAACTTCAGGCGCAGTTGGCGGCCGTTGCTGGTGTTCGCCCTGCTGCTGGTACTGACGCTATTTTCGGTGCGCCTGAACGTGCTGTTCTCGTTCTGGTACAACGGCTTCTACAGCGCCTTGCAGGGCCTTGACCAAGCCGCCTTCTGGTACCTGCTCGGCGTCTTCGCGGTATTGGCCAGCATCCATGTGCTGCGTTCGCTGTTCACCTTCTATGTCAGCCAGGCGTTCAGCATCCAGTGGCGGGTATGGCTGACCGAGCGCCTGACGCACGACTGGATGCACGGCGATGCCTACTACCGTGGCCAGTTCCTTGCCGAACCGGTAGACAACCCTGATCAGCGTATCGAACTGGACGTCAACGCCTTTGTCAGCAACTCGGTGAGCCTGGCGCTTGGCGCGGTCAGCGCGCTGGTGTCGCTGGTGGCATTTACCGGCATCCTCTGGGGGCTGTCGGCACCGCTGGCGGTTGCCGGCGTGGAGATTCCCCGGGCGATGGTGTTTGCCGTCTACCTGTATGTGATCGTCGCGACCTGGATCGCCTTCCGCCTCGGACGCCCGCTGATCCGCCTGAACTTCCTCAACGAAAAGCTCACCGCCAACTTCCGTTATGCGCTGATGCGCCTGCGCGAGAATGCCGAGAACATTGCCTTCTATCAGGGCGCGCAGGTCGAGCGGGGCACTTTGCTGGGCCGCTTTGGCGCCTTGATCGTGAATGCCTGGGCACTGGTGTTCCGAAACCTCAAGTTCAGCGGTTTCAACCTGGGCGTGAGTCAGGTTGCGGTGGTATTCCCGTTCATTCTCCAGGCGCCGCGCTTCTTCAGCGGGGCGATCAAGCTGGGCGATGTCATGCAGACCTCCCAGGCCTTCGGCCAGGTGCAGGATTCGCTGTCGTTCTTCCGCGAGTCGTACGATGCGTTTGCCCAGTATCGGGCTACCCTCGATCGCCTGACCGGCTTCCTCGATGCCAACCAGCAAGCGAGCGCGCTGCCGCGGGTCCTCACCGAGGACCAGGCGCACGCCTTGCACATCTCCCGCCTGCAGGTGCTGCGCCCGGACGGGCACACCCTCATACGCGACCTGGCCCTGAGCCTGCACGCCGGTCAGGCGCTGTTGATCAAGGGGCCATCGGGCAGCGGCAAAACCACATTGCTTCGTGCGCTGGCGGGTCTCTGGCCGTATGCCGAGGGGGAAGTCAGGCGCCCGCTGGGCCACCAGGCGCTGTTCCTGTCACAGCGGCCTTACCTGCCGCTGGGTGATCTGCGCACCGTCATCGCTTACCCGGCGGCCAGCCAGGCACAAGACGAGCCCCGTATGCAGCAGGCCTTGCGCCAGGTCAACCTGGCCCACCTGGCCGAGCGGCTGGACGTCAGTTGCGACTGGTCACACATTCTCTCGGTCGGTGAACAACAGCGCCTGGCCTTTGCCCGGGTGCTGTTCAACCGGCCTCAGGTGGTGTTCCTCGACGAATCCACCTCGGCCATGGACGAAGGGCTCGAACATACGTTGTATTCGCTGTTGCGCACGGAGATGCCCGAGGCGTTGCTGGTCAGTGTCGGCCACCGCAGCACGCTGGCGGGCTTCCATACCCATCGGCTGGAAGTGGATGGGCAGGGCGGTTGGGCATTACTGCAGCAGCAGCCAGCGCTGGCCTAGCTCGGCTTGCCGGCAAGCGGGCCTGAGCCGAGCCATGCGACCCCGAGCAAGGTGCCCCCGGCACACGCAGCGCCAAGCAGGAATGTCGCGCGAAAGCCGACGCCGTCCCAGAGCAGCCCGGCGACCACGCTGGCTACCAGTAGCGCCACCCCGGTCAACAGGTTGAACAGGCCGAAGGCGGTACCGCGCAGTTCGACCGGGGCGCTGTCGGCGATCATGGCGGCAAAGATGCCTTGGCTGAAGCCCAGGTGCAGGCCCCACGCGGCTACGCCCAAAGCCAACCCGGCCCAGCCCGGCAGCAGGGCCAGCAGCAGGTCGGCGGCGACCAGCAACCCCAACCCGGTCATCAGCACACCGCGGCGGCCCACGCGGTCCGACAGCGCCCCGGCGGGGTAGGCCGACAGCGCATAGGCCAGGGCCATCAGCATCAGCACTGCCGGCGCCCACAAAGGCGCCAGGCCCATGTCCTGCGCGCGCAGCAGAAGAAACGCCTCGCTGAAGCGGGCCAGCGTGAACAGCGTTGCCAGGCCGATCAGCCGCCAGTAGGCCGGGCCCAGACGAGCCAGTTCGTGCAGCGCCAGGGGCGAGCGCACTGGCCGGGTGGTAGCAGGCGTTGCAGGTTCGCGTACGAAGGCGATGAGGATGTAAACCGCCACGCATGCCGGGATCACCGCCACCCAGAACACGGCCTGGAAATGGCTCGCCGTCAGCCACATCAACACGATTGCCAGCAACGGCCCGAGGAAGGCGCCCACCGTGTCCAGTGCCTGACGCAGGCCAAAGGCAGCACCACGCAGCTCGGCGG
Organism: Pseudomonas sp. AFG_SD02_1510_Pfu_092; assembly: GCF_003331055.1. Classification (GTDB taxonomy): domain Bacteria; phylum Pseudomonadota; class Gammaproteobacteria; order Pseudomonadales; family Pseudomonadaceae; genus Aquipseudomonas. The sequence continues at coordinate 64,740 of NZ_PUQD01000025.1, read as the reverse complement.
GGGTGACATCGGCCACCAGCGCGTCGCGCGGCGCCCCTCGAATGCCCTTGCCGACCCGGTCGACGAAGCGTGCCGCTGTCAACCATTCCAGCCCCGAGGCCAGCGGGAAAACGGGTTTGCTCAGTGCCCCCAGGCCGTAACCCAGCACCGTGAGCAGCTTGCGTTTGCCCAGGCGGTCGCTGAGGGCGCCGGAGAACACCTTGGTGATCGACGCAGTCGCTTCGGCGATGCCTTCGATAAGGCCCACCGCCACCACCGAAGTACCGAGCACGGTGACCATGTACAGCGGCAGCAAGGCGTGGATCATTTCCGAGGAAATGTCCATGAACATCGACACGAAGCCCAGCGCCCAGACGCTGCGAGGGATCCTCTGCCTGGGCTTGCTGATGTTTGTCGGGTGGTGTTCTTCGTGGCTGCGCATCAAAGGCTCGGGCGAGGACTACGTTCGAAACTGTAGGAGGCATCACGCAGGATGCAAATCGAGCAGGCGGGTTCAGTCTGCGGCGCCCCGGCAAAGTGCCGTTACAAACATGTAAACTTCGTAAATAAGATTCAAACCCATTTGCGAATCCCTATATTTACCATCCCTGTTGGCCGCCAAACTGTGTTTGCGAGGCCGGTGGGCGAGGGCTCCCGGTTTCCGACAGGGATGTGCCGTTTCGCTCATGAATCGCAGGAGATGTACATGCAGTGCAAGATTTCACCCAACAGCCTGGTCCTGGCGTTCGTTGCGCTGGCGGCGCCGGCCTTGGTGGCCACCGCGGCGGTAGCTGAGCAGCAGCGCGGTGGAGAGGTACTGGAGATGCCGGTGGCCGACGACGCACTGGTGATCCCGGACACGCTGGTTACCGCCGAGCGCGAGGCGCGGCAGGCGTTGGGATCGTCGATCATCACCGCCGAAGACATCAAGCGCCACCCGCCGGCCAATGACCTGTCCGACATCATCCGCCGCGAACCGGGGGTGAACCTGACTGGCAACAGCGCCAGCGGCGCGCGTGGCAACAACCGGCAGATCGACCTGCGTGGCATGGGCCCGGAAAACACCCTGATCCTCATCGACGGCAAGCCATCGGGCGCGCGTAATGCCGTGCGCTATGGCTGGAACGGCGACCGCGACACCCGTGGTGAAACCAACTGGGTGCCGGCCGAGGCGGTCGAGCGCATCGAGATCCTGCGCGGCCCGGCAGCTGCGCGCTACGGCTCCGGTGCCATGGGCGGAGTGGTCAACATTCTTACCAAGCGCCCCAGCGACGAACTCAAGGGCAATGTCAGCCTCTACACCCAGCTGCCGCAAGACAGCGCCGAGGGTGCCAGCCGCCGCGCCAACTTCAACCTCGGCGGCGGCCTGACCGACAACCTCGGCATGCGCCTGTACGGGGGTGTGGCCAAGACCGACGCCGACGACCTCGACATCAACGCCGGGCATGCCACCAGTGTGCTGGTGGCGGGCCGCGAAGGGGTGCGCAACAAGGACATCAACGGCTTGCTGAGCTGGCAGCTGAATGACGAACACCGCCTCGAGGCCAGCGCCGGCTATAGCCGCCAGGGCAACATCTTCGCCGGCGACACCATGAACAGCAACGGCGGTGGCGACGTCGAGCTGGTTTCCAGCCTGTACGGCCACGAAACCAATGTGATGCAGCGCAGCACCTACGACCTGACCCACCTGGGCGATTTCACCTGGGGTAGCAGCAAGACCGTGCTGGCCTATGAATACGTGCGCAACTGGCGCCTCAACGAAGGCCTGGCAGGCCGTACCGAGGGTGCACCCAACGGCGAAGGCGCGGCCATGTCGCGCCTGCGCAATACGCGCCTGAGCAGTGAAGTGAACCTGCCTTTCGCCGCGGGCAGCACCGAGCATGTGCTGACCCTGGGCGGTGAATACCTGTACGAAACCCTCAACGACCAGGGCTCGCTGCGCCCGCAGAGCTCGGACCCCACCGGCAACGACGGGCTCGTCGGTTTCGATCGCAGCAGCTCGAAGGTGACCGCGCGCAGTTATGCATTGTTCGTCGAGGACAATATCTTGGTTGGCGACACCACCCTCACCCCGGGCCTGCGCTTCGACCATCACGAAACCTTCGGCGACAACTTCAGCCCCAGCCTGAACCTGTCGCACAAGCTGAGCGAAGCGCTGTCGGTCAAAGGCGGCATCGCCCGCGCCTACAAGACCCCCAACCTCTACCAGGCCAACCCGAACTACCTGCTGTACAGCCGCGGCAACGGCTGCAGCGTGCAACAGACCAACAACGGCGGCTGCTACCTGCAGGGCAACGCCGACCTCAAACCCGAGATCAGCGTCAACAAGGAAATCGGCCTGCTGTATGACCGCGGCAGCTGGCGCACCAGTGCCACCTACTTCCGCAATGATTACAAGAACAAGATCATCGGTGACACCGATGTGCTTTACACCATCGGCACCGGCAGCCGCGTTACCCAGTGGGACAACGCCGGCAAGGCGCGGGTGGAAGGGGTCGAAGGCAACCTGTTCATCGAACTGACGCCGGCTCTGGACTGGAACACCAACCTCACCTGGATGCTCGACAACGACGACCGCGACACCGGCGAGCCGCTGTCGGTGATCCCGCAATACACCGTCAACACCACCCTCGACTGGCGTGCCACCGACCAACTGTCGTTGCAGGTGGCGGGTACCTGGTTCGGTAAACAGAAATCGCCGACCTACAACTCCCGCACACAGCAAGACTACGACACTGGCGCGCAGCAGGATGTGCAGGCCTATGGCCTGGTGGATGTCAGCGCCGGGTACAGGTTCAACGCCAACTACGATGTGCGGGTGGGGGTGAACAATGTGTTCGACAAGCAGATTCTGCGGGGCGGCAATGCCAGCACTTCCGGGGCCAACACCTATAACCAGCCAGGCAGGGCGGTGTTCGCGGCGCTGAACATCAACTTCTGACCCTGGGCGGCTTCAGCCGTGAACACAGGCGCAGCCGGCGTCGCCTGCTTCGCGGGTGAACCCGCTCCCACAGGTACGGCGCTGGCTACGGGTTAACGCTGTACCTGTGGGCAAGCCCGCGAACACCGGCGCAGCCGGCGCCATATTGTTGCGGCAAAAAATGCTGCAGCATGCTAAACCTTGGCGCCCCCAACCTGCCCGAGAGCACCCCGGTGAAAGCCGTCCGCCTGACCCTTGTTTGCCACGCCCTGACCCAGGCCCAGAAGACCGGGCACCTGCATCTCCCGAATGACGGCATCCTGCCGTTGAGCCAACAGCCGTTTGCCGACCTTGTCGGGGCGCAGGTACTGACTGCGCCGGAGCGGCGAGCCTGCGAGACGGCGGCGTGGTTGGCGGAGCAGGTGCAGGTCGAGCCGGCGCTGGCCGATTGCGACCTGGGGCGTTGGCACGGGCTGGCATTGAAGCAATTGCAGGCCGAACAACCGCAGGCGGTGGCCGACTGGCTGCAGAATCCAGCCAGTGCCGTGCATGGCGGTGAGTCGTTCGCCGCGCTCTGCCAGCGCCTGGGCGCCTGGCTGGAGGCCTTTGACCGGCCGGGTGAATGGCTGGCCGTCACCCACCCGATGGTCATGCGGGCCGCGCTGGTGCAGGTGCTCGATTGCCCGATGCTTGCCTGCCAGCGGATCGACGTGTTGCCGCTGTCGCGCCTGCAACTGAGCTTTACCGGGCAGTGGCGCCTGCGCCTGGGTTGAAGGTCAGAACGCCAGCTTGTAGCCGATCAACAACAGCATCGCCGCCAGGCATGGCCGCAGCACGCGGTCAGAGATGCGCCCGGTGAGGTGGCTGCCGAGGTAGATGCCGGGCAGCGAGCCCAGCAGCAGGTAGCCCAGCAGCGACCAGTCCATGTTACCCATGCCCGCATGGCCCAGGCCGGCCACCAGGGTCAGCGGCACGGCGTGGGCGATTTCAGTGCCGACCAGGCGGCGGGTCACCAGGAACGGGTACAGCAGGAACAGCGCCACGGTACCCAGTGCGCCGGCGCCGATGGAGGTCAGGGTGACCATCACCCCCAGCACCACGCCGGTGATCACGGTGAGGGTGTTCAGGCTGCGGTCGCTGAGGTGGTAGTGGTCGCCGGCATGGCGGCTGGCGAAGGCCTGCAGGCGCGATTTGAACAGGATGGCCAACGCGGTCAGGATCAGCACCACCGCCAGGCCTTGCTTGATGATGGCGTTGAGCGCCGAGGTGTCGGTGTGCAGGCTGCTGAGGAACCACAGGGTCAGCGCCGCCGCGGGCACGCTGCCAAGGCTCAGCAGGCCGGTGATCTTCCAGTCGACGTTCTGGTTGCGCGCATGCACCCAGACCCCACTGGCCTTGGTCACGGCGGCATAGAGCAGGTCGGTGCCGACAGCCGTGGCCGGGCTGATGCCAAACCACAACAGGATCGGAGTCATCAGCGAGCCGCCACCGACGCCGGTCATGCCGACGATGAAACCCACGACCAGGCCGGCAATGGTGAAACCGAAAGAACCTACATCCATACGCTACTCGACTGCCCAACTTTGCCCGTTATCGGATGCAGCCAGCATATAGATTTTTTTATAGCCAAATAGACTTGTTCGTTATTAGGTTATAACCGAGAAGGGCTAACACCAGCCCCGGTGGGAGCGGGCGCGCCCGCGAAGCAGGCGACGCGGTGGATGGCACCGGCTGCGCCGGTGTTCGCGGGCATGCCCGCTCCCACAGGGCGACCGATGTGGGAGCGGGCGTTTGCCGGTTCAGATCCTGAAGCTGCCCACCAGCTGCTTCAAGCGCCCGGCCTGCTGGGCCAGTTGGTCGCAATGGCGCAGGGTTTCGTTGAGGTTCTCCACCCCTTGCTGGTTCAGGGCGTTGATCTGGGTAATGTCCAGGTTGAGGCTTTCGACCACGGCGGTCTGCTCTTCGGTGGCCGTCGCCACCGACTGGTTCATGCCATCGATCTCGCCAATGCGCTGGGTCACGCTGGCCAGGCGCTCGCCGGCCTGGTTGGCCACCTGCACGGTCTGCTCGCTGGAAACCTGGCTGGTGTTCATGGTGTGCACCGCTTCGCGCGAGCCCACCTGCAGGCTGGTGATCATGCGGTGGATTTCTTCCGCCGATTCCTGGGTGCGGTGCGCCAGGTTGCGTACCTCGTCGGCCACCACGGCAAAGCCACGGCCGGCTTCCCCGGCACGTGCCGCCTCGATGGCAGCGTTCAGTGCCAGCAGGTTGGTCTGCTGGGAAATGCCTTTGATCACATCGAGGATCTTGCCGATTTCATCGGTGCTGGCATTGAGTGTTTCGATCTGCGCGCAGGAATCGCTGATGCGCTGCGACAGGGCAGTCATGGCGCTGATCGCTTCTTCGACCACTTCACGGCCACCGTGGGCCTGCTCGCTGGCGCCGCTGGCATGCTGCGAGGCATCGGCGGCGTTGCGGGCGATCTCCTGGGTGGCAGCGCCCAGTTCGTTGATCGCTGCCGCCACGCTGTTGGTGCGCATGCTCTGCTCTTCGGAGCCGATGATCGAGGCGTTGGAGGCGTTGACCACTTTCTCCGACAGGTCGTGCACCAGGCGGGTGGCCGAGGACACTTCGCTGATCGAGGCATGAATGCGCTCGACAAAACGGTTGAACGAAGTGGCCAGCTCGCCGAACTCGTCCTTGTTCTGCACGCTCAGGCGGCGGGTGAGGTCGCCTTCACCCTCGGCGATGTCGCGCATGGCGCGGCCCATGGTGGTCAGCGGGCTCATCAGCACCGGAATCAGCAGGCCGAGCAGGCCGGCGATGACGGCCACGGCGATCAGCATGGCAATGATCGCCGAGGTGCGGAACTGGCTGAGCGCGGCGTAGGCCTTGTCCTTGTCGATCGACAGGCCGATGAACCACTGTGCCGAAGGCAGGCCGGCCACCGGGGCGAAGGAAATGATGCGGTCCTGGCCATTGAGGGTGACATCCTGCATGCCGGCGGCGACCCGCAGGTTGCTGCCGGGGTAGATGTCCTTGAGGTTCTTCATCACCTGGTCTTTGTCCGGGCTGACGATTACCTGGCCATTGCTGTCGGCGAGGAAGGCGTGGCCGATGCCACCGAAATCGACCGAGTTGATGATCTCCACCAGGGTGTCGAGGGTGACGTCGCCGCCGACCACACCCAGCAGTTCGCCATTGGCCTTGCTTTTCACCGGCGTGGCGATGGTCACCATCAGGCCGCCGACAGCACCCTGGTACGGGGCGGTCAGCACGGTCTGCCCGGCGCTGGCCGCGGCGCCGTACCAGGGCCGCTGGCGTGGGTCATAACCGGCGGGCATCTGGGTATCGGGGCGTTGGGTGAATACACCGTTGGCCTGGCCCAGGTAGGTAAACAGGAAATTGCGCGTGTAGGACGGCTGCTCGATCAGCCCGGCCAGGGTGTCACCGGCGCCTTGCTGGGCAATGTCCTGGGCCAGGTTTTCCAGCACCAGAATGCGCCCGCTCATCCAGTTCTGCACACTGCTGGCGGTCAGGGCGCCGGATTGCTCTACCGACGCTTCGATGTTCTGGCGGATGGTGTTGCGTTGCAGGTAGTCGTTGTAGAGCGTGAACAGGGCAAATGCCAGGACAACCACGCCGCAGGCGCTGAGCAGGATCTTGTGGCGAAATTTCAGGTTCATGTTTCGAGACCTTGGGCCGGTGAGGGGAGGGCACGGCGCGCTCTTGACGCATTGCGGACCCTATCGATCTGGATATCGGCTCAAGCGTCAAAATATTGAAGCGCTTACAGAAAATTCTTACGGCCGTTTCGACAGACGGTATTCACCGGCTACGCAACTGCTCGATCAACAGCCGCGCGGCCTGCAGCAGCGGTTGTTGCTTGCGCCAGAGGATATGCACGGGCAACTGCAACTCGTTGCGCGTGTTGCGAAAGTCCAGCCGCACCAGGCGCCCGCTGGTCAGCAGTGGCGCGACCCGCGACAGCGGCAGGTCGCCCCAGCCCAGGCCGGCTTCCACCATCTGCAGGGCGAGGTCGAAGCTGTCGGTGGACCAGTGCGTGGCGCCGATCAGCGGGCGCGGGTCGGCCAGCGGCAAATCACGGCTGCGCACCAGGATCTGACGCACTCGGGTCAGGTCCTCGAGGTAGTGGATACGCCCTTCGCGCAGTGCCGGGTGGGCCGGCGACAGGGTGGCCACCAGCGACTCCATGCCGATGTGCTGGAAGCCGCGGCGGGCATCGACCTGCAGCCCGGCGAAGGCCAGGCAAAGGTCGACGCGGCCGCTGTCGAGCAGGTGCAAGGCTTCTTCCTGCGGGGCGCTGAGCAGGGCGATGTCCAGCAGCGGATGGCGTTCGCCCAGGTGGGCAATGGCCGCCAGCAGCGGGCGGTGGTCGATATCCGGGACCACGGCCACGCTCAGGCTGCTCTCCAGCCCCTGGGACAACTGCAGGGCATGCACCTGCAGCAGCCCCAGCTGCTCGGCGATCAGCCGGGCATGCGGTTCCAGCGCCAGCGCCTGCGCGGTCGGGCGGACTTCACGTGGGCCACGTTCGAACAAGGGGTAGCCGAGATCGGCCTCGAGGTTGCCGATGGCCATGCTCACCGCCGAAGGCACCCGCTGCAAGGCGCGGGCGGCGGCGGAAAACGAGCCGCAGTCGAGCACGGCGAGAAACAGCTGGATGTTGTCGCTGGAAAAATTCATAAAGGCCTCCTGTCAGAAGATCTGACAGCTGCCGACTTTTACTGTCAAGCACGATGAAGCATGATCGCGCCCCATCGCTTTTGTCATTGGAGGTAAACCCGCGTGCAGGGACTGAAACGCAAACTGGTCTATGTGACTTTCTATGAATTGATCGGGCTGTGCATGTCGACCCTCGGGCTGGCCTACCTGTCAGACACCGAGGCCTCGCATACCGGGCCGCTGGCGGTGATGATCACCACCATCGCCATGCTCTGGAACCTGATCTACAACACCCTGTTCGAGTACTGGGAGAGCCGCCAGGCCAAGCGCGGGCGCAGTGTGGCGCGCCGGGTGGTGCATGCCATCGGCTTCCAGCTGACGTTGGTTGTGTACCTGATCCCGCTGATCGCCTGGTGGCTGGACATGACGTTGCTCGAGGCGTTGCTGGTGGACATGGCGTTCATCGTGCTGGTGCCGTGCTACACCTTTGCCTACAACTGGGCGTTCGACCGGATATTCGGCTTGCCCACCTCTGCGCTGGCTACAGCCTGATGCAGCCCTGTGTACGACCTGTGGGAGCGGGCGGGCCCGCGAAGAGGCCCGTTCAGTCAACCACTAAGGCGGCAGGCGAATGATCAACGGCTGCGGCTGCTGCTTCACCTGCTGTTCAAGCGGGTTTTCAGCCGGTGGTTCAACCGGCCGCGGCGCACTGGCCAGCAGGCTGTCCTCGACCTGCCCCGACAGGTAGTACACCCCCGACATGGCGCCGCTCTGGCGGTTCTCCATCAGTTCCTGCCATTCCTGGTTCAGCGCCACGTTGAGGATCACCCGCAGTTGTTCGACCATCTGCGGCTGTTCGCGGTCATGGGTCACCATCCCGTAGCCGGCCGCAGCGATCGAGATCATCGCCCCCGCCACCTTGCCCACCGCCGACGCCACGGCGCTGGCAATGCCGCGTGGCGCCAAGGTGGCGCCGAGTTTCTCGCTGGCCTGGGTGGCTACTGAATTCAGCCCGACATCGGTCTTGCCCGGGCCTTTGCTCGCCTGTTGGTGCAGGTGTTGGCGCATGGCCTGCCAGGCCGGTTGCTGCTCCAGCGACTTGGCCCGCAGCAGTTGATACAGGCTGGCATTGCGCGCATCCGGCGGCCCCAGGGCGATGGCCGGAATGCGGTTGAGGCGCTGGCTGAACTGCTCGGGGGGCGCGTTGTAGCGGCTGATGATGGCCGGCAGCTGCTGGCCGAGCAGTTGCAGGTACAGCTCGCAGGCACGGTCGCGGATGCCCTCGGGGTTGATCTGCTCGGCCACCGGTTCGATCACCCGCTTGTGGTATTGCTCCTGCAGGTACAGCGCCAGGCGCTTTTCCGCCGGCTCCCGGCCTTCACCGCTGTCGATCTTGTACCAGGCCACCTTGAGGGTCAGCCACTGCTGGGTCCAGTAGCCGGTGAACCAGGGGATGAAATCCCTTTCGGTACGCTGCTGCACCTGTTCCTTCCACACCCGCATCGAGCGCCGGGCATAGTCGTTGGCCGAGCCGGCGGCGCCGACCGAGGCGTCGATCAGCTCCTGGTCGATGCGTTGCCAGGCGGCGGGGTGAGCACCACCGGCGGCGGCGGGGCAGGTGGGCGCTTGGCCGCGCAGCCGCCGAGGGCCAGCAGCAGGCACAGCAACACCAAGGCTCGAGAACTCACGCGACCGCCTCCCGAGGTTAGAGGCTGGGGTGGTCCTCGGAGTATAGGGTGGGGTTGAGGGGGCTGCTGTGCAGTCCATCGCCGGCAAGCCAGCCCCCACAGGGTTCGCGGTAACCTCAACAGCATTGCATTAGCTGTGGGAGCTGGCTTGCCGGCGATGGGCCGCGCAGCGGCCCTGGTTATTCCAGCTCGAGCTTTTCTTCCAGGCGGTCGAGGTGCTTGTGCATCAGCCCCAGCGCCACCTCGGCATCGCCTTGCTCGACGGCGTCGATGATCGCCGCATGCTCCTCCCAGGCGCAGTGGTCGCAGCAGGGGGACTCGTAGCGGGCGATGATCAGCGAGGTCATCGGCACCAGGCCATTGAGAAACCGCGCCAGTGGCGCGTTGGCGGCCACCTGCGCCAGTTTCAGGTGAAACTCGCCGCCCAGGCGGATCGCCGCACAACGTTCGCCGTTTTCATGGTGCTGGCGTTCGCGCTCCACCAGCTGGCGCAACTGGCGAATCTGCGCCGGCCGGGCGCGCTGTGCGGCCAAGCTGATCAGCGTGGTTTCGGCCAGGCGCCGGGCGCTGAGCACCTGGCGTGCCTGCGCAGGGTCTGGCGCGGCCAGGTGCGCGGTGTGGCTGGGGCGCTGCACCACCACTTGCTGGTCGGACAGGCGCCCGAGCACGCGGCGGATCACGGTACGGCTGACGCCAAAGGCATGGCCAAGGGCCTGCTCGGGCAACAGGCTGCCAGGTGGCAGACGCTGCTCGAGAATGGCATCGAACAGCCGTGGGTAGATCTGCTCGGCCGACAGGCGGGTTTCACCGGCCGCGAGCAGGGCCGGCAAATGGGGGGCGGCGTTCATGGTCGCTCTCCTGGGTCATGGCTGCGGGTGTTCGTCGGGGATGTTCAACGGGATGCCCATGCGCAGCCCTTCGGCCAGAATGTGCTGGCGCATCTGGGCACTGGCCTGGGCGCTGCTGCGTTCACGGATGGCGCGCACCACGGCTTCGTTTTCCTTCAGCCGTGCGGCCAGGTGCTCTGGCGAATTGCGCAGCATGTCGGCGCTCTGCTTGAGGGCATTGCCGGTCTGCTGCACCACGCTCTGGAAGATCGGGTTGGTGGTCAGGGCGAACAGTGCTTCGTGGAAGGCGATGTAGGCGCGCACCCCGGCTTCACTGTCATCGGCTTCCAGCGCTTCGCGCATGTCCATCAGCGTCAGGCGCAGCTGGCCGATGTCCTGGCTGTTGGCCGATTGCGCCACCAGGCCGACGATGAACGGTTCGAGGGTGTAGCGCAGCTCCAGCACATCGGCCAGGCTGGCGGCGGCGCCGGTGTCCGCGCCAGGCTCCTGGGCGGCGGCATCGGCATCCAGCACCAGCACGCCCTTGCCGGGCAGCGAGCGCACCAGGCCCAGGGTTTCCAGGACGATCACCGCTTCGCGCAGGCTGGGGCGGCTGATGCCCAGTTGTTCGGCCAGCTCGCGCTGGCCCGGCAGCATGTCGCCGCTGCGCCACTGGCCGCGGGCAAGGGCCTGGCGCAGTTTTTCCACCACTGAATTGACGACGGTCGATGAGCTGATCACGGTTCGCTCCTGGAAGGGCCGGCAGCAGGGCCGGCCACGTTCGCTCAGAATTCCTGTTGATGAGGGGTGTTGGGCTGCTTGCGTGGCGCCGGGGCGAAGCCGGGTTTGCCGTCGAGCACGTTGTGTGCGCGCTCCAGGTCGATGTCCTTCTCCCAGCGGGCGATCGCCACGGTGGCCACGCAGTTGCCGATCAGGTTGGTCAGCGCCCGGCCGATGCCCATGAACCAGTCCACCGCCAACACCAGCACCAGGCCGACCACCGGGATCGCCGGCACGGCAGTCAGCGTTGCGGCGAGGATCACCAGCGCCGAACCTGGGATGCCGTGAGCGCCCTTGGAAGTCACCAGCGACACCAGCAGGATGGTCAGCAGGTCGGTCATCGCCAGCGGTGTGCCGGTGGCGTTGGCGATGAACACGATGGCCAGGGTCAGGTAGATCGAGAAGCCATCGAGGTTGAACGAATAACCGGTGGGGATCACCAGGCCGACGGTGGAAGTGCCGACGCCCAGGTGCTCCAGCTTGCGCATGATCTGCGGCAGCACGGCATCGGACGAGGCGGTGCCCAGGACGATGGTCAGCTCTTCGCGCAGGTACTTGATCAGCGGCAGCAGCTTCAGGCCCGACAGGCGCATGACCGTGCCCAGCACGATCAGGACGAAGCCGGCACAGGTCAGGTAGAACAGCGCCACCAGCCCGCCCAGGTGTTGCAGCGATTCCAGGCCGTACTTGCTGGTGGTGAAGGCAATGGCGCCGAACACGCCGATCGGCGCCAGGCGCACGATCATGCCCATGATCCGGAAGATCACGTGGCTCAGTTCGTTGATCAGCCGCGAGATGCCGGCGGCCGAATCACCCACCAGGTTCAGTGCACTGCCGAACAGCACCGAGAACAGCAGCACCTGGAGAATGTTGTTGTCGGCGAAGGCGCCGATCACCGAGGTCGGGATCAGGTCCATGAAGAACGCCGTGGCACCATGAATATGCTGGCCGCGTTCGGCCAGGCTGCTGGCGTCGGCGCTGGACAGCTGGTCCAGGTGGATGTTGGCGCCGCTGCCGATGCCGCTGGTGAAGGCGAACACCAGGCCGATCACCAGCGCCAGGGTGGTCAGGACTTCGAAGTAGATCACCGATTTCAGGCCGATGCGCCCGACCTTTTTCAGGTCGCCGGCACCGGAGATGCCGCTGACCACCACGCAGAACACGATCAGGCCGATGAGCATCTTGATCAGCTTGATGAAGCCGTCACCAAGCGGTTTCAGTTGCAGGGAAAGGTCGGGGAAGCTCAGACCGCAGGCGATGCCGAGGGCAAGGCCGAGCACGACTTGCAGGAAGATCGAACGCGAGCACCATTTGAGCATGGGAGGGATCTCTGATCGGTGTCCTTGCTTCGGTAGCCGCACGGGGCGAAAGAGCGCAGGACTTAATTATTGTGGTCTTACCGGTTTGTTCAGCGCGACGCCATGAAAGCGCGAAAAATCCGACATTGCAAGGGTTTTTGGCCTTACCGGTCTGACCAGTTGTGGGGCGTTTTTGCCGGGCGGCTCTAGTTCGGTGCATGCGCCTGCCAAGCGCCGCTTTGTCGCGATTGGCAGCTAAACGGCTCCCCCAGGGCATTGCGCATCGAATAGCAACCAGGCTCGGCCAGACGCCGGGTATGCCGTTGCAATCCGCTTGCCAAGCGCCATCGCGACTTCAATTTTTGCGATAACGCCATGATTCATAAGGTTTATTTGCTTTATACGATTCAGCTCGTACAATCCGCGCTCGACCGGGCAGTCACTAACGGGCCGGCACCGGGATTCTTATCCCGGTAATCGCCCACAAGCAGGCTGCTGGCGATTAAATGAATGGAGTCTCATCGTGCGTCACAACCTTCCGGTCACCCCGGTCGAGCAACTTTTCCCCTCGGATCAGCGGCTGATTTCCGCTACCGACACCGCCAGCCTGATTACCTATTGCAACCCCGAATTCGCCGCCATCAGCGGCTACAGCGAGGCCGAACTGATCGGCAGCCCGCACAACCTGGTGCGCCATCCAGACATGCCGCCGGCGGTGTACGAATTGATGTGGCGTTACCTGAAGGCCGGCAAGAGCTGGATGGGCATCGTCAAGAACCGCTGCCGCAATGGCGACTACTACTGGGTCAACGCCTACGTCACCCCCATCCGCGAAGGCGGGCAGGTGGTGGGCTATGAATCGGTGCGGGTCTGCCCCAGCCGTGAGCAAGTGGCGCGTGCCGAGGCCCTGTACGCGCGCCTGCGCAACGGCCAGGCGGCGCTGCCGTGGCCGCACCGCCTGCTGTCGTTGGCGCAGACCCTGGCCTTGCCACTGGCGGGCGGGCTGCTGGCGCTGGGCGCCAACCGGCTGTGGCCGGGCCCGGTGGCGCAGGGGCTGACCCTGGGGCTGTTCGTGGGCTATGGCCTGTGGGCGTGCAAGGCCTTCGACCGGCAAATGCAGCAAGTGGTGCGGGGCGCCGACGGCACCTTCGCCGACCCCATCGCCGCCTTGACCTACAGTGACCTGCCCGGTGCCGCCGGGCAGCTGCAACTGATGCTGATCAGCGAAGAGGCCCGGCTGAAAACCGCGCTGACCCGTTTGAGCGACCTCGCGGCGCAGATGGCCGTGGCCGCCCGTGACGCCGGGCAGCTGTCACGCGGTACCGAAGCGGCGCTGCTGGAACAGCGTGCGCAAACCGACCTGAGCGCCACCGCCATGAACCAGATGGCAACGTCCATCGGCGAAGTGGCCAGGCATGTGCAACTGACCGCCGCCGAGGCGCATACCGCGCACCTGCTGGCCGAGCAGGGCAGCCAGGTGGCCGATGCCAGCGGTGCGGCCATTCGCACCCTGGCCGGCACCGTGGCGCAGATCAACCAGGCGGTCACTCACCTGGCCGGCCAGACCGGTGCCATCGCCGACGCCACCGGGATGATTCGCGGTATCGCCGAACAGACCAACCTGCTCGCGCTCAACGCCGCCATCGAGGCGGCCCGTGCCGGTGAGCAGGGCCGTGGCTTTGCCGTGGTCGCCGATGAAGTGCGGGCGCTGGCCGACAAGACCCGGCAATCGACCTTGCATATCCAGGCGATCATCGATGCGCTGCGCAGCGGTGCCGCGCAAGCCGTGGCGATCGCCAGCCAGGGCATCGACGGGGCCGAGCAGGGCGTTGCCCAGGTGCAGGACGCTCGACAGGCGCTGCATGGCATTCGGCAAGCGCTGCAGCGTATCAGCGACATGAGCCAGCAGATGGCCACCGCCTCGCAGCAGCAGTCGGTCGTCGCCGAAGACGTTTCGCGGCAGATCAATGGCGTGGCCGGCATTGCCCAGCACAGCGCCCACAGCGCCAACGCCGCCGCTTCGCGCGGCACCGAACTGCAACAGGTGTGCACCGGATTGCGCGCCCTCGTGGAGCGCTTCAACCGCTAAGGCAGGATGCTTTATGGATGACAACTATCGCGCGGCCGTGGACGCGGCCGCGATTTTTTCCGAAACCGACCTGCGTGGGACCATCACCTACGTCAACCAGCAGTTCTGCAGCATTTCCGGGTACAGCCACGAAGAGCTGCTGGGCACCAACCACCGCATCCTCAATTCCGGCCTGCACGAGCCGGCATTCTTCGTCGGCATGTGGCGGGCCCTGGCCGCCGGCCGGGTGTGGAAGGGGGAGATCTGCAACCGCGCCAAGGACGGCTCGCTGTACTGGGTCGACAGCACCATGGTGCCGCTGGTCGACCCGCTGACCGGCCTGGTGCGCAAGTACGTGTCGATCCGCTTCGACGTCACCGAGAAGCGCCAGCTGCTGCATACCCTGCAATGGCGGGTGGGCCACGATGTACTCACCGGCCTGCCCAACCGTGCCTACCTGTCCGACCTTTTGCACCAGGCCCTGGCCTACTCGCGCCGGGAAAACCTGCCGCTGGCGGTGTGCATGCTCGACCTGGACGGCTTCAAGGCGGTGAATGACGGCTACGGGCATGCCATGGGTGACCTGCTGCTGGTCGAAGTGGCGCAGCGCTTGAAGCGCATCCTGCGCGATGGCGATGCCGTGGCGCGGTTGTCGGGCGACGAATTCGTTCTGCTGCTGCGCGATGTCGACGCGGACCGCCAGCTGTATGCGGCGCTGCGCCGGGTGCTGCAAGCGTTGGCGGCGCCTTATGTGGTCCGCGAGCAGCGCCTGTCGCTCAGCGCCAGCATCGGCGTGACCCTGTACCCGCAGGACGACGAAGACGCCGACACCCTGGTGCGCCACGCCGACCAGGCCATGTACGTGGCCAAGCAGCGTGGGCGCAACCGTTATCACCTGTTCGATGTGACCCAGGAGCAGGAGCTCAAGGCCACCCACCAGACCGTGGCGCAGGTACGCCGGGCCCTGCAGCAGGGCGAGCTGTGCCTGTATTACCAGCCCAAGGTCAACTTGCGCAGCGGCCAGGTGCTGGGGTTCGAGGGCTTGTTGCGCTGGCACAAGCCCGAGCACGGGCTGGTGTCGCCTGGGCAGTTTCTGCCCTGGGTAGAACAGACCGACCTGATCGTCGAAATCGGCGAATGGGTGCTGGAGCAGGCGCTGAGGCAACTGCAGGCCTGGCAATGCCAGGGGCGCGCCTGGTCATTGAGCGTGAATATCGCTGCGCGGCATTTGCAGCGCAGTGATTTTGCCGAGCGCCTGCGGCAGATGCTGGCGCAGTACCCGCAGGTGGACCCGGCGCGGCTCGACCTGGAAATCGTCGAGTCCGTGGCCATCGACAACCTGCAGCATGTCGGTGCTTGCCTCGACGCCTGCCGCGCGTTGGGCGTGCGCTTCTCGCTGGATGACTTTGGCACCGGCTATTCGTCGCTGAGCTACCTGAAACGCCTGCCGACGCAGACGATCAAGATCGACCAGTCGTTCGTGCGCGACATCCTGCATGACCAGGATGACCTGGCGCTGACCGGGGCAGTGATCGGGCTGGCGCGGGCATTCGGCCGCGAGGTGATTGCCGAGGGCCTGGAGAGCGTCGAGCACGGCCGCGTGCTGATGGGCCTGGGCTGCGAGCTGGCGCAGGGTTACTGCATTGCCCGGCCGATGCCGGCCGCCGAGGTGGTGGCCTGGGCACAGGCCTACCGGCAGCCGCCCCAGTGGCGCGACCCCGGGTAGTTGCTCAGCGGCGCCGCGCACCGCTTCCTGAATTGTGCGTACCTGTTGGCGCAACTGCTTGCTCAAATGCCAAAAGCCGGCGCAATCCCTGTGGGAGCGGCCATGGCCGCGAACACCGGCGCGGCCGGTGCCATGCACCGCGCTGCATTCTTCGCGGGTTTGCCCGCTCCCACAGGTGGTGTGCAGGTCTTGAGGGTAGCGCGGTGGCGGTAGACCCGATCACTGCTCCCGCAACCGCTTGTAGAGGGTGGTGCGGCTGATCCCCAGCCCACGCGCCACCGCCGAAAGGTTGCCGTTGGCTTGCGCCACCAGCGCTTGCAGGTCTGCCTCGTCAGTCGCGACCGCCACCGGCCCCGGTGACTCGGCGAGAAAGCCCGCCGGCAGGTGTTCCAGGCCGACCGGCCCGGTACCGGCCAAGGCCAGCGCCACCTGCAGCACACTCACCAGTTCGCGTAGATTGCCCGGCCACGGGTGCCGGTCGAGCAGCTCGACGATGGCCGCCGGTAGCCGCGCAGGTTGCCCGGGTTCGCGGTAGCGGGCATGAACCTGTTCGATCAGTTGGCGGCGATCGCTGCGCTCGCGCAGCGGCGGCAACACCAGCGCCAACCCGGCGATGCGGTAATACAGGTCCTGGCGAAAGCGCCCGGCGCGCACTTCTGCGGCCAGGTCGCGGTTGCTCGCCGACACCACGCGAATATCCACCGCCACCGGTTCGCCGCTGCCCAGCGGCTGGATGCTGCGCGACTGCAGCACGCGCAGCAGGCGGGCCTGGGTGGGTAATGGCATGTCGCCGATTTCGTCGAGGAACAGGATGCCGTGGTGGGCCTTGCGGATCAGCCCCGGGTTGCCCTTGTGGTGCGCGCCGGTGAAGGCGCCCTTGTCGTAGCCGAACAGCTCCGATTCCACCAGCTCGGCCGGGATCGCCGCGCAGTTGACCGCGACCAGTGGCTGGCTTGCGCGGCTGCTGGCCTGGTGCAGGGTGTTGACGAACACTTCCTTGCCCACGCCGGTTTCACCCTGCACCAGCACCGGGATGTCTTTTTCCAGCAACAGCCCGGCTTGTGCCAGGGCCTTCTCCAGGCGTGGTTCCGCGCTGCTGCCGGCACAGCGGCGGGGCACCGCGCGCGGCGCCTGCCACTGGCAATGAAAGCGGTTACGCCCGGTCGCCTGCAGGGCGAAGGGCTGTTGCCGGGGATGGCCGAGCAGCTGCCGCAGGGGCAACTGGAACAGTTGCTCGATGTTCTGCCGCAGCGGGTTACCGCCCAGCAGGCTGTCGGCCCGCTGGTTGGCGGCCAGCACCTGCCCCTGCTCATCGAACACCAGCAGGCCGGCCCACGGGCTGTCGAGATTGTCGCAGGCGCTGTTGAAGATCAGCTGCGCGTGCTGGTCGGCATACTCAGCGAGGATCAGGCGGTTTTCCAGGCTCTGGCCCATCATGCGCACCAGGCCCAAGGTCTGGCTGGCCGGCAGGTAGCCGTCGCTGGCAACGTCGAGCACCCCGACGCGTTGCCGCGTGGCGTCCAGCAGTGGCGCGGCGGCGCTGGACAGGTAGCGGTTCTGGCGCAGGAAGTGCTCGTCCTGGCCAACGTGGATCGCCTCGGCGCAGACCAGTGCGGTACCCAGCGCGTTGGTGCCGACGCTGTGCTCGTGCCAGTGGGCACCGGCGCTGAAGCCGTGCGCCTGGCGCGGTTCGATGAAGCGCCGCGAGCCCCAGGTGTCGAGCAGGCAGCCGCTGGCGTCGGCCAGCATCACCAGGTAGCTGGCATTGCCCAGCAGGTGCGCGTATTGCGGCAGCACTTCCTCGCGGGTCAGGCGCAACAAGGTTTGCCGCCGCTCCAGCAGCGCGCTGAGTTCGGCGCGGGTCAGGCAATCGAAGTCCGGGGCCTGCTGCGGCTGCAGGCCGTGTTCGCGACAGCGGGCCCAGGAAGCCTGGATCAGTTGCGCATGGGTCGAAGCGGATACGGCCATGGGCCTGTCCTGTGTGATTGTTGTTGTCATGGTGCCGACCGCTGTTCAGTGTTGTTCACGGTTGTTCAATGTCAAACCGCAGAGTGTTCAGTTGTGCAGTGCTTGTGTTCACTTGTGAACCTGCGGTTGGCCAACGCGGCTGCCCATGCCGCAGGCCAGACGCTTCGGGCGCAACTGGCACGAAACTGGCTGTACCCGGCAGACAACAATCACAAGAAGGCCACGCCATGTCTCTGGTGCTGGAGCAGGTCAGCCGCAGCGTCGACAACCAGGCCTGGATCGTCGATGCCTCGCTGCGTTTCGAACCTGGCTCGTTCAACGTGCTGCTGGGCCGCACCCTGGCCGGCAAGACCAGCCTGATGCGCCTGATGGCCGGGCTCGACCGCCCGGACCGGGGGCGGGTGCTGATGGACGGCCAGGATGTGACCGGCGTACCGGTGCGCCAGCGCAATGTGTCGATGGTGTATCAGCAGTTCATCAATTACCCGACCCTCAGCGTGTACGAAAACATCGCCTCGCCGCTGCGCCAGGCGCGCATGGCCGAGCCGCAGATTCGTCAGCGGGTGCAGGAAACCGCCGAGATGCTGCGCATCGAACCCTACTTGCAGCGCCTGCCGCTGGAGCTGTCCGGTGGCCAGCAGCAGCGCACGGCCATGGCCCGGGCGCTGGTCAAGGATGCCTCGCTGATCCTGTTCGACGAACCGCTGGTCAACCTTGACTACAAGCTGCGCGAGGGCTTGCGCCAGGAACTGCGCGAACTGTTCGCGGCGCGCCACTGCATTGCCGTGTATGCCACCACCGAGCCCAACGAGGCGCTGGCCCTGGGCGGTACCACCACCCTCGTGCACGAGGGCCGTATCGTCCAGAGCGGGCCCACCGCCGAGGTCTACCAGCGCCCGGGCAGCGTGCTGGCTGCCGAGCTGTTTTCCGAGCCGCCGATCAACCTGGTGCCCGGCCGAATCAGCAGCCACGAAGTGAGCCTGGGCCAGGCCGTGCACTTTGCCCGCAACGCCGACCTGCAGGCGCTTGCCGAGGGCGACTACCGCTTTGGCGTACGCCCCAGCCACATCAGCCTGGTGCCAAGCCATGACGACGACCTGGAACTGTCGGTACTGGTCGAGCTGGCCGAAATCAGTGGTTCCGAGACCTTCCTGCATGTGCGCAACGAACACTGGCGGATGATCCTGCACCTGCCAGGGGTACACGAATACCAGGTGGACACGCCGATCCGCGTGTTCATTCCCACCCACAAGCTGTTCGTGTTCGACAGTGCCGGGGCGCTGGTGCAGGCCCCGGGGTTGCGCCAGGCAAGGAGAGGGTGATGGCCGAGATCCGCCTGCGCCAACTGGCGCACAGCTACAGCCGCCAGCCCGCCAGCGAGGCGGACTACGCGTTGCACGCCCTAGAGCATGTGTGGGAGCAGGGCGGTGCCTACGCCTTGCTCGGGCCGTCGGGCTGCGGCAAGTCGACCTTGCTCAACATCATTTCCGGTTTGCTGACACCGTCCCACGGCGAGGTGCTGTTCGACGGCAAACCGGTCAACCAGCTGTCGCCGCAGGCGCGCAACATTGCCCAGGTGTTCCAGTTCCCGGTGGTGTACGACACCATGACGGTGTTCGACAACCTGGCGTTTCCCTTGCGCAACCAGGGCCTGGACGAAGCGCGTGTGCGCGCCCGGGTCGAGGAGATTGCCGAGGTGCTCGACCTGTCGGCGGTGCTGCGCAGGAAGGCGCGCAACCTCAGTGCCGACGAAAAGCAGAAGGTCTCCATGGGCCGTGGCCTGGTGCGCGATGACGTCTCGGCAATCCTCTTCGACGAGCCGCTGACGGTGATCGACCCGCACCTGAAGTGGAAGCTGCGGCGCAAGCTGAAGCAGATCCACGAGCAGTTCAACATCACCATGATCTACGTCACCCACGACCAGCTCGAGGCCTCGACCTTCGCCGACAAGATCGCGGTGATGCACGGCGGGCGCATCGTCCAGTTCGGCACCCCGCGCGAGCTGTTCGAGCGGCCGCGGCACACCTTCGTCGGCTATTTCATCGGCAGCCCGGGGATGAACCTGATCGAGGTGCGCGCCGAAGCGGACGGTGTGGGGTTCGGCGATATCCACCTGGCCTTGCCCGACGGCCTGCGCGAACGCCTGGCGGCGATGCCGGGCGGGCGCTTGCAGGTGGGCATCCGCCCGGAATTCGTGCAGCTGTGGGACAGCCCGTTCGATGATGCCTACCCGGCACGCGTGCTGGATGTCGAGGACCTGGGCACCTACCGCATCGTCACCCTGGAACTGGGGGGTGTCGCGCTCAAGGCGCGCCTGGGCGAGGACCGCCCGGTGCCGGTGGCCCAGGCCTGGGTCAGCCTGCCGACGCAGTGGCTGATGCTGTACGTCGACGATGTGCTGCTGGAGGCCGCGCCATGAACAAGGTACCCAACAACAAGGCCTGGTGGCTGGTGCTGCCGGTGTTCCTGCTGGTGGCCTTCAGTGCGGTGGTGCCGATGATGACGGTGGTCAACTACTCGGTGCAGGACATCTTCGACCAGTCCAACCGTTACTTCGTCGGCGCCGACTGGTACCGCCAGGTGCTGCGCGACCCGGCACTGCATGACGCGTTGCTGCGCCAGTTCATCTATTCCGCCTGCGTGCTGCTGATCGAGATCCCGCTGGGCATCGGCATTGCCCTGACCATGCCGACCAAGGGGCGCATGGCCTCGGTGTGCCTGATCATCATGGCCATCCCGCTGCTGATCCCGTGGAACGTGGTCGGCACCATCTGGCAGATTTTTGGCCGTGCCGACATTGGCCTGCTCGGCGCTACCCTGGCCAAGTTGGGGGTCAGCTACAACTACGCCGGCGACCCGTTCGACGCCTGGCTGACCGTGCTGGTGATGGATGTGTGGCACTGGACGTCGCTGGTGGCGCTGTTGTGCTATTCGGGGCTGCGCGCGATCCCCGACGTGTATTACCAGGCCGCGCGCATCGACCGCGCCTCGGGCTGGGCAGTGTTCCGCCATATCCAGTTGCCGAAGCTGAAGAACGTGCTGCTGATCGCGGTGATGCTGCGCTTCATGGACAGCTTCATGATCTACACCGAGCCCTTCGTGCTGACCGGTGGCGGGCCCGGCAACGCCACCACGTTCCTCAGCCAGACCCTCACGCGCATGGCCGTGGGGCAGTTCGACCTGGGCCCGGCGGCGGCGTTCTCGCTGGTGTACTTCCTGATCATCCTGCTGGTGTCGTGGCTGTTCTACACAGCCATGACCCATGCCGACAAGGACTAGCCCATGAGCACGCGCAAATCGCTGGCCCTGCTGTTGTACTTCTTCTTCCTGCTGGTGCCGATCTACTGGCTGCTGAACATGTCGTTCAAGAGCAATACCGAGATCCTCGGCGGCCTGACCCTGTGGCCACAGGCGTTCACCCTCGACAACTACCGGGTGATTTTCACCGATCCCAGCTGGTACAACGGCTACCTCAACTCGCTGTACTACGTGTGCCTGAACACCCTGATCTCACTGCTGGTGGCGCTGCCGGCGGCGTACGCCTTCTCGCGTTATCGCTTTCTTGGTGACCGGCACCTGTTCTTCTGGCTGCTGACCAATCGCATGGCGCCACCGGCGGTGTTCCTGCTGCCGTTCTTCCAGCTGTATTCGTCGATCGGCCTGTTCGACACCCATATCGCCGTGGCGCTGGCCCACTGCCTGTTCAACGTGCCACTGGCGGTGTGGATTCTCGAAGGGTTCATGTCGGGCGTGCCGAAGGAAATCGACGAAACGGCCTACATCGACGGTTACAGCTTCCCGCGTTTCTTCGTGAAGATCTTCATTCCGCTGATCGGTTCCGGCATCGGCGTGACGGCGTTCTTCTGCTTCATGTTCTCCTGGGTCGAGCTGTTGCTGGCGCGCACCCTGACTTCGGTGAACGCCAAACCGATTGCAGCGGTGATGACGCGCACCGTGTCGGCGTCCGGCATCGACTGGGGCGTGCTGGCAGCAGCGGGGGTACTGACCATCTTGCCGGGCATGCTGGTGATCTGGTTCGTGCGCAACCATGTGGCCAAGGGCTTTGCCCTGGGCCGGGTGTGAGGAGGGCAAGCATGGAATGGATGGCCTGGACCTTGCCGACGGCGCTGTTCTTCGCCGCCGTTGGCCTGTTGCTGCTGGGGATGACCCTGCTGGAATTGCGCCGCCCCTGTGTCGAGCGGCGCGGCTTGCTGCCGCTGGTCACCAGCCGTGGCGATCGTTTGTTCATCGGCCTGCTGGCCAGCGCCTACCTGCATCTGCTGGTGGTCGGCGTCAGCGAGGGGCCGTTGTGGGTGGCCTCGCTGCTTTCGCTGGCGTGGCTGGTGGTGGTGCTGCGCTGGGGCTGAGCGAGCGGCCCTGTGGGATAACTGAAACGGGAGATCACAATGTTCGACAACAAGTACAACAGGCGACATTTGACCCTGGCCGCGTTGCTGGTGCTGGCCAGCGTGCAAGGCACAGCCTGGGCCGACCAGTACGAGGACGCAGCGAGGAAGTGGATCGGCAGCGAGTTCAAGCCGTCGACCCTGACCGCTGAACAGCAGCTGGCCGAGTTGCAGTGGTTCATCAAGGCTGCCGAGCCGTTCCGTGGGATGAAGATCAACGTGGTGTCGGAAACCATCACCACCCATGAATACGAGTCCAAGGTGCTGGCCAAGGCCTTCAGCGAGATCACCGGCATCCAGCTGACCCACGATTTGCTGCAGGAAGGCGATGTGGTGGAAAAGCTGCAGACGCAGATGCAGTCGGACAAGAACATCTATGACGGCTGGGTAAACGACTCCGATCTGATCGGTACGCACTTTCGCTACGGCAAGGTGGAATCGATCACCGACCTGATGGCCAATGAAGGCAAGGCCTACACCTCGCCGACCCTCGATCTCAAGGACTTCATCGGCATTTCCTTCACCACCGCGCCGGACGGCAAGGTCTACCAGTTGCCCGACCAGCAGTTCGCCAACCTGTACTGGTTCCGCGCCGACTGGTTCGAGCGGCCCGAACTGAAGGCCAGGTTCAAGGAGAAGTACGGTTACGAGCTGGGTGTGCCGGTGAACTGGTCGGCCTACGAGGACATTGCCAAATTCTTTACCGAAGACGTCAAGGAAATCGACGGCAAGCGCGTCTATGGCCACATGGACTACGGCAAGAAGGACCCGTCGCTGGGCTGGCGCTTCACCGATGCCTGGTTTTCCATGGCCGGCGGCGGCGACAAAGGCCTGCCCAACGGCCTGCCGGTCGACGAATGGGGCATTCGCGTGGAGGACTGCCACCCGGTCGGTTCCAGCGTGACCCGTGGTGGCGACACCAACGGCCCGGCTGCTGTCTATGCCACCCAGAAGTACGTGGACTGGATGCGCGCCTATGCGCCCAAGGAAGCCCAGGGCATGACCTTCTCCGAAGCGGGCCCGGTGCCGGCCCAGGGCAACATTGCCCAGCAGATCTTCTGGTACACCGCCTTCACCGCCGACATGACCAAGCCGGGGCTACCGGTGGTGAATGCCGACGGTACGCCGAAGTGGCGCATGGCGCCCTCGCCGAAGGGGCCGTACTGGGAGGAGGGCATGAAGCTGGGCTATCAGGACACCGGCTCGTGGACGTTCTTCAAGTCCACCCCCGAGAAGCAGCGCCTGGCGGCGTGGCTGTACGCCCAGTTCGTCACCTCCAAGACCGTGTCGCTGAAAAAGACCATCGTCGGCCTCACGCCGATCCGCGAGTCGGACATCAACTCCCAGGCCATGACCGATCTGGCGCCGAAACTCGGCGGGTTGGTGGAGTTCTACCGCAGCCCGGCGCGGGTGCAGTGGACGCCGACCGGCACCAACGTGCCCGATTACCCGCGGCTGGCGCAGTTGTGGTGGAGTCATATCGCTGAAGTGGCCAGTGGCGAGAAGACCCCGCAGGAAGCCCTGGACGGCCTGGCCCGCGACCAGGACCGGATGATGGAACGCTTGCAGCGCTCCAACGCCCAGGCGACCTGTGCACCGAAGCTGAACCCGGAGAAGGACGCCCAGTACTGGTTCGACCAGCCCGGTGCACCGAAACCCAAGCTGGCCAACGAAAAGCCCAAGGGCGAGACGGTCAGCTACAGCGAGCTGTTGAAGTCGTGGGAGGCGGCCAGGAGGTGATCGGCTGAGCACCGCACTGGCTTCTTCGCGGGCGTGCCCGCTCCCACAGGTTTCAGCGCAAGCCCGAGGCATACGCAGCCCCATGTGGGAGCGGGTTCACCCGCGAAGCAGGCGACGCGAGGGATGGCACCGGCTGCGCCGGTGTTCGCGGCCACGGCCGCTCCCACAGGGATCGCGCCAGTTTTTGGAAATTGATCAAGACAGTTGCTCCCACAGTGAGAGCGGTGCATTACCTGTGGGAGCGGGCAAGCCCGCGAAGAGGCCGGCAAGGCCCGTGCATTAACCACCGGCAAAAAAAAACGGCACCTGCCAGAGGTGCCGTTTTCATGTCACGCGTTCTTACTTGTGCAGCTCTTCCGCCGCATACAGCGTGTTTTCCAGCAGGCACGCCCGGGTCATCGGCCCGACGCCACCCGGCACCGGGGTGATCCAGCCAGCACGCGGCAGGGCGGTCTCGTAGACCACATCGCCGACCAGCTTGCCGTCTTCCTGGCGGTTGATGCCGACATCGATGACGATGGCACCTTGCTTGATCCACTCACCCTTGACCAGGCCGGGTTTGCCAGCGGCCACCACCACCAGGTCGGCGCGGCCGACATGGCCGGCCAGGTCCTTGGTGAAGCGGTGGCAGACGGTCACGGTGCAGCCGGCCAGCAGCAGTTCCATGGCCATCGGGCGGCCGACGATGTTGGACGCACCGACGATTACCGCGTTCATGCCGTACAGGTCCTGGCCGGTGCTTTCCAGCAGGGTCATGATGCCTTTCGGCGTGCACGGGCGCAGCAGCGGGATGCGTTGGGCCAGGCGACCGATGTTGTAGGGGTGGAAACCGTCCACATCCTTGTCCGGGCGGATGCGCTCGAGCAGCAGCGAGGCGTCCAGGTGCGCCGGCAGTGGCAGCTGCAGCAGAATACCGTCGACGGCCGGGTCATCATTGAGGCGGTCGATCAGCTCGGTCAGCGCCTGCTGCGTGGTTTCGCTGGGCAGGTCGAACGCCTGCGAAATGAAGCCGACCTCTTCGCAGTCCTTGCGCTTGTGCGAGACATAGACTTGGGAGGCGGGGTCGGTGCCGACCAGGATCACCGCCAGGCCCGGCGTACGCAGGCCTTGCTGGCGACGCTCCACGACACGTTGAGCGATCTGCTGGCGCAGGCTGGCGGCGATCGCCTTGCCATCGATTAGGTGTGCAGTCATAGACGCGTGATTAACCATCGAGAAGGAAACAATTAAAGAGGGCGCATTCTCGCACGACACGGGCCACGGGCAAAGGCGGGTGGTCGGGCAAATCCCCTAAGCCCTTAAATAATTTAAATTTTTTAGCGAAAGGTGTTGACGACTTACAGGCCCGCCTATAAGATTCGCCGCACTTGTCGGGCACAGCCTAGCACTGGTTGGCTAAGTCGGGCAGAATGAGTGGTTTGGCAGTTGCCTGTTATTGGCAGTTGACTGTTGAAAGTCTCGTTCGGTTAGGCTTCAAGCTTAAGCGCCCGTAGCTCAGCTGGATAGAGCATCCGCCTTCTAAGCGGATGGTCGCAGGTTCGAGTCCTGCCGGGTGCGCCATTAGGCAGCTTTGGCAAGCAAGTAGGCTGTAATGCAATATGGTGGGCGTAGCTCAGTTGGTAGAGCGCTGGATTGTGATTCCAGTTGTCGTGGGTTCGATTCCCATCGTCCACCCCATATTCTTCAAAGGCGCCTCGATTGCATCTGGCGCCTTTGTTTTAAGCGTTACGCGGACGTGGTGAAATTGGTAGACACACTGGATTTAGGTTCCAGCGGCGCAAGCTGTAAGAGTTCGAGTCTCTTCGTCCGCACCATGCTTCTGTAAGGCTGTACGGCAACACTGCAACACCGCAATATGGTGGGCGTAGCTCAGTTGGTAGAGCGCTGGATTGTGATTCCAGTTGTCGTGGGTTCGATTCCCATCGTCCACCCCATATTTTTCGAAGGCGCCTTGGTCGTGAGACCGGGCGCCTTTTTGTTTTGGGCGTTGGCCTGGGGCTCGCTGTGCTCAGGCGAGGGCAGGGCTGTTTTCCGGTACCAGGCGCACTTCGACGCGTTGCCCGAGGGCTCGTGCTGCGCTGGCCAGGGTTGCCAGGGTTGCCAGGGTCATGCCTGGGTCATTCTGGTCGAGTGCCCGGTCAACCGCGGTGCGGCTGGTGTGCATGCGCTCCGCCAGCGCTTTCTTGCTGACTTTCTGCGCTTTCATGGCCTCGGCAATCTGCCAGGCGATCACGCGCTTGAGGGCGGCGGCGGATACCTCTTCTGCAAGGTCTTCGCTTGCCAGGAAGTCGTCGAAGTCGGAGCCGATATGGGTGCTCATTGTTTGTGCCTCTCTATGGCGGCTTTGCGCTGCTTGGCGATGGCCATGGTGCGAGGGAGGCAGGTCAGCCATTCGCGCACGGGTTCATTGCCGGCTTCGGTGCGAAAGAAGCGGGCATCGAGTGTCATCGTGTTCCTGTCCATGGAGGTGTACCAAAAAAGGTTCTCCATTCAAGCGGAGGGCGTTCGCTTGGGCCATGGGGCGTTTCCTTCGGCGTTGTAGGCATGTTCGCCGGGCTGCAAACAATCCATCACGACCCTTGCAATCCTCTGGTGGCAGCCCAATAAAAGCTGTTAGATTTCAGCCGGTTGAAACATCGGCCCATTTGGCCGGCAGAGGAACAGCCCGATGATTGCAAAAGAAGCCCGTCAGGCCTTGGCGCTGCAGCGTTTTGCCGAGGCCAACCCGCAGCTGCTGGAAGAGATCCGCGAGCTGGATGCACGCGAGCAGGCCCAGCAGATCGAGTGGGCGTTCGAGGATGCGGCTGAGGAGCAAGGTATCCAGCCCTGGGAGCTGGCCCTGCAACTGATCGCCGAAACGCCGGAGCAACTGCAGGCCATGCGCCTGGAGACGCACCGTGAGGTGGCTGAGGCGCTGGGCATGGCGTGGGAAGAGTACTGCCAGTTCAACGAAATCGAGCCTGATTAAAAGGAAGCGATTGGTTGCTGGTGGTTGTTTGACAAAGTATTTCGGCTGCAGGGCGCCACAGGCGCCGTGCAGCAACTATTGAAGCAGGCCCGGCGCCATGGCGCACGGGCCTTGAAAGTTAATCGACCGGCGTGGTTTCCCGTCGTCCCGAGTGGGGTGACTTCTGCTGCGCGACTCACTAGAATGCTTGCCCTTGATTCTGGAGTCGGGCTAACGCCGGCTAACGTCTGTGCAACGAGGAATATCCATGCAAGTTTCTGTTGAAAACACTTCCGCTCTCGAGCGCCGCATGACCATCGCCGTTCCGGCCGAGCGCGTCGAGAACGAAGTCAACAAGCGTCTGCAGCAGACTGCCAAGCGCGCCAAGGTTGCCGGCTTCCGTCCGGGCAAAGTGCCAATGAGCGTGATCCGTCAGCGTTTCGAGGCCGATGCCCGTCAAGAGGCTTTCGGTGACCTGGTCCAGGCTTCCTTCTACGAAGCCATCGTCGAGCAGAAGCTGAACCCGGCTGGCGCCCCTGCGGTAGAGCCGAAGTCCTTCGAAAAGGGCAAGGACCTGGAATTCGTCGCCATCTTCGAAGTGTTCCCGGAGTTCACCGTTGGCGGCCTCGAGTCGATCAGCGTCGAGCGCCTGAGCGCCGAAGTGGCTGACGCCGACCTGGACAACATGCTGGAAGTGCTGCGCAAGCAGAACACCCGCTTCGAGGCCGTCGAGCGCGCCGCGCAGAACGACGACCAGGTCAACATCGACTTCGTCGGCAAGGTCGACGGTGAAGTGTTCGCCGGTGGTTCGGCCAAGGGCACCCAGCTGGTACTGGGCTCCGGCCGCATGATCCCGGGCTTCGAAGACGGCCTGGTTGGCGCCAAGGCGGGTGAAGAGCGCGTTGTCAACGTGACCTTCCCAGAGGACTACCAGAACCTGGACCTGGCAGGCAAAGCCGCCGAGTTCACCATCACCGTCAACAGCGTTTCCGCCCCTGTGCTGCCAGAACTGAACGAAGAATTCTTCGCCCAGTTCGGCATCAAGGAAACCACCCTGGAAGGCTTCCGCACCGAAGTTCGCAAGAACATGGAGCGTGAACTGCGCCAGGCCATCAAGGCCAAGGTGAAGAACCAGGTCATGGACGGTCTGCTGGCCGCCAACCCGATTGAAGTGCCGAAAGCCCTGCTGGAGAACGAAGTCAACCGTCTGCGCGTGCAGGCTGTTCAGCAGTTCGGCGGCAACATCAAGCCTGAGCAATTGCCGGCCGAGCTGTTCGAAGAACAAGCCAAGCGCCGTGTGGTGCTGGGCCTGATCGTGGCCGAAGTGGTCAAGCAGTTCGAGCTGAAGCCGGACGAAGGCAAGGTTCGCGAAATGATCGAGGAAATGGCTTCGGCTTATCAGGAGCCTGAGCAGGTCATCGCCTGGTACTACAAGAACGACCAGCAAATGAACGAAGTCCGTTCGGTTGTGCTGGAAGAACAAGTTGTAGATACTGTTCTGCAGAAAGCGACTGTGACCGACAAGTCGGTCTCGTACGAAGATGCCGTTAAACCAGCCCAGGCTCCTGCCGCCGCTGAGTAACCGGCTTCTCTCGTAGGAAACCCCACAAGCCAGCCTTCGAGCTGGCTTGTGCGTATTCAAGCCATGACTATTTGGGAGTGAGCGCAGGACATGTCCCGCAATTCTTATATTCAGCAGAGCTCTGACATCCAGGCCGCAGGCGGCCTGGTCCCGATGGTTATCGAGCAGTCCGCCCGTGGCGAACGCGCTTACGACATCTACTCGCGCCTGTTGAAGGAGCGCGTAATTTTCCTGGTCGGCCCGGTAGAAGACTACATGGCCAACCTCGTCGTGGCGCAACTGCTGTTCCTGGAAGCGGAAAACCCGGACAAGGATATCCATCTGTACATCAACTCGCCGGGCGGTTCGGTAACCGCCGGCATGTCGATCTACGACACCATGCAGTTCATCAAGCCGGACGTCTCGACCATCTGCATCGGCCAGGCCTGCAGCATGGGCGCCTTCCTGCTGGCTGCAGGTGCCAAGGGCAAGCGTCACTGCCTGCCCAACTCGCGCGTGATGATCCACCAGCCGCTGGGCGGCTTCCAGGGTCAGGCCACCGATATCGAGATCCACGCCCAGGAAATCCTCAATATCAAGGCCCGTCTGAACGAGCTGCTGGCCTACCACACCGGCCAGGATCTCGAGACCATCAAGCGCGACACCGAGCGTGACAACTTCATGAGCGCCTCGCGCGCGGCCGAGTACGGCCTGATCGACTCGGTCTACGACAAGCGGCAACTGGCCTCCTGACCCGGGGTGCCAGAGCAGGTGGGCGCGGAAAGCGCCTACCTGCGGACTTGAAAAAGCCCGCAATTGCCTTCATCTTGTGTTGCAAGCCTACCGGATTGGATCGATCGAATGACTGACACCCGTAACGGCGAGGACAGCGGCAAATTGCTCTATTGCTCCTTCTGCGGCAAAAGCCAGCACGAAGTGCGCAAATTGATTGCCGGGCCCTCGGTATTTATCTGCGACGAGTGCGTCGACCTGTGCAACGACATCATCCGTGAGGAGGTGCAGGAAGCCCAGGCCGAGAGCAGCGCGCACAAATTGCCTTCGCCGAAAGAAATCAGCGGCATCCTGGACCAGTACGTAATTGGTCAGGAGCGCGCGAAGAAGGTGCTGGCCGTAGCGGTGTACAACCACTACAAGCGCCTGAACCAGCGTGACAAGAAGGGTGACGAAGTCGAACTCGGCAAGAGCAACATCCTGCTCATCGGGCCGACCGGCTCGGGCAAGACCCTGCTCGCCGAAACCCTTGCACGCCTGTTGAACGTACCGTTCACCATTGCAGACGCCACCACCCTGACCGAAGCCGGTTACGTGGGTGAGGACGTCGAGAACATCATCCAGAAGCTGTTGCAGAAGTGCGACTACGATGTGGAAAAGGCCCAGATGGGCATTGTCTACATCGACGAGATCGACAAGATCTCGCGCAAGTCGGACAACCCGTCCATCACCCGTGACGTCTCGGGTGAGGGTGTGCAGCAGGCACTGCTGAAGCTGATCGAAGGCACCGTGGCTTCGGTTCCGCCGCAAGGTGGCCGCAAGCACCCGCAACAGGAATTCCTGCAGGTCGATACCCGCAACATCCTGTTCATCTGCGGTGGCGCCTTCTCGGGCCTGGAAAAGGTCATTCAGAACCGCTCCACCAAAGGTGGCATCGGTTTTGGCGCCGAAGTACGCAGCAAGGAAGAGGGCAAGAAGGTTGGCGAGTCCCTGCGTGAGGTCGAGCCGGACGATCTAGTCAAGTTTGGCCTGATCCCGGAATTCGTCGGCCGACTGCCGGTGCTGGCCACCCTCGACGAGCTGGACGAGGCTGCGCTGATGCAGATCCTCACCGAGCCGAAGAACGCCCTGACCAAGCAGTATGCCAAGCTGTTCGAGATGGAAAGCGTCGACCTCGAGTTCCGCAGCGATGCGCTCAAGGCCGTGGCACGCAAGGCACTGGAGCGCAAGACCGGCGCCCGTGGTCTGCGTTCGATTCTCGAGGGCGTGCTGCTCGACACCATGTACGAGATTCCTTCGAAGAAGGATGTCAGCAAGGTGGTGATCGACGAGAGCGTCATCGATGGCACCTCGCAGCCGCTGATGATCTACGAGAACAGCGAGCCGCAAGCCAAGGCCGCGCCGGATGCCTGAGACAGGTAAACGTCGCTGATGGTTGCAAGCACGAAGGGGCCTACGGGCCCCTTTCTGCTTTTCCTGCGCTAGCGCTTGTAATTTCCCAGGCATGCCCCCACATTAGGTCCAAGCATCATTTCCACCGGTTTCCGGCCATAAGGCCGCTGTAGAGGCGAAATCATGAAGACCACCCTCGACTTGCCTCTTTTGCCATTGCGCGATGTCGTTGTTTACCCGCACATGGTCATCCCGCTGTTCGTGGGGCGCGAAAAGTCCATCGAAGCCCTCGAGGCGGCGATGACGGGCGAAAAGCAGATCCTCCTGCTGGCCCAGAAAAACCCAGCCGACGATGACCCGGGCGAAGACGCCCTGTACCGCGTCGGTACCGTTGCCACCGTATTGCAATTGCTGAAGCTGCCCGATGGCACCGTCAAGGTGCTGGTCGAGGGCGAGCAGCGCGGCGCCGTCGAGCGTTTCAGCGAAGTGGAAGGGCACATTCGTGCCGAAGTTTCCCTGATCGACGAAGTCGACGCCGCCGAGCGCGAGTCGGAAGTGTTCGTGCGCACGCTGCTGTCGCAGTTCGAGCAATACGTGCAGCTGGGCAAGAAAGTCCCCGCCGAAGTCCTGTCTTCGCTGAACAGCATCGAAGAGCCGGGGCGCCTGGTCGACACCATGGCCGCGCACATGGCGCTGAAGATCGAGCAGAAGCAGGAAATCCTCGAAATCGTCGACCTGGCCACCCGTGTCGAACACGTATTGGCGCTGCTGGACGCGGAAATCGACCTGCTGCAGGTCGAAAAGCGTATCCGCGGCCGGGTCAAGAAGCAGATGGAGCGCAGTCAGCGTGAGTACTACCTGAATGAGCAGATGAAGGCCATTCAGAAAGAACTCGGTGACGGCGACGAAGGCCATAACGAAGTCGAAGAGCTGAAAAAGCGCATCGAAGCCGCTGGCCTGCCCAAGGATGCCCTGACCAAGGCCCAGGCCGAGCTGAACAAGCTCAAGCAGATGTCGCCGATGTCGGCCGAGGCCACCGTGGTCCGCTCCTACCTCGACTGGCTGGTGCAGGTGCCGTGGAAGGCCCAGAGCAAGGTGCGTCTGGACCTGGCCAAGGCCGAGGAAATCCTCGATGCCGACCACTATGGCCTGGAAGAGGTCAAGGAACGCATCCTCGAATACCTTGCCGTGCAAAAGCGCGTCAAGAAAATCCGCGGCCCGGTGCTGTGCCTGGTCGGCCCGCCTGGCGTCGGCAAGACCTCGCTGGCCGAGTCGATCGCCGCGGCCACCAACCGCAAGTTCGTGCGCATGGCCCTGGGCGGTGTGCGTGACGAGGCCGAGATTCGTGGCCACCGCCGGACCTACATCGGTTCGATGCCTGGCCGCCTGATCCAGAAGATGACCAAGGTAGGGGTGCGCAACCCGCTGTTCCTGCTGGACGAAATCGACAAGATGGGCAGCGACATGCGTGGCGACCCGGCCTCGGCGCTGCTCGAAGTGCTCGATCCGGAGCAGAACCACAACTTCAACGACCACTACCTGGAGGTCGATTACGATCTCTCGGACGTGATGTTCCTGTGCACCTCGAACTCGATGAACATCCCGCCGGCGCTGCTCGACCGGATGGAAGTCATCCGCCTGCCGGGTTACACCGAAGACGAGAAGATCAACATCGCGGTCAAGTACCTGGTGCCCAAGCAGGTCAAGGCCAACGGCCTGAAGAAGGAAGAGCTGGAGGTCGATGTTTCGGCGATCCGCGACATCATCCGCTACTACACCCGCGAAGCCGGCGTGCGTGGCCTGGAGCGGCAGATCGCCAAGGTCTGCCGCAAGGTGGTGAAGGAACATACCGGGCAGAAGCAGGTCAAGGTCAAGGTGGCCAGCGAGCAGCTGGAGCACCTGCTGGGCGTGCGCAAGTTCCGCTACGGCCTGGCCGAGCAGCAGGACCAGATCGGCCAGGTCACCGGCCTGGCCTGGACGCAGGTGGGGGGCGAGTTGCTGACCATCGAAGCCGTGGTCATCCCTGGCAAGGGCCAGCTGATCAAGACCGGCTCGCTGGGCGACGTCATGGTCGAATCGATTACCGCCGCGCAGACCGTGGTGCGCAGCCGCGCCCGCAGCCTAGGTATCGCTGCCGACTTCCACGAGAAGCATGATGTGCATATTCACATGCCCGAAGGCGCCACGCCGAAGGACGGCCCAAGCGCCGGTATCGGCATGTGCACTGCCCTGGTGTCGGCGCTGACGCAGATTCCGGTACGTGCGGATGTGGCCATGACCGGCGAAATCACCCTGCGCGGCCAGGTGCTGGCCATTGGCGGGCTGAAAGAAAAACTGCTGGCAGCACACCGTGGCGGCATCAAGACGGTGATCATTCCCGAGGAGAATGTTCGCGATCTGAAGGAGATTCCGGAAAATATCAAACAGGATCTGCAGATCAAACCGGTCAAATGGATTGACGAAGTCCTGCAAATTGCGCTGCAATACGCCCCGGAGCCCTTGCCAGATGTGGCTCCGGAGATTGTCGCGAAAGATGAGAAGCGCGACGGCGATGCTAAGGAAAGAATCAGCACGCACTAGTAGTTTTTTGCTGGGGGGCTTTCCTTGACAGTTTTTTCGGGGCCTTGCTATAAAGCGGCACGCTATTGTCATCAGGCCACCCAGCGCACGTTTCATAAGCTTTTCATTACATACTTAGAAACAAACTCAATAGAGAATAAGGGGACTTAGAGTGAACAAGTCGGAACTGATTGACGCTATCGCCGCATCTGCTGACATCCCGAAAGCTGTAGCCGGCCGTGCGCTGGACGCAGTCATCGAATCCGTCACCGGCGCCCTGAAGCAAGGTGACGATGTGGTACTGGTTGGCTTCGGTACCTTCTCGGTCAAGGAGCGCGCCGAGCGCACCGGCCGTAACCCGCAAACCGGCAAGGCGATCAAGATCGAAGCCGCCAAGGTTCCAGGTTTCAAGGCCGGCAAAGGCCTGAAAGACGCCGTCAACTAAGTCGTCTTTCAGCCGGACCCGGCCTGGCCAGGTCCGAGTACGGTGACGGCGGGGCGCAAACGTTCCCGCCTGACACGTTTGCTAAGCAAAGGCGCATCCTCGGATGCGCCTTTCTTTTATCAGGTTTCTACCCACGCTCCGCGGTTGTCGACGCAGTGGTACAGCCGTTTCTGGGGGACGCATGCTGCAAAATATCAGGGACAATTCACAAGGTTGGATTGCCAAGACCATCATCGGCCTTATCGTCGTATTGATGGCGTTGACCGGCTTCGAAGCCATTTTCCAGGCCGCCACCCATAGCCAGGACGCCGCCAAGGTGAACGGCCAGACCATCAGCCAGAACGAGCTGAGCCAGGCGGCCGACATGCAGCGCCGTCAGCTGATGCAACAGCTGGGCAAGGATTTCGACCCTGCGCTGCTGGATGACAAATTGCTGCGTGAAGAGGCCCTCAAGGGCCTGATCAGCCGCAAGCTGCTGCTGCAAGGTGCAGAAGACGCCAAGTTCGCCTTCTCCGAGGCCGCGCTGGATCAGGTGATCCTGCAGACGCCGGAATTCCAGGTGGACGGCAAGTTCAGTGCCGACCGTTTCGACCAGGTCATCCGCCAGATGGGCTACGGCCGCATGCAGTTCCGCGAGATGCTCGCCGAGGAAATGCTCATCGGCCAGCTGCGCACTGGCCTGGCCGGCAGCAGCTTTGTCACCGACCAGCAGGTCGATGCCTTCGCACGCCTCGAAAAGCAGACCCGCGACTTCGCCTCCCTGACCTTCAAGGCCGACCCGGCCGCGGTCAAGGTCAGCGACGACGAGGTCAAGGCGCACTACGACCAGCACGCCAAGGAGTTCATGTCGCCTGACCAGGTGGTGATCGACTACGTCGAGCTGAAGAAGTCGGCGTTCTTCGACCAGGCCAAGGTGACCGACGAAGAGCTCAAGGCCCAGTACGAGAAGGAAATCGCCAACCTCGCCGAGCAGCGCCATGCCGCGCACATCCTCATCGAGGTCAACGACAAGGTCACCGACGCCCAGGCCAAGGCCCGTGCCGAAGAGGTCGCGCAGCGCCTGGCCAAGGGTGAAGACTTTGCCGCGCTGGCCAAGTCGTACTCCCAGGACCCTGGTTCGGCCAACAGCGGTGGTGACCTTGGCTTCGCCGGCCCGGGCGTCTACGACCCGTCGTTCGAGGAGGCGCTGTACAAGCTGCAGGATGGCCAGGTCTCGGCGCCGGTGCGCACCGAGTTCGGCTACCACCTGATCAAGCTGCTGGGGGTTCAGGCGCCGGAAGTGCCAAGCTTCGCCAGTCTGAAGGACAAGCTGACCCGTGACCTGAAGGTGCCGCTGGTCGAGCAGCGTTACGTCGACGCCAGCAAGCAGCTGCAGGATGCCGCCTACGAGGCTTCCGACCTGGCCCAGCCGGCCCAGGACCTGAACCTGAAAGTGCACACTTCTGCAGCGTTCGGCCGTGAAGGTGGCGAAGGCATCACTGCCAACCGTGCGGTGGTGCAGGCTGCGTTCTCCGAAGAAGTGCTGGAGGAGGGTGCCAACAGCACCGCCATCGAACTCGACCCGGAAACCACCGTGGTGCTGCGCGTCAAGGAGCACCGCAAGCCGGAGCAACTGCCGCTGGAAGCGGTGGCCAGCAACATCCGCGAACACCTGGCCAAGGAGAAGGCGACTGCCGAGCTCAAGGTCAAGGCGGACAAGCTGATTGCCGGCCTGCGTGATGGTTCGATCGCAGCAGGTGGCGTGCACGAGGGGCAGGCCTGGAAGGCCTACGAGGCGGTCACCCGTGGCGAGGACGGCATCGACCCGGCCGAGCTGCAGGCGCTGTTCCGCCTGGGCAAGCCTCAGGCCAAGGACAAGCCGGTGTATGGCAGCGTGGTGCTGCGTGACGGCAGCCTGGTGGTCCTGCAGCTCAAGGGTGTCAACGAAGGCGCTACCGCCACCGACGAAGAGAAGCAGCAGATCCGCCGCTACCTCGCCTCGCGTGCTGGCCAGCAGGACTTCGCGGCCTACCGCAAGCAACTGGAAGCCAATGCGGACATCACC
This sequence comes from Pseudomonas sp. AFG_SD02_1510_Pfu_092, assembly GCF_003331055.1. Taxonomy (GTDB): domain Bacteria; phylum Pseudomonadota; class Gammaproteobacteria; order Pseudomonadales; family Pseudomonadaceae; genus Aquipseudomonas. The sequence goes on along the minus strand of NZ_PUQD01000025.1, from coordinate 28,974 downwards.
CGTTACTAAGGTGATTGTTGCATGACAAACAGGCCGCCTTGTGCGGCCTGTTTCGTTTTATGTCGCTTGTCCTGGCCTCATCGCCGGCAAGCCAGCTCCCACAGGTTTCCCACAGGGCTCAAGCATTGTGGGGAGCTGTGGGAGCTGGCTTGCCGGCGATGAGGCCAGTACAGGCAATACAGGCCTACCGCTTCACCCCTTCATAGCTATCCAGCGTATCCCGCGCAATTTCCCGCCCCAGGGCAATCAGCTCCGGCGCTTTGTAAAACTCGAAAAAGCGACACACCCGCTTGGGCACGTTGATCAGCACATCCGGTGGGTAGCCAGCAATCTTGTACTGCGCCAGCGAGGTCTGCATGACCTCGAAACTCTGGTTGATCAAGTCCAGTAGCGAAGCCGGCCCCACGTTGTCGATGATGAACGAGCCGGTCGCCGACTTTGGCGCGCCCTCGCTTTCCGGCGCCGCCGCCGGTTGCTGGCCTTCCGGGTTGGCAGCATCCGCCAGCCACGGGTTCGGCGACGCCAGCCCTTCGGCGACGATTTCCTGCTCGATACGGATCAGTTCCTCGGCCGGCTTGCGCCTGAACGGCAAGCGCGACCCCAGCGAACTCAACAAGGCATCGAAACGCATCTTGAACGCTGCCGGGCGTTCGATCACCGGCAACTGGTATTGCTTCTGGTTGGTGGCGTTGAGGTTGACCGCGATGATCAGGTCGCAGTGGCTGGAAACCACCGGCACGATTGGCAGCGGGTTGAGAATGCCACCGTCGACCAGCATGCGATTGCCTTGCACCACCGGTGTGAACAAGCTGGGGATGGCTGCCGAGGCACGCATGGCCTGGTGCAGGCAGCCCTCCTGGAACCAGATTTCCTGCTGGTTGGTGAGGTCGGCGGCCACCGCCGTGTAAGGGATGCGCAATTGTTCGATGTTGATCTCACCGACGATCTTGCGGATTTGCCCGAACACCTTGTCGCCGCGAATCGCGCCGAGGCGAAAGCTGACATCGACCAGGCGCAGCACATCCAGGTAGTCGAGGCTTTCGATCCAGTTGCGGTACTCTTCCAGCTTGCCAGCGGCGTAGATGCCACCAATGACCGCACCCATCGAACAGCCGGCGATGCAGGCGATGTCGTAGCCGCGGCGTTCGATTTCCTCGATCACGCCGATGTGTGCATACCCCCGGGCGCCACCCGATCCCAGTACCAGTGCCACGCGTTTACTCATGAATATTCCCCGGCCAGTGCAACCATGGTCCTACAATGCACCCATCGTTGCCTGTGCTTCAATGTCCTTCGCGCTGAGCTACTGTAATAAAACTGACCCGGCAAAGCCGCCTGGGCAGGGCACTTTTCAGCTGTCAGGGCGTCGAACAGCCACCGTTTTTTTCCATTGAGGTATTACCAATGAAAGCCTGGATCTGCCTTCCACTGATCGCCTTGGCCCTTGCTGGCTGTGCGGGCAAGACGGCCTACCGTGAAAGTTGTGCGAGCCAACTGGATGCCGCCTGGAAGGAGCTGGACCTGGCCAAGGCCGAAGGCTTTGCCGGCGCGGTGAGTTATTCCAAAGCCTTGTCGCTGTTGACCGGGGCCAAGACCCAGCAGCAGTTCGAAGGGTATGAAAGCTGCACCAACAAAGCCGAAAAGGCGCGCTTCTACATTCGTGAATCGCGCGCCGGGCGCTGACCAGGGAGCGTCTCTCGATGTCTGCCATGCTCGATCATGTGGTTGCCCAGATAGTGGCCTTGCAGGTGCGCCTGCTGGCCTGCCGCGAACGCCTGGCTGCCGACACCGACAGCGAGGCATTGCACGACCTGCGCACCACCCTGCGGCGCCTGCGCAGCCTGCTGCGCCCGCTGCGTGGGTTGCCGGGGGTGGAGCAACTGGAGGAAGCCGCCAAGGCGCTGGGTGGCCTGACCACGCCGCTGCGTGACCGCGAGGTGCTGGCTGGCGAACTGATCAGGCGTGGCTTTGCCGAACCGGGGCAGCAGCGCCTGCAAGGGCGAGGCAAGACCTTCGCCAGTGTTGCCGCCAGCCCGCAGTTGATGCGGGTACTGGCGATTGTCGATGCGTTCCCGTTGTTTCTGCGGGCGGCCGGCCGTGAAGGCCTCGACAAGGGCCTGAAAAAGCGTATCGACAAGCGCCTGGTCAAACAGTGGCGCAAGTTGCACGACGCGCTGCGCGACCCGGCTCACGACCGCCACCGGCTGCGTTTGTTGATCAAGCGTGCGCGTTACGGTGACGAGGCCTATCCGCAGCTCGAGCATGCCGGGAAGAAGTTGCAGCGCCTGCTGAAGCGGGCCCAGGGCGACCTGGGTGACTGGCATGATCGCCTGCAATGGCTGCTGCAAGCGCGCGAGCATGCCGACCTGGCACCGTGCCAGGCCGAGTGGGAGCGGGAGTTGCACGCCGCCGAGCGCCATTCGGATGTGACCCTGGATGCGCTGCAACAGGCACTGTCGCGGCGAAAGCCCGAAAAATGACCGATATGCGGGCTGATCGGCGAGGGTTTGCTGGCTAGGATGGGCAGACCTTTTCGCTGCAGGCAGGAGCCGGTCAAATGAATTTCAAGCAACTGCTCGACGCCGTGCGGGCCAACCCAGATGCTGTCAGCATTCCGCCCAGCTGGGCCCAGGGCCGCGCCGCCTTTGGCGGGCTGATGGCCGCCTTGGTGTATGAAACCATGCGCCAGAAACTCTCCGATGACCGCCCGGTGCGCTCGCTGGCCATCAGCTTCGTTGCACCGGCCGCAGCGGATGTACCCATCCGCTTCGAGGTGGAGGTGTTGCGTGAAGGCAAGGCCGTCAGCACGTTGCTCGGCCGTGCCGTTCAGGACGGCCAGGTGGTGACCCTGGTGCAGGGCAATTTCGGTGCCGGGCGGCCGTCAGTGGTCGATGTGCCTGCGTTGCCGGCCATGGACATGACAGCGCTCGAAGAAGCCGCCCCCGAACTGCCCAATATCAAAGGCGTCACCCCCGAGTTCATGCAGCATGTGGCCTTGCGCTGGGCGATAGGCGGGCTGCCCTTCAGTGGTAACCCGTCGCGGCGGATGGGCGGTTGGGTACGTTTGCGTGGAATGGAAGAAGAACCGGTCACCGAGGCGCACCTGCTGGCGCTGGTCGATGCCTGGCCGCCGAGCCTGTTGCCACTGCTCAAGCAGCCCGCTGCGGGCAGTACGCTGACCTGGACCATCGAATTCGTGCAACCCACGGCGCAGTTGTCGACCCTGGACTGGTGCCGTTACTGCGTGGAAACCGAATATGCGCGTGATGGTTACGGCCATGCCGCCGCTGCCCTGTGGACGGCACAGGGGCAGCTGCTGGCCTTGAGCCGGCAGACGGTTACCGTGTTTGCCTGACCGGCTGCAGCAGAGCATCAGCGCCGATGCTTGTGCCGCTCCCGCCAGGCCTTCCACCAGGCCCCGCTCAGCACGAAGCGCGGAAAGGTGATGAACTGCTCGGTCAGCAGGCGCTGCACGGCGTCCTTGCGGTTGGCGAACGGCTCGGGCTGCTCGGCTTCCAGGCGATGGCCTTGGCGCTGCAAACCCAGGCCGGCGATCAAGGCGATGATGCCAACGGCAATCTGCCCCAGGTCCAGACTGAACAGCCCGGACAGCATCAACAACGCGCCCAGGATGAACAGCGGCACGGCGATCAGGTGCAGCACCAGATTGGTCGGGTGGCGGTGATTGTGGTGGTAGCCGCGCCATTGCCAGCTGGGCAGATTGGGCAGTCGTTTGCTCATGGGCATTTCCTCTCGGTCATGCCCAAAGCTTAGTGCGGCCCCCGGCGGGAGGCCAATCGAGGCTGGCTATGGTGACTATAGCTTGAGCTGGCCAATGGCCTTGTTCAGTTCGCCGGCCAGGGTGGCCAGTTCGCTGCTGGTGCTCGCCGAGCCGACGGTCTGCTGCACGGTCTGTTCGGTGACATCACGGATGCTCACCACCGCACGGTTCATTTCCTCGGCCACCTGGCTCTGCTGCTCCGCCGCCACGGCAATCTGGGTGTTGCTTTCGCGCATCTGCGCCACGGCGCCGGTGATCTCGGCCAGTGCTGCACCGGCCTCCTGCGCCTGCCTGACACAGTCGTCCGCCTTGTACGAGCTTTCCTGCATGAACTCGACCGCATCGCGGGTGCCCGATTGCAGGGCCGAGACCATGGTGGTGATCTCGTCGGTGGAGGTTTGCACGCGCTTGGCCAGGTTGCGCACTTCATCGGCCACCACGGCAAAGCCGCGGCCCAGGTCGCCGGCGCGTGCTGCTTCGATGGCGGCGTTCAGCGCCAGCAGGTTGGTCTGCTCGGCGATGCTGTGGATCACACTGACCACGCCGTTGATTTTCTGGCTGTCTTGCGCCAGCTGGCGGATCATTTCGGCGGTTTGCTGCACGCCGCTGGACAGCCCGGAAATCGAATCCTGCACCCGGCTGACTACCGCCTGCCCGCTACCGGCCAGGGTGTCGGCCGTTTGCGACAGGTCCCGGGTGGCGCCGGCATGTTGGGCAATGTGGTGCACCGTCGCCGTCATTTCGTTGATCGCGGTAGCGGCCTGGTCGGTCTCGCTCTGCTGGCCGAGCATGCCGTGACGCACATCGCTCATGCTCGCCGCCAGGCGCACGGCACCCGAGTCCAGTTGTGCGGCGGTGTTTGCGACGGTGCTGACCACGCGGTGGTAGGTTGCCTGCATGGCGTTGAAGGCCCCGGCCATCTGCCCGACTTCGTCGCCACAGGCCAGCGGCACGCGGGCCGACAGGTCGCCGGTTTTTTCCACGTGCAGCATCACATCCTTGAGCGTGTTGAGCTGGCTGAGCAGGAAGCGGATCAGCAGTTGCGAGGCGCCGAGCATGGCCAGCATCAGGATCAGTACGCACACCGCATAGTTGCTGAAACGCTCGAAGAACACCTGGCGCAGGCTTGGCACCTGGGCCAGCACGGCTAGCTGCTGGTCGCCGTTGCGCAGCACGTGCGCGCCATGTAACGGGTTATTGCCGAGGATTCGCGCGGCCGGCAGCTCGACCCAGCCCTGGGCGTTGCGCAGGGCTTCGAGGGGTTCACCGGCGAAGGTAGGCAGCTGCCCGGCCGACCAACTGATGACATTGGCCGTGCGCGGCAGTGGCTGCCCGGCCGGCCAGGCGGCCAGCAACTGAGCCTGGGCGACCGCCTGGGCCTGCGCCGCTTCGGCGCGGGCGCGTTGCTCCAGGTGCACGGCATACAGCACCAGCAGCAAGGTCGTGACAAAGGCCACCGCGTTGACGGCCCAGAATTTGTACTTCAGGGAAACATTGCTAAGCCAGGCACCCATGGGCAGGTCTTCTCTGAGTTGAGCGGAAACAATATTGGCAAGGTGCCATCATTGTGCCCGCCCAAGCCAGGGGCTTTGTTGATGTGTATCAAGAAAATTCCGCCGGCCAGGGTAGCCCTGCCGCTGCTTCAGGGAAGCTGAAAGAACGCTCGCGCAGTCGCGGTGGTATGCGCCGCCGTATGCTCGGCCGTCTCCCCCCGGTGCACGGCGACCTCGCGCAACACCTCGGGCAGGAATGCCGGTTCGTTGCGCCCGTTTTTCGGTTTCGGCCGCAGGCTGCGCGGCAGCAGGTAGGGCGCATCGCTTTCCAGCATCAGCCGCCCTTCGGCAATGTTGGCCACCAGCGGGTGCAGGTGGGTTCCGCGGCGTTCGTCACAGATCCACCCGGTAATGCCGATGTGCAGGTCCATGTCCAAATAGGCGAACAGCGCGTCGCGCTCGCCGGTAAAGCAGTGCACCACCGCGCCGGTCAGGTGGTCGCGGTAATCCTTGAGGATCGCCAGCAGGCGCTCGCTGGCATCGCGTTCGTGCAGGAACACCGGCAGGCGCAGCTCGGCAGCCAGTGCCAGCTGTGCCTCCAGGGCTTTTTCCTGAAGCGGGCGAGGGGAGAAGTCGCGGTTGAAGTCCAGCCCGCATTCCCCCACGGCGCGTACCCGTGGCTGGCTCAGCAACTGGCGCAACTGGCGCTCGCTGCCGGCATCCCAGGCCTTGGCATCATGCGGGTGCACGCCGGCCGTGGCGAACAGGTGCGCGCCACCTGCATCCAGCTGCTGGCACAGCTCCAGTGCCTGTTCGCTGACCGCAAGGCTGGTGCCGGTCAGCACCATCTGCGTGACCCCAGCTTCGAGGGCGCGCTCGACGACGGCCGCCTGCTGGTCGTGGAAACTGCTGTTGGTCAGGTTGACGCCGATATCGATCAGTTGCATGGTGCTACCTCGTGCCGCGGGGCGGCCAGCATAGCAAAAACCGTGTTTTTGCGGAAAAACCAAGAACTTCATACTGTTGCCATGGTCTTTTGCCGTCATTTCTCACTTGGCGGTGCCACCCCATGGCTGCCGCCCACCGACCACGGACACGTTTGCGCATGCTGCGATGCTGGTTGATTTTCCTGCTGACGCTCGGGCTGGTTGCCGCAGGGCCCGCGCATGCGCGGCTGCCGGGGCCGCAGCAGAACATTCCGCCCGCCAAGGTGCGGGACCTGCAGCAGATTCGCAGCAGCCAGGTGCTGCGGGTGCTGGTCAACCAGAGCCGCAACAGCTCCGGTGAGGTCAAGGGCGAGCCGGTCGGCATCGAATACTATCGCCTGCGTGCCCTTGAGCATTACCTCAACGCCCGCGCCGGCGACGGCCAGCAGATCCGGCTCAAGTTGATCCCGCGGGCCAAGGAGCAGTTGCTGGGCGCCCTGGCCCGCGGCGAGGGCGACCTGGCCGCGCCGGGCGAGCTGCTCGACCCCGGCGTGGTGCGCGAGGTCAGCAGCAGCGCGCCGGTGCTCGAGCAGGTGCCGCTGGTGCTGGTGGGGCGCAAGGGCGAACGCAGTTTCCGTCATGTCGAGCAGCTGTCCGGGCGAACCGTGGCCCTGACCAGCGCCAGTGCCGCCGGCCCGTTGATCCAGCAGGTCAACCAGCAGCTGGCACTGCGCAAGCGCGCGCCCATCAAGGTGGAGTGGGTCGATGCGACCCTCGCGGTGGAGGATGTGCTGGAAATGGTCCAGGCCGGCATCTATCACCTGACCGTGGTCGAGCAGCCGATCGCCCGGCGCTGGGCCCGGGTGATGCCGCGCCTGCGCCTGGACAGCCGCGTGCAACTGGGGCCACCGCAAGCCATGCGCTGGTACGTGGGGCAGGATGCGCCGCAGTTGCTGGCCACCGTCGATCGTTTCTTGCAGGGTTACCGCGCGCCGGACAACCAGGACGCTGCCTTCGAGCGCATCTACCGCCGCCAGTACCGCGTACATGATCCGTTGGCAAGCAAGGACCGCCAGCGCCTGACTGCAGTGCGTGCAGTGCTGCAGAAACATGCCGAGGCGCAGCAGATCGACTGGCTCAACCTGGCCGCGCTGGCCTTCAAGGAGTCGACGCTCAACCCCAACGCACGCGGCACCGGCGGGGCCCATGGCCTGATGCAGATCACGCCTTCGGCGGCGCAGCGGGTGGGGGTGAGCAATACCGCCACGGTGGACGGCAACGTTCAGGCCAGCGCCCGTTATCTGGCGCTGATCCGGCGCAAGTTCTTTGCCAGTGCCAGGATCAACGAACGTGAGCGCATGGCCTTCGTACTGGCGGCGTACAACCTCGGCCCCGAGCGGGTCCAGGCGATGCGCGCCGAAGCGCGGCGGCGCGGGTTCAATGGCGACCAATGGTTCTTCCAGACCGAACGCATCGCCATGGAGCAGGTGGGGATGGGCCCCGTCAACTTCGTCAACAGCGTCAACAAGTACTTTGTAGCGTTCAATCGGGAGCGTGCCGCGCTGGAGCGTGTGGTGAAGCGTTAATTAATCGATTTTATCGATTTTTATGCGGGATTTTTGCGGTTTTCATATCTATTGTATTGATTATGATGGCGCCCATCCCAACACAACTTCCCCGCTTCAAGGAGCTTTCCACATGAACAACCCAACCCTCAACGCCGTGTTCTCCACCCGCGCCGGCACCGGCCTCAGTGTCATCCGCATCCTGGTGGGCATCATCTTCATGGCGCATGGCGCGCAAAAACTGTTCGGCCTGTTCGGCGGTTATGGTCTGGAAGGCACCGGCCAGTGGATGGAAAGCATCGGCCTGGCCCCGGGCTATCTGATGGCCCTGTTGTCCGGCAGTGCCGAATTCTTTGGCGGCCTGGCCCTGGTGCTCGGTCTGCTGGTCCGTCCTGCGGCCTTGGCGTTGAGCGTGACCCTGGTGGTGGCGATCGTCTCGGTGCACATCGGCAACGGCCTGTTCATGGCCAACAACGGCTACGAGTTCGGCCTGGCCTTGCTGGCAGGTACCGTGGCGGTGCTGATCGAAGGCGCCGGGCGCTTCTCGCTGGACCGCCTGATTGCCCGCTGATACACCCTGAGCAGCAAGATACAAGCCTCAGGCCGATCACTTTCGGCTTGAGGCTTGTATCTTGCCGCTTGTAGCTCTAGCATACCGTCTGCGCCGATTTAAACAGCTACTTGCGGGGCGCAGGAAGCCCTCGTTACGGGTCATCCGAAATACCGCTAAAGCGCTGGTTCGGTGACGCCTCCCACCGCTGCCCAGCGGGATTCGCGAGGCGGAGAGAAGCTCCATGAGTTGCCCACGTACCAGTGTCTGTCTGACCCCCTTGCCTGCCAGCCAGGCGTCCCGCACACCGCGCATCCTGCTCGGCGGCCAGCATCAACCCACGCTTTTACGTCACCTCGAAGGGCTGTCCCGGCGCAAGGGGCAGGCGCGTGCCTTTCTGATCCAGTTCGCCGATACCGGCTGCCACCTCGCGCAGTATGGCAATGACCGTTTCGACCTGGCGGTGATCCAGGCGCCGGTGCCGGACGAGGCCGCCGAAGTCATCGGCCACCTTACCCGCATTGCGCGTCAAGGCCTGATCACCCGCCGCTGAGGAGCGCGCTGTTGAGTACCAACATCATCACCACGCAAGGCCATGAGGCGCTGAAGAAAGAGCTGGACCACCTGTGGCGGGTGTACCGCCCGGAGATCACCCAGAAGGTCGCCTGGGCGGCGTCGCTGGGTGATCGCAGCGAGAACGCCGACTACCAGTACAACAAGAAATTGCTGCGCGAGATCGACCGCCGGGTGCGTTACCTGCGCAAGCGCCTTGAAGATGTGAAGGTGGTGGCTTACTCGCCGCAGCAGGAGGGCAAGGTGTTTTTCGGTGCCTGGGTGGAAATCGAGAACGACGAGGGCGAGACCCTGAAGTTTCGCATTGTCGGTTATGACGAAATCTACGGGCGCAATGACTACATCTCGATCGACTCGCCCATGGCCCGCGCCCTGCTGAAGAAGCAAGAGGGTGATGAGGTGGTGGTCCACACGCCTACCGGTGAAGCGACCTGGTATGTGAACAGCATCAGTTACGATCAGTGATCCTGTGTTGCCAGGCCTGGCCTCTTCGCGGGTAAACCCGCTCCCACAGGTCGCGCGTTACCTTCAAGGGTAATGCATTACCTGTGGGAGCGGGTTTACCCGCGAAGAGGCCGGCACCGGCAACCCTCAACTGTCGCGTAACACCGCCAACGGGCTGGCATTCAAAGCCCGCCGCGTCCCCAGCACGCCCGCACCGCCCACCAGCAACGCCCCGGCCAGCGGCAACATCAGCAACCAGGCATGTGGACGCCATTGCAGGTCGAAGGCATAGCGATACAGAACCAGGGTAATCAGCTCACACCCGACTGCCGCCAAAAGCCCGCTGACCGCACCCAGCAAACCGAACTCGATCCGCCGCGCCTTGACCAGCAAGGGGCGCGCCGCGCCCAGTGCGCGCAGCAGGGCGCCTTGGCGGATGCGCTCGTCCAGGGTCGCCTGCAAACCGGCGAACAACACCGCCAGCCCGGCCGCCAGGACGAACAGCAATACGTACTCCACCGCCAATGTCACCTGGGCGAGGATGCTGCGCAACTGTTCGAGCAAAGCGTCCACCTGCAGAATGGTCACCGCCGGGAATGCTCGTGACAGTGCCACTACCTCAACGTCGTGGCCCGGCGCCAGGTAGAAGCTGGTCAGGTAGGTGGTCGGCAACCCTTGCAGGGTGCCGGGCTGGAAGATCATGTAGAAGTTCGGCTGGAAGCTGTCCCAATGTACGCTGCGCAAGCTGCTGACCCGGGCCTGGCGCTGCTGGCCGCCGATGTCGAAGGTGAGCAGATCGCCCAGTTTCAGGTGCAGGCTGGTAGCCAGTTGCGCCTCCACCGAAACACCGGGAATTTCACTGTCGCTCGGCGTCGCCTGCCACCAGTGGCCGGCGGTCAGCGCGTTGCCTTCGGGTAATTCGGCCGCCCAGGTCAGGCTGAGGTCGCGCTGCACGGCGCGCTCGCCTGCCGAATCCTTGCTGACCACCTGCTGCACCGGTTGCTGGTTGATTTGCACCAGGCGCCCGGGAGTCACCGGGTACAGCGGCGCCGAGGTCGCATTGACCTGCTGCAGATGCTGGGCGAACGGCTCGCGGTCATCCGGCAGGATGTTCAGGGCGAAATGGTTGGGTGCATCCTTGGGCAGCTGCGCTTGCCAGGTATCGAGCAGTTCCGCACGCAACAAAGCGACCAGGGCCATGGCCAGCAGGATCAGGCCAAAGGCCAGCGCCTGGCCGGCGGCAGCCGTGGGGTGGCGCAGCAGCTGGCCCAGCCCCAGGCGCCAGGCCAGCGGCGCCCCGCCCAGCAACCGGCGCAGGCTGCGCAAGCCGAGCAGCAGCAGGCCGCCGAGCAGCAGCGCGGCGACCAGGCCGCCGCCAAGCAGGGCGAAGGTGAGCAGCAGATCGAGGCTCAGGCGCCACATGATCAGGCCCAAGGCGAGTAGGGCGGCGCCATACACCAGCCAGCTGCTGGGCGGTATCGGCAGCAGGTCGCGGCGCAGCACGCGCAGCGGCGGCACCTTGCCCAGAGCGGCGATGGGGGGCAGGGCGAAGCCGGCCAGCGCAACCAGCCCGGTCGCGATGCCGGCCAGCGCCGGGACCACGCCGCCTGCCGGCACCACGCTGGGCAGCAGGCCGTGCAGCAGGCGGAACAGGCCCAGCTGGGCCAGCCAGCCGAGCAGGGCGCCGGCCAGCGCGGCGACCAGGCCGAGCATGGCCAATTGCGCGCAGTACAGGCCGAGCGCCTGGCGGCGCGATAGCCCCAGGCAACGCAGCAGGGCGCTGGCATCCAGGCGGCGTGCGGCATAGCGGCTGGCCGACAGGGCGACGGCGACGCCGGCCAGCAGCACCGCAACCAGGCTGGCCATGTTCAGGTAGCGTTCGGCTTTGCCCAGGGCGCCACCGATCTGCTGGTTGCCATCGCGGGTATCGCGCAGGCGCTGGTTGGCGGCCAGGTCCTTTTTCAATGATTCGCGGTACTGGGCCAACACGTCGGCATCGCCACGCCACAGGTCGCGATAGGTGACCCGGCTGCCCGGCTGGATCACACCGGTGGCTTGCAGGTCGGCCAGGTTCATCATCACCCGGGGGGTAAGGCTGTAGAAATTGTTGGCGCGGTCCGGTTCGTAGGTCAGCACGCGGCTCATGCGCAGGGTTTTCATGCCCACATCGATGTTGTCGCCCACCTGCAGCCCCAAGGCCGCCAGCATGCGCGGCTCGACCCATGCCTCGCCAGGCGCCGGGCCGCCGCCCGCGGTTTCGGCGGCATAGGGCGCCGGCGCGCTGCGCACCTGCCCGCGCAGCGGGTAGGCGCCATCGGCCGCCTTGACACTGGACAGCTGGATGCCATTGTCGCCGCCAACCACGCTGGTGAACTCGACCACCTGGGCGTGACGCAAGCCAAGCGCCTTGCCGCTGACTAGCTGCGCCTCGCGGGCCGGGGCGCTGCCTTGCAGCACCAGGTCAGCGCCAAGGAACTCGCTGGCGCGCAGCTGCATGGCACCGTTCAGGCGTGCGCCGAAATAGCCGATGGCGGTGCTGGCAGCGACCGCCACCAGCAGGGCGAAAAACAGCACGCGCACTTCGCTGGCGCGAACATCACGCAGCAACTGGCGCAGGGCCAGGCCGCACAGGCGGGACAGCGGCATGTGGGTCATCAGGCCTCCACCGCGGCCACCAGGCGGCCCGCGTCCAGGCGGATCTGGCGGCGGCAGCGCCGCGCCAGGCGTTCGTCATGGGTCACCAGCACCAGGGTGGTGCCGCGCTCTTTGTTCAGTTCGAACAGCAAGTCGCTGATGCGCTCGCCGGTGTGGCTGTCGAGGTTGCCGGTGGGTTCGTCGGCGAACAGCACTGCCGGTTGCGCGGCGAATGCGCGGGCGATGGCCACCCGCTGCTGTTCGCCGCCCGACAGCTGGCGCGGGGTATGGCTCAGGCGTTTGCCCAGGCCGACCCGCTCGAGCAGGGTGCGCGCCTGTTCGCGGGCATCGCGACGGCCGTCCAGCTCCAGCGGCAGCATGACGTTTTCCAGGGCGTTGAGGCTGTCGAGCAGCTGGAACGACTGGAACACGAAGCCCACGTGTTCGGCGCGCACCCGCGCCCGCTGGTCTTCATCCAGCGGCCCCAGGTCGTGGCCGGCGAGGATGACCTTGCCGGCGCTGGGCTGGTCGAGGCCGGCGAGCAGGCCAAGCAGGGTCGACTTGCCCGAGCCCGAGGCGCCGACGATGGCCAGGCTGTCGCCCTGGGCCAGGTCGAGGGACAAAGCGTGCAGGATGGTCAGGTCACCTTCCGCGCTGGGGACCACTTTGCTAAGGTGCTGCGCAACGAGAATGCTGGGGCCCATGGAGAATCCGATGCGAGTGTGGTGGTGGAGTGCCGGTCTGGCCCTGTGTTGCCTGGCCCAGAGCGCGGCGGCGGGAACACTGCTGGTTGTCGGCGATAGTATCAGCGCCGGTTTTGGCCTGGATACCCGCCAGGGCTGGGTGTCGTTGTTGCAGGCCCGTCTGAAGGATGAAGGTTTCGATGACAAGGTGGTCAACGCATCGATCAGTGGCGACACCAGTGCCGGTGGCCAGGCGCGGCTGCCGGCGCTGCTTGCAGCACACAAGCCGAGCCTGGTGGTACTGGAGCTGGGCGGCAACGACGGCCTGCGCGGGCAGCCGCCAGCGCAATTGCAACAAAATCTTGCCTCGATGATCGAGAGCGCGCGCAAGGCCGGTGCCAAGGTGGTGCTGCTGGGCATGCGCCTGCCGCCCAATTACGGCGTGCGCTATACCACCGCGTTTGCCCAGGCCTATGAACAGCTGGCGGCAGAAAAACAGGTACCGTTGGTGCCGTTTTTCCTCGAGGGGGTAGGGGGCGTGCCTGAACTGATGCAGGCTGATGGTATCCATCCGGCCCAGGCCGCCCAACAGCGCCTGCTGGAAAATGCCTGGCCGGCGATAAAACCCTTGCTGTGACGCTTTAAACGGCGCCGGCTTTCGGCTAATGTTGCGCCCCCCGTTTCGAGTGCCCCCGATGCCGCGCCCTGCCTGGTCCCTGTACGCCTACCAACTGATCGAGCCTGATGAGCAGCTCGACCTGTTCGCCTGCCAGGAAATCCGCGTCCATCTGGTGGCGCGCCAGCTCGAACTGGGCGTGCCGGTCGACCGTACCCTGTGTGGCGGCCTGCTGCCGGCGCAACCGCGCTGGTCCGGGGTGCCGCGCTCGATCTACCGGGACGGCCGCCTGTGTGACCTGTGCCGCGCCATCCTCGATGCCCAGCGGCGCGGCATGCGCCCGGTGTGGCCGGAGTTGCACGGGGGCTGAACGCCGCGCCTTTCATCATCTGAAACGCCTGCATGGCAGCAATGCCTCCCGCTTGTATCGGCGCAGGTGTACAATCGATTCTCTTGACCCACCTTTCGAAGGATTTACCGGATGTTGCCGCGCTTTCCTGCCGTCACCCGTAGCCTGTCCCTGGCCGCCCTGCTGGTAGCAGGCCCTGCTGCTGCGCTGGAGCTGCCACTGCCACCACCCGGTGAAGACATCATCGGCCAGGTGCAGGTGATCAAGGCAAAGTACGAGGACACCTTCGCCGATATCGGCACTGCCAACGACCTCGGCTACCTGGAAATGATCGCCGCCAACCCGGGCGTCGACCCGTGGCTGCCGGGCGCCGGCACCGAAATCATCCTGCCGACCCGCTACATCCTGCCGCCGGGCCCGCGTGAAGGCATCGTCATCAACCTGGCCGAGTATCGCCTGTACTACTTCCCGAAAGGGCAGAACGTGGTGCATACCTTCCCGCTGGGCATTGGTCGTGAGGGTTGGGGTTCGCCGATCGCCAACACCAAGATCACCGCCAAGACGCCGAACCCGACCTGGACCCCGCCAGCCTCGATCCGCGCCGAGCACGCCGCCGACGGCGACATCCTGCCGAGCGTGGTGCCAGCCGGCCCGGACAACCCGCTGGGGCCGTTCAAGTTCACCCTTGGCGTGCCGGGTTACCTGATCCACGGTTCGAACAAGAAGTTCGGCATTGGCATGCGTACCAGCCACGGTTGCTTCCGCATGCTCAACAACAACGTGCTGGAACTGTCGAAGATGGTGCCGGTGGGTACGCCGGTGCGCATCATCAACGAGCCCTACAAGTTCGGCATCAGCGGCGGCAAGGTCTATCTGGAGGCGCACACGCCGCTGGACGACCAGGGTAATCCGTCGGTGGTCGATAAACACACTGCCGTTATCAACGCCTTGCTCAAGCGCGAAGACCTGGCCAACAACCTGCGCATGAACTGGGATATGGTGCGTGATGTGGTGGCCGCGGAAGATGGCATGCCGGTAGAGATTGCCGTACCGACCGAAAACCAGGGTGGCGCACCCATGGTGTCGAGCATTCCGCCAGAACTGCAGTAGGGTTTATGCGACGCATCAGGGCCTGCCTTAGTGCAGGCCTTTTTGTTTCTGTCTGGCGTGTTTGCCTTGTGCGCAGGCAATAAAAAAGCCGACCCACAAGTGGGTCGGCTCCATAACAATCCGTGAGGATTATTACTTGCGGCTGGCTTTGTCCAGCATACGCAGAGCGCGCTCGTTGGCTTCGTCAGCGGTCTGCTGAGCCTTCTGAGCGGCTGCCAGTGCGTCGTCAGCCTTACGGTAGGCTTCGTCAGCACGAGCTTGAGCGCGAGCTGCTGCGTCTTCAGTCGCAGTCAGACGAGCTTCGGTTTCTTTGGATACGCTGCTGCAACCGGTAGCCAGAACTGCGGCCAGAGCCAGAGCAGAGAATTTCAGAACGTTGTTCATCGTGTTCCCCTTCAAGGACTTTCTATTAAATAGCCATCTCTCGGAAAAGAGAAACTGGCCGGCGTACATAGTACCCATTACTTGTAGTAAGTAAACTGACTAAGCGCAAGAACTGCAAAAAAAATGTTGCTTGACGTCGTTCCGACAAGATTTGCGACACGTCTGTGAAAAAAACCTGCAGGGTGCGCAAGCGATTGTAGTGCGGGAACTTTTTTGCTGAACTAACGGTGACTTTAACTGTCCTTCAGCGTCTTAAGTCCTGGTACATCCGGTGGCTGCCGGGCCTCATGCAAGAGTCGCTGTGGCACCGTTCCAGCCATTTTTAACCGCCACCACCTTGAGCAATCCCGCCTGCGGCGCCTACTATCTTGTGAGTGCCAGAACAGCCGAACGATTGCAAACGTCCGGAGGTCGAAGGGGCAACAGGTGGCGTAGAGGATTCTGTGCCGGATAAACCACCATCGGTTAAGGTATGGGTCTGCCGAGAAGACCTGCGAGGAGTAGTGATGAGCGAAGCGCTGACCATCCACCATGACCAGGCCGGTCATCAGTTCGAGACCAATGTGGACGGTCATCGTGCCTATCTGACGTACATGGATCTGGGCAAGCAGACGCTGGACATCTATCGCACCTTCGTGCCCAACGCCCTGCGCGGCCGAGGGATCGCTGCGGCGCTGACCGAACGGGCCCTGGCGTACGCCGAACAGATGGGCTACACGGTGATTCCGTCGTGCTCGTATGTGGAGCGCTACATGGAGCGCCAGCAGCGGCATTCGAGCAAGGTCTGAGTTTCTGATTTCATAAAAAAGCGGGGCCGCTGCGCGCCCCATCGCTGGCAAGCCAGCTCCCACATTCAAAGCATGACGCTGTACATGTGGGAGCTGGCTTGCCAGCGATGGGGCGCATGGCGGCCCCGCTTTTTTCTGGACTGATCAGCCGCGCTTACGCTGCGGCAGCACATCCTTGAGCTTGGTGCGCATGCTGCGCAGGGTCTTCTCGGTAGCCGACCAGTCGATGCAGGCGTCGGTGATCGACACGCCGTATTGCAGCTCGTCGAGGTTCTTCGGAATCGACTGGCAGCCCCAGTTCAGGTGGCTCTCGACCATCAGGCCGATGATCGACTGGTTGCCTTCGAGGATCTGGTTGGCGACGTTCTCCATGACCAGCGGTTGCAGGGCCGGGTCCTTGTTGGAGTTGGCGTGGCTGCAGTCGACCATGATGTTGGCCTTGATCTTCGCCTTGGCCAGGTCCTGCTCGCACAGGGCGACGCTGACCGAGTCGTAGTTCGGCTTGCCGTTGCCGCCGCGCAGCACCACGTGGCCATACGGGTTGCCCTTGGTGGTGACGATCGAAACACCGCCTTCCTGGTTGATGCCGAGGAAGCGGTGCGGCTTGGAGACCGACTGCAGGGCGTTGATGGCGACGGTCAGGCCGCCGTCGGTACCGTTCTTGAAGCCGACCGCCGAGGACAGGCCAGAGGCCATCTCGCGGTGGGTCTGCGATTCGGTGGTGCGGGCGCCGATGGCCGACCAGCTGATCAGGTCCTGCAGGTACTGCGGGGAGATCGGGTCGAGCGCTTCGGTGGCGGTCGGCAGGCCCATCTCGGCCAGGTCCAGCAGCAGCTTGCGGCCGATATGCAGGCCGTCCTGGATCTTGAACGAGTCATCCAGGTACGGGTCGTTGATCAGGCCTTTCCAGCCGACGGTGGTACGCGGTTTTTCGAAATACACGCGCATGACCAGGTACAGCGTGTCTGACACTTCCTCGGCCAGCACTTTCAGGCGCTCGGCGTACTCGTGGGCGGCCTTGATGTCGTGGATCGAGCAAGGGCCGACCACGACGAACAGGCGATGGTCCTTGCCGTCGAGAATATTGCGCACCACTTCACGGCCGGCAGTCACGGTCTGCAGGGCCTTGGCGCTGAGGGGGATTTCCTTCTTGAGCTGATCGGGGGTGATCAGGGTCTCGTTGGAGGCAACGTTCAAGTCATCGATCGGTAAATCAGCCATCGTGTTACTCGTCAGGTCACGGTGCCGGCCGCCAACTATCCCCGTGCGGCCCAGCAGCAAGAATAATCGCAGCGGGGAGCCGAACCTTAGCGCGTTACAGGTGGCGCGACAATGGGCTTGGCCCCGTCCATGCGGGGTTTTTCCGCGCGCGCGGCTGCTCGCTGCGAATGGGCTGCCCGGCGCCGCCCAACCTGTGTAATAAAGAGGGCTGACTTTTACCTGGAGATCGTCATGCTTTCGCACACCCCCCGTATCGGCATCATCGGCAGCGGCGCCATCGGCGGCTTTTATGGGTTGATGCTGGCCAGGGCCGGCTTCGATGTGCATTTCCTGCTGCGCAGCGAGTACGAGACGGTTCGTGAGCAGGGGTTGGCGCTGGACAGCGCCGAGCATGGCGCGCTGAAGATGAAGGTGCAGGCCTATGCCAATGCTGCTGACATGCCGCCCTGCGACTGGCTGCTGGTCGGCGCCAAGGCCACCGGCAATGGCCAGCTGGCGCCGCTGATCGTGCAGGCGGCCGCGCCGGGCGCCAAGGTGGTGCTGCTGCAGAACGGCCTGGGTGTGGAGCAGCAGCTGCGCCCGGCCTTGCGCAGCGACATGCACTTGCTCGGCGGCCTGTGTTTCATCTGCGTCAACCGCCAGGCGCCCGGGGTGATTCGTCACCAGGCGCTGGGGGCGGTCAACCTGGGCTATCACAGCGGGCCGGCGGCTGGTGGCGGTGCTGCCCTGGTCAGCGAAGGCGCCGGGTTGTTCCAGGCGGCGGGCATCGAGTCGCAGGCCATGCCGAACCTGGCGTTGGCGCGCTGGCAAAAGCTGGTGTGGAATGTGCCCTACAACGGCCTGTCGGTACTGCTCGGCGCCAGCACTACGGCGCTGATGGCCGACAGCCATAGCCGCGCGCTGATCCAGGCCTTGATGGCCGAGGTGGTGCAGGGCGCGGCGGCGTGTGGCCATGTGTTGCCCGCGGGTTATGCCGAACACCTGTTCCAGGTGACCGAGCGCATGCCCGACTACTGGCCGAGCATGTACCACGACCATGCCCTCAAGCGCCCGCTGGAACTGCAGGCCATCTATGCCGAGCCGCTGGCACAGGCACGCGCGGCCGGCTGCAGCTTGCCACGCATGGAAATGCTGTATCAGGCACTGAGCTTCATCGACAGCAGCGCGCGTTAGCGCCGAGCACGCCTGCGGCCTGGTGCGGGGAGGGCGGCGGCCCACCTGCGCCGGACGGCAAAGCAGCGGTCTGGCGCGCTGCTAAGCTGAAGCTTGCTCTGCCGCAGCGGCAGTCAAGGAGGTCGAATGATCCACTCCATGCTGTACGCCACCGACCTCGGTGTCTACGCCCCTTTTGTCATGCAGCACGCGCTGGCGCTGGCGCGCACATTCGGCGCCGAGTTGTATGTGATCCACGCGGTGGAGCCGATGGGCCAGTTCGCTGAATCTCTGCTGCAAAGCTACCTTGATGAACAGACCCTCGACCAGCTGCACAGCCAGGGGGTGAACACGGTGATGGCGAACATCGAGCAGCGAGTGCTGGAAAGCTTTCGCGACGAGCTTGGCGAGGAGGCTGACCTGGCGGTGATCAAGGCGGTGCGGGTGCGCCAGGGCGACCCGGCGCAGGTGATTCTCGAACAGGCGCAGCGGCTGAGCGTCGACCTGCTGATCTTCGGTAGCCACAGTGCTGGCGCCGGGGTGGATGTGCCACTGGGGCGCACGGCGGTGCGCTTGCTGCAACTGTCGCCGGTGCCGGTGTACATGGTGCCGCTGGCGCAGCATTTGGGGCGTAGGAAAGCATGAAGATGGCCGTAGGCCATTTCCGGGGGCGTGTAACAAAATAGTTCTAGATTTATTTCCAGAACCACTAATATAGTTATATATCGTCGCTGCCTGCTGCCGCGGACTCATCGCTGAACCGAGGGGAACCTATGAAGCTTCAACAACTGCGCTACATCTGGGAAGTGGCGCACCATGACCTCAACGTCTCCGCGACGGCGCAGAGCCTGTACACCTCGCAGCCAGGTATCAGCAAGCAGATCCGCCTGCTCGAGGATGAGCTGGGTGTCGAAGTCTTCGCCCGCAGCGGCAAGCACCTGACCCGCGTGACCCCGGCCGGCGAGCGCATCATCAATACCGCTGGCGAGATCCTGCGCAAGGTCGAGAGCATCAAGCAGATTGCCCAGGAATTCTCCAACGAGAAGAAGGGCACGCTGTCCATCGCCACCACCCACACCCAGGCGCGTTATGCCCTGCCGCCGGTGATCAGCAGCTTCATCAAGCAGTACCCGGAAGTCTCCCTGCACATGCATCAGGGTTCGCCGATGCAGATTGCCGAGATGGCGGCGGACGGTACGGTCGATTTCGCCATTGCCACCGAGGCGCTGGAGTTGTTCGGCGACCTGATCATGATGCCGTGCTACAAGTGGAACCGCTGCGTGGTGGTGCCGCAGGGCCATCCCTTGACCAAGCTGCCGAAGCTGACCCTGGAAGCGGTTGCCGAATACCCGATCGTCACCTACGTGTTTGGTTTCACCGGGCGCTCCAAGCTGGACGAGGCGTTCAACCACCGTGGCCTCACGCCGAAAGTGGTGTTCACCGCAGCAGACGCCGATGTGATCAAGACTTATGTGCGCCTGGGCCTGGGCGTTGGTATCGTCGCCGGCATGGCAGTGGACGCCAAACTGGACAACGACCTGGTCGCCCTGGATGCCAGCGAGCTGTTCGAAGCCAGCGTCACCAAGATCGGCTTCCGCCGTGGCACCTTCCTGCGTGGTTTCATGTGCGATTTCATCGAGAAGTTCGCCCCGCACCTGACCCGTGAAGTGATGGCCAAGGCGATTCAGTGCCATAACAAGCAGGAACTGGAAGAGCTGTTCGAAGGTGTCGAACTGCCAGTGCACTGATCCAGAAGTATAGGGGGCCTCACAGCCCCTGTGGGAGCGGGTTTACCCGCGAAGAAGGCGATGCGGTGTATGGCACCGGCTTCGCCGGTGTTCGCGGGTGAACCCGCTCCCACAACGGCCCCAGTCTTATGCCTTGGTAATCAGGTTGCCCGCGTGCAACCCACATTCCTTCTGCGTCGATTCTTCCCACCACCAACGCCCTTCACGCTCATGCTGGTTCGGCAGCACCGGGCGGGTGCACGGCTCGCAGCCAATGCTGATGAAGCCACGCTCGTGCAAGCTGTTGTAGGGCAGCTCCAGCATGCGGATGTAACCCCACACTTCCGCGCTGGTCATCTGTGCCAGCGGGTTGAACTTGTACAGGGTGCGCTCGGCGGTGGAGAAGGCGCTGTCAATTTCCAGTGCCGCCACCTGGCTGCGCGTGCCCGGGCTCTGGTCGCGGCGCTGGCCAGTGGCCCAGGCCGTCACCGTAGCCAGCTTGCGACGCAGCGGCTCGATCTTGCGAATACCGCAGCATTCGCCGTGGCCGTCCTTGTAGAAGCTGAACAGGCCCTTTTCCTTGACGAACGGGTCCAGTCTGGCGCGGTCGGGGCTGAGGATTTCAATCGGCAGGTTGTACTGCTCGCGCACCTGGTCGATGAACCGGTAGGTCTCCGGGTGCAGGCGGCCGGTGTCGAGGCTGAAGACCTTGACCTGCTTGTTCAGCTTCCAGGCCATGTCGACCAGCACCACGTCCTCGGCGCCGCTGAAGGAGATCCACAGGTCATCACCGAAGTGCTCGAAGGCAAGTTTGAGGATGTCCTGCGGGGACTTGTTGGCGTAGGTCGCGGCCAGGGCGGCGACGTCGAAGGGTTGGCTCATCAGGCGGTTTCCATCTTGGCTGTGGCGCTGTGCGCTCGTAGTGAGGTGATGGTAACAAAAAAACGTTCGGCGGCGCCTGCTACAAGCCTTGCAAGGTCTGCATCAACACCCGCACCTTGGCGATCGACTCTTCATACTCGGCCTGCCACTCGGAGTCGGCCACCACCGCGCCACCGCCCCAGCAGCTGACCTGCCCATCCTTGACCAGCAGGCTGCGAATGGCAATCGAGCTGTCCATCTCGCCGCGAACGTCCACGTACAGCAGCGAGCCGCAATACAACGCCCGGCGTGCCGGCTCCAGTTCGTCGATGATCTGCATGGCGCGGATCTTCGGCGCGCCGGTGATCGAACCACCGGGGAAGCTGTCACCGACCAGGTCCAGGGCGTCCTTGTCGGCGGCCAGGCGGCCGGTGATGCTGCTGACCAGGTGGTGCACGTTGGGGTAGCTCTCCAGGCTGAACAGCTCCGGCACCTTGACCGAACCGATCTCGCAGGTGCGCCCCAGGTCGTTGCGCAGCAGGTCGACGATCATCAGGTTTTCCGAGCGGTCCTTGCGGCTGTGCAGCAGTTGCTCGGCATTGCGCGCGTCTTCGGCCGGGTCGCTGGCTCGCGGGCGGGTGCCCTTGATCGGCCGGGTTTCCACCTGGCGCTGGCTGACGCGGATGAAGCGCTCTGGCGAAAAGCTCAGCAAGGCGCTGCCATCGGCCAGTTGCTGGTAGCCGGAGAACGGCGTGGGGCAGGCGGTGCGCAGGGCCTGGTAAGCGTGCCACGGGTCGCCCTGGCAGGGCGCGCGGAAGCGCTGGGTCAGGTTGATCTGGTAGCAATCGCCGGCCTGGATGTACCGCTGCACCTGGTCGAAAGCAGCCTTGTACTGCTCGGGCTGCAGGTCGCCGGTCATCGCGCCGAGCAGCTGGAAGTTGCCGCGCTCAGTGGTGTCGACACCTTCGAACAGGGCGATCAGGCGTTCGCGCTCGCTGCCCGCCAGGCGCGGGTGGAACACCAGCTGGCTGGTCGCGCACTGGTGGTCGCTGACCAGAGCCCAGGCGTACAGGCCCAACTGCGCGTCCGGCAGGCCGAGGTCGTCCACGGCCAGGCTGGGCAGTTGTTCCAGGCGGCGGCCGAAGTCGTAGCTCAGGTAGCCGATCAGGCCGCCAGCGAATGGCAACTCGCAGCCTGCCGGCAGCTGCGCGTGGCCCAGCTGCGCCAGGCTGGCGCGCAGGCGCTGGAGGAAGGCGCGGCCATGTTCGTCGGGCTGCGCCTGCAAGTGCTGCAGCGGCCAGGCGCTGAGCAGGTCGAAGCGGCCGCGTTCGGCGCCGGGGCGGGCGCTGTCCAGCAGGATCGCGCCGGGCGCCTGGCGCAGACGGGCGAAATACACGGCAGGGTCGGGCTGGTAGGGCAGGGGGTGAAGCGTACAGGTCGGCATCAGTATGGACGGCGAGGTAAAAGCGAGGAGAGCGATTGTAGACCTGTGCAGGAAATGCGCCTAGCACTGGGCGCGACATTCAACATTGTGTTTGGCGTATGGGGCTGCTCTGCAGCCCAATCGCGACACAAGGCCGCTCCCACAGCAGTGCGCGATCGCCTGTGGGAGCGGCCTCGTGTCGCGATTGGGCCGCAAAGCGGCCCCGGCTTTTTCAGCCCGGATGCACGTGCCCGAACAACCCCTGAGCTACCCGAACACGCTGCTCGGCATCCTCGGTAACACCTTCCTTGGCCAGCGCCTCGATGTGCGCCTCGATGGCATGGGTGCGCTGGGTCAGCCCGCAGTCGTTGGCGATCTGGATGTTCAGGCCCGGACGGGCGTTGAGTTCCAGAATCAGCGGCCCCTTGTCCTGGTCCAGCACCATGTCGACACCGATGTAGCCCAGGCCGCACAGCTCGTAGCAGCCGGCGGCCAGCTTCATGAAGCCGTCCCAGTTCGGCAGTTGCACGCCGTCCACCGCGTTGGTGGTGTCCGGGTGCTTGCTGATGATGTTGTTCAGCCAGGTACCGCGCAGAGTGACGCCGGTCGCCAGGTCGACACCCACGCCGATGGCGCCCTGGTGCAGGTTGGCCTTGCCGCCGGACTGCCGGGTCGGCAGGCGCAGCATGGCCATCACCGGGTAGCCCATCAGCACGATGATGCGGATGTCCGGGACGCCTTCGTAGCTGATGCTCTTGAAGATCTGGTCGGGGGTGACCCGGTACTCGATCAGCGCGCGGTCGCGATGGCCGCCCAGCGAGTACAGGCCGGTGAGGATGCTCGAGATCTGGTGCTCGATTTCCTCGTGGCTGATGATCTTGCCCGACACCGTGCGGTAGCGGTCCTCGAAGCGGTCGGCGATCACCAGGATGCCGTCACCGCCGGCGCCTTGCGCCGGCTTGATGACGAAATCGCTGCGCCCGCCAATGATCTGGTCGAGCTTGTCGATCTCTTTTTCGGTCTCGATGATGCCGTACATTTCCGGCACATGGATGCCGGCCGCCAGGGCGCGCTCCTTGGTGATGATCTTGTCGTCGACGATCGGGTACAGGTGGCGCTTGTTGTACTTCAACACGTAGTCCGCGTTGCGCCGGTTGATACCCATGATGCCCCGGGCCTCCAGGGCTTTCCACGTCTTGATCAGGCCAAACATCAGGCGTCAGCCTTCTTCAGGAATGCCTTGAAGCGCACGAGCTCGGTCAGGCGGTAGCCGCGGTAGCGACCCATCGCCAGCATGAAGCCCACCAGAATCAGCAGCACGGCCGGGAAGGTGAACACGAAGTACACCAGCTCCGGCACCATCATCAGCAGGTGCGCCAGGGAGGCGGCGAACAGCGTGCCGATGGCGACCTTCATGGCATGACCGCCGCCACGCTCTTCCCAGGTGATCGACAGGCGCTCGATGGTCATGGTCAGGATCACCATCGGGAACAGCGCGACCGACAGCCCGCGCTCCAGGCCCAGCTTGTGGCTGAACAGGCTGATGGCGGCGATCAGCACCACGACGAAGGTCAGTACCACCGACAGGCGCGGCAGCATCTGCAGTTTCAGGTGCTCCAGGTACGAGCGCAGCGACAGGCCCAGCGCGGTAATCACCGTGAACAGCACGATGCCGAAGCCCAGCTGGGTTTCGCGGAAGGCCAGGGCGATCAGTACCGGGGTGAAGGTGCCCAGGGTCTGCAGGCCGATCAGGTTGCGCAGCACCAGGATCACCAGCACGCCGATCGGGATCATCACCATGATCATGAAGGTCTGCTGGGTCTGCAGCGGCAGGCCGTACAGTGAGTATTCGAGGAAGTCGGCGTCGGTATTCTCGTCGGTCAGCTTGGCCAGGCGGATGGCGTTCATCTCGCTGTTGTTCATGCTGAAGGTGACGTTGGCCTTCTTGCCGCCATCGACGGTAATCAGGTTGTCGTCACCGGTCCACCACAGCAGGCGGTCGCTGGGCAGGCCCTGCTCGCCGGTGTCCGGGTTGAAGTACAGCCAGTCGCTACCGTTGAAGCTGCGCAGCCACAGTTCCGGGGTTTGCGGGGTGTCGGCCACCAGGCGGATGGTGTGCACCTTCTCCATCGGCACGTGGGCGATCGACAGCAGCAGGTCGATGACCTGGGCTTTCTTCATGGCCGTGGTGTCGCCGGCCAGCAGCAGCTTGACGTTGTCGTCGTTGAGGTTGTTGACCCGCTTGATGGTCTCGCTGACGAAGGTCTCGACGTCGGCCGAGTGCTGGCGGATCGGCGCCATCAGGGCCTCGGCGGCGATCTTCTCGGGGCCTTCGACTGCCAGGCTGTCACGGAAGGTCGGGCCTTTGACCGTGGTCTTCTCGTTGCTGTAGCGCTTGGTCAGCACCAGGCGGTAGTAGAGGGTCTGGTTGCCGCTGGCGCGGCGTGCCGACCAGGTGACCTTGCGGTTGCCGTCGGCACGGTTGACGCTCACCCCGTAGTTGTTGGAGATGAAGCTCTCGTTGAGGCTGACGTAGTCGCGGTTCAGCGGTGGCACGAACATCTGCACCTTGACCGGGTCCTTGGTGCTGGCCACGAACTCGACCTTGGCGTCGATGTTCCACAGGTCGTCGGTTTCATCCTCGGTTACCGGGATGCCGAGTACGAAGATCTGATAAGCCGTGACCGCCACGCCCAACAACACCAGCACGGTGATCAGGACTTTCAGATGGAGGGTAAGAGAGCGCATCGGGATTACTCTGCTTTGGGAGCGTCGGTGGCACAGGCAGGTTTGCCGGCCGCATATTTAAGGCTTGGGTCGACCAGCGCGTCGAAGTGCTTGAGCGCCTCGGAGCCGATCAGCAGCGGGAACTGGAAGGCGCTGCGGTCGGTGAGGTTGACTTCGATGGTGCGCATGGCCTGGCCCATGCAGATTTCAAGTTCGATGACCGGGCGAGCCGTGTAGGCCTTGCCCGATTCGGCATCATAGTCGCCAGCGCGGCGCTTGATCTTGCTGACGCGTGCCAGCGGGCGTTCGATCGGGTGCGAATGGGCGGCATCAATGGCCAGGTAGAAGCGTACCCAGCTTTCGCCGTTGCGCTTGAAACGCTTGATGTCGCGAGCGCTGAGCGAGGCGGTCTTGGCCCCGGTGTCGAGCTTGGCGGCCACTTCCAGGTCCAGGTCGCCCAGGCGTGCGTATTCGTTGAGACCGTACACGGTCTTGCCCGCCGCCTGGCCAAGGGCCGGCAGCAGGGTGAGGCAGAGCAGCATTAGAGCGGGTGTAAGTCTCATATTCCTGGCGCGGTGCAGTGCAAGGTTCGGGCTATGTTCAGGGCAAGGCGACTGGCAACGACTGCGCAAGCTTCCTTGTTCATCTGTCAACAAGCATGAATGGATGACAGACAGGCTATCCATACCCCATCGGAGGCGCGGCATTCTATCACGCCGACGTATTGACGCCAGCGGTGCGCGATCTGACAGCGCTGCGCCGGCGTTAGTTCGTTCTTAGACGATTGTCGACAATATTCATTTTGTCTTTGACTGCTGAGGTTGAATTAGCTAATTTCTGGCCATGAGATTTGCAAGGTGTCGACAATATGCAGGACCTCTCCACCCCCAGCCCGGTGCTTACAGACGAAACGGAAACCTTGTCAGAAAACGTCTTCCGGCGCATTCAGGCAGCCATCGTCAAGGGCGACATCGCCCCCGGCAGCAAGATTTCCGAGCCGGAACTGGCGCGCACCTACGGCATCAGCCGCGGGCCGCTGCGTGAGGCTATCCACCGCCTGGAAGGCCAGCGCCTGCTGGTGCGCGTGCCGCATGTAGGGGCGCGGGTGGTATCGCTGAACCATGCCGAACTGATCGAACTGTACGAAATTCGCGAATCGCTGGAAGGCATGGCCTGCCGCCTGGCCGCCGAACGCATGAGCCAGGCCGACATCGACGAACTGCGCCGGGTGCTCGACACCCACGAGCGCGACGCCGCGTTCCAGGCCGGCCTGGGCTACTACCAGCAGGAAGGCGACTACGACTTCCATTACCGCATCATCCAGGGTAGCGGCAACCAGACCCTGGTCAAGATGCTCTGCGGCGAGCTGTACCAGCTGGTGCGCATGTACCGCATCCAGTTCTCCGCTACGCCGAACCGGCCGCGCCAGGCCTTTGCCGAGCACCACCGCATTCTCGACGCCATCGCCGACCGTGACGGCGAACTGGCCGAACTCCTGATGCGCCGCCACATCGGCGCGTCCAAGCGCAACATCGAGCGTCACTATCTGGACGCCCACAACAACAGCCCACGAGGTGAGAAATGACTGTGAAGAGCACCCCCGGTCAGCGTTTCCGCGACGCCGTTGCCGCTGAACATCCGCTGCAGGTGGTTGGCGCCATCAACGCCAACCATGCCCTGCTGGCCAAGCGCGCCGGCTTCAAGGCGATCTACCTGTCCGGTGGCGGCGTGGCGGCCGGCTCGCTGGGCCTGCCGGACCTGGGCATCAGCAACCTGGACGATGTCCTCACCGACGTGCGCCGCATCACCGACGTGTGCGACCTGCCGCTGCTGGTGGATGTCGACACCGGCTTCGGTGCCTCGGCCTTCAACGTTGCCCGCACCGTGCGCTCGATGAGCAAGTTCGGCGCTGCCGCCATCCATATCGAGGACCAGGTTGGCGCCAAGCGCTGCGGCCACCGCCCGAACAAGGAAATCGTCAGCCAGCAGGAAATGATCGACCGCATCAAGGCCGCGGTCGATGCCCGTACCGATGACAGCTTCGTGATCATGGCGCGTACCGACGCGCTCGCCGTCGAGGGCCTGAATGCCGCCCTGGACCGCGCTGCCGCCTGCGTCGAAGCCGGCGCCGACATGATCTTCCCGGAAGCCATCACCGAACTGCAGATGTACAAGACCTTCGCCGACCGGGTGAAGGCGCCGATCCTGGCCAACATCACCGAGTTTGGCGCCACGCCGCTGTACACCACCGAAGAACTGGCCTCGG
Organism: Pseudomonas sp. AFG_SD02_1510_Pfu_092; assembly: GCF_003331055.1. Lineage (GTDB taxonomy): Bacteria > Pseudomonadota > Gammaproteobacteria > Pseudomonadales > Pseudomonadaceae > Aquipseudomonas. Next base: position 1,701 of record NZ_PUQD01000025.1, on the reverse strand, counting down.
TCGATGTGTCGCTGGTGCTGTACCCGTTGTCGGCATTCCGCGCCATGAACAAGGCAGCCGAGAACGTGTACACCGCGCTGCGCCGCGACGGCACGCAGAAAAACGTGATCGACACCATGCAGACCCGCATGGAGCTCTACGATGCCATCGGTTACCACGCCTTCGAGCAGAGCCTCGATGCGCTGTTTGCGCAGAAGAAAGGGTAAGTGATGTTGCCTGTGCCGGCCTCTTCGCGGCTAAAGCCGCTCCCACAGGTTCAGTGCAGTCTGGGAGCCTTGTATTACCTGCCATGACTGGCCACTGGAAACACCACTACCTCTGTAGGAGCGGGTTTACCCGCGAAGAGGCCAGCACAGGCAAACCCGATCAGCCAGCTAGATTTCCATAAACAAATTCAAGAAAGGAGAAACACCATGGCCGAAGCAAAAGTACTCAGCGGCGCAGGCCTGCGCGGCCAGGTGGCTGGCCAGACCGCGCTGTCGACCGTGGGCCAGGCCGGTGCCGGCCTGACCTACCGCGGTTACGACGTGCGTGACCTGGCCGCCGGTGCCGAGTTCGAAGAAGTCGCCTACCTGCTGCTGTACGGCGAGCTGCCCAGCAAAGCCGAGCTGGCCGACTACAAGCACAAGCTCAAGGGCCTGCGCGACCTGCCGCAAGCGCTGAAGGAAGTGCTCGAGCGCATCCCGCGCGATGCCCACCCGATGGATGTGATGCGCACCGGTTGCTCGGTGCTTGGCACCCTCGAACCCGAGTTGACCTTCGACCAGCAGCGCGACAAGACCGACCGCCTGCTGGCGCTGTTCCCGGCGGTGATGTGCTACTGGTACCGCTTCAGCCACCATGGCGTGCGCATCGATTGCACCAGTGACGAAGACACCCTCGGCGGCCACTTCCTGCACCTGCTGCACGGCAAGAAGCCCAGCGCGCTGCATGTCAAGGTCATGAACGTGTCGCTGATCCTCTACGCCGAGCACGAATTCAACGCCTCGACCTTCACCGCCCGCGTCTGCGCCTCGACCCTGTCCGACCTGTACTCCTGCGTCACCGCCGCCATCGGTTCGCTGCGCGGCCCGCTGCACGGCGGCGCCAACGAAGCGGCGATGGAACTGATCGAACGCTTCCAGAGCCCACAGGAAGCCACCGCCGAGCTGCTGCGCATGCTTGAGCGCAAGGACAAGATCATGGGCTTCGGCCATGCCATCTACAAAGAGTCCGACCCGCGCAACGAGGTGATCAAGGGCTGGTCGAAGCAGCTCGCCGACGAAGTGGGTGACAAGGTGCTGTACCCGGTTTCCGAAGCCATCGACAAGACCATGTGGGAGCAGAAGCGCCTGTTCCCCAACGCCGACTTCTACCATGCCTCGGCGTATCACTTCATGGGCATCCCGACCAAGCTGTTCACCCCGATCTTCGTCTGCTCGCGCCTGACCGGCTGGGCGGCGCACGTCTTCGAGCAGCGCGCCAACAACCGCATCATCCGCCCGAGTGCCGAATACGTCGGCGTCGAACAGCGCCAGTTCGTGCCAATCGAGCAGCGCTGAATAGACATAGAGAGGCAACCCGTTTCCCCTGTGGGAGCGGGGGGGGGGGGGGGGGGGGGGGGCCGGCCCCCGCCCGCCGGGGGGGGGGGGGGGGGGGGGGGGGGGGGGGGGGGGGGGGGGGGGGGGGGGGCCCCGCCCCCCCCCCCCCCCCCCCCGCGCG
>NZ_PUQD01000024.1 GCF_003331055.1 Pseudomonas sp. AFG_SD02_1510_Pfu_092 | reverse complement strand
GGGGTTTTAAAATTTTTTTGGGCGGCGGGCCCTCCGGGGGGCCCGCCCCCCCCCCCCGTGTTGGCCCCCCCCCGGGGGGGGGGGGCCGCCCCCGCGAAGAGGCCAGCACGGCAGACCGAGACAGAACAAATGACCGACACCCCCCTGGCCACCCTCTACCAGTCCCTCGACCAGCACCGCCCCGCCAGCCTCGAGGCCCTGCTCGCCGGCGTCGCCCTGCTGCTGCCGATCCTCGACGCCATCCCCAACGCCGCGATCTTCATCAAGGACCCTGCTGCCCGCTACGTGCTGGCCAACACCACCCTGGTCCAGCGCTGCGGCCTCAAGCGCCTGCAACCGCTGCTGGGCAAGACCAGCGCCGAAGTGTTCCCGGCCCAATTGGGCCCCGGCTACACCGAGCAGGACCGCCGCGTTCTTCAGCAAGGCCTGGTACTGGAAGACCAGCTGGAGCTGCACCTGTATGGCAGCCGCGAGCCCGGCTGGTGCCTGACCCACAAGCGCCCGCTGTACAACCTGAAAGGGGACATCATTGGCCTGGTCGGTATTTCGGTCGACCTGCAGTCAGCCGCCGACAGCCACCCGGCCTACCAGCGCCTGGCGGCCGTGGACGAGTACATCCGCCAGCATTTCCACCAGCCGATCAGCATGCGCGAACTGACCCGCATCGCCGGTATTTCCGTGGCCCAGCTGGAGCGCTACTGCAAGCGGGTGTTCCACCTCACGCCACGCCAGATGATCCACAAGGCGCGCCTGGAGCACGCCCACCGCCTGCTGCATTCGGCACTGCCGATCACCGAAGTGGCGATGTGCTGCGGTTACACCGACCACAGCGCCTTCAGCCGCCAGTTCAAGCAATTGACCGGTTTCACCCCGCGCCAGTACCGCCAGGCGACCAGCGCTCAACTGGCCTGAAACAGCGCCCGCGCCTCGGTGAAGCACTGTTCGGCAATCGCCGAACGCGGCTCGCTGCGGCGCAGCAGCAGGCCGACCGGGCTGTGGATGGCGGCGTCGGCCACCGGCAGGATGCGCAGGTGCTCGCTGAGGTCTTCGAGGCCGCAGTGCAGTGGCATGACCGCGCAGCACAGGCCGGTGTTGATGGCCTGGATCAGCTGGAAGGTGGAGTCGCTTTCCAGTACCGCGTTCGGCTGCAGGCCGCGGCTGCGGAAGCTCAGGTCCAGCGACTGGCGGTAATGCATGCCTTTGCTCAGCAGCCCGAGCGGAATGTCGCACAGTGCGTCCCAGCGCAGGCTGTCGCTGCTGAACTGAAAGTGCCGGGTGTCGTGCAGCAGGCCCATGGTGGTGGTGCCCAGTTCGATCACTTCGAAGAAACTGCTGTTGACCTGGTCCAGGTAGCACAGGCCCAGGTCGAGCTGGTTGCGGCTGAGCCCGTCGATGATCTGTTCCGAGCTCAGCGAGCTGAGCTGAAAATGCAGCTCGGGGTATTTGGCACGCAGCGGCAGCAGCAGGTGCATGGGGTTGAAACTGGCCAGCGGCACCGTGCCCAGGCGCAGGCTGCCGACCACCTGGCCACGGCAGCTGGCGGCCTCGGCCTGGAGGCCGTCGTGGGCAGCGAGCAAGGTGCGGGCCCAGGCCAGGATACGCTCGCCGGCCTCGGTGAAACCTTCGAAGCGCTGGCCGCGCTTGACCAGCACCAGGTCCAGTTCGTCCTCCAGGTTACGCAGGCGCATGGACAGCGTCGGCTGGGTGATGTGGCACAGCGCCGCGGCCTGGCCGAAGTGGCGGGTCTGGTCGAGGGCGATGAGGAATTTGAGCTGCTTGATGTCCATGGAAGTGCCTGGTATCGGGTTATGCAGACCTTAACCCACATCTGCGATAGATGTCATTGATCACCCGGTACGCCATATCGATTGGACGCTCCCGGGCCATGCCTCTAGCGTGACGACACTGCCATTCAAGGAGCCTCGCCGTGCGCGTCCAACCCGACGCGGTCTTCGTACCGCTCAATATCGCCGTGCTGACTGTCAGCGACACCCGTACCTACGCCAACGACACCTCCGGTGAACTGCTGGCCAGCCGCGCGGTGGAGATCGGCCACCGCCTGGTGGCGCGGGCGCTGCTCAAAGATGACCTGTACAAGATCCGCGCCCAGGTCGCCACCTGGGTTGCCGACGAGCAGGTGCAAGTGGTGCTGATCACCGGCGGTACCGGCTTTACCGGCCGCGACAGCACGCCGGAGGCGGTCGAGTGCCTGCTGGACAAGCGCATCGATGGCTTTGGTGAACTGTTCCGGGCCTTGTCGATTCTCGACATCGGCAGCTCGACCGTGCAGAGCCGGGCGCTGGCCGGGTTGTCCAACCAGACCTTGGTCTGCTGCCTGCCAGGGTCGACCGGGGCCTGCCGTACCGCGTGGGAGGGGATCCTGGCGGAGCAGCTGGATGCGCGGCACCGGCCGTGCAACTTCGTCAAGCACCTGAAACCGATCGAGGCCTGTGCCAGCCGGGGTTGAGTGCTCTCCTTTCCTGGCCCTTTCCGCTCCCACAGTTCGGCGCAGCTTTCAGACCTGTGGGGGCCCTGTGGGAGCGGGTTCACCCGCGAAAAGGCCATAACAGGCCACAACGATCAGTCAGCTCAGCACATACCCCACCGGCAACAACGCCGGTGGCAATTGCTGTTCCCCAAGCCCGGCCAAAACATCACGCTCCACGGTCCGCACCATGGCATCGGTCGGCAAATCGTTCTCATCGCGCCCGAACGGGTCTTCCAGTTCGTTGCCGATCGCATCCAGCCCGAAGAACGTGTACCCCACGAGGGTGGTGAACAGCGGCGCCAGCCAGCCCAGCGGCTCGGCCAGGGCGAACGGCAGCAGCAGGCAGAAAATGTAGATGGTGCGGTGCAGCAACAATGTGTAGGGGAACGGCAACGGCGTGCCTTTGATTCGCTCGCAGGTGGCCTGCACCTCGGTCAGGCCCACCAGCCGCTGCTCCAGCAGGCTGTAGCGCCATTCACTGATCTGCTGCTGTTCGGCCAGCCGCGAACAGTGCCTGCCCAGCTCGCGCAGGATGGCGTCGCAGACGTTGTGCGGGGCCAGCGCCTCGGGCCGGGCCAGCCAGGGCCGGGCGGCGGCCAGTTCGTCTTCGTTGCGCAGATGCGCGTTCAGCGCATGGGCAAAGCCGCACAAGCTGCGCAGCAGTTCGGCGCGCAGGGCCTGGTCGGCAATCACCTGGCTTTCGCGCACGAACGAGCGGGTTTCGATGATCAGCTTGCCCCAGGCCTTGCGTCCCTCCCACCACCGGTCGTAGCAGGCGTTGTTGCGAAAGCTCATGAAAATCGACAGCGACAGGCCCAGCAAGGTGAACGGGGTGGCGCTGACCGGGTAGAAAAACGCCGGAAAGTGCCGTTCGACCAGCACGATCAGCGCCGCCAGCACGGTCACCATCAGGCAACGCAGGGCAATCCGCTTGATGATCGAACCCTTGAGCGTGAACAGGACGCGCAGCACATCGGGGGCAGGGTGGACGATCATGGCAATCCAGAGGCGGCTGGCTAGCCGCCGGTCATGTTCATGAAACGCAGGATCTGCACATCGCCACCCACTTCGAAGTGATGGCGGTACGGCTTGAGGTGCAGCGAATCGCGGATAGCCTTCTCCAGGCGTTCGGGGTTGCCCGGGTGGGCGCGCAGCACGTGCTTGAGGTCCACCGAATGTTCGTTGCCCAGGCACAGCAGCAGGCGGCCTTCGACGGTAAGGCGCACGCGGTTGCAGGTGGCGCAGAAGTTGTGGCTGTGCGGCGAAATGAAGCCGACCCGCGTGTTGCCGGCTTCGGCCAGGCGCCAGTAGCGGGCCGGGCCCTGGGAGGATTCGGTCGATTCGATCAGGGTGAACTGCTCGGCCAGCAGTTCGCGGACTTCATCGCTGGAGCAGAACGACTCGCCGCGTTCATGTTCGCTGATCACCCCCAAGGGCATCTCTTCGATGAAAGTGATGTCCAGCTCGCGGTCGATGGCAAAGCGCACCAGGTCGACCAGTTCGTGGTCGTTGCGGCCTTTGAGCACCACACAGTTGAGTTTGGTGCGCTGGAAGCCGGCCTGGCGCGCGGCGTCGATGCCAGCGATGACCTGGTGCAGGTCGCCGGTGCGAGTCAGTTGCCTGAAACGCTCGGCGTCGAGGCTGTCGAGGCTGATGTTCAGCCGGGTCACCCCTGCGTCGAACAGCGGCTGGGCCAGGCGCCCGAGTTGCGAGCCGTTGCTGGTCAGGCACAACTCGCGCAGGCCGGGCAGGGCGGCGATGCGCCCGCACAGGTCGACGATGCCCTGGCGCACCAGCGGTTCGCCACCGGTCAGGCGGATCTTGCGGGTGCCGAGGGCGACGAAGCGCTCGGCCACCTGAAACAGTTCTTCAAGGCTGAGAATCTGCTGGCGCGGCAGAAACTGCATGTCTTCGGCCATGCAGTACACGCAACGGAAGTCGCAGCGGTCGGTGACCGACATCCGCAGGTAGTCGATTTTCCGGTTGAAGCCGTCGATCAGGGCCCGGCTGTTCTGTTCCACGTTCGCGCTCGAATGGGTTGGGACTCGATCCAAGCTATAACCTGGGCGCAGGGCCGTCAAATTGCTTTGCCCGACTGCTTGATCGATGGTTTCTATCACGGCTGCAGGCTATGTATTTCAAAGTGTTGACTGCGTCGCCCAATTCGCGGGTAAAGCGCAGGCCTGGAAACCTGTGGGGTCCCTGTGGGAGCGGGTTCACCCGCGAAGGCCGTGACTCGGTTCCGGCCCATCATCGAAAGCGCTTATCACCCCGTAAGATCTTTCGATTGGACGGCGCTACCCCACGCTCCATAGGCTGAAAAAAAGCATCGAAGCGTGAGGATTCACCGCATGAGCCAGGACCGACACATCAGGGACTACAAAGGCGCCGCTGCCGGCTGGGGGGCGCTCAAGAGCGTGACCAAGAGCTGGCTGGGCAGCGACAATGCCTTCAAGAACCTGCGGGCCATGCTCAAGACCAACCAGAACGGTGGCTTCGACTGCCCCGGCTGCGCCTGGGGCGAGTCGCCGGAAAACGATAGGGTCAAGTTCTGCGAGAACGGCGCCAAGGCAGTCAACTGGGAGGCCACCGGCCGTTCGGTGGACCCGGCGTTCTTTGCCCGGTACAGCGTCACTGCGCTGGCCGGGCAGAGCGACTACTGGCTGGAGTACCAGGGCCGCCTGACCCACCCGATGCGCTATGACGCGGCCACCGACCACTATGTCGAAACCAGCTGGGAAGAAGCCTTTGCGCTGATCGCCCGGCACCTGCGCGCGCTGGGCTCGCCCGACGAAGCCGAGTTTTACACCTCGGGCCGGGCCAGCAACGAAGCGGCCTTTCTCTACCAGCTGTTCGTCCGCGCCTATGGCACCAACAACTTCCCCGATTGCTCGAACATGTGCCACGAGGCCAGCGGCGTGGGCATGACGCAAACCCTTGGCGTGGGCAAGGGCACCGTGGTGTTCCATGACTTGGAGCTGGCCGATGCGATCTTCGTCATCGGCCAGAACCCTGGCACCAACCACCCGCGCATGCTCGAACCGCTGCGTGAAGCGGTCAAGCGCGGGGCCCAGGTGGTCTGCTTCAACCCGCTGAAAGAGCGCGGCCTGGAGCGCTTCCAGCACCCGCAGCACCCGTTCGAGATGCTCAGCAATGGCTCCGAACCGACCAATACGGCCTACTTCCGGCCGGCGCTGGGCGGTGACATGGCGGTGATGCGCGGCATCGCCAAGTACCTGCTGCAATGGGAGCGAGAAGCCCAGGCCAATGGCGAACCGGCGGTGTTCGACCATGCCTTCATCGCCGCGCACACCAGTGGCCTCGACGCCTACCTGGATACGGTCGATGCCACGCCCTGGGCGCACATCGTCGAGCAGTCCGGGCTGACCCAGGCCGAGATCGAACTGGCCGCACGCATGTACCGCAAGGCGGAGCGGGTCATCATGTGCTGGGCCATGGGCGTCACCCAGCACCGCCACTCGGTGCAGACCGTACAGGAAATCGTCAACCTGCAATTGCTGCGCGGCAACGTCGGCAAGCCCGGCGCCGGCCTGTCGCCGGTGCGTGGCCACAGCAACGTGCAGGGCGACCGCACCATGGGCATCGACGAGAAGCCCCCGGCGGCGCTGCTCGATGCCCTGGAAAAGCGCTTTCACTTCCGGGTGCCGCGCGCCCATGGGCACAACGCGGTGCTGGCGATCAAGGCCATGGAAGAAGGTCGGGCCAAGGTGTTCATCGGCCTGGGCGGCAACTTTGCCCAAGCCACGCCGGATACACCGCGCACCCACGCCGCCCTGCGCAACTGCGCGCTGACCGTGCAGATTTCCACCAAGCTCAACCGCTCGCACCTGGTCACCGGCGGCGATGCGCTGATCCTGCCGTGCCTGGGCCGAACCGAAATCGACCTGCAGGCCAGCGGGCCGCAAGGCGTGACTGTGGAAGACACCTTCAGCATGGTGCACCTCTCCCATGGCCAGCTGCGCCCGCGTTCGCCGCATCTGCGCTCGGAGCCGTGGATCATCGCCGGCATGGCCCAGGCGACCCTGGGCAAGCAGCCGATCGACTGGGCCTACGCCGTTGCCGACTACGGCCGTATCCGCAGCATGATCGCCGATGTGATTCCCGGCTTCAGCGATTTCAACCAGCGTCTGCAGCACCCGGGCGGCTTCCACCTGGGCAATAACGCCGCCGACCGCCATTGGCGCACGGCCACCGGCAAGGCACGCTTCAGCCCGCACCCGTTACCGCAGCAGCTGGTCAATGCCCAGGTGCTGGCGCGCGGCGACAAGCCGGACCTGATCCTGCAGACCCTGCGCTCGCACGATCAGTACAACACCACCCTGTATGGCCTGGACGATCGTTATCGCGGGGTGTTCGGCCTGCGCGAAGTGGTGTTCGTCAACGAGGCCGACATTCGCCGGATGGGCTTCGAGCCGGGCGAGCAGGTGGACCTGGTGTCGCTGTGGGACGATGGCGTGGAGCGGCGCGTGTCGGGGTTCCGCCTGGTCGCGTACGATGTGCCGCAGGGGCAGGCGGCTGCCTATTATCCAGAGACCAACCCGCTGGTGCCGCTGGACAGCTATGGCGAGGGGACCTATACGCCGACCTCGAAGTTCGTGGCGATCAAGGTCGAGAAGGCCAAGGCGGGGAACCGGATTGCGGCGGTGCCGGCTGTGAATTGATGGGTTTTCTGTGCCGGCCTCTTCGCGGGCTTGCCCGCTCCCACAGGTTCACCACCAGCTTCAAGGCCTGTGGGAGCGGGCAAGCCCGCGAACAACCCAGCACCGGTCAGCAACGGTTCACCGGGTAGGCGGTGGTGTACTTCATCTGCTCCATGGCAAAACTGGAGGTGATGTTCGACAGCCCGTCGGTGCTGTTGATCAGCTTCTTGTAGAACCGGTCGTACGCGGCGATATCCCCTACCACTACCCGCAGCATGTAATCCCAGTCCCCCGACATGCGGTAGAACTCCATCACTTCCTCGAACCCGGTCACCGTCGCGGCAAACTGCTCCAGCCAGGCGCTGTCGTGGCGCTGGGTCTTGAGCTGGACGAACACCGTCAGCCCCAGCCCCAGCCGCTCAGGGTCGAGCAGGGCGACCCGGCCGACAATGTAGCCGTCCTCCTCGAGCCGCTTGACCCGCTTCCAGCATGGCGTGGTGGACAGGTTGACGGCTTCGGCCAGGTCCTTGAGCGAGATCGCGGCGTCGCGCTGAAGCAGGGTGAGAATGTGCTGGTCGAAGCTGTCCATATTGCGCGGGGGCCGTGGCGAAAAATATTTCACAGATTACCCCAAGCCTGGAAGTTTTGGCTTGTGCGATAGTGGCGGCTTTCTCTCTGCCAATGGGCCTGACCATGTCCGACAAGCCGCGCAATTTTGCCACCCGTACCATTCACGCCGGCGAGCAGTTCAGCGTCGCCGATAACGCCATCTTCCCGGCGATCGTCACCGCCAGCTCGTTCACCAAGCGCAGCCTGGACGACAAGCCGGAATACTCCTACAGCCGTGTCGGCAACCCCACCCGGCATGCCTACGAAACCTGTGTCGCGGCCCTGGAAGAGGGCGTGGGCGCGGTCGCCTGCGCCTCGGGCGTGAACGCCACCGCCACGGTGCTCGAGCTGCTGCCCAAGGATGCCCACGTGGTGGTGATGAACGGTGTCTACGGCGGCACCTTCCGCATCCTCGAAGACTACCGCAGCCACACCTCCGGGCTGACCACCACCTACGTCGACCTCAACGACCTCGACGCCGTGGCCGCCGCCATCCAGCCGAATACCCAGCTGATCTGGATCGAGTCGCCGACCAACCCGCTGCTGCACCTGGTCGATATCAAGGCAGTGTGCGACCTGGCCAGGGCGCGGGGCATCCTCACCTGCATCGACAACACCTTCTGCTCGCCGTGGAACCAGCGCCCGATCAGCCTGGGTGTCGACTTGGTGATGCACTCGGCCAGCAAGTACATCGGCGGCCACTCCGACCTGACCGGGGGCGTGGTGGTCGCGGCCAATGAAGCGCTGCTGGCGCGCCTGCGCCGCATCAGCATGGCGATTGGCGCGGTGCAGGGGCCGTTCGACTGCTACCTGGCCCTGCGCGGCTTGAAGACCCTGGATGTGCGCATGGAGCGCCAGTGTGCCAACGCCTTGCAGGTGGCACGCTTCCTCGAAAGCCACGGGCAGATCGAGCAGGTGTATTACCCCGGGCTGGAGAGCCACCCGCAGCATGAACTGTGCAAGCGCCAGATGCGCAGTGGCGGGGCGGTGGTGGCGATGAAGGTCAAGGGCGACCGCGCCGCACTCAACCGCCTGGTCGAGGCGCTGCAGATCTTCGTGCTGGCCGACTCGCTGGGTGGCGTGGAAAGCATGATCAACCACTCTTGGAGCATGTCGCACTGCTCGCTGAGCCCGGAGCAGAAGGGCGTGATGGGGATCAGCGAAAACCTGCTGCGCCTGTCGGTGGGGATCGAGGACTACCGCGACCTGATCGACGACCTGAATGCCGCGTTCGCGGCCATGGCCGTGGCGTAACGCCACCGCCGCTGCCAGGTACAGCCCCGACACGACCGCTGTCGGGGCTGCGCTTGCCTGGATAAATGCCCGCTACAAAAATCGAATATTTCAGTTTTAATACGCCGGCGCAGAGATGTCGCTGCGTGTCGGAGTGCGTCGCAAATATCCCGGAAATTCAAAGCTGCAAAAATAGTGGCTTGAATAGTGTGGGTTCTGCGTTTAGTATCGCCCTCGTTATAAGTTAATGACTGTTTCTTCTGGAGAACGCCAGGCGATGTACCTGGGCGCATCGGAAGTGCACCTGCCTGTGCGCGAGCGGCTGCGGCCAATGCGTGGGTCTGGTTTCGTTTCTTGTTTCGTATCTTGTTGATTTGTAAGCATTTTATTTCCTATCACCGAGGCTGTGGTACCTGTCGTGCTGCCTGTTTCGAACCGGTTTTTCAGGGTTTTTCCAGGTCGGAATTAAACTTGCCGGTTTAACAATATAGGCGCTTGGAAAGCGCGCGGGTAAACGTTCAAGTTTAATAATGGTGATAATGAACTGGCAGTTTTAATAATGCCCGTTCAGCGCTCTGTTACGCGCGTTGAACTTGCATGACGGCGGAGTTGTATTTGGAATTTGGCGACTTAATTGACTCGTTAGTTTAATGGTGTGGGCAGCAAGGCCCCGGGTCATCGACCGGGCCGCAACAAGTTGCGTCACGCACCGTTGCGCAGGATGGCAAGGCTGGATCAGGCGTCTGCGGGGTGCCGGGCAAGCGTTCGGCAACCCCGAGGCGAAGATTTACATAGGTGGAAAACAAGGAGGCTCATGATGAGCAACGACGATATGCTGAACCGCTCGCTTGCACTGTTGACCGAGGCAGGCATCGACCGGCTGGCTTCCAGCTGCGTGGTCATCGCCGGCTGTGGCGGCGTGGGCGGCGCCATGGCCCTGACGCTGTGCCGCATGGGCGTACAGACGTTCAAACTGGCGGACCCGGGGGTTTTCGATCCGCCGGACATGAACCGCCAATGGGCTGCGACCGGGGCCACGCTGGGCCGCAACAAGGCGCTGGTCTATCGCGAGCTGATTCTCGACCTGAACCCGCAGGCGAAGGTCGAGATCTTCGTCGAGGGTATCACTGCCGATAACCAGGACGAGTTCCTCGGCGGCGCGGATATCCTGGTCGACTGCCTGGATGCCAACGTCACCCACGTGCTGCGCGAATCGATCCACGCCAAGGCACGCCAGCGGGGGGTATTCAGCGTCGCCGGGCCGATCATGGGCTTCGGCTGTTTCGCCCTGTGCTCCGCGCCCGATGGGCTGGCCATGGATTACTGGACCGAGACGCTCAAGGGCGCCAAGGAGCAGGGCTCGCTGCCACGGGTTTTCGACGAAATCTTCGTGCCGCAGCACATGCAGGCCATCGTCCGCAGCCTGGAAGTCGGCAAGGTACCGACGGTGGCGGTTGGCGTGCTGATCGCCACATCGTTGCTGGCAACCGAATGCGTCAACTACCTGCTGCATGACCTGGTGCCGGGTTTCCGCGAGCCGATCGTGCTGCCGAAGGTGATGTTCTTCGACCTCAACCGCATGAATCACAAGGTACTCGACGTCACGCAAGGGGCGTTGGCATGACGTTGCAGGCAGAAACCGCCGAAGGCCGTGCGCAGGTCCTCGTCCGGCATGGCTTCAACCTTGACTTGGTACCGTCACGCCTGGTGCTGGATGACTACCAGACAGACAGCCTGATGCACCGGGCCTATCCAAGCTTCCCCGCACAGCAGGACGCTGACCGCGAGCTGGACGAGCAGTTGTCGAATGCCTTCGCCGGGCTTTTCAACCTGCCGCAGGTGATTGCCGTGGCCCAGGGGCGGCTGGCCGAAGCCTTGTTGGTCAATGCCCTGGTGTCGCCGGGGGATTGCGTGCTGGGCAGTGCGCCGTTCCCCACCCTCGAGGCTCACGTTCGGCTCAAGGGCGCTTCGCTGTGCAGCGTGCCGACGGTTGACGGCAACGGCGTGTTCGCTGCCGACCTCGACAGTGCCGCGCTGGAATGCGCCATCCGCCGCGTGGGGCGCCAGCGGGTGCCGTTCATTGTGCTGGAACCGTGCACCAACGCCATCGGCGGTGCGCCGATGTCGGTCGAGAACCTGCGGGCGATCAAGGCAGTGGCCTCCCGGCACGGCATTGCGCTGATCCTCGATGCAACGCGGATCATCAGCAATGCCTGCCTGGTCCGCGAACATGCCAGCGGCTGGCAGGGCAGTGACGAGTTGCACATCGTCAAGGCCATGTGCGAGCTGGCCGACGGCGTGTTGATGAGCGCGACCAAGGAAATGCCGACGACCATCGGGGGCTTCCTGGCGCTGCGTGAGCGTGCCTTGTTCGAGCGCTGCCTCGACCAGGCGCTGATCTTCGGCAGCGGCCTGGACCTGATGGGCAAACGCCGGCTGCTGGCGGCGCTGCACGAGCCGTCCGGCCTGGTGGAGCGCGTACGTGCGCGCATCGACCAGGTGCGTCGTCTGCATGGCTTGGTCGGTGCCGGCCGCGGGCTGAGTGCCGGTGCGCATGGGCTGTTCCTGCATGGCAGCGCGGCGTTCGCCGACATGGCGGCGCACCTGTGCCCGGCGCGCGCGTTCCTCAATCACCTGTATGTCAGCCACGGTGTACGCGGTGCGCTCAACCCAGGTGCGTCGAGCGAACAGGGTGATGCTCAGGTGCGCTTCGCGATCGCGGTGCCCGGCAAGAGCCAGCGCGCTTTGGAGGCGGCTGCAGCCGCCATTCGCGCGGCCCTGGCAGAAACCGACCAGTTTGTCGGCCTGGAGGAGGTGTACCGCCCCAAAGGCATGGCCGGTGGCTTGCTGGCGACCTATCGACAGGCGGGAGGCATGCACGCATGAAGCGGATTTTCCTGCTTGCCTGGCTGTGTTGCCCGACGCTGGCATTGGCGGACGCCACGGTACCGGCGGGCGCCACGGCGCCGGCCGAGGAGCCCAAGGCAGTCATCGAACGCTCCGAAAGCCGCCCGATTGGCAACGACTCGGTGTCGATGCTGATGGTGACCCTGACCGACCAGGCAGGCGTGCGCCGCCAGCGCGGCCTGCTGTGGTATCACCTGGCAAGCCAGCAAGGCGATCTCGACCTGCAGAAGTTCTTCTACCCGCGCAGCATCCGCAACATCGCCACTTTCAACGAGGAAGTGCGTGATGCCGAGGATTTGCAGTACCTGTTCCTGCCGGCCGCCAGCCGGGTAAGGCGGGTTTCCTCGAAGCACCAGACCTGGGTGGGCTCGGACCTGATCTACGAGGACCTGCAGAAGCTCAACCTCGAAGACTGGACCTACCGCTACGTGGAGCAGGCCAGTGAGGACGGCTTTGCCGTGCATGTCATCGACTGCGTGGCCAAGCCTTCGTCGAACTCCGCCTATGCCAAGCGCCGCTATTACATTCGTGCGGATGGCAGCTACTTCCCCAGCCGCATCGACTTCTTCGACAGCGCGGGCACGCTGATCAAGCAAGTCCGGCGCAGCGATGTCCGGGCATACGGCGATGCGCTTTACGAGCGCCTGGTCCAGGTGAAGGATTTCCGCAATGGCCATCAGACCGAACTGGAGCGCCGTTGGGTCCAGGTGAATGTCGGGCTGCCCGCTGCACTGGTATCGGTGCGGCAGATGGAGAAAAGCATCGAGCACTTTGCCTACCCGGCAGAGATCCAGCGGGTGGTCGATGAGGCAACCAACGGGATGGTGGAGTGAATGGGCGGTTACCTCCACGGGCTGGCGGCTGCCCTGCTGACCACGGCGGCGCTTGTGAGCAACCAGGCATGGGCAGGCCCGCACGGGCAGAGCACGGTCACCGGCTTTGTCGACATGCGCTCGGCCGCCGGGCTTGGCAGCGGTGGTGAAGTGGGCTCCAGCGCGTTGAAGTCCAACCTCGACAGCGGCCAGCGCGGGCGTGCCCGGGTGGAGCTGGACCATCAGGGCGATGGCCTGCGCACGGTGCTGTCGGCGGATATGGAACTGGAGCACAAGGACATGCGCGGCACGGCCGACGAGAACGAAAGCCGGGCCCGGCTCTGGGAGGCATTCGTCGAATGGGATGGCGAGAGCACCAACTGGCGCATTGGCCGCCAGGTGATCCAGTGGGGTGTGGCCGATGAAGTCAGCGTGATCGACAGCTTCACCCCGCAAGACTTTCGCAGTTTCCTGGTGCACACCCGGTTTGAGCGCAAGTGGCCGGTGACGGCGGTGAGTGGCCGCTACTTCCTCGACGATGGCGGTTTCGTGGAGATGGTCTGGCAGCCGCAGTTCCGCCAGGACTTGCTGGCGCAGCCAGGGGAAGAGTGGAGCTTGTTCGTCGAGAACAACTATGTGCGCGGCCTGGGCCTGCGCGAGCGGTCCACCGCCGTCGAGTCGGGCGGGCTGGGTGAAAGCGTGTTCGCGCTGCGCCGGGTGTTGCGCGGTGACAATTACGACCTGTCGTTCAACTACGCCTATCACTTCGAGCAACTGGCGGCGTTTCGTGCCGATATCCAGGGGTTCGACCCGGGGGGCAAGGCGATCGGCACGGTGCAGCCGTACCACGCCCGCCAGCACACCGGCTCGATCGCGTTCGAATCGGGGCGCGACGGCATCGGCCTGCGCGGCGAACTGGCCTACGTGACCGACGCCGGTTACGTCTCCTACGACCTCAGCGTACCCGGCCTGGTGGAACGCCGGGACACACTCAGGGGCGTGGCGGGCATGGATTACACCTTCGCTTCGCGTACCTACATCAACCTGCAGTACACCCTGGATTACATCCGCAACCACAACGGCCAGATGCAACCGGACAAATACCGGCCGAGCGTGACCTGGCGGGTCAATGTGCCCTTGAAAGGGGAGGATGTCTGGCTGGAGTTCCAGGGTCGCGAGTTCATGAACATGACCGACCGTTTCCTGCGCTTGCAAGTGCGTTGGCGGGTAACCGACGACTGGGAACTGCGGGCCGGCGGCATGCACTTCGCCGGGCATGACGAAGGCATATTCGGTGAGTTTCGAGATAACGATCAACTGTATGCGGGGGTTCATTACTACTTCTGACCGAGCAACGTGCGGTACATCGATTGGCGGTAAAGGTTAACGCTGAAGAAGAACCGGAAAGTTGGTTCTTGCGCCCGCGTGCAGCCGAAATCTGGACATATAAGGTTTTAATTGATCCTACAAAGGAGCGTGAAAAATGAATGTTGAATTGACCCCGGAAATGAATAACGAGTACCAGGTGCGCATGGCCGTGGCCCGGGAAAAGTTTGCCAACCGTGACGACGTGCAGGCCTTGTTCAACGCGCCGATGGAGCCTCGGTTGGTGAACCTCTTCATGATCTACTGGAGCGCCATGAGTGCCGCGCTGACAACGCCTATCCCCGAGTATCTGGCCACCGCCGGCATGCGCTGCGAGGCGTTGGGCCTGCATGACCTGGCCGAGTTCTTCAAGGAACACACCGAAGAAGAAGATGGCCATCACGAATGGGCGGCTGCGGATGTGCGCAAACTGGTCGACCTGTGGAACTTGAACAACCCGGGCATGCCGTTCAATGCCGATGATTTGCTGGTTTCCAACTTGACGCCGTCGGTGCGCCGTTATCACCAGTTGCACAAGGATGTGGTAGCCGGCGATGCGCCCTGGGCGGAACTTGCAATCGATGTCGAGATTGAATTGATCACCACGCAATATGGCCCACCGCTGATGAAAGCGTGCAGCGCCGCATTGTGCGAGCGTGGTCAGCAAAGCATTTCGTTCCTGGCCGAACATGTCCGCTTCGACTTTGGCCATACCGATATCAACTTCCGCGTCGTTGCCGAGTTGATCAAGGCCAAGCCTGAGTTCACCGACCACCTGGTTGCCATTGGCGAGCGGGCACTGACCGCTTATGGCGATTTCCTCGGCGAGGCCTTGCAACTGGCGCGGCAGGCCTACGCCCGCCTGCAGCACAGCCGGGCAACGGTCGGCGCGTGACCTGACACGGACTGTTTTTCGAATACGACAAGGATAGAAAGGAGCTGGTCGGTATGTTCAAGAAAGTATGCGTCACCTGCTTGCTGACCGATGCCGTCGAGGGGGTGGCACTCGATTCTGACGGTATCTGCAACCTGTGCCGCGTGGCGCAGGGAGGTGGCAATGTGCGCCAGGAGGCGCGGCGCATGCAGTTTCAGCACGATCTGGAGGCGACGCTACGCGCCGCCAAGGGCAGTGGCAGGCAGTACGACTGCATCGTTTCCTTCAGCGGCGGCAAGGACAGTTGCTACCTCTTGCATCGGCTGGTGAAGGATTACGGGCTGAAAGTGCTGGCGTATACCAGCGACTACGACATACCGCCCAGAACCTGGGACAACATCCGCCGCACCATCAAGGCCCTGGGGGTGGACCATCACGTCCACCGCCCGGTGCAGAGTGTCTACCGCCGCTTCATCCGCCACCTGCTGATGAATCAGGGCCCCAAGGGGGCGGTGCACACCGTTTGCTATTTCTGGCTGGATATCCGTGAGGGCGACCTGTTGCGGTTCGCCCTCGAGAAAGACATCCCGCTGATTTTCACCGGCTACTCGCCTGGCCAGCCGGAGCCCGAGCGCATGCTCTACGAAATGGCCCCGGAACGCATTGCCCAGGACTGGACGCCGCATGAATTGTTCGCCAACGGGGTGTTCGAGGAACACGAGCGGGCGCTGTTCTGGAACCCGCAGCAATACCCTGGGCAGGTCAGGCTGCCGCGCATTCTGGCCCCGTTCCATGCCTGGGACTACGACCAGGCAGGAGTCACCAGGGCGGTCATCGAACTGGGGCTGGTCCAGGACAAGGTGCACGCCAACCCGGTACTGAGCAACTTCACCTTGAACTGGCTGCTGATGTATTCCGACCTCAAGCACCTTGGTTACAACCCGTACAAACCCGAGTTCGCCAAGCTGGTGCGCGAAGGCAAGGCGGGGCGTACCCGCTGGCAGATCATTTTCGCGCTGATGGACTTCATGGTGCGCCGGCGGATTTTCATGGGCCGGCATATCGACCGTTCGCTGCGCGAACTGGGCCTGCGTCTTGAAGACTTGCGCATGGCCCCAGCGCAGCAGGCG
Source organism: Pseudomonas sp. AFG_SD02_1510_Pfu_092 (assembly GCF_003331055.1). Lineage (GTDB taxonomy): Bacteria > Pseudomonadota > Gammaproteobacteria > Pseudomonadales > Pseudomonadaceae > Aquipseudomonas. The sequence goes on along the minus strand of NZ_PUQD01000024.1, from coordinate 52,508 downwards.
CCGCGCGCGCAGGGCCAGCCACACAAGGCCGGCCAGGCCCACGATTTCGCCTGACCGCTGGCGGTGCCGGCCATGAACGAAATCGGCAGCGCCGCCCTTCCCAATGTTTCAACCAAGGATGGTATCGATGAGCGATACAGCATTCTCCAGCGGACTGTTCGCAGGTTTCACGGACTTCCGCTTCTCGCATGAAGGCGTGTCGCGCCAGGTCTTTCGCCTGGGCGAAGGGCCGGCCGTGTTGCTGATGCACGAGGTCCCCGGGTTGCACGAGGGGGTCGTGCGCCTGGCCCGGCGGCTGGCAGACGCCGGCCTGAGCGTGTGGCTGCCGGTGTTGTTCGGTGAGCCCGGGGTGCGGGTTTCGGCGTTATCCGTGGCCAGCTGCATGGGCAAGGTGTGCATCTCGCGCGAGTTCAAGGTACTGGCCAGCCGGCGCCGCAGCCCGATCACCGACTGGCTGCGAGCGTTGGCCCGTTGCGCCCACGAGACCTGCGCCGGGCCCGGCGTGGGCGTGATCGGGATGTGCCTGACCGGTGGTTTCGGCCTGGCCATGATGGCGGATGCCGCGGTGATTGCCCCGGTGCTCGCCAACCCGTCGCTGCCGTTTGCCCTGTCTGCCGGCAAAGCCGGGGCACTGGGCCTTGAGCACGCGGTGCTGGAAACCATCAGCCGGCGCGCCAGCGAGCAGGACATCACCGTGCTGGGGCTGCGCTTCACGGGCGACCCGGCCGTGCCGAACGCGCGCTTCGAAAGCCTGAAACAGGCTTTCGGCGAGCGCTTCGTGGCCTGCGAAATCGACTCCAGTGCGCGCAACCCGCACGGGATCGGCCGCTGGGCCCATTCGGTGCTGGGGGTGAGCTACGTCGACCAGCCAAGCCATCCCACTTACCAGGCCCAGGAACAGGTCGTGGCCTTTCTCCAGGCCCGGCTGGCCGCGAACCCTTCAGAGGCATGCGCATGGAAACCATAGAACTGGCCAGGACCCTGGCGCCGGTCATCCTGTTCGTGATGATGATCGGGATGGGGCTGGGCCTTGAGGTCGCGGATTTTGCCAACCTGTTCCGGGCGCCTGCGGGTGTGGTGATCGGTACCCTGGGCCAGGTGGTGGTGTTGCCGTTGCTGGGCGTGTGGGTGACCTGGCTGTTCGCGCTGGAAGGTGCCTTGGCACTTGGCGTGATCATTCTGGCGCTGTGCCCCGGTGGCGTGGCCTCCAACACCATCACTTACCTGGTCAAGGGCGATGTGGCGCTGTCGATTTCGCTTACCGTGATTTCCAGCTGCGTGGCGTTTGTCAGTGTGCCGTTGCTGGCCTCGCTGGCCCTGGCGCACTTCGGTCTGTTCAGCCACGAGGTGCGCCTGCCGATGGGCGAAACGGTATGGCGGCTGTTTCTGCTGACCCTGCTGCCGCTGGCCTTGGGCATGCTGATCGCCCGTCAATGGCCGAGCGCCAGCGTTCGGCTGCAGAAGCCGCTGCGCCTGCTCGGCTTCGCCTTCCTGATGCTGATGATCCTGACCGTGGTGGTGCGGGAGTACGCGCTGCTCAAAGACTACGCCTCGCGCCTGGGGGCCAGCCTGCTGGTGCTGTTCGGCGCGACCATGGGCCTGGCCTGGGTGGCGGCGTGGCTGGCCGGGCTGGGCCGCGCGCAGCGGCGCTCGATCACCGTCGAGATCGGCATCCAGAACAGCGCGCTGGCGATGGTCATCGCCAGCCTGATTGGCAGTGTCGACATGGCGATCGCCGCGATCATCTACAGCGTCATGGTCTGCCTGATCGCGCTGCTGGGCGTTTGCGCGCATGCCTGGCTTACCCGGCAAAGCCGCGTCACAGACCCGCTGCGGGCTTATGGGCAGCACGCATGCAACCCGCTAGCCAAGGACTGAATGGCCATGAACACAGCAAGCATTTTCCTGCAGTTACTGGTGATCCTCGGGATCTCCCATTGCCTGGGCCGCATCAGCTACTGGCTGGGGCAACCCGCCGTGATCGGCTACCTGCTGACCGGCGTGGTGGTCGGGCCCATGGTCCTCGGTGCCTTCGACCCGGGCCTAAGCAGCGCACTGTTCGCCAACCTCTCGGGGTTGATGGTACTGGGCAAAATCGGCCTGATCTTCATCATGTTCGGCCTTGGCCTGGAGGCCGGGGCCACCGAACCTGGCCCAGCGCAAGCCAAGGCAGGCAAGGCCTTGCCGATTGCCCTGTGCGGCTTCATAGGCGCGGGCCTGGCGGGCATGCTGCTCGGGCACATCAGCCATGGCGTGTTCTCAGGGCATGTCGAGCGGCTGCCGTACATGCTGTTCTTCGGCGTCGTCATGGGCGCCACGGCGGTTCCGGTGCTGGCCGGGATCCTCGCTGATCCGCGGTTCCCGCATCGTTCGTTGTCGCCGCTGGTGATGAATGCCGCGGTGATCACCGACATCCTCGCCTGGTTCGCGTTGTCGCTGGTGCTGGTGCTGCTGTCGAGCAAAGGCACGTCGGGCATTTTCTATTCCGCCATCACCCTGGTGGTGCTGGTGGCGGTCGCCGAACTGGTGGTCAGCCGCCGCCTGGTCGGGGCTTCCGGGGCGGCTGCGGGTTGCGACCCGTCCAGGCCGCTGATCGCTGCCTTGATCGTGCTGTTCGCCTTCTGCGTCATCACCGACCTGGCCAACGCCCACGTCACCATCGGCGCGTTCGTCGCCGGTATCGCCTTCCGCAAGCACAAGGGTTTGCGCGAGTTCTGGGAAAAAGGCCCCCAGCCGCTGGTGAACCTGTTCTTCGCGCCGCTGTTTTTCGGCACGGCCGCGATGAACGTGCAGATCGATGCCGCCAGCTGGCCGGGGCTGCTGGCCTGGGGCGGGTTGTTTTTCCTGGTGGGGGCGGTGGGCAAGGCGGGGAGTTCGTACCTGGCTGCGCGCTTCACCGGGCTAGACCGGCCCGACGCATTCGTGCTCGCCACCCTGATGCACACCAAAGGCGTGATGGAAATCATCTTGCTCACCGTAGGCCTGGAAATCGGCGTCATCACGGCCGACCTCTACGCGATTCTGATGGTGGTCGCACTGCTGGCGACGGTGATCACCCTGCCCGTGGTGCGGCGGGTGACGCCTCGTCGCCAGGCCCCGGCAGCGCAACCCCAGGTGCTGTTTGGCCAGGGAGAAAAACGCGCTGGGTGATGAGCAAGGGTTCAGAAAGTACCGATAGGGATGTTCACGTTAAAAAAAATGGGAAGTGATGCTGATGAGACCTATGTTGAATACCGACCTGGAAACAAGCGGCGTTGACGCAGGCGCAATGCCCTGGACCGTGAACCTGCGTGGCACTGATGGCGAAGGCGTGCCGCTGACCGCGTATTTGCGCGAACTGGGCGAGAGCAGCTTGACGCTGGACCTGGAACTGGCCGTGCAACCCGGCCAGGTGCTGGTACTGGCGGGAAGGGACGAGATTGCCCGGCGCGACATTGCCTTCGAGGCGCAGGTCGTGGAGGTACAGGCGAACGGGCCGGGCCAGCTTGCTTCGGTGCGTTGCAGCCCCTGCGCGACGCAGGTGTCACGGCAGTGGCCGCGCGATGTCAAGCAGCTCTGCCAGCGCCTGCGCGTTGACCAGGCGGTTGCCGCAGCCGGGCGTGTTGCCGGGTTCCAGCCGCTTTGCCCGGCCACCGACAAGCGTGCGGCGGTGCCGCTGTCGCTGACCCAGGCCAAGTCCATCGACGAGCGCGAGGCTGCCTATCGCCTGGTGTATGACGCCTACTTCGCCAAAGGCCTGGCCGAGCCGGCCGAGAATGGGCTGTACACCAACGGTTTTCTGCTCAACCCGCAGACCGTGACGTTCGTGGGCAAGGTGGCGCAGAACGTGGCCATGACCCTGACCTCGATTCCCGATTCGGAGCAGGGGCTGCCCATGGACGCGGTATTTGCCGACTGCCTGGAGCCCTTGCGCAAACAAGGCAGGCGCCTTGTCGAGTTCGGCATGCTGGCGGTCGGCACCGAGCATTTCGGCGCGATGAACTACAGCATCCACGACCCCGACCGGATGCTGTGCGTGTACTCGCTGTTCCGTATTGCCCTGCAGCACGCCAAGTTCAGCCGTGACTGCACCGATGTGGTGTTCGCCGTGCCACCCAAGCACCAGGCGCTGTATCGCTTCATGGGCGTCGGGGCCATATCCGAGGTGCGCTATTACAGCAAGTACAACACGCCCGCCGTGGCCATCCGCATCGACCTGCTGGCGCTGGAACTGCGCCCGCATGTCAGGCAGTTCCTGTTCGGCGAGGCGATGGCCGAACTGCAGGAAATCGGCCTGACCGAGTGGGGGGTACAGGCCCTGGCCAGATTGTTCGGTAGCCGATCCGCGCCCAGCGTGGCGCGGGATGCCGAGTCGCAGTTCAACAGTCAATCGCAATGACCCAGCAGGGAGTAGCAAGGCAATGGACAAAGCAATGAGCTCACACAACAGCTTCGCACAGGCGGACTTCCCGACCATCGATCTGAGCCACGATCCGAAGATCGACTGGCTCACCCGCAGCCGCTACTGGGCGGACTTCCTGCGTCGGTACTACCTGGTCGGGCGCAAGGAACATGGCCCCTACGGTACCCCCGCCTGCATCGAGCGCACCCGCCGTATCGAGGCGCGTATCCAGGAACAGTCCAGGGCGTATGGCGACGGCCCGACCTTGCCGGTGCCCGAGGTCGACATCAACGAGCTGTCAGCCGAGAACTTCCACAAGCTCTACCTGGAGCCCAACACCCCGGTGGTGTTCCGTGGCGCTGCCAAACACTGGGAGTCGGTCCGCAAGTGGACGCCGGAATACCTGGCGCAACACTACGGCGAGGTGAAGGTGGCCACCCGGGTGCGTGGCAACGAGCTGAACGAGAAGGCGTTGCAGTACATCGACCTGCCGATCGCCGAGGTGGTCGAAAACATTCTCGGCGGTGGCACCTACTACCCGGGCCACACCGAAGACCTGTTCAACAAGCACCCCGAGTTGCGCCAGGAACTCGACCTGGCAACCCTGGGCAAGTACCTGAGCACGCGCGACAAACGCATCATGTCGACGCAGATGTTCCTCTCGGCCGGCGGGGTGATTTCGGGGTGGCACTGCACTGGCGGGCCGAACCTGTTCACCATGATCAACGGCGTGAAGAAATGGACCTTCGTGCATCCCAAGCATTCGATGTGGATGCACCCGATCACGCGCAAGGACATGTTCTACGCCGCCACCATGCTCGACTGGCGCAAAAGCCATGACGAGATCGAAGCCGACGGCTACCCGTTGTATCGCTACATCCCCAAATATACCACCACGCTGGAAGCCGGGGATGTGCTGTTTTCCCCGCACTGGTGGTGGCACTGCGTGGAAACGCCGGTCCCCTCGCTGGCGATTGCATCGCGGGCGATCAACAAGATGATCATGGGCAACAAGATGTTCTCGCTGATGTGGATTACCTCGCCACGCTTCCGCCAGACGGTAATGACCGTGCTCAAGGAAGGCTGGGGTTCGGACAAGGCCACCGGCGCGAAACTTGCGTTCGAGTTCGACACCGAGGAGTTCGTCCGTCGCGTATCGCTTTAGGTGCCGCCTGACCGGGCTATGACCATTATACTGTGACGGCCCCGGGGGCAGGCCCCCGGGACGTTAACGTCCTAGACCGGAAAGTTGATCTAAAGGAGTAGATATGAGCGTTGTTCTTTACAGCTATACCCTGTGCGTGTTGGTGCTGTTTTTAAAGATGTTTGCCATTTCATGCTACCAGGGCGTTTATCGCATCGGCCGCATGACATTCAAGAATGCCGAAGACGCGAGCTTTGTCGGCAAGGCCGCCAGTGCCGAAGAACTGCCCCAGGTATCACGGGCATCCCAGGCCTGGATGAACGACCTGGAGAACATTCCATTGTTCTTCGTGCTCGGCGGTATCTACGTACTGCTGGACGGGCCGGCCGAACCGGCGCTGTGGTTGTTCTCGCTGTTCACCATTGCCCGCGTCGTTCACACCGTGACTTATCTGGCGCGCTGGCAGCCATGGCGCACGCTGTCTTATGCCGTGGGCATCGTCTGCCTCTTCGCGTTGGCAGGAATAATCATCGCTCAATTGGTCGCAGGGACCAGTTGAAGTTCTATCCATAACAAACAGGATCGCCGGTGGGCGAGATGACCAACATGGGCATGGAAGCAATAATTCGATTTCTGATCAATTGGCGCCGGTTCAACGCGCTTTGGGTGGTACTGGTCGTACTGGCGGTTGCGCCTGGTGTGATGAACCTGCGTTTCGACGCTTCGATCGATACCTTCCTGCCCGAGGACAACCTCGAACGCCAGCAATACGAACAGTTCAGGCAACGGTTCGGCGATGACCGCCTGTTGGTGATCGCCTTGCCGGTTCAATCGCTGTTCACCGGCGAGCAGATGGCCAGCCTGCAGGCGCTGACCACGCGCCTGGAGCAACTACCCGATGTGGCCAAGGCAACCAGCATTGCCTCGGTCGACATCATGCTTGGCGAGCAGCAGGCGCTGGACATCCTGCCGGCTGAAAAGGCCTTGGCCAACCCCGCTGCGTACGACCGGCAGCGGGTGGTGGACAAGCTGCTCGGCAGCCCGTTGTACCTTCGCGACCTGGTCTCGCCAGACGGCCAGGTGACGGCGATTTTGCTCGAAGCGAAGCTGGCGGATAGCGAAGGCAAGTTCGAGCGGATCTTGTCCGGCGTGCACGCGATCATGAAGGACAGTGGCCATGCGCAGTACTACGTTGCCGGTGAACCGGTCGTAGAGCAGCAAGTGACCAGCGACATGTGGAAAGACCTGCAGACGTTCATACCGCTCACCGCGCTGATCCTGTTCGTGTTGCTGCTGGTGTTTCTGCGCAACCTGGGCGATGTGCTGGTGATGCTGGCAGTGGTGACGCTGTGCACGCTGCTGCTGCTGGGCGGAATGGCCAGCGCGGGCTTGCCCATGAACGCCGTCACGGTTGGCTTGCCGTCGATCATGATGTGCGTCGCCGTGCTGGACTGCCTGCACTTGCTGGCCGCCTATCGTCAGGGGCTCGACCAGGGGATGGCGGTGCTGGACGCGGTGCGGTTTTCCCTGCGGCAGAACCTCATGCCGTGCTTCCTGACCGCGCTCACAACGGCATTCGGCTTTCTCGACCTGGCGCTCAGCGAGGTGGCGCCGATTCGTCAATTCGGTGTCATCGCATCACTGGCAGCCATCTTCGCTTACCTGCTGTCCTGCCTGGTGATGCCATTCCTGCTGGAATGCGCGGCCTCGCGCCGGGTGCGTCGAAGCGAGCCGAAAAATCATGCCAGGTGGGTGCAACGCTTCGAGCCGCTGTACCGTTCACCCAGGTTGCTGCCCTACATCTCCATCGCGCTGGTGGTGCTGGCCGTTCTGCCGATCGGGCGCCTGCATGTGGAAGCCTCGTTCCTCAACTTCATCGACAAGACGGCGCCAATCCACGTTTCCACAGACTACATAGAACGTGAGCTGGGCGGGGTGTCCAACCTCGAGATCAGCCTTGCCACCGAACACGCGGGCGGCGTGCTCGAGCCCGAGGCGTTGCGCCAGATTGCCGCGTTGCAAGGGTTCATCAGCCAGATCCCGGGGGTGGACAAGAGCCTGTCGGTGGTCGATTTCCTCAAGGACATTCACCATGAGGTGGAGGGTGGGGATAGCCGTCAGCAGGCGCTGCCGCCCAGCCGCGAGAGCGCGGAACAGTATGTGTTCACCTACTCGCTGGCCGGGCCGGACCATGCCCTGAAACGCTTCATCGACTATGACAACCAGTTCACCCGGGTGCGCATCCGCCTGCAACAGATGCCGCATGCGCAACTGCAGCAAGTGCTGGATCAGGTTCAGGGTTATCTGGACAGCCATCCCGGCGTCTTCGAGCATCATCTGACCTCCTACTCGGTCATGCAGTCGGTGATGGTCAAGCTGCTGCTCGATGGCATGGCCTGGAGCCTGTTGTCGGCCGTGCTGTCGATGCTCGTGGCGTTTTTCATCCTCACCCGCTCCTGGGCGGCAGCGGTGGTGGCGGTGATCGTCAACATCCTGCCGCTGGCGGCAGTGTTCGGGGTGATGGGCGCGCTGGGGCTGTCGATCAACGTCGGCACCTCGATGATCGGCTGCATCATGTTCGGGCTGGTGGTGGATGCGACGTTGCATTGCTTCTACCACGCCAGGCAAGCGCCGGCGCAGCTGGCCGCCCGGCAGGTGGTCAGGCTGGTGTTCGACGATGTCGGTGAAGCCCTGTGGGTCGGCGGCCTGGTGCTGTGTGCCGGGTTCCTCGTGCTCGGGGTAGGGGAGTCCTACTTCACCCGCCTGTTTGGCCTGTTCTGCGCGCTGGCGGTGCTGGTATCGCTGCTCTGCAACGCACTGGGCATTCCCTACGTCATTCACCACTTTCTCAGGCGTCCAGCGCCGGGTGGTGTTGAAAGCGCCGCAGTCGCGCTACCGAGCATTGATCCACGCTGACCCGCGCACGTCATCGGTGCTTGAAACCTTGCGAGCCTGGCTTATCTGACCGGGCAGCCAAAAACCGCAAATCCTGACCAGGCCGGCTTGCCTCGCTGCAAGCCGCGTCTGCCAATACAACAAAGGAATGAAAACCACATGACCAAGCAAACAGTACTGGTGAGCAAATCGGGGCGCCCAAAGGATCAAGCCAAACGTAAAGCGGTGCTGGAGGCGGCCAAGAGCCTGTTCCTGAGCAAGGGCTATGAAGGTAGCAGCATGGACGCCATCGCCGCAGAAGCGGGCGTCTCGAAATTGACCGTGTACAACCATTACCGCGACAAGGCCACGCTGTTTTCCGCGGCGATCACGGCCAAGTGCGATGAGCAGCTACCTGAGCGGCTGTTCGAATTCTCACCGCATGCCAGTATCGAGACGGTGCTGCTGAATATCGGCATCAAGTACCTGGAGCTGATCTGCAGCAGCGAGGCCGTCGCCCTGCAGCGGGTCATCGTCGCCATGGCCAATCAGGAACCCAAGCTGGCCTGCATGTTCTACGAGGCCGGTGCGCGGCACATGCTCAGGGAAATGACCAACCTGCTGATGCGCGCCTCGCTGGCAGGTCGCTTGCGCATCGAGGACCCGCAGAAGGCGGCGGAGCGCTTCTTCTGCCTGCTCAAGGGCGATGATTACTTCCGGGTGCTGATCGGAATCTGCGAACCGCTGCAAGGGGAGCAGGCCGCGCGGCATGTGCATGAGGTGGTGACGGTGTTCCTCGGCCTGCACAGCTGCGAAACGCCCCAGGTGCGTGCGGTGATGCCTTTCGGCACCCTGGCCAGCCCGGCCAAGGCGCAGGTGCCCAGCGTTGCGAGAACGCCGGGGCGCTGAGTGCAGGGTTGTCGGTGTTGGCCGGCGGGCAAGCCGGCCGTTCACCAAGTCCTCGCCAGGCGCGCGTGAAGGATGGCTTGCCGGTAATGCGAGAACGGGCGTTCAGGATTTGGGCGGATGAATGATCCTTTCGATCTTGTCCTTGATCAGCAACCGTTCCCGGCGCAGGCGGTTGACTGCTTCGTCGTTGGTGCCGTTGCCCTCGGCGGCCACCACCTCTTTGTCTTTGGCGTTGTATTCCTTGTGCAGCGAGTGCAGCGTCTGGTCCTTGTCGATGAGCGCCTGGAACGCATCAGCGGTAACGTGCAGGTCAGCGAGCAGATCATGCGGAACTGGCATTTCTTCACCTCTGTGGGGTTGGCGGATGGTTCTGACCTTTGAGGATAGCCGTCTTTGCGCAGGTAGGGGACTGGGGTAGGCTGTGGTTTCTGCCCCGAGCCCCGGAACCTGCACCATGCCGCACCTGAACCTGGAATACAGCGACAACCTGCGCGACCTCAAGGTCGACATCCTGCTGCTGCGCCTGAACCACGCCCTGGTCGGCAGCGGCCAGTTCGCCGACGAGGCCGACATCAAAAGCCGCGCCGAAGCGTTCAAGCATTTTCGGGTGGGCACTGCGCCCGGCGAGCGCGCCTTTGCCCATGTGCGCCTGGCCATCCTCAGCGGGCGCTCGCCCGAGGTGAAGGCGCAACTGACCGGCAACCTGCTGGAGGTGCTGCGTGAAGCCATCCCCGAGCAGCCCGGGCTGGACATTCAGCTGTGCGTGGAAGTGCTGGACATCGACCGCGAGCCTTACGCCAAGGCCCGCCTGCCCGGTTGACCTGCGCTGGATGAAGTTCTTTTAATGTTGAAAGACGCCCGTTCACGAATTCGTTGGCGTCTTTTTCACAAAATGTTGATGGTGCGCTTTCTAGAGTTCAGCCAAGTTTCCCGAGTGCCGTGCTGGCCCGCGGGCTGATCATCACTCCTGATTGCGAACACTGATGCCGAACTTCAAACCCCTGCGGACTGAATGGGTCACGCTGCTGGCCAGCCTTTACCTGCTGATCGGCTTCAACTTCTTCCTCTGGCAGCACCTGGAACAGATCGTGCCGCCCGGCCTGCCGGGGCTTTGGCTGAGCCTGGCGTTTGCCGTGCTGATGCTGTTCGCGTTCAACCTGATTCTGACGCTGGTGGCCTTCCGTTATGTATTGAAACCGGTACTTATCGTGTTGTTCATGAGCGGCGCGGGCGTGGCTTACTTCATGAACCGCTACGGTGTCCTTATTGACGCGGGCATGTTCCAGAACATGGCCGAAACCAATGTTGCGGAAGTGCGTGACTTGCTCTCGCTGAAGTTCGCCTTGTATATCCTGGGGCTGGGTGTGGTGCCTTCGGTACTGTTGTGGAAGGCGCCGATCGCCTACCGCGCCTGGCACCGCGAACTGTTCGGCAAACTGGTGGTGGGCGGTGCCTGCGTGGTGGCGCTGGGCTCGGTGGCGCTGGTCAACTACCAGGGCCTGGCGTCGCTGTTTCGCAACCACCACGAACTGCGCCTGATGCTCACCCCCAGCAATATCGTCGGTGCCTCGTTCGGTTATTTCAGCGAGCGCGTCGGCAGCGCAGCACGGCCGTTCCAGCATTACGGCGAAGATGCCCGGCGTGACGCCGCCTGGCAGAAGCATGAACGCAAGTCGCTGACCGTGCTGGTGGTGGGCGAAAGTGCCCGGGCGGACCACTTCGGCGTGCTCGGCTACAACCGCGATACCACCCCGAACCTGGCCCGCGAGCAGGGCCTGCTGGCGTTCTCCGATGTGCACTCGTGCGGCACCGAAACCGCCGTCTCGGTGCCGTGCATGTTCTCCGGCATGCCGCGCAAGGACTACGATGCCCGCGTGGCGAAGAACCGCGAAGGCTTGCTGGACATCCTCCAGCGTGCCGGCCTGGCCGTGCAGTGGCGCGACAACCAGTCCGGTTGCAAGGGCACTTGCGACCGGGTGCAGTTCGTCGATGTCAGCAACCTCAAGGACCCGCAGCTGTGCGCCGATGGCGAATGCCATGACCAGATCCTGCTGCAGGGCCTGGGCGAGCTGATCGACAACCTGGACAAGGACACCGTGCTGGTGCTGCACCAGATGGGCAGCCACGGGCCGGAATACTTCAAGCGCTACCCCGGCGCCGAGCAGCGCTTTGCCCCGGTGTGCCAGAGCAACGCACTGGACCAGTGCAGCGAGCAGGAGATCATCAACGGCTACGACAACACCCTGGCCTATACCGACAAGGTGCTGGCCTCGCTGATCGACACCCTGCGCAGCAAGCAGGACAAGGTCGACACGGCGATGATCTACCTGTCCGACCATGGCGAGTCGTTGGGTGAATACAACCTGTTCCTGCATGGCACGCCTTACGCCATCGCCCCCGAGCAGCAGAAGCATGTGCCACTGCTGACCTGGTTCTCCGACAGCTACAAGGAAGACTTCGGCGTCGATACCGACTGCCTGGCCAAGCTCGGCGATGCACCGCTGTCGCAGGACAACCTGTTCCACTCGATGCTCGGCCTGTTGCAGGTGCACACCGAGGTGTACCAGCAGTCGCTGGACATGTTCGCCAGTTGCCGGCCCTGGCTGGCGGCCAGGCACTGAAGCCTGTGGGAGCGGGCGCGCCCGCGAAGCAGACGACGGACGCGGTGGCTGGCACGGGCTGCGCCCGTGTTCGCGGGCATGCCCGCTCCCACAGCGACCGCGATGCCTGTACAGCAGGCAGCCGACAGCACCGTTGATCGATATCAAGGATGGCCCGGGTTTCACCAGCAGTGCCCGCGCCGTATATACTGCGCGCCAATGTTAGTGGGAGAGCCTCGTGGCCATCGAAATACACTGGATCCGTGACGACCAGAGCCTGGCCGAACACTGCCGCGACTGGCATCAGCTGCCCTTCGTCGCCGTCGACACCGAATTCATGCGGGTCGACACCTTCTACCCGAAAGCCGGGCTGATCCAGATCGGCGACGGCCAGCGTGCCTTCCTGATCGACCCGTTGCTGATCGGCAACTGGCAACCGCTGGCCGAGCTGCTGGAAGACAGCGGCGTGGTCAAGGTGCTGCACGCCTGCAGCGAAGACCTCGAGGTGCTGTTGCGCCTGACCGGCAAGCTGCCGCAGCCGCTGTTCGACACGCAGCTGGCCGCCGGCTACCTGAACCTGGGCTTCTCCATGGGCTATTCGCGGCTGGTCCAGGAAGTGCTGGGGATCGAACTGCCCAAGGGCGAAACCCGCTCCGACTGGCTGCAGCGCCCGCTGTCCGACACCCAGGTCAGCTATGCCGCCGAAGATGCCGTGCACCTGGCCGAACTGTTCAGCGTGCTGCGCCCACGGCTGTCCGACGACAAGTACGCCTGGGTGCTGGAAGACGGCGCCGAGCTGGTCGCCCAGCTGCGTCGTGAAGTCGAGCCCGAAAGCCTGTACCGCGACGTCAAGCTGGCCTGGAAGCTGGCCCCCCAACAACTGGCGGTGCTGCGCGAACTGTGCGCCTGGCGCGAACGCGAAGCGCGCAGCCGCGACGTGCCGCGCAATCGCATCCTCAAGGAGCACTCGCTGTGGCCCATGGCCAAGAGCCAGCCGAACAACCTGTCGGCACTGGCCAAGATCGACGAGATGCACCCGCGCACCATTCGTCAGGACGGCGAGTTCCTCATCCAGCTGATCAAGCGCGCCGCCAGCCTGCCTGCCGAGCAGTGGCCCGCGCCGTTGCCCGAGCCGCTGCCGATCGAGGCCGCCGGGATCCTCAAGCAGCTGCGCGCCATCGGCCAGGCCGAAGGCGAGCGCCTGGGCATTGCCCCTGAGCTGATGCTGCGCAAGAAAGCCCTGGAAGCGCTGCTCAAGAGCGGCTACCCCAATGGCCCCTATCAATTGCCCGATGCGCTGCGCGGCTGGCGCCGTGAGCGCATGGGCCAGGCCCTGCTGGATAGCCTTGCAGGCGCCGGAGAGACCCGATGAAACGCATTTGCTCTATCTACAAGAGCCCCCGCAAGAACGAAATGTACCTGTACGTGCTCAAGGCCGATGGCCTGGACCGCGTGCCCGAAGGCCTGCTGCCGTTCTTCGGTACCCCGGTGCACGCCTTCGACCTGGTGCTGACCCCCGAGCGCAAGCTGGCCCGCGAGGACATCGCCAAGGTACTGGAAAACCTCGACAACCAGGGTTACCACCTGCAGATGCCGCCGCCGGAAGACGACTACATCGAGCACCTGCCCGAAGAGTTGCTGCGCCGTAACGACCCGGCCTGATCATGCGCGTACTGATTGCGGAGCATGATCATGCTCGATATGCCGAAATCCTGCGGGCAGCGGCCCCTGAACTGGAGGTGCTGACCAGCGGCGACTCCGCCGAACTGGCCCGCCAGGCGCCGCAGTGCGCGGTGTGGCTGGGCCAGCCGGACCTGCTGGCAAGCCTGCTGCGCCAGGGCCACAAGCCGGGCTGGATGCAGTCCACCTGGGCCGGTATCACGCCGCTGCTGGCCGAAGGCCTGCCCCGTGACTATCGCCTGACCCGCGCGGTGGGCATCTTTGGCCAGGTGATGGCCGAGTACATGCTCACCTACATGCTCGGCCATGAGCGCGAGGTGCTGTCGCGGCTGGTCAGCCAGGTCGAACGGCGTTGGGACGACCGCCCGGGGCGCAGCCTGGAAGGGCGCAAGGTGCTGATCGTCGGCACTGGCGACATCGGCCAGCGGGTCGCGGAGTTTCTGCAGCCGTTTGGCGTGGTCCTGTACGGCATTGCCAGCAGCGCCCGTGCGCAGGCGCCGTTCGCCGAGGTGGCGGCGCTGGAAGACCTGCCGCGCATGGTCGGCCAGGTCGACTACGTGCTCAACCTGCTGCCGGATACCCCGGCCACCCGCGACCTGTATGACGCGGCGCTGTTGCGCTGCTTCCAGCCCACGGCGCTGTTCATCAATGCCGGGCGCGGGGTGGCGGTGGTCGACGCTGACCTGGTCGAGGCGCTGAAGCAAGGGCACCTGGCGGGAGCGGTGATCGATGTCTGCCGGCAGGAGCCGTTGCCCCGGCAACATCCGTTCTGGACGGCCTGGGGATTGCTGCTGACCGGGCACAGCTCGGCGCCCACCTCGCCGGCGGCGATGGTGCGTCTGTTTGTCGAGAACGTGCGGGCTTATGCGGCGGGGCAGGGGTTGCGCGGCGAGGTGGACTTCGCTCGAGGTTATTGATTTTGTAGTGCCTGTACCGGCCTCTTCGCGGGCTTGCCCGCTCCCACAGTTTCGAGGCTTGTGAAATCCCCTGTGGGAGCGGGCAAGCCCGCGAAGAGGCCGGTACAGCTCATGCAAGCCTTACAGGCTGAAATCCCCCTCGGCAGCCAGCTCGCTCAGTGGCTTGCGCGGGCTAGGCACTTCACGCGCCTGCAGGGCTTCGGCCAGGCTGGCCTTGTCACCCAGCTTGCCGATCGCCACCATGGCGTGCAGTACATAGCCTTCAGGCACCTTCAGTTCCTCACGCGCCAGCGCCTGGTCGAAGCCGGCCATGCCATGGGTGTGCCAGCCGCTGATGCTGGCTTGCAGCGCCAGGTGGCCCCAGGCAGAGCCGGTGTCGAAGGTGTGCCACAGCGCCGGTTTTTCTTCCGTGGTGCCGGGGGCGGCGAAGGTGGTCTTGGACATCACCAGCACCAGCGCCGAAGCCTGTTGCGCCCAGCTGCGGTTGGCCGGCACCAACAGGTTCAGAAAACGCTGCCAGTGCGGCGTGTCACGCCGGGCATAGAGGAAGCGCCAAGGCTGCGAGTTGTTTGCCGACGGCGCCCAGCGTGCGGCTTCGAGGAAGCTCAGCAGGGTCTCTTCGCTGATCGGTTCGGCGGTGAACGCGCGTGGCGACCAGCGGTTGATGAACTGCTCGTTGATGGCGTAATCGGCAATGCGAGGGTTGGCGCTCATGGCGGCTCCGGCAACAGGACGGGAAACGCGCACGCTACTGCGTCCCGTCGCGACTGACAAGCGGTCTGGCTTTGCCGAAGGCCAGGCTCTAGACTGGCGCCGCCGCGCGCCGCGGCCCCGGTATGAATGCAGGAACCCCGTGTCATGAACGCTGAAAACGCGCCTTTCTGGCGGCGCAAGACCCTCGAACAACTCAGCCCGCAAGAGTGGGAGTCGCTGTGCGACGGCTGCGGCCTGTGCTGCCTGCAAAAGCTCGAGGACGAAGACGACAACAGCGTCTACTACACGCGCATCGCCTGCAAACTGCTGGACCTGAACACCTGCCAGTGCAGCGACTACCCCAACCGCTTCGCCCAGGTGCCCGACTGCATTCAGCTCACCCCGGGCAAGGCCGACCAGTTCAAGTGGCTGCCGAGCACCTGCGGGTACCGCCTGGTCAGCGAAGGCCAGGACCTGCCGGCCTGGCATCACCTGGTCTGTGGCGATCGCCAGCAGGTCCATGAACAGCGCATTTCCCAGTCGGGGCGTATGCTCAGCGAACACGATGTGCACGAAGACGACTGGGAAGACCACCTGATCTTCCGCGCCAGCTGAACGGCGCGGCCCGCTGCCACGGGGAAACAAGGAGTTTCGGTATGCGTTGCCAGCTGTTGTTGCTGTTGGGCCTGATGGCCAGTTCGCCGGCCTGGGCGAAAAAGGTCGACCTCGACTACCAGGTGCGTCTGCTACCGGCCAGCGGCCAGGCGGAGGTGCGCCTGACCTTGGCCGAAGGCAGTGCCGTGCGCAGCCTGGACTTCGACCTGGGCAAGGCCGGGGCCTACAGCGGCTTCCAGGCGGATGGCCAATGGCAGCTGCACGGCCAGCGCGGGGTGTGGCAGCCGGCTGCCGGCAAGACCAGCCTCAGCTACCGGGTGCAACTGGACCAGAAACGCGACAGCGGCGCCTATTCGTCGCGCATCACCGCGCATTGGGCGCTGTTCCTCGGCGACCAGCTGGTGCCAGCGGCGCGCCTCGACCAGCAGGATGGCGTCGAGCTGGTCGCGCGCCTGGCATTCGACCTGCCCGAGGGCTGGAAAAGCATCGAGACCTCCTGGCCGCGCATCGGCAAGGACAAGTTCCGCATCGACAACGTTTCGCGCCTGTTCGACCGCCCCACCGGCTGGATGCTCGCCGGCGACCTGGGCAGCCGGCGTGCCCGCCTGGGCGAAACCGAGGTCACCGTGGCCGCGCCGGTGGGGCAGGGCATGCGGCGCATGGACAGCCTGACCTTGCTGACGTTCGTCTGGCCGCAATTGCAGGCGGTGTTCCCGCGCAACCCGCCGAAGCTGCTGCTGGTCGGTGCCCGCGACGGCATGTGGCGCGGGGCGATGGCCGCGCAGGGTTCGTTGTACCTGCACAGCGCGCGGCCGATGGTCAGCGAGAATGGCAGCAGCCCGTTGCTGCGTGAGGTGGTGCAACTGTTCGCGCAGATCCGTGGGCGTGATGGCAGTGACTGGCTGGTAGAAAGCCTGACCGACTATTACGCCAGCGAGTTGCTGCGTCGCGCGGGCGGGGTGAG
The DNA here is from genome assembly GCF_003331055.1 of Pseudomonas sp. AFG_SD02_1510_Pfu_092. GTDB lineage: Bacteria > Pseudomonadota > Gammaproteobacteria > Pseudomonadales > Pseudomonadaceae > Aquipseudomonas. The sequence goes on along the minus strand of NZ_PUQD01000024.1, from coordinate 35,731 downwards.
CGACGACCGTTACCAGGCCTGGCAGGCGCGCCTGAGCAAGCAGGGCGCCAAGGTCACCCGGCTCAAGGGCGAACATGCCACACCGGCGCAGGTGGCCCGTGGGGTGTTGTTGCTGCAGGCGCTGGACAAGGAAATCCGCATTCATACCCAGGCCAGGCGCTCGCTGGACGATGTGGCGCGCGGGCTGATGCGCTTGCCAGGCGTGAGCACCGAAGACTTCGTGCAGATCAGCGAGAATGTGCTGGGGCGGCGTTCCGAGGTGCTGGAAAGCAAGGTATTGCGCTAGGCATCCCTGTGGCCAGTACCGGCCACAGGGTTACTTGTGGGAGCGGGCGTGCCCGCGAAAGGGCCAGCACCGGCAACCGAGCCTCAAAGGCCGGTCAACGGATCCTTCCCGGTCACCGTCACCCCGCGCGTCGCCGCCTCGGCACTGGTCTTCAGCGCCTGCAGCTCGGTCGCACTGCGCTCGATGTCTGCACGCAAACGGTGATACTCCTGGCGGTGCCGCTGCCACCAGGCCTTGGTCGCACAGTGCCCGCTGACACCCCGGGCCAGGGCCAGGCCGCCCACGGCGATCTGCAACAACCCGAGCAGGCCGCCGTGGCGCAGGCCCTTGCTGACCATCAACGCGCCGCCGGCCAGCGAACTGGCGCGCTCAAGACCATGAACGTTACTGTCCTGCGATGTCGCTGCCGAATGGATATCAAGCATGGCAAGGCCTCCGTCTGAAGTGTATGCAGGTGACCTGTCGGCCGCCGTCATCGTTCAGTCGGTTACTTGAACCGCGGCCCCGAACGGGTGTTCAGCCCCTTGGCCATGCGGTCGTACAGCACCACATTCACGGTCGCCGCCAGGTTCATGCAGCCTTCGGTGGGAATGTAGATGGTCTCTTCGCACCACGCCCGCACCTCGGCGCTGAGGCTGCCGTCTTCCGGCCCGAAGATGTAGATGGCCCGGTCCGGGTGGGTGTATTCCGGCAGTGGCCGGGCGCCGTCGACCAGTTCCACCGCCACCGGCGTGCAACCCAGCGGGATGATGCGCTGCAGGTCGTCGATGCCGATCAGCGGGATGTCGTAGTGCACGCGCTTGGTGTCGGTGACGAAATCCCGGGCGCGTTCATAGCGTTTGCCGGTGTAGAACACCGAATTGACGCCATAGCAACCGGCGGCGCGCATCACCGAGCCGACGTTTTCCGCCGACTTTGGGTTGAACAGGCCGATGCAGCTGTATCGTTTGTTTGCCACGTACCGGGGCCCTTCAGGAAAAAAGCGCGATTATACGGGCTGCCCGGTAGCAGCGGGGGGCCAATCGATGGTCAGTCTTTCTTCAGCATGCCCGCCAGGCCGGCGAACGGGTTATGGGTGGCCTTGGCGATGCTCGGGGTGCTGGTCGAGCCTTCGCTGAAGTACTGCTGGTCGGTGTAGCGCGAGTGCTCGTTGTCGTGGCAGTACAGGCACAGCAGCTCCCAGTTGGAACCGTCCTGCGGGTTGTTGTCGTGGTTGTGGTCGCGGTGATGCACGGTCAGTTCGCTCAGGCGTTTGCCGGCGAACTCGCGGGCGCAGCGGCCGCAGACATGCGGGTACATTCTCAGGGCCTTGTCGCGGTAGCCCATTTCCTTGTCGCGCTTGGCATCGGCCAGGATGCGGTCCAGGCGCGCGGTGGCGGCGGCGGAAGCGGTGGAGCTCATGGTGTTTCCTTTGTTCTGATCAGGCAAATGACGGTTATGCCACTGAGTCTAGCGCGCTTGCAGGGCAGGCGGACAGGCGAAAGCGTTGATTTAGGCGTAGCCTGTAGGAAGGTTCCCGACAGGAGGTTGCTGATGTTGCGTGCGCTCCTCGCTGCATGGTTGTTGGCTGGCCTGCCCTTGGCCGAAGCCGCCAGCACGCCACCCCGGCTGAGCACACCGGTGCCTGGAGCACCGGGTACGCCGACGCCTACGCCCTACCCGCAGATAACCCCGAGTACACCGCCCAAGGCTTACGACAGCCAGCCGGGCGCGCCGCTGCTGCCGCCGATGCCGGTGCCCGGGCCGCCCAAGGACCAGCCATTGCCAGGGTTGCGCCAGGAGCCGCCGAAGGCGCCGGTGCAGGATGATTGAATTCAGCCGGCCTGCCCCGGTTTTCTGTGGGAGCGGGTTTACCCGCGAAGCAGGCGCCGCGGTGGATGGCACGGGCTTCGCCCGTGTTCGCGGGTAAACCCGCTCCCACAGGGATCGCGCAGGATTCAGGACATGCGCGATCTCTGTGGGAGCGGCCTTGTGTCGCGAAAGGGGCGCGAAGCGCCCCCAACCCTCTCAAGCGATACCTAGCTCGCCGAATACGAACGCATACTCCAGCGCCACATCCTTCAGCCCCTGATAGCGCCCGCTCATCCCGCCATGCCCGGCGCCCATCTCGGTCTTGAGCAGCAACAGGTGGTCGTCGGTCTTGCGCGTGCGCAGCCGCGCCACCCACTTGGCCGCCTCCCAGTACTGCACGCGGCTGTCGTTGTAGCCCGCCACCACCAGCATCGCCGGGTAGGCCTGTGCCTTCACGTTCTCGTACGGTGCGTACGCCTTGATCCGCTCATACACGTCCGGCTCTTCAGGGTTGCCCCATTCGTCGTACTCGGTCACGGTCAGCGGCAGCTCAGGGTCGAGCATGGTGTTGAGCACATCGACGAACGGCACTTCGGCGATCGCGCAGCGGAACAGCTCGGGGCGCTGGTTGAGCACTGCGCCTATCAACAGGCCGCCGGCGCTGCCGCCACTGATGGCCAGGCGCTCGGCAGTGGTCACGCCCTCGGCGATCAGGTGTTCGGCACAGGCGATGAAATCGTGGAAGGTGTTGCGCTTGTGTTCCTGCTTGCCGGCGCGGTACCAGGCTTCGCCCAGCTCGCCGCCGCCGCGCACGTGGGCGATGGCAAACGCCACGCCGCGTTCCAGCAGGCTCAGGCGCGCATGCGAGAACCACGGGTCGAGGCTTTCGCCATAAGCGCCGTAGCCGTACAGGTACAGCGGTACCGTGCGGCCCAGGTCCTGCCGGCGGCGCACCAGGCTGATCGGCACCTGGGTACCGTCCGGCGCAGTGGCCCACAGCCGCTCGCTGACATAGTCGTCGGCATCGAACGGGCCCAGCACCGGGGTTTGCTTGAGTACCGTCTGCGCACCTGTGGCCAGCTCCAGCTGGCGCACCTGCGCCGGGCGGTTGAGTGCCTCGTAGCGCAGGCGCAGGCGGGCGCTGGCGAATTCCAGGCTGTCTTGCACGTACAGGCTGTAGGCGGCGTCGGGCAACTCGACGCGGTAGGCCGCCAGGCCCTGCGGGCGTACCTCGATGATCGGCAGGCCGCCTTCGCGCAGGCTCAGGGTCAGCGCGCTGGCATTCAGGCTGAGGCCTTCGAGCATGATCGCGTCGCGGTGCGGCACCAGCACCTGCCATTGCTCACGGCTTGGCACCGGAGCGACCGGGGCGTGGTACAGGGCGAAATTGATGCCGTCCTGGTTGGTGCGGATGAACCAGCGCCACTCGCCGTCGAGCTGGCCGTGGTCGGGGAAGTATTCGTGGCCTTCGACGCGCGGCGCCAGGCAGGTGAACGTGGCCTGCGGGGTGTCGGCGTCCAGCACCCAGGCTTCGCTGGTGGTCTTGCTGTTCAGCAGCAGCACCAGCTGGCGTTCGGAGCTGGTGCGGTAGCAGTGCAGGAAGAAGCGCCCGTCGGGCTCTTCGAACACGGTCTGCGCGCCTTCCTCGCCCAGGGTATGGCGCAGCAGGCGCCACGGGCGGTGGGTGTCGTCCAGTTCGGCGAAGAACAGCGTCTGGCTGTCGTTGGCCCAGGTCAGGCTGCCGTCGCAATTGTCGAAGGGCAGGGCGGTGATGCTGCCGGTGGCCAGGTCCTTGACGTACAGGGTGAAGGTTTCTTCGCCGCTGGTGTCGAGGCTGTAGGCCAGCAGGCGGTGGTCGGGGCTGACGCTGAACGCACCGAGGGCCAGGAAGCCGCCGTTGGCCAGGGCATTGGGGTCGAGCAGCAGCTGTTCCTGGCTTTCATCGACGCGGTTGCTGTCGTCGGCCGGGTGCGGGGAGCGGTAGTGGCGGGGGTACTCGTCGCCGGCAGTGGTACGGGTGTAGTACAGGAACGGGCCCCACGGCGTCGGCAGCGACAGGTCGGTTTCCAGGATGCGGCCCTTGATCTCTTCGAACAGGCGCTCGCGCAGCGGCGCCTGGTCTGCCAGGCAGGCTTCCTGGTAGGCGTTTTCGGCCTGCAGGTAGGCCAGCACCTCGGGGGTGTCGCGCTGTTGCAGCCAGGCGTACGGGTCGCTGGCGTTGTCGGCGTGGGCAATGGGCGGCTGGGGCTTGTTGGGCATTGGAGATCTCTTGGCTGGGGGGTACCTGCCCCGGCCCTATCGCCGGCAAGCCAGCTCCCACAGGTACTGCACAGGCCTGACAGGTAGTGGCGAACCTGTGGGAGCTGGCTTGCCGGCGATAGGGCCGGGACAGGGAGACGCTGTCTGCGCCCGGAAAAGTGTTTATCATAGGCGTCTCTTTGCCTGGCTTGCACGAACACCATGACCGAGAACGACTACACCCTCGCCTGGGGCCTTTACGCCGTTGCCGCCCTGGGCTGCCTGCTGGTGGGCTTCAAACTCACCGGCTGGATGTGGCGCTGGCTGCGCGAACCGTTGCGGGTGGTGCTGGCCGTGCTGCTGCTGACCCCGACCATCGTCGACCCGGTCAAGGACAGCTTCGCCCCGGCTATCGCCATCACCGCCCTGGACGTCGCCTTCAAGGTCGGCAACAACGCCTGGCGCGCGGTGTCCGACCTGGCCATGTACGGCATGGGCGCGTTCTCGCTGTACTTCCTCTTCGTGCTGCTGCGCCTGCCGCTGGAAAAACGCGCCCGCGAACGCCGCGCGCAGGCCGAGGCCGCTGCCCAGCGCCAGGCTGCCGAGGATGACCAGCTGGCGACCCAGGCGCCGCTGGCCGCCGAGCGCCGCGACCGCTACCGTGACGACCCACGCCCTGCCGCGCCCCTAGGCGCCGGTGGCCGGGTCGAGCCCCGTCTGTAAGCGGAGTCACGCCTATGTGCGAATTGCTGGGCATGAGTGCCAACGTCCCCACCGACATCGTCTTCAGCTTCACCGGCCTGATGCAGCGCGGCGGCCGTACCGGCCCGCACCGTGACGGCTGGGGCATCGGCTTCTACGAAGGACGTGGCCTGCGCCTGTTCCAGGACCCGGCCGCCAGCAGCGAGTCGGAGGTGGCCAACCTGGTGCAGCGCTACCCGATCAAGAGCGAAGTGGTCATCGGCCACATCCGCCAGGCCAACGTCGGCAAGGTCTGCCTGGCCAACACCCACCCGTTCGTGCGGGAAATGTGGGGCCGCAACTGGTGCTTCGCGCACAATGGCCAGCTGGGTGAGTTCAAGGGCCAGGCCAGCTTCTACCGGCCGGTGGGCGACACCGACAGCGAGGCGGCCTTCTGCGACCTGCTCAACCGCATCCGCAGCGCCTTCCCCGAGCCGGTTGCGGTGGAACAGCTGCTGCCGGTGCTGGTCGAAGCCTGTGCCGGCTACCGCACCCAGGGCGTGTTCAACTGCATGCTCAGCGACGGTGACTGGTTGTTCTGCTTCTGCTCGACCAAGCTGGTGCACATCACTCGCCGTGCACCGTTTGGCGCGGCACGGTTGAAGGATGTCGACCTGATCGTCGATTTTCACACCGAAACCACCCCCAACGACGTGGTCACGGTGATCGCCACCGAGGCCTTGACCGAGAACGAGACCTGGCAGCGCTATGCGCCGGGTCAATGGGCCCTGTGGCGGCACGGCGAGTGCGTGGCGCACGGCCAGAGCTAAGGACGCTGCATGTTCAGAAGTTACCTGCGGTTGCTGCTGTTCACCTTCGGCCTGTTGGCCGGTATCCAGGTCCCGGGGCTGGTCAAGGACTACAGCCAGCGGGTCGAGGCGCACCTGTTCGAATCGCGCGAGGCGCTCGATGGCTTCCGGCAGACGGCCGAGCGCTTCTTCAAGGGCGACCTGCAGGCGCTGCTGCGGCATTACCGCAGCAGCGACGACCCGGTATTCCTGAGTGACGCCAACAGCATCGAAAGCCTGATGATCCGCAACGAACTGCTGGAAAACGAATGGCAGGCGCTGCAAGGCTCCTGGGCCGGGCGTACCTGGCATGTGCTGGTGCAGGCCGACCCGCAGTTGCGCGACGAAACCCTCGATAGCTACAGCTACCAGATTCTGCTGGTGCCCGAGGCGATCGGCTGGGGGGTAGGCGCAGGGTTCGTGCTGGCCTTTGTGGTCGAGAGCCTGCTGCTGGGGATTGGCTGGGTGATCCTTGGCGGGCGCCGCCGGGCGGTGAAAGAGAGTTGGCGCTGAATTCTGCTGTGCCTGTACCGGCCCTTTCGCGGGCTTGCCCGCTCCCACAGGATTTGCACAACATTCTAGGTTGATGCAGTACCTGTGGGAGCGGGCAAGCCCGCGAAGAGGCCGGTACAGTCGGTTCAGACCAACACTATCCGCTGCCCCCCCACATCCCGCGCATACCGCTCCAGCACCTGCCGGCACACCCCGACCACTTCATCCACCAGCACCACCCCGGTCTGCCAGGCCACCACCAGCTCCAGGCTCGGCGGCGGCTGCAGCTCCGGCAGTAACACCAGCTCACCGCGGCTCAACTCGGCATCCACCAGCGCCGGCGGCAGCGCGCCAATGCCGAAACCGTCGCGCAACAGCCGGGTGATCGCCGCTACCGAGTTCACGCAGTTCAGCCGCGGCGTCTCGGCCCCGGCGACCTGCAGCAGGTTCAACACCTCCTGGTGCGGGCGCGAATTCTTCGAAAAGGTGATGATCCGCTCGCGCCCGAGCTCGGCCAGCGAGGCGTAGTCGCGGTGCTGCTGCGAGCCGGCAGCCACCACCCAGCCCATCGGGTAGCGCGCCAGGTCGAGGCTGCGGATCGACTGCTCGCGCAGCAGGTCGGTCTGCAGGATCACATCGAGAAAGCCCTTTTGCAGCTGCTCGCGCAGGTTCAGCGCCGTGTCGGCCACCAGTTCGATCTCCACCTGCGGGTAGCGCTCGGTCAGCTCCGCCACCAGCGCACTCATCCAGGTGTGGATCACCGTGTCCATCACCCCGATGCGAATGCGCCCGACCTTGGCCCGGTCGCTGTCCAGCGACTGCTTCATGGCCTTGGCGGTTTCCAGCATGCGTTCGGCGTATTCCAGCACCTTGCCGCCCTCCGGGGTCAGGCTGACGCCACGCGAGTCGCGCAGCAGCAGCTTCACGCCCAGGTCCGCCTCCAGCGCGGCAATGCGGCTGGATACCGAGGCCTGGGTGGTGAACAGCTTTTCCGCAGTCAGGCGGAAGCTCTTGAGCCGGGCGACCCAGACGAAGGTTTCGAGGAAGCGAAGGTTCATGATCAGTTTTTCTTGTTCCAGACCGGCGGTTTTTCTCGTTGGACGCAGGTGGCGCAGCCTCTGAACAATGGCGCACAGGCCGCGACACGTTGTCGCCCATAAAAACAATACCAACAAGCCGAGGCAAGCATGAACCCCACCGGCGTACAGCAGCAGGTCAGTTCCCCGTCTTCAACCGGGCCTTTTGCCTGGTACCGCGACATCGACGCCCAGCAACGGCGCACCTTCTGGAGCTGCAAGATCGGCTATGGCCTGGACGGCATGGACACGCAGATGCTCAGCTTCGTCATCCCCACGCTGATCATGCTGTGGGGCATCACCACCACCGAAGCCGGGCTGATCCACACCAGCACGCTGATTGCCTCGGCCGTGGGCGGTTGGCTGGCCGGTATCCTTTCCGACCGCATCGGCCGCGTGCGCACCCTGCAACTGACCGTGCTGTGGTTCGCCTTCTTCACCTTCCTCTGCGGCTTCGCCCAGAACTATGAACAGCTGCTGATCGCCCGCACGCTGATGGGCTTTGGCTTCGGTGGCGAATGGACCGCCGGCGCGGTGCTGATCGGCGAGGTGATCCGTGCCCAGGACCGCGGCAAGGCGGTGGGCATGGTGCAGTCCGGCTGGGCCCTTGGCTGGGGCCTCACCGCCATCCTCTACGCGCTGCTGTTTTCCTGGCTGCCGGCTGAGCAGGCCTGGCGTGCGCTGTTCTTGCTGGGCCTGGTGCCGGCGATCTTCGTGATCTTCGTCCGCCGCCTGGTCAAGGACCCCGAGGTGTACCGCGAAGCCAAGGCCATGCAAGCGGCCGAGGCGCCGGCACGGTTCCACGAAATCTTCGCCCCGGGCATGCTCTGGACCACCGTGCGCGCGTCGCTGCTGACCACCGGCGCGCTGGGCGGCTACTACGCCATCACCTCGTGGCTGCCGACCTTCCTCAAAAATGAGCGCGGCCTGAGCGTGCTGGGCACTGGCGGCTACCTGGCGATGGTGATCATTGGCTCCTACGTCGGCTATGTGGTCAGCGCGTACCTGTCCGACCTGCTGGGGCGCAAAAAGAACTTCATCCTGTTCGCCGTGGGCTCGTTCGTCATCGTGCTGCTGTACACCCAGATGCCGGTCAGCGACGGCGTGATGCTGTGGCTGGGCTTCCCGCTGGGCTTCTTCGCCTCGGGCATCTTCAGCGGCATGGGCGCGTTCCTCACCGAACTGTTCGCCACGCGCATTCGCGGTTCGGGGCAGGGCTTTTGCTACAACATCGGCAAGGTGGTGGCGGCGCTGTTCCCGCTGCTGATCGGCGTGCTCGGGCAGAAAGTGCCGTTGGGCCTGGGTATCGGGGTGTTCTCGGCAGTGTCGTACGGGGTGGTGATCGTCGCCGCGCTGAGCCTGCCGGAAACCCGCGGCAAACAGCTGCAGGCGCGGTAAGGTAGGCCTATGAACAACGACAACGGAGGCCGCGCGGTGGAACGCCTGCTACTCAATTGCGACATGGGCGAGAGTTTCGGCAACTGGCAAATGGGCCTGGATGCCGAGGTCATGCCGTTCATCGACTGCGCCAACATCGCCTGCGGCTACCACGCTGGCGACCCCGGCATCATGCGCCGCACCGTGGCCCTGGCGCTGGAGCACGGGGTAGCCATCGGCGCGCACCCGGCCTACCCGGACCTGGTCGGCTTCGGTCGCCGCTCCATGGCCTGCAGCGCGGAAGAAATCCGTGACCTGCTGCACTACCAGATCGGCGCGCTGGAGGGCATCTGCAAGGTGCTCGGTGGCCGCGTTGCGTATGTGAAGCCCCATGGCGCGTTGTACAACGACATGATGGCCGACCCGCTCACGCTGCGTACCGTGCTGGAAGCCGTGGCGGCCTACGGCGGCGACCTGCCGCTGATGCTGATGGCCACCGCCGACAACCGCGCCGCCCAGGCCCTGGGCGATGAAGTCGGCGTGCCGCTGTGGTTCGAGGCGTTCGCCGACCGTGCCTACACCGCCAGCGGCCACCTGCGGTCGCGGCGCCTGCCCGGCGCGGTGCACCACGACCCGGCGCTGGTGGTGGAGCAGGCCGTGCGCCTGGCCCGTGGCGAAACATTGCTGGCGGACGATGGCAGTGCTTTGAAGCTCGAGGCGCGCACCCTGTGCGTGCACGGTGACAATGACAGTTCGCTGGCGGCGGTGCGGCAGATTCGCCAGGCGCTCGATGCCCTGGGGGCGCGATGAACCCGCGCATTGAAGTGGTGGCCATCGACAGCCTGATGGTGCGCCTGTTCGACGGTATCGACGAGGGCAACATGCCGTGGATGCTCGCCGCCAGCCAGCGCTTGCACGCAGCGTTCGGCGAGCACCTGCTGGACCTGGTGCCGTCCTACACCACGCTGATGGTGCAGTTCGACCTGCCGCCGGGTCAGGCGAGGACGCTGATCACCCAGGCGCTGGACGGTTTGCAGCCAGACACGGGCAGCGCTGGTCGCCGCCATGAGATCCCGGTGTGGTACGACGCCAGTGTCGGCCCGGAGCTGCCGCTGCTGGCGGCCCGCAGCGGGCTGAGCGAGGCCGAGGTGGTCCGCCTGCACAGCGAGCGCGAGTACCCGGTGTTCGCCCTGGGCTTCGCCCCCGGTTTCGGCTTCATGGGGCTGGTGGACGAACGCCTGGCCAGCCCGCGCCTGAGCACCCCGCGCAAACGCGTGGCGGCGGGCAGCGTCGGCATTGCCGAACGCCAGACTGCGGCTTATCCGGCGGTATCGCCCGGCGGCTGGAACCTGATCGGGCGCACCCCGGTGCGCCTGTTCGACCGCGAGCGCGAGGGCTACAGCCTGTTGCAACCCGGCGACCGGGTGCGCTTCGTGGCGGTTTCGCGCAGCGAGTTCCTGGCCTTGGGCGGGGATGTGGAGGCGCAAGGATGAAGCAGTTGAAGATCGCGGCCAGTACGCCGCTGTGCCAGTTGCAGGATGCCGGACGCTTTGGCGTACGCCACCTGGGCGTGACCCAGGGCGGCGCCTTGGACTGGGTAGCGATGCACTGGGCCAACTGGCTGCTGGGCAACCCGCTGGGCGCGCCGGTGGTGGAGGTAGCGCTGGGTGGCTTCTGTGTGATCGCCGAGCAGGATTGTGTGCTGGCCCTGACCGGTGCCGACCTGGATGCGCGGGTCGATGACCAGCCGCTGGCACCCTGGCGCAGCTTCGCCTTGGCCAAAGGCCAGCGCTTGAGCCTGAGCCAGCCGAAGCAGGGCGTGCGGGCCTATCTGGCGGCGCCGGGCGGGTTCCTGGGTGAGGATGTGCTGGGCAGTTGTGCCACGGTCGTGCGCGAGGGGCTGGGCGGTATCGATGGTCAGGGTTCGGCGCTCGGCAAAGGCCAGCTGCTGGCCTTTGCCGGGGCTGCGGCAACCTTGCGCGAGGTACCGCAGGCGTTGCGCCCGCGCTACGTTCACAAACCGGTACTCGACCTGGTGATGGGCGCGCAGATCGGTGATTTCAGCGGCACCAGCCTGTTCGAGGCGTTCAACCGCGCGTGGACGCTGGACAGCCGGGCCGACCGCATGGGCATCCGTTTGCTGGGCCCGCAGCTGGTCTACCAGGGGGCGCCGATGATTTCCGAGGGAATTGCGCTGGGGGCAGTGCAGGTGCCGCCGGACGGGCAGCCGATCGTGCTGCTCAATGACCGCCAGACCATTGGCGGCTATCCGCGGCTGGGGGCATTGACGCCGTTGGCGTTGGCGCAGTTGGCGCAGTGCCTGCCGGGGGCTGCGGTGCGCTTCAGGGCGGTGGTGCAGGACGAGGCGTGGCGGGAGCAGCAGTGTTACCTGGAGCGTTGGTTGTAAGGCTGCTGGCCTCTTCGCGGGCATGCCCGCTCCCACAGGTTCGGCGCAGGCCTCGGGCTTGTGGGAGCGGGTTCACCCGCGAAGAGGCCGCCACAGCCAACATCACTTGGACAGGTAGCGCATCCCGTCCTCCAACCCCTGCAAGGTCAGCGGGTACATCTTGTCCTCGATCAGGTCGCGCACCAGGTGGGTCGAGGCGGTGTAGTCCCAGGCCTGCTTCGGATACGGGTTGATCCAGATGATCTTCTTGAATTTCTCCATGAAGCGCTGCATCCACACATACCCGGCTTCTTCGTTCCAGTGCTCCACGCTGCCACCCGGCTGGGTGATCTCGTAGGGCGCCATGGCCGCGTCGCCGACGAACACCACCTTGTAGTCATCGCCGTACTTGTGCAGCAGGTCGAAGGTGGAATAACGCTCCGAAGTGCGGCGCAGGTTGTTCTTCCACACCGACTCGTACACGAAGTTGTGGAAGTAGTAGTACTCCAGGTGCTTGAACTCGGTCTTGCACGCGGAAAACAGCTCTTCGCAGACCTTGACATGGGCGTCCATCGAACCGCCGATGTCGAACAGCAACAGCAGCTTCACCGTGTTGCGCCGCTCGGGGCGCATCTGGATGTTCAGCAGCCCGGCATCGCGCGCGGTGTGGTCGATGGTGCCGTCGATGTCGAGCTCTTCGGCGGCGCCTTCACGGGCGAACTTGCGCAACCGGCGCAGGGCCAGCTTGATGTTGCGCGTGCCCAGCTCGACCTGGTCGTCGAGGTTCTTGTACTCGCGCTGGTCCCACACCTTCACGGCCTTGCCCTGACGCTTGCCGGCCTCGCCCACGCGGATACCCTCGGGGTTGAAGCCGCCCGAGCCGAACGGGCTGGTGCCGCCGGTGCCGATCCACTTGTTGCCGCCGGCGTGGCGTTCCTTCTGTTCTTCCAGGCGCTTCTTGAATTCCTCGATGAGCTTGTCCAGGCCGCCCAGCGACTGGATCTGCGCGCGCTCCTCGTCGCTCAGCGAACGCTCGAATTCCTTGCGCAGCCAGTCTTCGGGGATCAGTGCCTCGATGTGCCGGTCGAGGTTTTCCAGGCCCTTGAAGTAGGCGGCGAAGGCGCGGTCGAACTTGTCGAAATGGCGCTCGTCCTTCACCAGGATGGCGCGGGCGAGGTAATAGAATTCGTCCATGTCGGCGAACACCACGCGCTTTTGCAGGGCCTGGTGCAGGTCGAGCAGTTCGCGCACCGACACCGGTACCTTGGCCGCACGCATTTCATTGAACAGGTTGAGCAGCATGGCCCGGCTCCTGTCAGCGGTTGCCGCGCCGGCTCATGAAAGCCAGGCGCTCGAGCAACTGCACATCCTGCTCGTTCTTCACCAGCGCACCGGCCAGCGGCGGAATCGCCTTGGTCGGGTCGCGTTCGCGCAGCACCGCTTCACCGATGTTGTCGGCCATCAGCAGCTTCAGCCAATCGACCAGCTCGGAGGTGGACGGCTTTTTCTTCAGGCCTGGCACCTTGCGCACATCGAAGAACACATCCAGCGCCTCGCTGACCAGCGACTGGCTGATGTTCGGGTAGTGCACATCGACGATCTGTTGCAGGGTGCTGCGGTCGGGGAAGGCGATGTAATGGAAGAAGCAGCGGCGCAGGAAGGCGTCCGGCAGTTCCTTCTCGTTGTTGGAGGTGATGATGATGATCGGGCGCTGTCTGGCCTTGATGGTCTCGTCGATTTCGTAGACGTAGAACTCCATCTTGTCGAGTTCCTGCAGCAGGTCGTTGGGGAACTCGATGTCGGCCTTGTCGATTTCGTCGATTAGCAGGATGACCCGCTCTTCGGCCTCGAAGGCTTCCCACAGCTTGCCCTTCTTCAGGTAGTTGCGCACGTCGTGGACCTTGTCCACGCCCAGTTGCGAGTCGCGCAGGCGGCTGACCGCATCGTACTCGTAGAGGCCCTGGTGGGCCTTGGTGGTCGACTTGATATGCCAGGTGATCAGGCGCGCCCCGAACGAGGCGGCCAGCTGCTCGGCCAGCATGGTCTTGCCGGTGCCGGGCTCGCCCTTGACCAGCAACGGGCGTTCGAGGGTGATGGCCGCGTTTACCGCCAGTTTCAGGTCGTCTGTGGCGACGTAGTCGCGGGTGCCTTCGAACTTCATGGGTCTGTCCTCTGCTGTAAGCCTGCACCGGCCCTTTCGCGGGTAAACCCGCTCCCACAGGTACCCACCTTTGCTCAGGTTTGTGCAATACCTGTGGGAGCGGGTTCACCCGCGAAGAGGCCAGTACAAGCAGCACATATTTTTGATTTGTCACCGACTATAACGCGGGGCTCGCCAGCTGGAAACGCAGACCGGGTATTCAGTCCCTGAATGCCCCGTCACGCCATTCTGGTCTCAATCCGGCGCGTCACGCTCGTAGCGCGCATTGAATGCCTGGATAAACCCGTTGCGCAGGATCTGCAGAAACGCCTCGAAGGCACTGATATCCTGCTTGCGCACGCTGCCGCTCAGCTCCACGCGGGTGGCGAACTGGTTCTTCGGCTGGTTCTTCAGCACCGTCTCGGTCGCGCCCACCAGCGCCTCCCACACCGAGCGGAAGAAACCTTTGTCCTTTTCCTGCACATCCTGCTGCCAGTCGAACACATCCACATCGCGCAGCAGCGGCTTGATGTAACCGTTCAGGCGGCCGTTGGTGGCCTGCGCTTCGATCACCACATCGCCGTGCCCGGCATTGAAGTCGAACTTGCCGTAGGCACTGGCGAAGTCGTTGAGCCTGCGCAGCTCGATCCCGGTGGCGCGCAGGCGGAACTCGAAATCGTCGAAATCGCTGAACGGGTCGAAGGTCGCGCGGCTTTCCACCTTGGCATCGCCTGCGATCCGTGCGGTGCCGTCGAAGCTGGCATCGCGCCGGCCCTTTTCGTCGCGAATGTTGGTGAGGTTGCGGATACTGGCATTCAGCTGGGTAGCCTTGAGGTCGACCGGTGGCTTGGAATTGAAGTTGCGAAAGGTCAGCACGCCATTGTCGATGCGCACCTCGTTGAGGGTGATCGGCAGCAGTTTTTCCAGCTGCTGGCGCCAGTCGGTGCCTTGACCGGTCTGCGAATTCTGCTTGTTGCCGCCGTCGACGAAGTTCAGCTCGGGGCGCTGGAACTCCACTTCGGCCACCACCGCGCGGTCGTACCACAGGGCATGCCAGCTCACCGACAGGTCGATCAGCGGTGCGTCGAGAAACGGCACCGGCACCTTGCCGGTGGTCTTGACGATTTTCAGCCCGTTGATCTGGTAGGCACCGCGCCACCAGGCCAGGTCAACGTCGGCCACCTGGCCACGGTAGTCGCCCATGTCGGCCAGTTTGTCGTTGAGGTAGTCGCGCACCAGGTAGGGCAGGGCCAGGTGCAGCGCCAGCAACAGCACGATCAGGCTGGCCAGGCCGATCAGCGGCCAGCGATAACGGGCTCTCATCGGAGTGTCTCCAAGGCAGGATGTGCGGTTGACCGCAACGCGCCTGGCTGAGTTCGAACGAGCTTTACGGGCCGCCGGCCCGGGCTTACCCTTGAGGTCTTTCCCTGCTTTCTTTCATGCCAAGGACCCCGCCATGAGCCGTATCTTCGCAGACAACGCGCACTCCATCGGTAACACGCCGCTGGTGCAGATCAACCGCATTGCCCCGCGCGGCGTGACCATCCTGGCCAAGATCGAAGGGCGCAACCCGGGTTATTCGGTCAAATGCCGCATCGGCGCGAACATGGTCTGGGATGCCGAAAGCAGCGGCAAGCTCAAGCCGGGCATGACCATCGTCGAACCGACCTCGGGCAATACCGGCATCGGCCTGGCCTTCGTCGCCGCCGCGCGCGGCTACAAACTGATGCTGACCATGCCGGCCTCGATGAGCCTGGAGCGGCGCAAGGTGCTCAAGGCGCTGGGGGCCGAGCTGGTGCTGACCGACCCGGCCAAGGGCATGAAAGGCGCCATCGAGAAGGCCAACGAAATCGTCGCCGCCGACCCGGCCGGGTACTTCCTGCCGGGCCAGTTCGAAAACCCGGCCAACCCGGCGATCCACGAAAAGACCACCGGCCCGGAAATCTGGAACGACACCGACGGCGCGGTCGATGTGCTGGTGGCGGGGGTCGGCACCGGCGGTACCATCACCGGCGTGTCGCGCTACATCAAGCATACCCAGGGCAAGGCGATCCTGTCGGTGGCGGTGGAACCCGTGGCATCGCCGTTGATCAGCCAGACCCTGGCCGGTGAAGAACTCAAGCCCAGCCCGCACAAGATCCAGGGTATCGGCGCCGGCTTCGTGCCGAAGAACCTCGACCTGTCGATCGTCGACCAGGTGCTGACGGTGACCGATGAAGAGTCCAAGGCCATGGCCATTCGGCTGATGCAGGAAGAGGGCATTCTCTGCGGTATTTCCTGTGGCGCGGCGATGGCGGCCGCCGTGCGCCTGGCCGAAAAGCCGGAAATGCAAGGCAAGACCATCGTGGTGATCCTGCCGGACTCCGGCGAGCGCTACCTGTCGAGCATGCTGTTCAGCGACCTGTTCAGCGAGCAGGAAAACCAGCAGTAAGCGGCCTGGCCGCTGACCCGGCGCAAGGTTCGGCGGCCTGGTTTATTGCAAAATCTTCATGATTGAGTTGCCGTGCAGGCTGTTTTTACCCTGGCGGCATCGGTTTATGATGGCAGGATGATTTTCCGGAGGGCAGGGCGCGCAGCCCTGTCGCTTCCTCAAGGAGTGAAAGCATGACCTTTTCCTTTGCAGCCAAGGCGGGTGTCTTGCTGGTGTTTTTTGGCAGCGTGCTGTTCGTGCACCTGCGCGGCAAGGCTCGCTTGCCGGTGTTGCGCCAGTTCGTCAACCATTCGGCGCTGTTCGCCCCCTACAACAGCCTGATGTACCTGTTTTCCGGCGTGCCCTCCAGGCCCTACCTGGACCGCCAGCGCTTCCCCGAACTGGATGTGTTGAAGGACAACTGGCAGGAAATCCGCGCAGAGGCCATGCGCCTGTTCGACGAAGGTTACATCCGCGCTGCCGAGAAGGACAACGACGCCGGTTTCGGTTCGTTCTTCAAGAAGGGCTGGAAGCGCTTTTACCTGAAGTGGTACGACAAACCGCTGCCTTCGGCGCAAACCCTGTGCCCGCGCACCGTCGAGCTGGTCAGCAGCATCCCCAACGTCAAGGGCGCGATGTTCGCCCTGTTGCCCGGCGGCAGCCACCTGAACCCGCACCGTGACCCGTTCGCCGGTTCGCTGCGCTACCACCTGGGGCTGTCCACGCCGAATTCCGACGCCTGCCGCATCTACGTGGACGGCGAGGAATACGCATGGCGTGACGGCGAGGATGTGATGTTCGACGAAACCTACGTGCATTGGGTCAAGAACGAGACTGACGTCACCCGGGTGATCCTGTTCTGCGACATCGAACGGCCGCTGAGCAGCCCGCTGATGACCCGCATCAACCGCCAGGTCAGCGCCTTCCTCGGCCGTGCTACCGCACCGCAGAACACCGACGACGAACGCGTGGGCGGGATCAACCAGGCCTACGCCTGGAGCAAGCGCTTCAGCAACCGGATCAGCGCCCGGGTGAAGCAGTTCAAGCGCGCCAACCCCAAGGCCTACCGCGTGCTGCGGCCGTTATTGGCGGCGCTGGTGGTGTACCTGTTGTATCACTGGTTGTTCTGATTCTGCCTGTTGGGGCTGCCTTGCAGCCCATCGCGACACAAGGCTGCTCAGGTGGTCGCTTACGCCTGTGGCAGCGGCCTTGTGTCGCGATAGGGGCGCAAAGCACCCCCCGGCGCCCTCAGCAAAGCACTCAGGCCAGACCTTCCAGCAAGCCGTCCGCACGCACGATATCGACTATCACCTGTTCATCTACCGCGTACACCCCCCGCGATGCTTTCCACACCAAGTTCTTGTCCTGCAAAGCGATAAGTGCTTGCTGCACCCCCGGTACCTCGGCCTTCACTTCGCTCGCATCCACACCGGCCTGTTCCATCGCTTTGGCATACAGTGCCAGGGTCGGCGCCTCGAACGGCGCGTAGTCGTTCCCCTTCACGCACATGACACGTAGAACCGCAGCCTGGATAGGCGTGAGGCTGTGGATCACCTTTTTCAGATTTGCATTCAAGCCATTGGCTTGTGCCTGAACAAGCTCCCTGAACCGTGCCGGAATGGCCTCGGGCTCGATACCGAAATCGAAGCGGATTTCATCCGCTGCCGCACCTAACAGCTCTGGGCGGTAGCCGCTTTCCTTGAAGAGCTGGAACACCTGCGCTGGGTCGAGTGCGCTTGGCAGATCGATATTGGCGCAAAGCCAATCGATGAAATCCTGGTCCAGCATCGGGAACTGCACCATGGAGGCACCGAAAAACGCTTGGTCTTTGCTGTTGCGCAGCATTGCCAGCTTGTCCCGGTTCGAGCCGGTGCAGACGATGCGCAGGCCATGGTGCTTCGAGCTGTTGAGCTCGTCCCTGGCGGCCTTGAGAGCAAACAGGGCGGCGATGCCTGCTTCCGTCGTGATCGCATGCTGTGCTTCGTCGATGATCAGGACGATGATCCTGCGTGACTCATCGGAGAGTGCCACCAGAGCGCTGGTCAGGTCTATGTCCTGCCCGAGCCCGATCCTGTCCAGATTGAAGTTCAAGCCTCCAACCGCGACCTTTTCCATTCCGGACGATTTAGCGAGGCGCGTTATGAACCCTTCGTTCCGACCGACCGCTTCACGCACCGCTTCAACAATGACCTGACCCGGGTCCTTGGTCAGATCCTTCCATAGATCGGCATACAACACGATCGCCCCGGCGGCCTCCAACGCAGGGCGCAGGTCTTCGCGGGCGAAGGTCGATTTGCCGGTGCGCCGTGGTGCAGCGAGAAATACGCCCGAGCTGGCAGCACTGCCGACGGCGACATGCAGGATCAATTTCGACAGGCGGGATGCGAGGGCCGGGCGGTGGTAAACGGTTTCAGGCATTTGCTGTACCTCCATACGAATCTATAGCCAATTATAGACCGACTATAGATTGATTATAGGTGTCGTATGGAAAACCATTTATAGCGAATTATAGACCGACTATAGATAGATTATAGAGCGCCCGATTTTGCAGTCCGTTGCAGATTTTCATACCGGTTCCAGCGCTTCCACCACTTTTCCGCGGCTAAGGTGCACCACCTTGTCCGCCGTATCGAAGTACCGATCATCATGCGAAATCACGATGATGGTCTTGCCCATGCGCTTCAGGTCCGGCAGCAGCTCGGTGTAGAACACCCGGCGGAAGGTCGGGTCCTGGTCTGCCGCCCATTCGTCGAACACCAGCACCGGCCGCCCGTCGAGCCAGGCATTGACCAGCGCCAGGCGCTTGCGCTGCCCGGTCGACAGGTCGGTGGTGGTGAAGGCGCCATCGCGCACGCTGACCTTGTGGGCGATCTCCAGCCGCTCCAGGTAGCGCGTGGCATCGCTGGGCAGGCTGTGCTCGGGCTCGGGCAGGTCGTCGAACAGGTAATAGTCGGCGAACACCGTGGTGAACAACTGCCGGTAATCATCCAGCCCTTCCGGGCCGACGGCCTTGCCGTTCAGGCGCACTTCGCCGCGCTGCGGGGTGTACAGGCCCAGCAGCAGTTTGATCAGCGAGGTCTTGCCACAGCCGTTCTCGCCGACGATGAACAGGATCTCGCCCGGTTCGATGCTCAGGTTCACCGGGCCCACGCGGAACGGTTCGTTGCCGTCCACCGCTGGGTAGGCGTATTCCACCTCGTGCAGTTGCAGGTGCGCGCTGGCCGGGGCGCTGCGCTTGGCCGGCGGTGCCAGCAGCAGGTGCGGCTCCGGCGAGGAAAAGCGCTCGGAAAGGTCGGCGATGCGGCGGAACGCCACCTGCGCGCGGCCGAGAATCGGCAGGTTGCTGATCAGGGTTTCCAGCGGGCCTTTCATGTACAGCAGCACCAGCACGAAACCGCTCATCACCGCCGGGTCGTTGCTCGGCCATAGCGATTGCAGGGCCAGGGTCAGGCCGATCACCACGAAGAACAGCATCGAGCCCAGGCTCTTGGCCGCGACGAAGATGTTGATCGCGCGGATATGGGTGTTGGCGATGAAATCGGCACTGCCCTGGATATTGCGCGTCAGCATGGCGTGGCGGCGGCGGCGGTCGATGCGCAGTTCCTTGGCACCTTCGGCGATGGCCGAGTAGTGCTTCTGCAGGTGGTCTTCGGCGTCACGGGCGGCGTTGAAGCCGGCCACGCCTTTTTGCCGGGCGATGTACTGGATGCCGCTGCCGATGGCGATGGCTGCCAGGGTGATGAGGAAGATCGGCCACGACAGCCAGGCCAGGTAGGCCATGCAGCCGGTCACCGTGGTCAGCGAAATGGCCAGGGGGGCGAAGGCGAAGGCGAAGTCGCTGATGGTGTCGACGTCGCGGGTCAGTACCGGGATCAGGCGGTGGCTGCGGTAGCGCTCGATCTGCTCGATCGGTGCCGACAGCACCTTGGCGCCGAGGTCCTTGCGCAGCCGGGCGATGACTTTCTGCCCGACGTAGTTGGTGCCGCTGTCGGCCGCCACGCTGCTGACCAGGGCCAGCACGCACAAGCCGGCAAAGGCCAGGATCAGGTTCTGGCTCATGCCGCCGGCGGCATGCAGGCCCTGGTTGACGGTGGCCAGCAGTGCGGTCACGGCCAGGCCGCCGAGCATGCCCAGCAGCACCGAGACGATCACCGCCGGGCGGTAGGGTTTCAGCAGGCCCAGCAGTTCGCGGATGGCCCCGGGGGAGGAGGTTTTCATCAAGGGTGATCTCGCAGATTGAAAAGGGGGGGCGGGGTCAGCTGCCGAGGGTCAGGGTGCCCTTCATCAAGGTGCTGTGGAACGGGAACGAGCAATAGAAGCTGTAGGGGGTTGCGGCCTTCAGCTGCTGCGTGTCGAAGGTGACGCTGTCTTGTTCGCCGCCGCCGATCAGACGGGTATGGGCGATTACCCGGGTATCGCCAGGTTTCAGGTAGTCCTGCGCCTCGCCCGCCTTCTGGCCGTCATCGAGCACGCCCTGCATGTCGGCCTGGGTGCTCAGCACCCAGTTGTGGCCCATCACGTTCTTCGGCATGGCGCCGGGGTGGCTGAGGGTGACGGTGAACGCGGTGCAGGCCTTGGGCACGCTGATGGCGGCCTTGTCGAAGGTCATCTGGTCGGTGCCATGGATTTCCACGGCGCATGGCTGCGCCGACCAGGCGGCAGGGGCCGCGGCGAGCAGGGCAAGAAGCAGAAGCTGGCGAGTCATGTACGGTTCCTGGGCGATGAAAGGGGGCACATCGTTCAGACGAATCGGCGCCCGCCGGCTTTAGTTGTGGCCCTGCTGAATTTCCCCAAGGTCCGCTCGTTCCTCCAGACAGGCGCCGCGACGGCGCACATCCCGATTTTGCCGCCAACGCGGCTCTGGCTTGAGGTGACCGGACATGACTGAACTGCTGAGCTTTGCCATCGAACCGTTGGACGCTACGCGCGGCAACCTGCCGCTGCTGGTGCGCGCGCCGGAGCCGGGGATCGACCTGCTGGAAGCCTTTGCGGCATTGCAGCCGCTGGTCGAGCGGCACCTGTTGCAGGCCGGCGGTATCCTGTTTCGCGGCTTCGAGGTGGGCGGTGCAGAAGCCTTCCGCCAGTTCGCGGCGGCCTTCGGCCACCCGCTGCTCAACTACGAATTCGGCTCCACCCCGCGCAGCAATGTGACCCAGGGTGTGTACACCTCCACCGAGTACCCGGCGCACCAGAGCATCCCCCTGCACAACGAGCAGGCCTACACCCTGGAATGGCCGATGAAGATCTGGTTCTACAGCGTGATCCCCGCCGAGAGCGGCGGCGAGACGCCGATTGCCGACAGCCGCGAGGTGTACCGGCGCATGCCGGCGCGCATTCGTGAGCGGTTGATGGAGAAGGGGCTGATGTACGTGCGCAACTACGGCAACGGCTTGGATGTGGAGTGGTCGCAGGTATTCAACAGCGAAGACCCGCGCCAGGTCGAGGCCTACTGCCGGGCGCATGCCATTGAGTGCATCTGGAAGGATGACGGTGAACTGCGCACCCGCCAGCGCTGCCAGGTGGTCGCGCGTCACCCGGTGACCGGGGATGACGTGTGGTTCAACCAGGCGCACCTGTTCCACGTGTCGAACCTGCAGCCCGAGGTGCGCGAGTCGTTGATGGACATTGTCGAGGAGCAGGACCTGCCGCGTAACGTGTATTACGGCGACGGGTCGGCCATCGAGGATTCGCTGCTCGATGAAGTGCGCGGGGTGCTGGATGAATGCACGATCAGCTTCCCCTGGTTGCAGAACGATGTGTTGATGCTCGACAACATGCTGGCGGCCCATGCGCGGTCGCCGTTTACCGGTAAGCGCAAGGTGGTGGTGGCGATGGCGCAAGGGCATTCCGAACTGCTGCGCTGACGCTGCACTGCATGGCACCGGCTGCGCCGGTGTTCGCGGCCGCGGCCGCTCCCACAGGTTATCGCGTGAGCCCGAAGCCAGTGCAGTACCTGTGGGAGCGGGCAAGCCCGCGAAGCATCCAGCGCGGTGGGCGGCACCGGCTACGCCGGTGTTCGCGGCTAAAGCCGCTCCCACAGGTCATACCGCTTGAGCCCGGGGCATACGCGGTCCCCTGTGGGAGCGGGCAAGCCCGCGAAGCATCCAGCGCGGTGCATGGCACCGGCTACGCCGGTGTTCGCGGCTAAAGCCGCTCCCACAGGTCATACCGCGTGAGCCCGTGGCATACGCGGTCCCCTGTGGGAGCGGGTTCACCCGCGAAGCATCCAGTGCGGTGGAATGGCACCGGCTACGCCGGTGTTCGCGGCCACGGCCGCTCCCACAGGCTGGACTGCGTGAACTCGGCGCTTGCGCCATTCCCTGTGGGAGCGGGTTCACCCGCGAAGCATCCAGCGCGGTGCATGGCACCGGCTACGCCGGTGTTCGCGGCTAAAGCCGTTCCCACAGGTCATACCGCGTGGGCCCGGGGCATACGCGTTCCCCTGTGGGAGCGGGCAAGCCCGCGAAGAATCCAGCGCGGTGCATGGCACCGGCTACGCCGGTGTTCGCGGCCACGGCCGCTCCCACAGGTCATACCGCTTGAGCCCGGGGCATACGCGGTCCCCTGTGGGAGCGGGCAAGCCCGCGAAGAATCCGGCGCGGTGGATGGCACCGGCTACGCCGGTGTTCGCGGCTAAAGCCGCTCCCACAGGTCATCCCGCGTGAGCCCGGGGCATACGCGGTCCCCTGTGGGAGCGGGCGAGCCCGCGAAGCATCCAGCGCGGTGGATGGCACCGGCTACGCCGGTGTTCGCGGCTAAAGCCGCTCCCACAGGTCATACCGCGTGGGCCTGGGGCATACGCGGTCCCCTGTGGGAGCGGGCGAGCCCGCGAAGCATCCGGCGCGGTGCATGGCACCGGCTACGCCGGTGTTCGCGGCCACGGCCGCTCCCACAGGCCATACTGCGTGAGCTCGGCGCTTGCGCCATTCCCTGTGGGAGCGGGTTCACCCGCGAAGCACCCAGCGCGGTGCATGGCACCGGCTACGCCGGTGCTCGCACAAAGCCGATGCAGCCGGCGGCGCGGCCTCTACTAAATCACCCCTGCATACCTTCGTCTGACAGTTACCGCTCGACTGCCAGGACACCGCTCGACATGAATGCCGACCAAACGCTCAAACTCGCCCGCCGCTTCATCGAACTCGGCCCCGACAAGCGCCGCCTGTTCCTCAAGGCGCTGCAGGGCGAGGGCATGGACTTCGCCGTGCTGCCGATCGCTCCCGGGGTGGAGGTGGCCGAGCGTGACCAGCTGTCGTATGCCCAGCGGCGCATGTGGTTCCTCTGGCAGCTCGACCCGCAGGGCGCGGCGTACAACCTGCCCATGGCCGTGCGCCTGCATGGCCCGCTGGACCTGGGCGCCCTGCAGCACGCCTTCGACGCCCTGGTCGCGCGCCACGAAACCCTGCGCACCCGCTTCGTCGCCGACGGTGATGATGTGCGCCAGCAGGTCGATGCCAGCGCCGCCCCGTTGCAGCTGCGCCAGGATGTTCTGCACGGCGTGGATGAGTGCGCCCGCCAGGCCACCATCGAAACCATCGCCGAAGCCGAAGCGCTGGCGCCGTTCGACCTGGCCAACGGCCCGCTGTTGCGCGTGCGTTTGCTGCAACTGGCCGCGCAGGAGCATGTGCTGCTGCTGACCCTGCATCACATCGTCGCCGACGGCTGGTCGATGAACGTGCTGATCGATGAGTTCCTGCACCTGTACGACGCCGCCGTGGCCGGTCGCGAGGCCACCCTGCAACCGCTGCCGATCCAGTACCGCGACTACGCCCTGTGGCAGCGCAGCTGGCTGCAGGCCGGCGAGCAGGAGCGCCAGCTGGCCTACTGGCAGGCGCGCCTGGGCGACGACCATTCGCCGCTGGAATTGCCGCTGGACCGCACCCGCCAGGGCCGGCCCAGCTACCGTGGCGCGCGTCACCAGCTGACGCTTGCCAGCGACCTCGCCGAACGCCTGCGGGGCCTGGCGCGCAAGCACAACGTCACCCTGTTCATGGTCCTGCTGGCCGCCTTCAAACTGCTGTTGCAGCGCTACAGCGGGCAAACCGCGATCCGTGTCGGGGTCCCCATCGCCAACCGCAACCGTGCGGAAAGCCAGGGCCTGATCGGCTGCTTCATCAATACCCAGGTGCTGCACAGCGAAATCGACCCGCTGCTGGACATCGCCGGCCTGCTGCAACGCGTGCGCGAAACCGCCGTGGGCGCGCAAAGCCACCAGGACCTGCCGTTCGAACAGCTGGTCGAGGCCCTGGAGCTGCCACGCAGCAGCGACAGCCCGTTGTTCCGCGTGCTGTTCAACCACCAGGCGCAGGTGGCCGATGTGCAGGCCATCGAGACCCGCTCCGGCCTGAGCCTGGCACCGATCGAGCTGGCAAAGCACAGCGCCCGCTTCGACCTGGCACTGGATACCCATGAACGGGCGGGGCAGCTGCACGCCGCGTTCACCTATGCCACCGATGTGTTCGATGCGGCCACCGTGGCCGCCCTCGGCGAGCAGTGGCTGGCCCTGGTGCAAGCACTGGCGGGCGAAGCGGCTGGCGCCATTGGCGAGCTGCCATTGCCCGGCCTGGCGGCGGCCATCGGCACGCCTGCGCAGGCTGACGAAACGCTGTTGGTGCACCAGCGCTTTGCCGCCGCCGCCAGCCGCCACCCGGCGCGCACGGCAGTGATGGCCGCCGGCGAGCAGGCCAGTTTCGCCGAACTCGATGCCCGCGCCGAGGCCATCGCCAGCCGGTTGCACGAAGCCGGGGTCGCGCCGGAGACCCTGGTCGGCGTACTGGCCGACCGCAGCGTCGACATGCTCGCCAGTATCCTAGGTGTGCTCAAGGCCGGCGGCGCCTACCTGCCGCTGGAGCCCGAGCAACCGGCTGAACGCCTGGCCTACATACTCGCTGACAGCGGCACGCGCCTGGTGCTGGCCCCCGGCAACTGGCAGGCCGAACTGCCGGCAAATGTGCAGCACCTCAACTGGGCGCAAGCCGGTAATGGTCGCGTCACACGCGCCGCTCCGGCAGCGGCCAACCTGGCCTATGTGATCTATACCTCCGGCACCACCGGCCAGCCCAAGGGCGTGGCGATCAGCCACGGCGCCCTGGCCAATTACGTCGAAGGCATCGCAGCGCGCCTGCCGGTCGAGCGCATTCGCAGCATGGCCCAGGTCTCGACCCCGGCTGCCGACCTTGGCCACACCATGCTGTTCGGCGCCCTGTGCGGCGGGCACACCTTGCACCTGCTGGCGCGCGAACAGGTACTGGATGCCGAAGGCTTCGCCGCCTACCTGGCCGAGCACCAGATAGACGCGCTGAAGATCGTACCGTCGCACCTGGAAGCCATGTTGCTGGCTGGCCGCTCGGCGCTGCCGGCACAGTGCCTGGTGCTTGGCGGCGAGGCCATCAGTCCGGGCCTGCTGGGCAAGGTCCGTAACCTGGCCCCGACGCTCAAGGTGTTCAACCATTACGGCCCGACCGAGACCACCGTCGGTGTGCTGGTCGCCGAACTGAACGGGCAGGCCAGCCTCGGCCAGCCGCTGGCCAACACCCGCGTCGCAGTGCTCGACCACTGCCTGCAACCCCTGCCGGCCAAGGCCAAGGGTGAGCTGTACATCGGCGGCGCCGGCCTTGCCCGTGGCTACCTGAAGCGCCCGGCACTCACCGCCGAGCGCTTCGTGCCCGACCCGAACGGCCGTCACGGCGAGCGCCTGTACCGCAGCGGTGACTGGGTGCGCCAGGGCAGCGACTTGCAATTCGCCGGGCGCATGGATGGCCAGGTGAAGATCCGTGGCTATCGGGTGGAGCTGGCCGAAATCGAGAACCAGCTGCGTGCCCTGGGCGGTGTCGCCAATGCCCTGGTCCGCGTGCATGGCCAGGCGCCACAACTACAACTGGCCGCGTGGCTGGTGCCCAGCGAGCAACCGGCCGACCCCCAGGCCTGGCAGGAATCCATCCGCGCCAGTCTCAAGAGCCTGCTGCCCGAACACATGGTGCCGACCCACCTGATGGTGCTGGCGCATCTGCCGGTCACGGTCAACGGCAAAGTCGATGTCAAGGCGCTGCCGGAACCCGTCGCCACCCAGGTGGCTTATCAAGCGCCGCAGACCCCGCTGCAAACGCAGTTGGCACAGATATGGGCGCAAGTCCTGCAAGTACCGCAGGTGGGCCTGAGCGACAACTTTTTCGCCCTCGGCGGCCACTCGCTGCTCGCTACCCAGGCGGTATCGCGGATACGCAAGCAGCTGGGCGTGGATATCCCGCTACGCAGCCTGTTCGACACCGTCGACCTGCAAGCCTTCGCCCAAGCGGTGGCCGAGGGCGAGCAGGGCGTCGGCCAGGACATCACGATTCTCGACCGCCAGCAGCCATTGCCGGTGTCGCCTTCGCAACACCGTCAGTGGCTGTTCTGGAAGCTCCACCCGGAAAGCCTGGCCTACAACACGCCGATGGCCGTGCGTATGCAGGGCAACCTTGACCGTGCCGCGCTGCAGGCCGCACTGGATGCGCTGGTGGCCCGCCACGAAGCGCTGCGCACGGTGTTCGTCGAGGCCGAAGGCCTGCCCTGGCAGCGCATCCTGCCGGCGGCGACGGTGCCGATCAGCTTCGACGACCTCGGCGGCCAGGACCACGCCGCGCAGATGCGCAATCTGGAAGCTGAAGCCTTCGTCCCGTTCGATCTGGAGCGCGGTCCGCTGCTGCGCGCCCGGCTGTTCCAGGTACAGGCGCAGGAGCACCTGCTGTCGCTGACGCTGCACCATATCGTCTCCGACGGCTGGTCGATGAGCCTGCTGGTACGCGAGTTCGCTGCTGCCTACAACGCCGCGGCCACAGGCCAGGCGCGAACCATCGAGCCGCTGCCGGTGCAGTACGCCGATTTCGCCGCCTGGCAGCGCAAGTGCCTGGCCGAGGGGCAGATGCAGGCGCAGATCGACTACTGGAAGGCCCGCCTGGAAGACGACTTCGAGGTGCTCGAACTGCCTGCCGACCGCATTCGCCCGCAGGTCAAAAGCTACCAGGGCAACCGCTTCGACGTGCGCCTGCCGCAGGCCCTCACCGAGCGCCTGCGGGCCCTGGCGGTGGCATCCAACACCACGCTGTTCCATGTGTTCCTGGCGGCCTTTGCCATCGTGCTGTCGCGCTACAGCCGCAAGGGCACGCTCAACATCGGTGTGCCGGTCACCAACCGCAACCGCCTGGAGCTGGAAGGGCTGATCGGCTTCTTCATCAACGTGGTGGTGGCCCGTATCAGAGTCGATGGCAGCCAGCCATTCCCGCAGTTGCTGGCGGCGATCAAGGAAACCACCTTGCAGGCCCAGGCCAACAAGGATGTGCCGTTCCTCGAGGTCGCCGAAGCGCTGTACCCCGACCGCGACCAGGGCGTGAACCCGTTCTTCCAGGTGCTGTACAACCACCTGCGCGACTTGGGTGAGCAGGTGGCCGGCGATGCCCTGCACGGCCTGCAGGTCAAGGAAGTGGACCTGCAGGAGCCGGGCGCGCAGTACGACATCTCGCTCAACACCCTGGAGCGTGCCGATGGCGTGAGTGCCTCGTTCAACTACTCCACCGACTTGTTCGACGAAGCGCGCATCGAGCGCATGGCCGGCCACTGGCAGGCGCTGCTGGAAGCCATCTGTGCCGAACCGCAGCGCCGCATCGCCGAGCTGGACTTCCTCGGCAGCGCCGAACGCCAGCAGCTGACCCACGGTTGGAACCCCGCGCCGCAAACCGCCAGCGGCCTGTGTGCGCACCAGCTGCTAGCGTGCCAGGCGCGTGAGCGTCCAGACGCTATCGCGCTGATCTGCGACGACCAGCAGATGACCTATGCCGAACTGGACCGCAGCAGTAACCAGCTGGCGCACCGCCTGCGCGCGCTGGGGGTGGGGCCGGACCGCCTGGTCGGCGTGGCCGTCGAACGCGGCCTGGGCATGGCGCTGGCGCTGATCGCCATTCACAAGGCCGGTGGCGCCTATGTGCCGCTGGATCCGGACTACCCGCAGGAGCGGTTGGGCTACATGATCGAGGACAGCGGTATTGGCCTGCTGCTGGCCGATGCACCCTCGCGTGAGCGCCTGCAACTGGGCAAGCAACTGCCCTGCGTGGTACTGGAACCGGGCACCGAGTGGCTGCAGGCCTGGCCCGCCGAGCCGCTGGCAAACCTGGCTGCAGCGCACAACCTCGCCTATGTCATCTACACCTCCGGGTCCACCGGCCTGCCCAAGGGCGTGGCCGTCGATCACCATGCGTTGTCGGTGTTCTGCCAGGTGGCCGCCGACTATTCGCGGCTGACCGCGGACGACCGCGTGCTGCAGTTCGCCACCTTCAGCTTCGACGGTTTCATCGAGCAGTTTTTCCCGCCGCTGGCCCAGGGCGCCTGCGTGGTGCTGCGTGACCTGCGGCTGTGGGACACCGCCACCTTGCTGGGCGAGATCAACCGCCACGGGGTGACCGTGGCCGACTTGCCAGCCGCCTACTGGCGCCTGCTGGCGCTGGAGCGTCGCAGCGCCGAGGCCTATGGCCGGCTCAGGCAGATTCATGTCGGCGGTGAAGCGGTGCCGGAGGATGCCTTGCGCGCCTGGCTGGTCGATGGCCCGCCAGCGGTGCGCCTGCTGAACACCTACGGCCCGACCGAAGCCACCGTGGTCGCCACCACCTACGACTGCTCGCAGATGACGGTGGAGCAGGTCAGCCAGTGCGGGGTGCCGATCGGCCGTGCCTTGCCGGGGCGTGCCTTGCATGCCTTGGACGATGGCCTGGCGCCGACGCCGGTGGGTGTGCCTGGCGAGCTGTTCATCGGCGGCGCCGGCTGCCTGGCGCGCGGTTATCACCAACGGCCGTCACTCACCGCCGAGCGTTTCATCCCCGACCCGTTCGACCCGGTCGGCGGTGGCCGGCTGTACCGCACCGGCGACCTTGGCTGTTACGACGAAAACGGCCAGCTGGCCTATCGCGGCCGGGTCGATCACCAGGTGAAGGTGCGCGGCTTCCGCATCGAACTGGGCGAGATCGAGCAGCACCTGCGGGCCCATCCGGATGTGCGCGAGGCGGCCGTGCTGGCCATCGACCTGCCCACCGGCAAGCAGTTGTGCGCCTACGCCGTGCCGGCCGAGGGCTACCACGGCGACCTGCGCCTGGCCTTGAAGCAGCACCTCAAGGCCAGCCTGCCGGACTACATGATCCCGTCGTGCCTGGTGACCCTGGCGAGCCTGCCCCTGACCCCCAGCGGCAAGCTCGACCGCAAGGCGCTGCCATTGCCCGAGCCGAGCCAGCCGCAGCATGACTATCAGGCGCCGCAGACCGCGCGCCAGCAGCAGTTGGCGGATATCTGGGCGCAGTTGCTGAACGTCGCCCGGGTCGGCCTGAACGACAACTTCTTCGAGCTGGGCGGGCATTCCTTGCTGGCAGCCCAGGCCGTATCGCGGATCAACGTCGAGCTGGGGCTGGACATGCCCCTGCGGCTGATCTTCAGCCACCCCGAACTGCGCGCGTTCGCCCAGGCGCTGGACGAGCAGGGGCTGTCGCTGTCCGACGACGGCCTGAGCGATATCGAACACATGATGAACGCATTCACAGAGGCCTGACATGGAACTCACTGCAGCACAACGCATCGCCCAACGTTTCGTCGGCCTCCCCGTGGAGCAACGCCAGCAGATCCTGGACAAGATGCAGGCCAGCGGCCAGAGCTTCCGCCTGCTGCCGATCGTCCCGGCGCGCCCGGGCCGGGCGCGCCTTCCGCTGTCGTACGCCCAACAGCGTTTGTTGTTCCTCTGGCAGCTGGAGCCCGACAGCCCGGCCTACAACGTGCCGATGGCGGTGCGCCTGAAAGGCCCGTTGGACCCGGCGCTGCTGCAACAGGCGCTGGATGCGCTGGTGCAGCGTCACGAGTCGCTGCGTACCCGCTTCGCCTCGCAAGACGGTGAATTCCACCAGGAAATTCTCACCCACTGCCCGCTGCCAGTGGCCTTGATGACGGTCGCCGAGGCCCCCGATGAAGCCGCGCTGAGCAGCGCGGTGGAGGCCGTCCTCAAGCAGCCGTTCGACCTGCTGAGCGGGCCGCTGCTGCGGGTCGCGTTGCTGCGTGTGGCGGCCGACCAGCATGTGCTGGCGCTGAGCATGCATCACATCATCGCCGACGGCTGGTCCAGCGATGTGTTGGTGCAGGAATTCATCCAGCTGTACACCGCCCTGGCCGAAGGCCGGCAGGCCGAGCTGCCGGCGCTGCCGATCCAGTACGCTGACTACGCCATCTGGCAGCGCGCCTGGCTCGAAGCCGGTGAAGCGCAGCGCCAGCTGGCCTACTGGCAGGCGCAACTGGGCGACGAGCAGCCGCTGCTGAGCCTGCCGCTGGACTTCGAGCGCCCGGCCACGCCCAGCCAGCGCGGTGCCGTGCTGCGCGTGGACATCGGCAGCGCCCAGGCCGAGGCCCTGCGCAGCCAGGCGCGCAAGGGCGGCCATACGCTGTTCGGGCTGGTACTGGCGGCCATGGCAGTGGTGCTGTCGCGCTATAGCGGCCAGGCCGATATCCGCATCGGCGCACCGAACGCCGGGCGCAACCGCCAGGAGCTGGAAGGCCTGATCGGCTTCTTCATCAACACCCAGGTGCTGCGCGTGCAAGTGGACGAGCGCGCCACCTTCGCCGCGCTGCTGGAGCAAGTAAAAGATGTGATCGGCGGCGCCCAGTCACACCAGGAACTGCCGTTCGAACACCTGGTCGATGCCCTGTTGCCCGAGCGCAACCTGGCGCACAACCCGCTGTTCCAGTTCAAGATCAACCAGCACGTAGCCGCCAGCGATACAGGGCGCAAGCGCCTTGGCGCGCTGGAGGTGGAAGGCTTTGCCCGTGACGGCGGTGACGCCCGCTTCGACCTGGCGTTCGACTTTTCCGACAAGGCCGACGGCATCGAAGGCTATTTCACCTATGCCACCGACCTGTTCCAGCAAGCCACCATCGAACGCATGGCCGCCTCGCTGCGCCAGGTGCTGGATGCGCTGGTCCGCAACCCGCAGCAGGCGATCGTCGACAGCCCGCAAGTGGCGCCGCTGCTGCCGGCGACCACGCAGGCCTACCCGCACGGCGACATCCTGGCCCTGTGGCGCCAGGCCATGGCGCAAGGCCAGGCCCTCGGTGGTGTGCGTGCCGGTGACCGGTTCATGACTCAGGCCGGACTGGAGGCGGCGTCCAACCGCCTGGCCAACTACCTGCGCCAGCGCGGCGTCGGTGCCGGCAGCGTCGTTGCCCTGTGCCTGCCGCGCTCCATCGAGTGGGTCAGCGCCTTGCTCGCAGTGCTCAAGACCGGCGCCGCCTACCTGCCGCTGGACACCCAGCAACCGCAGGAACGCCTGCAACAACTGATTGCCGACAGTGGCGCCGCCGTACTTCTGCATGAACCGGGCGACCAGCGCTTTGCCGGCCTCACCGGCGTGCAGCTGATTTGCTGCGATCACACCGCCTGGGCAACCTGCAGCGACAGCCCGGTCGAGGTGGCCATCGCCGCCGAACAACCGGCCTATCTGATCTACACCTCGGGCTCGACCGGTCAGCCGAAAGCTGTGGTGGTCAGCCATGGGGCGCTGGCCAGCTACACCCAGGCGCTGCTGGAGCGCCTGCAACTGCCGGCCGCGGCGAGCATGGCGATGGTGTCCACCACCGCGGCCGACCTGGGCCACACCGTGCTGTTCGGCGCCCTGGCCTCTGGCCGCCTGCTGCACCTGCTGCCACAGGAACTGGCGTTCGACCCGGATGGTTTCGCCAGCTACATGGCGCAGCATCAGGTGGGCGTGCTCAAGCTGGTGCCAAGTCACCTGCAAGGCTTGCTGCAAGCGGCCTGCGCCGCCGATGTACTGCCCGTCGAGGCGCTGATCCTCGGCGGTGAAGCGTGCAGCTGGGGCCTGCTGGACAAGGTCCGCGAACTGCGCCCGGATTGCCGAGTGATCAACCACTACGGGCCGACCGAAACCACCGTCGGCGTGCTCACCTTCGAGCCGGTGCAGCGGCTGCCAGGCTGCCGCACGGTGCCGGTCGGTCGCCCGCTGGGCAACGCCTGCGCGCAGGTGCTGGACGCCTACCTCAACCCTGTGGCGGTGCAGGTGGCTGGCGAGTTGTACCTGGGTGGGCAGGGGGTCGCCCAAGGGTATCTGGGCCAGCCGGCGCTGACGGCCGAACGCTTCGTGCCGACCGAGGGCGGTGCCCGCCTGTACCGCACGGGTGACCGCGCGCGGCTAACGGCCGACGGTCTGATCGAGTTCATCGGGCGTGCCGACGACCAGGTGAAAATCCGTGGTTACCGCGTGGAGCCGGGTGAGGTCGGCCGGGTGCTGGCCGGCTTGCCTGGGGTCAGCGAGGCCGTGGTGCTGGCGCTGCCGCTGGAAGGCGATGCCGAGCGCCTGCAACTGGTGGCTTACGCGGTTGCCGACGACGGCGTGACCGTGCAGCAGTTGCAGGCGCACCTGCACGCTCGCCTGCCGGACTACATGGTGCCGGCGCAGGTGCTGCTGCTCGAGCGCCTGCCGCTGACTGCCAACGGCAAGCTCGACAAGCGCGCGTTGCCGGTACCCGGTGCGGTCAGCCGCGGCTATGTGGCGCCACAAGGCGATATCGAGGAAAAGCTGGCCGCCGTGTGGGCCGATGTGCTCAAGCTGGAGCAGGTCGGCAGCACTGACAACTTCTTCGAACTGGGCGGCGACTCGATCCTCAGCCTGCAGATCATCGCCCGGGCCAAACGCCAGGGCCTGCGCATCACGCCCAAGCAGCTGTTCGAACAACAGACCATCGCCCAGCTGGCCCAGGTGGCCAAGCGCATCGAGGCCAAGCAAGCGGTTGCGGCCGCAGCCGTGGACACCGCCAACATCGGCGAGGTGGTATTGCTGCCGGCTCAGGCGCGTTTCTTCGAGTTGGAGATCGCCCAGCCTGCACATTGGAACCAGTCGGTACTGCTCAAGCCGGCCAGCCCGGTGCAGGTGCCGCAGTTGCAGGCCGCCCTGCGCGCCGTGGTCGAACAGCACGATGCCTTGCGCCTGCGCTTCAGCCGTGGCGAAAGCCAGTGGCAGGCACGTTTCCAGCCGCTGGACAGTGCGCCACTGCTGCTGCAGCGCAACCTGGCCTCGCTGGATGAACTGGACGCTGCTGGCAACCAGGTGCAAGCCAGCCTGAACCTGGAGCACGGGCCGCTGCTGCGTGCCGAACTGTTCGACTTCGCTGATGGCCAGCAGCGCCTGCTGCTGGTGGTCCATCACCTTGTGATCGACGGCGTGTCGTGGCGGGTGTTGCTGGAAGACCTGCAAGCGGCCTACCGGCAACTGCTGGACGGCCAGGCCGTGAGCCTGCCCGCCAAGACCACCTCGGTGAAGACATGGGCCGAACGCTTGGCCAGCCATGCCGGCAGTGCTGCGCTGCATGCCCAGCGCGACTATTGGCTACAGCTGCTGGCCGGTGACCACGCCGAGCTGCCGCGTGACAACCCGCAGGGCAGCCTGGCCAACACCCATGCCGGCACGGCGGTTACACGGCTGGATGCCGAACGCACCGCCAGGCTGCTGAAGCAGGCGCCGGCGGCCTACCGCACACAGATCAACGACCTGCTGCTGACCGCGCTGGCGCGCACCCTGTGCCGCTGGAGCGCGCAGGACAACCTGCTGGTGCAGTTGGAAGGCCATGGCCGCGAAGACCTGTTCGACGACCTTGACCTCAGCCGCACCGTGGGCTGGTTCACCAGCCTGTTCCCGGTGCGCCTCACCCCCGGCCACGACCTCGGCCAGTCGATCAAGGCGATCAAGGAGCAACTGCGCGCGGTGCCGGACAAAGGCCTCGGCTATGGCCTGCTGCGCTACCTCGGCGCTGCCGACCTGCGTGCGCAGGTACAGCGCGGTGCCCAGGCCCGCGTCACCTTCAACTACCTGGGCCAGTTCGATGCCAGCTTCGATGCCGGCGCGCTGTTCAGCCCCAGCGCCGAACGCGCAGGCCGTACCCAATGTGCCGGCGCCCCGCTGGGCAACTGGCTGAGCATCACTGGCCAGGTGTACGGCGGCGAGCTGTGCCTGGAGTGGACCTACAGCACCGATATGTACCAGCCGGCCACCATCGACGCGTTGGCCCAGGCTTACCAACAGGCCTTGGCTGAGCTGGTCGAACACTGCTGCGATGCCCGCCAGCAGGGCATCACGCCGTCCGACGTGCCCCTGGCCAGGCTGACCCAGGCGCAACTGGACAGCCTGCCGGTGGCGGCGGGGCAGATCGCCGACGTTTACCCGCTGTCACCGATGCAGCAGGGCATGCTGTTCCATACCCTCTACGACCCGCAGGCCGGCAACTACATCAACCAGCTACGGGTGGAGGTGCAAGGGCTGGATGTGCAGCGTTTCAAGCAGGCCTGGCAGGCCACGCTGGATGCGCACGACATCCTGCGCACCGGGTTTGTCCTGGCGGGCGAGCTGGAGCAAGCCGTGCAGCTGGTACACAAGGCCGTCGCGCTGCCGTGCAGCGAGCATGACTGGCGTGGCCAGCCGGCGCTGCAGCAGGCACTGCAGGCCCTTGCCGAGGATGAGCGCCAGCGTGGCTTCGACCTGGCTGGCGCACCGCTGCTGCGCCTGGTACTGGTGCGTACGGGCGACGCCAGCCATCACCTGATCTACACCAACCACCACATCCTCATGGACGGCTGGAGCACCTCGCGCCTGCTCGGTGAGGTGCTGCAGCGCTACGCCGGCCTGCTGCCGCCCACGCAGACCACGCGTTACCGCGACTATATCGGCTGGCTGCAAGGCCAGGACGCGGCGCTTGCCGAAGCGTTCTGGAAAGCCCAACTGGCCGTGCTGGACGAGCCGACCCGGCTGGCCCGGGCGGTCGCCGGTAGTGCCGGTGGCAGCGGCTACGGCAACCACCGGGTGGCCTTCGACCGCGAGCAGACTGCGCGCATCGAAGCGTTCGCCCGGGCCAACCGGGTCACCCCCAACACCCTGGTGCAATCGGCCTGGCTGCTGCTGTTGCAGCGCTGCACCGGCCAGGCCAGCGTGTGCTTCGGCGCCACGGTTGCCGGGCGCCCGGCAGACCTGCCTGGCGTAGAGGAGCAGATCGGCCTGTTCATCAACACCCTGCCTGTGATCGGCGCGCCGCGTGCCGAGCAGCGCGTGGCCGAGTGGATCGGCCAGGTGCAGGCCGGCAACCTTGCGCTGCGCGAGTTCGAGCACACCCCGCTGTACGATGTGCAGCGCTGGGCGGGGCAGGGTGGTGACGCCTTGTTCGACAGCATCCTGGTGTTCGAAAACTACCCGGTGGCCGAGGCGCTGCAGCAGGGCGCACCCGGCGGCCTGCGCTTCGGCGATGTGGCGGTGCAGGAACAGACCAGCTACCCGCTGACCCTGTTGGTGGAACTGGGCGCGACGTTGTCGATGCAGTTCAGCCATGACCGAACGCAGTGGAGCGATGAGGCCATCGGCCGGCTGGCCGGCTACTTCACCAACCTGCTGCAGGCGCTGGTGGCCGATGCGGGCGCGGTGCTCGGCGAACTGTCGATGTTGGGCCAGCCGGAACAGCAACAGATGGTCGAAGGCTGGAACGAGACCCATGCGACGTACCCGGACGAGCGCAGCATTCATCAGCTGATCGAGGCCCAGGTATTCGCCACCCCGGACGCTCCGGCACTCGCCTTTGCCGAACAGACGCTGACTTACGCCGAGCTCAACCGCCGGGCCAATCAGCTGGCGCACAAGCTGCGCGAGCTGGGCGTCGGCCCGGACGTGCTGGTCGGTATCGCCATGGAGCGCAGCCTGGAGATGGTCATCGGCTTGCTGGGCATCGTCAAGGCCGGTGGCGCCTATGTGCCGCTGGACCCGGAATACCCGCAGGACCGCCTGAGTTACATGTTCGAGGACAGCGGCATCGCCCTGCTGCTGACCCAGTCGCACCTGCACGAAACCCTACCGATCCCGGCCGGCCTGCGCAGCCTGGATCTGAATACCGAGAACTTCGACGGCTACAGCGATGCCAACCCGAACATCGCCGTGGCGCCGCTGAACCTCGCCTACGTGATC
>NZ_PUQD01000023.1 GCF_003331055.1 Pseudomonas sp. AFG_SD02_1510_Pfu_092 | reverse complement strand
AAATATTTTTTCCCCCCCCCCCCCCCCGGGCGCCCCCCCCCCCCCCCCCCCCCCCCCCCCCCCCCCCGCGGCCCCCCCCCCCCGGGGGGGGGGGGGGGGCCCCCGCTAATGGGCCGGTACAGGCAATGCAAATCAAGGAGCTGCACATGAAACTGCTGGTGGTCGAGGACGAAGCCCTGCTTCGCCATCACCTCTATACCCGCCTGGGCGAAAGCGGCCATGTGGTCGAGGCCGTCGCCAATGCCGAAGAGGCGCTGTACCAGGCCGGGCAGTACCACTTCGACCTGGCTATCCTCGACCTGGGCCTGCCCGGCATCAGCGGCCTGGAACTGATCACGCGCCTGCGCAGCCAGGGCATGGCCTTTCCGATTCTGATCCTCACCGCCCGCGGCAACTGGCAGGACAAGGTCGAGGGCCTGGCCGCCGGGGCCGACGACTATCTGGTCAAGCCGTTCCAGTTCGAAGAGCTCGAAGCACGGCTGAACGCCTTGTTGCGCCGCTCCAGCGGCTTTACCCAGTCGACCATCGCCGCCGGCCCGCTGCTGCTCGACCTCAACCGCAAGCAGGCGACGCTGGACGAACAGCCCCTGGCCCTGACCGCCTACGAATACCGCATCCTCGAATACCTCATGCGCCATCACCAGCAGGTGGTGGCCAAGGAGCGCCTGATGGAGCAGCTGTACCCGGGCGACGAGGAACGCGACCCCAATGTCATCGAAGTGCTGGTCGGCCGCCTGCGCCGCAAGCTCGAGGGCGAGCGCGGCTTCAGACCCATCGACACCGTGCGCGGCCTGGGCTACCTGTTCACCGAGCGCTGCCGATGATCCGCTCGCTGCGGGTGCGCCTGATGCTGGCCGCCGCGGTGCTGGCGCTGTTGTTCATGCTGGCGCTGCTGCCGGCTTTGCAGAAGGCCTTCAGCCTGGCCCTGCAGGAGTCGATCGAACAACGCCTGGCCTCGGATGTGACCACGCTGATTTCCGCCGCGCGGATCGAACATGGCCAGTTGCAGATGCCGACGCTGCTGCCGGACGAACGCTACAACCTGCCGTACACCGGCCTGCTCGGCTACATCTTCGACCGCGACGGCAGGCTGGTCTGGCAGTCGCGCGCCACCGCCGCGCAGAACATCAACTACAGCCCGCGCTACGACGGCCGCGGCAACGAATTTGCCCGCATTCGCCAGGCCGACGGCGAGGAATTTTTCGTCTACGACGTCGAGATCAAGCTGTTGGGTGGCCAGAGCGCGGCCTACAGCATCGTCGCCCTGCAACCGCTGCGCGAGTACCAGCACACCCTCGACGGCCTGCGCGAAAAGCTCTACCTCGGCTTTGGTGCGGCCTTGCTGGCGCTGCTGGTGTTGTTGTGGGCCGGCCTGACCTGGGGCCTGCGTTCGTTGCGCCGGCTGAGCCGCGAGCTGGATGAAGTGGAGTCGGGCGCGCGCGATGGCCTGAGCCGCGAACACCCGCGTGAACTGCTGCGCCTGACCGGTTCGTTGAACCGCCTGCTGCGCAGCGAGCGCGAGCAGCGCCAGCGCTATCGCGATTCGCTCGATGACCTGGCGCACAGCCTGAAGACCCCGCTGGCGGTGTTGCAGGGCGTGGGTGAAAGCCTGCAGCAGCGCAGCGGCGAGCGCGAGCAGGCGCGCGTGCTGCAAAGGCAGATCGAGCGCATGAGCCAGCAGATCGACTACCAGCTGCAACGCGCCAGCCTGCGCAAGAGTGGCCTGGTCCGCCACAGCGTGGCATTGCGGCCGGTGCTCGACAGCTTGTGTAGCACCTTGGCCAAGGTCTATCGCGACAAGCAGGTGAACGTGACCCTGCACCTGCCCGAGGCGGCGCAGGTGCCGATGGAGCAGGGCGCGTTGCTGGAGCTGTTGGGCAACCTGCTGGAGAACGCCTACCGTTTGAGCCTGGGCCAGGTGCGCGTGAGCCTGGAGCAGGCGCCGGGGCGCTTGACCCTGTGTGTCGAGGACGACGGGCCGGGGGTGCCGGCCGACCAGCGTGAGCGCATTCTGGAGCGCGGCGAGCGCCTGGACAGCCAGCACCCGGGGCAGGGCATCGGGTTGGCGGTGGTCAAGGATATCGTCGACAGCTATGACGCCGAACTCAGCCTGGGCGATTCGCCGTTGGGCGGGGCGGCGTTCCGAATCAGTTTCAGTCTTGATTAATTTGTAGCCTGGGCTGGCCCTTTCGCGGGCTCGCCCGCTCCCACAGAACTGCGCTGTAATTGAATCCTGTGTTTTACCTGTGGGAGCGGGTTTACCCGCGAAGAGGCCAGCCCAGGCTATTGATGATGGGCGGATTCCCGCCAATGCCCCTGTACAAATCCCGCCACCGGGCGGAAAACCGCCAGCATTCCTCAGGCAAATCGCCCCGTCGTTGGGCATTCATCCCTAGCAAACACGGGCCTTGCACCCTTGCTGGGCATTTTGGCACCACCCTTGCTATTGATCCTCGCAGAGGCCTGCCCAGGCAGCTCGAATACAACGACAAATCCCTCCATGTGCAGGAGGGTTAGCGATTCAGGTGCCCCATCGCCCTGGGAAGGGTGAGCCGGCACACTCGAGGAAATTAGCCATGACGACACGTCAGCCGCTGTACAAATCCCTGTATGTCCAGGTGTTGGTCGCCATCACCATCGGCATCCTGCTCGGCCACTACTACCCGGAAACCGGCGTCGCCCTCAAACCCTTGGGTGACGGCTTCGTCAAACTGATCAAGATGGTCATTGCGCCGATCATCTTCTGTACCGTGGTCAGCGGCATCGCCGGCATGCAGAGCATGAAGTCGGTCGGCAAGACCGGCGGCTACGCGCTGCTGTACTTCGAAATCGTCTCCACCATCGCCCTGATCATCGGCCTGGTCGTGGTCAACGTGGTCAAGCCGGGCGCTGGCATGCACATCGACGTCAGCACCCTGAACGCCAGCAGCGTGGCTGCCTACGCCGCCGCCGGCGCGCAGCAGACCACCGTCGGCTTCCTGCTCAACGTCATCCCCAACACCGTGGTCGGCGCCTTCGCCAACGGCGACATCCTGCAAGTGCTGATGTTCTCCGTGCTGTTCGGCTTCGCCCTGCACCGCCTGGGCAGCTACGGCAAGCCGGTGCTGGACATGATCGACCGCTTCGCCCATGTCATGTTCAACATCATCAACATGATCATGAAGCTGGCCCCGGTCGGTGCCTTCGGTGCCATGGCCTTCACCATCGGCCAGTACGGCGTCGGCTCGCTGGTGCAGCTGGGCTACCTGATGGCCTGCTTCTACATCACCTGCCTGCTGTTCGTGCTGGTGGTGCTGGGCGGTATCTGCCGCGCCCACGGTTTCAGTGTGCTCAAGCTGATCCGCTACATCCGTGAAGAGCTGCTGATCGTGCTGGGCACTTCGTCCTCGGAGTCGGCCCTGCCACGCATGCTGGCCAAGATGGAGCGCCTGGGCGCGAAGAAATCGGTGGTTGGCCTGGTCATCCCGACCGGTTACTCGTTCAACCTCGACGGCACCTCGATCTACCTGACCATGGCTGCGGTGTTCATTGCCCAGGCCACCGACACCACCATGGACATCACCCACCAGATCACCCTGCTGCTGGTGCTGCTGGTGGCTTCCAAGGGTGCTGCCGGCGTTACCGGCTCGGGCTTCATCGTCCTCGCTGCCACCCTGTCGGCCGTGGGCCACCTGCCGGTTGCCGGCCTGGCACTGATTCTCGGCATCGACCGCTTCATGTCCGAAGCCCGCGCCCTGACCAACCTGGTGGGCAACGCGGTTGCCACCGTGGTGGTGGCCAAGTGGGTGAAGGAGATGGACAACGACAAGCTGGCGTCGGAGCTGGCCTCCGGTGGCGGCCCGCTGATCGATACCCGCCCGACTGATGACCTGGGCGTGGCTGAAGGCCCGGCGCGCTGATCGCGAAAACGCTGAAATGAGAAGGCGTCCCAAGGGTCGCCTTTTTCATGCCTACGCGGTCAATTTCTGAAAGCTGGCGCGATCCCTGTGGGAGCGGCCGTGGCTGCGAACACCGGCGCAGCCGGTGCCATCCACCGTGTCGCCTGCTTCGCGGGCTTGCCCGCTCCCACACAAGGGTTGCGCACAGCTTTCAGGCCAGCACCACCTCCAGCACCCGGATTTCCTCCGGCTGCGGGTAATGCCAGCGCACCTGCACATCCCAGAACCTGACCCCGTACACCCGCTCCGCCGGTGGCACCTGGTAGGCCGGCCGTGGGTCCTGCGCCAGGCACTGCTCGATCAGTTCCACCAGCGGCTCACCCAGGCGCAGCGCATGTTCACGGGCCTGGGGCAGCGCGCTGTCGGCCCACTGCACGCTGATCGCGGCCGGCGCTGCGCTGGCCATCTGGTTGCGGGCGGCGGCGATGCTGTCGGCGTACGGCACATAGGGCTTGATGTCCAGCACCGGCGTGCCATCGAGCAGGTCGATCCCCGAAAGCAGCAGGCGCCCGGGCTCCACGCCTTCCAGGCGCACCACCGACTGGCCGATGCCATTGGGCCGGTGCGTGGCGCGGGTGGCGAACACGCCCATGCTCTTGTTGCCGCCCAGACGCGGAGGCCGCACTTTCAAGCGCGGTTTGTCTTCCAGCGCCTGGTGAAACAGGAACAGCAGCCAGACATGGCTGACCTGCTCCAGGCCCTCCACAGCGTCACCTTGGTCGAACGGCGGCAGCAGCTGCAGCACGCCGCGCGCGGCGGGCGCCAGTTGCGGCTGGCGCGGGATGGCGAATTTCTCCTTGAAGCAGGAGCGGACGATGCCGACCGGGGTGACCGTATGCTGCATGGTCACTCAGCCACGCACGCGCACGGTCAGGCCCTTGAGGAAGTTGCGCAGCAACTGGTCGCCGCACGGGCGGTAGTTGTCGTGGCCAGCCTTGCGGAACAGGGCGCTGAGTTCGGGCTTACTGACCGGGAAGTTGACCGACTTGAGGATCGCATGCAGGTCGTCTTCCTTGAGTTCGAAGGCTACCCGCAACTTCTTGAGGATCAGGTTGTTGGTCACCGGCAACTCGACCGGCTGCGGCGGGCGGCTATCATCCTTGCCACGGCGGTAGATCACCAGGCCGTCGAGAAAGTGCGCCATGACCCGTTCCGGGCAGCGCACGAAGCCTTCCTCGTCTTCTTTCTTCAGGTAGGTGGCCAGCACCAGGGGATGCACGTCGAGGCCGGATAGCCCGATGATTTCGGCCATCTTGGCGTCGTTCACCTTGAGCATGTAGCGCAGGCTGCGCAGGACATCGTTGTGGTTCATTGCTGCAGAATCCTGTTCAGTGCCGCACCGGTGGGCGCGGCGTATTGCTTAGAAACGTTCGGTAGTGGCCAGGTAGCGCCACTGGCCCAGGGGCAGCTTGCCCATCGACACGCCCCCCAGGCGAATGCGGCGCATGCCTAGCAGCTCCAGGCGCAGGTAGGCGCAGAGCTCGGCAATCTGCCCTGGCTGCGGGTTTTTCAGGACCATGCGCAGGTGGGTCTCGTTCTGCCAGCTGGCCTTGGCCTTGGGCAGTTCACGGTCATTGCGGGTAGCGCCGCGCGCCAGGCGTTCCAGCGCCTGGGGCGTGGTCTCGCCGCGTACTTCAACGATGAATTCCTGTTCCAGGCGACGCAGGTCGGCGTCGATCTTGCGGCTGACCCGCCAGTCCTGGGTGAACACCTGCAGGCCGCTGGCACCGCGTTCCAGCGGCGCCACGCAGGTTTGCCGGGCAAAATGCCCGTGCAAGGCGCGCACGCCTTCGCGGTGGGCTTCGCTGAGGGTGCCCAGGTTGATGCCCAGGCGGGCGGTTTCGCTGTCGATGCCGGCCGGCTGGTTCAGCAGCAGGGTGACCGGCTCCAGCGCTTCGGCACGGGCACCGGGCAGCAGTTCGACGCGCTGTTGGTCGACCTTGAACTGCGGCTGCTCGACCACCACGCCATCGACCGTGACCCAGCCGCCTTCGATATACAGCTCGGCCTCGCGACGGGAGCAACCAAGCTGCTCGATAAGGCGTTTGGACAGGCGGACGGGTTCGGACATGACGGTCATTCGCAAAGGCAGGGAAAGACCTGCATTGTACCTGCCCGCGCGGCGTACGGGCTGGGAATCTGTGTCATTTACGCCGTTTTGCGCAGGCGCATGTGCAGCAAGGGGTAGGGTTGCCCCAGGCCGTCGGTTGCCGAACGGCCGATCACCTCGAAGCCTTGATGCAG
Organism: Pseudomonas sp. AFG_SD02_1510_Pfu_092; assembly: GCF_003331055.1. Lineage (GTDB taxonomy): Bacteria > Pseudomonadota > Gammaproteobacteria > Pseudomonadales > Pseudomonadaceae > Aquipseudomonas. The sequence continues at coordinate 63,014 of NZ_PUQD01000023.1, read as the reverse complement.
GTAGAAGCCCAAGGCTTGCGGGTTCTGTTCGTTGACGTCCAGGCGCTCGGCATTCAGTTCGTCGATCGCATAGCGCAGCAGGCGCTTGCCCACCCCTTGGCCGCGGTAGGCCGGGGCGATGAACAGCATGTCCACCCGCCCGTTGGCGACCCCGGCGAAACCGCAGATGCGTTGGCGGTCCTTGCAGCAGATGAGCATCACGGCGTCGAGATAGCGGCGCAGTACCTGTTCGCGCAGCAGGATGATGTAGCCTTCCGGCAAAAAGTCATGGGTGGCGCGTACCGAGTCCTCCCACACCTGTACCAGCTCGTCGTAGTCGCTCAGGCGCGGGGTTTGCAGCGTCAGTAGCGAAGGCATCCTGGGGTTCCCTCCATGGCGATAAGGCAAACATAGCAGGCGCACCGCCGGTCGGCTTTTCCTCCTTGTATTGACGATACGCTCACACTGGGTGTGGGATGTTTTCCCGCGCCGTACACTGGGACCACCTGGCCAGAGATGCGCTCGATGCAATCGCCCACCTTGCCCCCTTCGATGCCAAGCGCACTGCGGCGCGTGATGCGCCCGCTGGTACGGCTGATGCTGCGCAAAGGGGTGACCTACACGATGTTCACCGACTTGCTCAAAGGGGTGTTCGTCGACGTCGCCCATCGCGAATTCGGCCTGGACGGCACCGCGCCGAGCGACAGCCGCATCAGCCTGCTTACGGGCGTGCATCGCAAGGATGTGCGGCGCTTGCGCAGCGACGGTGAGCTGGCGCTCGCGGCGCTGCCGGCCAACATCACCCTGGGCGCCCAGCTGGTCCAGCTGTGGACCGAGACCAGGCCGTTCTGCGCAGCGCCCGGCCAGGCACTGGCGTTGCCGCGCCTGGCGAGCGTTGGCGGCGAATGCTCTTTCGATGCCCTGGTGGCGAAGGTCAGCACCGATATCCGCGGGCGGGTGGTGCTGGACGAGTGGTTGCGCCTGGGCATCGTCCGGCTCGACGAACACGACCGTGTGCACCTCGAGGCCCAGGCCTTCGTGCCGCAGAAGGGCTTCGATGAAAAGGCTGCGTACTTCGGCCACAACCTGCATGACCATGCCTGCGCCGCGGTGCATAACCTGAGCACCGAGGGCCAGCCGTTCTTCGAGCGCAGCGTGCACTACGATGCCCTGAGCCCGGCCAGTGTCGAGCACCTGCGCGAGGTGGTCGCCAGGGACGGCATGCAGACGTTGCTGGGCCTCAGCCGGCTCGCATCCGAGCTGGAAAGTGCCGATCAGCCAGCCCCCGGGCAGCGTCAGCGCATCACTGTCGGGCTTTATTTCTACACTGAAACTACCGACCCCGATCTGCCGAAGACGCCAGAGCCATGACTTTCCTCGCGCGCTGCCTCAGTGTCGTCACGCTGGCCCTGGGTTGCGGGCTGAACCTGTTGCTGCCTGCCGAGGTGACGGCGGCCCCGCTGTGTGTCAGCCGTGACGAAGTGGGCATGGCGGGGGCCGCGGGCTGGCAGTTTCCTGGCGGAACGGGGGGGACCGGGGCCAGCACGGGCGGTGTCGGCGGTACCGGCGTACGCGATGAAAATGGTGGCGTGGGCGGCACTGGTGCGCCCATCCTGCGCCCAGGCGGTACCGGTGGTACGGGCATCGTCGGCACCATCACCGGGTTTGCCTCGATCTGTGTCAATGGCCTGGAAGTGCACATTGGCCAAGACGTGGCAGTGAGTGCAAACGGTGCGCCTGCCAGCAGCGCGCAGCTGGCCATCGGGCAGGTTGTCGCGGTGGAGGCCTTTGCCACCCGGCGCGGCCTGCAGGCTGGGCGCATCGCGATTCTCAACGTTTACGAAGGGCCGCTGACGGCGCTGCCTGATGCTTCGACATCGCTGCGGGTCATGGGCCAGGCTGTACGGCTGGCGCCAGGGGCGCGGGTGGCTGAAGGGCTGCGCGCGGGCGAGCCGGTCAGGGTCAGTGGCCTGCGCGATGCCAAAGGCCAAGTGGTGGCCAGCCGCATCGAACGGGCGCCGGGGCTCAAGCAGGCCAGTGCCATCGGTGCGGTCGATGCTAGCGGCAGCCTCCAGGGGCTGAAGCTGGGCAGCCGTGTGGCTCCCGCGCGGGAAGTGCTGGTGCGCGGGCAGTGGACCGGGCGCCAGCTGGAAGTGGCGCAAACCCGTCCAGACCCGAGCCTGCCGTTTGCCGGGCGGGTGCACAACGTCGTGATCGAGGGGCTGGTGCAGCGCAGTCAGGCCCGACAGCTGATGGTTGCAGGTATCAAGGTGACGCTGGGGCAGGGCACGGTGATCGTCGGCAAGCCGCCAGCGGCCTGGGCGCTGGACCAACGTGTGCGGGTGAGCGGGGTGTTCAGTGGCAAGCACGAGCTGCAGGCAACCCGCATAGAATTGCCTGACGAGCAGGCCGATAACCCGCGCAGAGAGGGTTCGCGGCGTGGCGACGAGCACGGCGCCAGTGATTCGGCAGGCTCCGCTAACAGCGGGCATGGCGGGCGCGATGCGACCGACGTTCGCACTGAACGCCAGGACGACCACGGCGTTGACGATTCCAGTGGGGGGGACCGCACGGATCGCGTGGACAGGTCCGGGAAGTCAGAGCCCGTTGACACCGTGCAGCGGCCCGAGCGCAGCGGAAGTGGTAGCGCTGAGCGGGTAGAAAAGCTCGAGCTGGAGAAAGTGGACAAGGTCGAGCAGGTGGAGAAAGCCGGGAAGCCGGAAAAAATCGAGCGGGTGGAAAAAGTCGAAACGCCTGAAAAAGTCGACAAAGTAGAGCAAGCAGAACGGCCCGAGATGCCGGAAACACTGGAGAAAAGCGGAAAAGTGGAGCATCCGGAGCGATCCGGGCATTAGCCAACTAGGCTGGGTAAGTGCGATCACACTTCCCCACGGGATACCGAGGTGCTGGATGAGGCCCATGCTCCCTCTTTTCGCCTGCCTGCTGGCATGCACCAGCGTGAGCGCTTCGGCCGATACCTTCAGCACCGCCCTCGGCATGGACTATTCGACTGGCGACTACGGCACGGGCAGCACTTCGGAAATCTGGTACGTCCCGGTCGTCGGCAAATACGAAACCGGCCCCATGACCTACAAGGTCACCGTACCCTGGCTGCGCATCACCAACCCTGAGGTAGGCCCCAATGGCGACCCCTTGCCTGGTGGTTGCCATGCAGTGGAAAGCGGACTGGGTGACACGGTCGCAAGTGCCGGCTACGCGCTGCTAGATGGCAGCGACGGCGGCCTGCTGCTGGACCTGATCGGCAAGGTCAAATTTCCCACTGCCGATGAGGACCAGTGCCTGGGTACTGGCGAATACGATTACACCGCCCAGGTCGACCTCGCCAGGCGCTTTGGCCCGGTTACCGGCTTCGCCACGCTGGGCTGGAAGAAGTTCGGCGACCCGCCCGGCAGCGATTTCGACGACCCGCTGTTGGCCAGCCTCGGCTTTGCCATCCCGGTGGCCACCGGCACATCGGCGGGCGCCTCCTACGACTGGCGGCAGAAAGTGGTTGCGACCGGTTCGTCAATCCGCGAGCTGACCGTGTTTCTCACCCACAAGCTCAACCGGCAGTGGAAAGTCCAGCTCTACGCGGTGAAGGGCTTTTCGGATGCCAGCCCGGATGCCGAGGGCGGCCTGATGCTGTTTCACACGTTCTGACGAAAAAAAGCCCCTGCGCCGGTGCATCCCTGGGGGATGACGGGGCAGGGGCTTTCAGGCGCCAGCCGTTTAGACCGGTTCAGCCCACATGTCGTATTCGTCGGCATCCACCACACGGCAACGCACTTTGTCGCCAGGCTTGAAGCCGTGGTCGCCATCGATGAACACGCTGCCGTCGATTTCCGGGGCATCGAAGAAGCTGCGGCCAACCGAGCCCTGTTCTTCCACCTCATCGATCAGCACGTCGATTTCTTTGCCGATGCGCATTTGCAGGCGGGCGGCGCTGATCGCCTGCTGGTGGGCCATGAAGCGGTCCCAGCGGTCCTGCTTGACATCGTCCGGCACTTCTTCCAGGCCCAGGTCGTTGGCCGGCGCGCCTTCCACCGGCGAGTACTGGAAGCAGCCCACGCGGTCGAGCTGGGCTTCGGTCAGCCAGTCGAGCAGGTACTGGAAGTCTTCCTCGGTCTCGCCCGGGAAGCCGACGATGAAGGTGGAGCGGATTACCAGCTCCGGGCACTGCTCGCGCCAGTTCTTGATCCGCGCCAGGGTGCGGTCTTCGAAGGCCGGGCGTTTCATGGCCTTGAGCACTTTCGGGCTGGCATGCTGGAACGGGATGTCCAGGTACGGCAGTACCTTGCCGGCGGCCATCAGCGGGATGATGTCGTCGACGTTCGGGTACGGGTACACATAGTGCAGGCGAACCCAGGCGCCCAGGCTGCTCAGCGCTTCGCACAGTTCGAGCATGCGCGTCTTGACCGGGCGGCCGTTCCAGAAGTCGGTCTTGTACTTGACGTCGACGCCGTAGGCGCTGGTGTCCTGGGAAATCACCAGGATCTCCTTGACCCCGGCCTTGACCAGGCGCTCGGCCTCGCTCAGCACTTCGCCGACCGGGCGGCTGACCAGCTTGCCGCGCATCGACGGGATGATGCAGAAGCTGCAGCTGTGGTTGCAGCCTTCGGAAATTTTCAGGTACGCATAGTGGCGCGGGGTCAGCTTGACGCCCTGCGGCGGCACCAGGTCGATCAGCGGGTTGTGGTCCTGGCGTGGTGGCACCACTTCGTGCACGGCGTTGACCACTTGTTCGTACTGCTGCGGGCCGGTGACCGACAGCACGCTCGGGTGCACATCACGGATGCTGCCTTCCTCGACGCCCATGCAGCCGGTGACGATGACCTTGCCGTTCTCCTTGATCGCTTCGCCGATCACTTCCAGCGACTCGGCCTTGGCGCTGTCGATGAAGCCGCAGGTGTTGACCACCACCACATCGGCGTCCTCATAGGTGGGCACGACTTCATAGCCTTCCATGCGCAGCTGGGTCAGGATGCGCTCGGAATCGACCAGGGCTTTCGGGCAACCCAGGCTTACGAAACCTACCTTGGGGGTGGCGGGCGTGGTGGACATGACTAACCTCGGTATTGAATGCAGGTCGCCCGGCCGGAATCGGGGGCGATCTTGACGGGCGCTGTGGGCGCCTCTGATCAAAAAGTGCGCAATTCTAGCGAGCGAAGGGGCGCTTGACCAGCAGAAATACGACGAACGCTGCGCTATGCTTCGCGCCATTGCGACAGGGACAACAGTGGTCCCGAAACGCAGGTGTAAATTCTACTGGCCTTGACGGGCCGTCTGCGGGAGTGGTCGATGGTTCAGGCAAGCAGTCACGCCGAGGGCGGGCACCAGGGGAGGCAGGGAGCGACGCGGTCGCTGAGCCTGCTCGTGGCAGCGGTCGGGGTGGTTTATGGCGATATCGGCACCAGCCCCTTGTATACCCTCAAGGAAGTCTTCAGCGGTGGTTATGGGGTACCGGTCAACCATGATGGCGTACTGGGGATCCTGTCGCTGATCCTCTGGTCGCTGCTGTGGGTGGTCTCGTTCAAGTACGTGATGTTCATCCTGCGCGCCGACAACCAGGGCGAGGGCGGCACCATGGCGTTGACCGCACTGGCGCGACGGGCCACGGCGGCCTACCCGCGCTTGCGTACGCTGATGGTGGTGTGCGGGCTGATCGGTGCTTCGCTGTTCTACGGCGACAGCATGATCACCCCGGCGGTGTCGGTGCTGTCGGCGGTGGAGGGCATGGGCCTGGCCTTTGACGGCATCGACCACTGGGTAGTGCCGATTTCGCTGGTGGTGCTGGTGGCGCTGTTTCTGGTGCAGAAGCACGGCACCGAGAAAATCGGCAAGCTGTTCGGCCCGGTCATGGTCACCTGGTTCGTGGCCCTGGGCGCGCTGGGGGTGCATGGCATCTCGCAGAGCCCGGAAGTGCTCAGGGCGTTCAACCCGGTCTGGGCGGTGAACTTCTTCGTGGTCCACCCCGGCATGGGCGTGGCCATCCTCGGCGCGGTGGTGCTGGCATTGACCGGTGCCGAGGCGCTGTACGCCGACATGGGCCACTTTGGCCGCCAGCCGATCGCCCGGGCCTGGTTCATCCTGGTGCTACCGGCGCTGGTGCTCAACTATTTTGGCCAGGGTGCGTTGCTGCTGCAGAGCCCTGAGGCAGCCCGTAACCCGTTCTACCTGCTGGCGCCAGGCTGGGCGCTGCTGCCGTTGGTCGGGCTGGCCACCCTGGCCACGGTGATCGCCTCGCAAGCGGTGATCTCGGGAGCTTTCTCGCTGACTCGCCAGGCGATCCAGCTGGGTTACATCCCACGCATGCAGATCCAGCACACCTCCAGCGACGAACAGGGGCAGATCTACATTGGTGCGGTGAACTGGACGCTGATGGTCGGCGTGGTATTGCTGGTGATCGGTTTCGAGTCGTCCGGCGCGTTGGCGGCGGCTTACGGCGTGGCGGTGACCGGTACCATGCTGATGACCACCATCCTGGTCTCGGCGGTGATGCTGTTGCTGTGGAAGTGGCCACCGGTGCTGGCGGTGCCGATCCTGTTGGGCTTCCTGTTCGTGGATGGGCTGTTCTTTGCCGCCAACGTGCCGAAGATTGTCCAGGGTGGTGCTTTCCCGGTATTGGCCGGCGGCGTGCTGTACCTGTTGATGAGCACCTGGAAGCGCGGCAAGCAGATCCTGGTGGAGCGTATCGACGAAGGCGCGCTGCCCCTGCAGTTGTTCATCAGCAGTATCCGCATTCAGCCGCCGCACCGGGTCGAAGGCACGGCGGTGTTCCTCACGGCGCGCTCCGATGCCGTGCCCCATGCGCTGTTGCACAACATGCTGCATAACCAGGTGTTGCACAGCCAGGTGGTGCTGCTGACCGTGGTCAGCGAAGACCGGCCGCGGGTGCCGGAACAGGAGCGCTTTGAAGTGGAGGCGTATGGCGACGGGTTCTTCCGCGTGTTGCTGCACTTCGGCTTCATGGACGAACCGGACGTGCCGGCGGCGTTGAAACTGTGCCATCTGGAAGCGCTGGATTTCACGCCGATGCGTACCACCTACTTCCTCAGCCGCGAGACGGTGATTGCGTCACGGCTTGAAGGCATGTCGCGCTGGCGGGGCAATCTGTTTGCCTTCCTGCTGAAGAACGCCAACGGTAACCTGCGCTTCTTCAACTTGCCGCTGAACCGGGTGATCGAACTGGGGACCCAGGTCGAGATCTGATCCTGGCGGGAGCGGGCGTGCCCGCGAAGCCGGCGGCGCGGTGGATGGCACCGGCTTCGCCGGTGTTCGCGGCCACGGCCGCTCCCACAGATTATCGCGTGAGCCCGGGGCATGTGGGAGCGGGTTCACCCGCGAAGCAGACGGCGCGGTGGATGGCACCGGCTGCGCCGGTGTTCGCGTGAGCCCGGGGCATGTGGGAGCGGGTTCACCCGCGAAGCAGGCGGCGCGGTGGATGGCACCGGCTTCGCCGGTGTTCGCGGCCGCGGCCGCTCCCACAGATTATCGCGTGAGCCCGGGGCATGTGGGAGCGGGTTCACCCGCGAAGCAGACGGCGCGGTGTATGGCACCGGCTGCGCCGGTGTTCGCGGCTAAAGCCGCTCCCACAGGTACCGTGTGAACCCGAAGTCAGCGTCGTACCTGTGGGAGCGGGCGTGCCCGCGAAGCAGGCGGCGCGGTGGATGACACCGGCTTCGCCGGTGTTCGCGGCCACGGCCGCTCCCACACAGGTTGCTATCAGTTCTGCGCCGCCACGCTCGATTTGCCCTGGCGTGTCTCGATCTCGCCGATCAGGCGCTTGGCCAGCGCCGGGTAGTTTTCGTCGAAGTGGTGACCACCCGGCAGCTTCAAGCGCTCGCCGACCGCCGTGGTATCTGTGCAACCGCTTTCGTCGCTTTCCTCCACGCCATACACGCAAACCACCTTGGCCGCCGGCAGCCTGGCCATTTCCGGCCCGGTCGGGGCTTCCTGGCCTTCCTTGCCCAGCCAGCCTTCGACTTCGATCTCGAAGCTGCCGCTGCGGGCAAAGGCCAACAACATCACGGCGTCGATACGCTGCTGATCCTCGGCCGGCAGGCGGTTGTAGATCGCAGGCAGTACATCGGCACCGAACGAATAGCCGGTCAGCACGAAGCGCTTGGTGCCCCATTTCTGCCGGTAGTGCTGCATCAGCTCGGACAGGTCGGCGGCGCTCTGCTCCGGGGTCTTGTGCTGCCAGTAGTAGCGCAGCGTGTCGATGCCCACCACCGGATAGCCCAGCTTGGCCATTTCCCCGGCCACATCGCGGTCCAGGTCACGCCAGCCACCATCACCGGAGAGGAACAGGGTCACCGTGTCGGTGGTCTGCCCGGCGGGCACCTCCACCACCGGGATGGCCAAGGTGTTGCCGTCGTGGCCGACCAGGGCCTGGGTCAGCTGGGCCTTGAGCACCTGGGGCAGGTGGATGTCATAGTCGCTGATGCTGGTTTCGGCATTGGCCTGGTCGCGCACGAAGGCGGCGCTGGCATCATCCGGGTTGTCGTTCCAGGCAACGTTCCAGTGGCCGTGGGCGGCGGCCTTCGGCAGCGGCGCCTGGCAGCCCGGTTGCTCCAGGCTGAAATCCACGGAAATCGCCCGCGCCTTGTCGTCGTTCTGGCTGGCCAGCCAGCGCCAGGCCTGGGCGGCGCCAGGGCCGATACCGGCGACCAGGGTCGGCTTTTCCGGCAACTGCGCCAGGGCCAGGTCCAGCGCCTGTTGCTGCTTGTTGCAGTCGCTGGGCGGCAAAATCACTTGCACCAGCTGCGCTTCGCCGGCCTGGGCCAGGTCCAGCAACTGCCGGTCGCTCAGCGCCTGGCCCTGGGGTACACCGATGGCCACCCGGGCCTTGGGGTGCACACCAGGGGTGACGCGGGTGATACGGGTATCATTCATGCCCAGTTGCTCCAGGCGCGGCTCGGGGGCCGGGCGCGTCCACAGCCAGAACGCTAGCGCCCCGCCCAGGGCAGCCAGCAGCAGAGGAACCAGCAGGTACAGCCAAAAGCGTCTGCTCATCAACGTTTCACCAATCCAGTCAGGCCGCCCGCGATCAGGGCGGCAGTGTCGGCCAGCGCTACCAGCGGGTCGAGCCCGGCCGGCACGGCCATGTAGCGGGGTTCCCAGTCCGGTTGGAATTTGTCCTTGAAGCGGCGAAGCCCCTGGAAGTTGTACAACTGCTCGCCACGGCGAAACACCATCGAGCCCAGACGCTGGGTCAGGGGCGCGCCACGCCGCGGCTGCAGCCCGGATAGCGGCACCATGCCCAGGCTGAAGCGGGCGTAGTCATGGCTTTTGTAATGCAGGATCAGGCCGATCATCATGAATTCCATGGTCAGCTTCGGCGCCTCGGGGTGCGCACGCATCAGGTCGAGGCTGGCCAGTTCGTTGCCATGGGTTTCGAGCAGGTTGGCGAAGGCCACCGGCCGGCCCTGGAAGCGGATCAGGGCAATGCGGAAGTGTTGCAGGTAGTCCGCGCTGAAGCGTCCCAGCGAGAAGCCTTTCTCGCGTACGTTCTTGCCGGCCAGCCAGGCATCGGAAATTTCTTTCAGCTCTGCCAGGGGCGCATGGCCGGGTTCGTGGATTTCCAGGGTCAGGCCGTCACGGCCGCCGCGGTTCCAGGTGTAACGCAGGTCTTTCATCTCCTTGCCCTTGGCTTCCAGGTCGAAGCGGCGCAAATCGACCCGGGCTTCTTCGCCCAGCTTCAGCGCGGTCAGGCCGATGTCCATATAGAACGGCAGGTTCTCGGCACGCACCTGGTAGAACACCGGGCGGGCATGGTGCAGGTCGCACAGGTCGCGGAACTGCCAGATCATCTCGGCGCGCTCCTGGGCCGGGCCGATCGGGTCGTACAGCGCCACCAGGCTGCGGCCGCGCCGCGCGTACATGAGAAAGGCGTTGTCGGCCGGGTGGAACAGCAACGCCTTGTCGCCGGTCAGCGCCAGGCCGCCATCGGGTTGGTCAGAGGCAAGCAGAATGCGGTTGGCGCGCTGCAGTTCCTGTTCATCGGGCAGGTGGATCACCGGTGGTGCCGTGCGCAGCAGCCAGGTCAGGGCTACCGCCGCCAGCAGCAAGGCGCTGCCCATGGCGGCGCGCAGGCCGCGCGGGGCGTCGGCATCCAGGGTGAACTGCCACCACAGCTGATGGCTGTAGGGCACATCCTGGTAGGCGAACAGCAGCAGCCACACCGATGCGCCAAGCACGCAGGCGCTGGCTACCAGAAACACCGGCGAGAACGGCAGCTCGAGCAAGCGGCTGGGGCGGTAGAAGGAGCGACGGAACAGGGCGAGCAGGGCGGCCGTCAGGGTCAGCAGGCAGGCTTCCTCCCAATCGAAACCTTTGAGCAGCGACAGCAGGGCACCGACCAGCAACAGCACGGTGGTCAACAGCCAGGCGGCGGACAGACGCCGGCGCAGGCCCTGGGCCAGCAGCAGGCACAGCACGCCGATCAGGCTGGCACCGAAGTGCGAGGCATCGATCAGGCGGTGCGGCACCAGAAAGCCCATGTGTTCCAGGCGTGTATCGATCTCTGGCGTGGCCCCGGAGAACAGCAGCACTACCCCGGACAGGAACACCAGAATCGACAGAATCGGCGCCGCCAACCCGGACGCAGCCTTGATCGCCTGTTGCGCGAACAGCAGGCGCCGGGCCTCGTTGGCCAGCAGCAGCACACAGGCCAGCAGCAGCGGCAGCACCACGTAGATCAGCCGATACAGCAGCAGCGCCGCTGCCAGTGGCGCCGCGCCAAGCTGGTCGGCGAAGGCCGCCAGCAGGATCGCTTCGAACACCCCGACGCCACCGGGTACGTGGCTGAGCACCCCGGCGGCCAGCGCCAACAGGTAGACCAGCACGAACGCACCGAACGGCGGTGCCTCGGGCAGCAGCAGGTACAGCACGGTGGCGGCAGCCGCGACATCCAGTGCGGTGATCAGCAGTTGCAGGGCGCTCAGGCGGGCGCCGGGCAGGCGCAGTGTGCGCCGGCCTAGCTGCACCAGCAGGTTATCGGCCAGTGGCTGTTCGGCCAGGCGCCGGCGGTACAGGCCGAACACCAGCACGCTGCACAGCACCAGCACGGCGATGGCGATAGCCGCCAGCAAGCCCGGCGCCAGACCCAGTGCGGCCGAGGCCGCCGGCAGGTCGCTCAGGGTCGCCAAGGCGGCCAGGGGCGGTAGCGCACAGCCCAGCGAAAGGCTGGCGAACACGCTCATCCGCGCCACTTCGCCTGCGCCGACCCCTTGCCGCGCATACAGGCGGTAGCGCACCGAACCTCCCGACAACATCGACAGGCCGATGGCATTGCCGATGGCAAAGGCACTGAAGCCGCCCAGCAGCAGGCTGGGCAGCGGCAGTTTCACACCGGCATAGCGGCTGGCCGACCACTCGTAACCCAGCAGAATCAGGAAACCGGCCACGGTTGCCAGCAAGGCACCCAGCAGTGACTGGGTCGGTACGCTGAGCATGGCATCGTGCAAGGCATAGATATCCAGCTCGCTCAGCAGGTGGCGGCAGGCGATCAAGGCCATGGTGAACAGCACCAGGGTCACTGCCAGGCTGATGGGCTGACGGTAGCGGCTCAGGCGCTCGAGCAGCGGCAGGCGCTGCACGGCCCCCGGCAGCGCCGAGGCGAGCGGCGCTGCGGGTTCTGGGTTTGGCGAAGTCATGGGTTGCCTCGGGCAAGCAGCGCGAGGTGAGGGGAAGGTGCGGCCAAGTGAAAGTCCCTTAGAAAAACGTATCCCATGTTACTCCGGCGTCGGGCGCTTGCAGCGGCCTGGCCGGGTTAAAGATAGTTCATCCAGGGCACGCCATCTCTAGCCTGGGGGGGGGCTGAGGGCGAGGGAATTCAAGGCGAGGAAAAAGCAGAGGGGCGAAAACAACAAACCCCGCGCTGCTGTTACACAGGCGGGGTTTGTTCTGACGAATATGGTTGCGGGAGCCGGATTTGAACCGACGACCTTCGGGTTATGAGCCCGACGAGCTACCAGGCTGCTCCATCCCGCGCCTGTGAGATCGAATTCTACGGATTTGCTTCCCATTGTCAAGCAAATGTTCTGAAAAAACCTTTTTTGTTCAAACCCTTAGCGTCTTCAAATGGGTGCAGCTCAGGCGCGGCGGGGCTTCCAGGCCGATTATCGTGTGCCGATGCGGGTGAGCTGTTTCACAACAGTACGCATGCGATACTATCTGTATGAATTTACAGTGCTGACGGTCATCCATGTCCTTGCGCAAGATCATCCATGTCGACTGCGATTGCTTCTACGCCGCCATCGAAATGCGTGACGACCCGCGCCTTGCCGGGCGGCCCATGGCAGTGGGGGGCTCGCCTGACCATCGCGGGGTGATCGCCACCTGCAACTATGAGGCGCGTGCCTATGGCGTGCGTTCGGCCATGTCGTCGCGGCACGCGCTGAAGCTGTGCCCCGACCTGCTGATCGTCAAGCCGCGTTTCGAGGCCTACCGTGAGGCTTCGCGGGAGATCCACACGATCTTTCGCGACTACACCGAGCTGATCGAGCCGTTATCGCTGGACGAGGCCTACCTGGATGTGAGCGACAGCCAGTGGTATGCGGGCAGCGCCACGCGCATCGCCGAAGACATCCGCCGACGCGTTGCCCGCACCTTGCATATCACCGTTTCGGCCGGCGTGGCGCCGAACAAGTTCCTGGCCAAGATCGCCAGCGACTGGCGCAAGCCCAATGGCCTGTTCGTGATTACCCCGGGTGAGGTGGAGGCTTTCGTCGCCGCCTTGCCGGTAGCCAGGCTGCACGGGGTGGGCAAGGTAACGGCAGACAAGCTGGCACGCCTGGGTATCGAAACCTGCCTGCAGCTGCGCGACTGGTCGCGTTTGGCGCTGGTGCGCGAATTCGGCAGTTTTGGCGAGCGTTTGTGGGGGCTGGCGCGGGGTATCGACGAGCGTGCAGTGCACAATGACAGCCGCCGGCAATCGGTCAGCGTGGAAAATACCTACGACACCGACCTGCCGGACCTGGCCAGTTGCCTGGCACGGCTACCCGAACTACTGGAAAGCCTGGACGCGCGTATCGCCCGTATGGACAGCAGTTACCGGCCGGAAAAACCCTTCGTCAAGGTCAAGTTCCATGACTTCAGCCAGACCACCCTGGAACAGGCGGGGGCGGGCAGGGACCTGGAAAGCTATCGACAGTTGCTGGGGCAGGCGTTTGCCCGTGGTGGCAAGCCGGTGCGCTTGCTGGGGGTAGGGGTGAGGTTGCGCGACTTGCGCGGGGCGCATGAACAGCTGGAGCTGTTTCCGCCTAAATGAAGGCCCGGGCCGCGCTGCGGCCCCAGGTTTCAGCAGTGATGCATCAATTGTCGGGGCTGCTCTGCAGCCCTTTCGCGACACAAGGCCGCTCCCACAGGGAGCAGTTATTGCACACCCGGATCAGCCACCAACCGGCCGGTGGCCTTGGTCAGCGATTGCAGAAACTCCTGCTGCAGCTCCGGGTCGTTGCGGGTCAGTTCGATCAGGCTCTGTTCCATTTCACTGGCTTCTTCTTCCAGGCCCAGCTCGGACAAGCGTTTGACCCGGTGTACCCATTGCCCGACATCGTCATCCTCGAGGTCATCGAAGATCAGCTCATGGGCTTCGAGCAGCTTGTTGCGCAGGGTGGCGCTGACCAGCAGGCTGGCATCGCCACGTACCGCGTTGTCCTCGTCGACCACGCCCAGGTGCAGGGTGCCGATGTGGTTGAGGTTCTGCTCGGAGAACGGGCTGTCGAGCAGGTTCAGGCGCAGCACGCCGTTCCTGTCGGTGGTCAGCTCGTGGGTCATCCGGCCGGCCTTGACCTCGACCAGGCGCTCGCTCCAGGGCACGCTGGTCGATTCCTCGCGCTTGCCTTTCTGCACTTCGCTGATACCAGCCAGGTTCTGCTGGGCGCGGCCGTTGGACGGCACGTTCATGAACGGGTTGAGCCCGTCCACGCCGTAGCTGAGCCAGTCGTGGGTGACGCTTTCCGGCAGGTTGCCCAGGGCGAAGACGTTGACCACATTGGCACCCACGCCCGCCACCACGGCCACCGCACCCAGCGGGATCTCGTAGATCTCCCGCCAGGGTTGGTATGGCGTGTAGCGGTCGTAGCTGCGGGTGACTTCGAATTCGGTGACTTCGAAGCGCTTCTGCTCATGCACGCGCACACGCCGTTGCGGAAGCTCCATGACCTTCGGCTCGCCGACATCGATCTGCAGGGTGTGCTCGAGCAGTTTGCGCTCGACGCGCTCCTCATGGTCGCTGCGCTGGGACATCTGGTTGGCGCAACCGCTGACGAGCAGGGCGCCGCACAGTGCGGCGCCCCCCAGGGGAAAGGTACTTCGCTTGAACATGATCACTCGTGCATTGGTTATCAGCGGCGAACGCGGGCCTGCAGGAAGGTCAGCACTTCATCGAGCGGCAACGCCTGGGCGTCCTGCTCGGTGCGATGCTTGTACTCCAGGTTGCCTTCGGCCAGGCCGCGATCGCTGACGACGATGCGGTGCGGGATGCCGATCAGCTCCATGTCGGCAAACTTGATGCCTGGGCTGGTCTTCTTGTCGCGGTCGTCCAGCAGCACTTCGAAGCCGGCGGCGGTCAGTTCGGCGTACAGCTTGTCGGTCGCCTCGCGGACCACGTCGGTTTCGTAGCGCAGCGGCACCAGGGCGATCTGGAACGGCGCCAGGGCGTCGTTCCAGATGATGCCCTTGTCGTCATAGCTCTGCTCGATGGCGGCGGCGACCACGCGGGACACACCGATACCGTAGCAGCCCATGGCCAGGGTGACCGGCTTGCCGTTCTCGCCCAGTACCTGGCACTTCAGCGCTTCGCTGTACTTGGTGCCCAGCTGGAAGATGTGGCCCACTTCGATGCCACGCTTGATCACCAGGGTGCCCTGGCCGTCCGGGCTCGGGTCGCCTTCGACCACGTTGCGCAGGTCGGCGACCTGTGGAACCGGCAGGTCGCGCTCCCAGTTCACGCCGAAGTAGTGCTTGTCGTCGATGTTGGCGCCGATGCCGAAGTCGCTCATCAGGGCAACCGAACGGTCGATGACGATTTCCAGCGGCAGGTTAAGCGGGCCGAGCGAACCGGCACCGGCACCGATGGCCTCGCGCAGTTCGCTGTCGGTGGCCATGACCAGCGGGTCGGCAACCTGTTCCAGCTTGGCCGCCTTGATTTCGTTGAGCTCATGGTCGCCACGCACGATCAGTGCAACCAGCTTGCCTTCTTCGGCGCCGCGCACGATCAGGGTCTTGACGGTCTTCTCGATCGGCAGGCCGAAGTTTTCCACCAGCTGGGCGATGGTCTTGGCGTTCGGCGTATCGACCAGGCGCAGCTCCTCGGTAGGGGCGGGGCGCACGGTTTCGCGCGGGATGGCCTCGGCCTTCTCGATGTTGGCGGCGTAGTCGGAGCTGTCGCTGAAGATCACATCGTCTTCACCGGACTCGGCCAGTACATGGAACTCGTGCGAGTAGCTGCCGCCGATCGAGCCGGTGTCGGCCTGCACCGGGCGGAAGTCCAGGCCCAGGCGGGTGAAGATGTTGCTGTACGCCTGGTGCATGCGGTCGTAGGTTTCCTGCAGGGAAGCCTGGTCGGCATGGAACGAGTAGGCGTCCTTCATGATGAACTCGCGGCCGCGCATCAGGCCGAAGCGCGGGCGGATCTCGTCACGGAACTTGGTCTGGATCTGGTACATGTTGAGCGGCAGCTGTTTATAGCTGGACAGCTCGTTACGGGCCAGGTCGGTGATCACTTCTTCGTGGGTCGGGCCGACGCAGAAGTCGCGCTGGTGGCGGTCCTTCAGGCGCAGCAGCTCGGGGCCGTACTGTTCCCAGCGGCCGGATTCCTGCCACAGTTCGGCGGGCTGGATGCTGGGCATCAGCACTTCCAGGGCGCCGGCGGCGTTCATTTCCTCACGCACCACGGCCTCGACCTTGCGCATCACCCGCAAGCCCATCGGCAGCCAGGTGTACAGGCCGGAGGCCAGTTTGCGGATCATGCCGGCACGCAGCATGAGCTGATGGCTGATGACCACTGCGTCGGCAGGGGTTTCTTTCTGGGTGGCGAGCAAATATTGACTGGTGCGCATGGGGAGCCGTGTCGATTGCCTAAGACATTGAATTGACCCCGCATTGTACGGGGGCGAAACGAAGGCGTACAGGATGCCCCAGGGCGTGACACTTGTCAGCCAAGAAAAAGCCCGGCGTGATCGCCGGGCTTTTTCAGGTGCGGGGCACTGCAAGCCAGGCTTACAGGATGCTCAGCGGGTACTCCACGATCAGGCGCAGTTCGTCGATCGATGGGGAATCGTAGTAGGTGCCATCGGAAGAACGGTAGGTGGCCTGACGCAGGCGGAAGCTCAGGTCTTTCGCCGGGCCGCTCTGCAGCACGTACTTGACATCGACGTCGCGTTCCCATTCCTTGCCGTTGCTGGTGCCGGTGACATTGGCATCGGTACCACGGACATAACGGGTCATGAAGGTCAGGCCCGGGATGCCGTACTCGGCGAAGTTCAGGTCGTAGCGAGCCTGCCAGGATTTCTCGTCTTCGGCGTTGAAGTCGGAGCGGGCAACGGAGTTGGCCAGGAAGATGGTGCCGCCACCGTCGATGCCGTAGCCGTAGTCGCCGTCACCGGTAACTTTCTGGTAGGCCAGGGTGAAGGTGTGAGCGCCGATGTTGTAGGCGCCCGACAGGCTGAATGCACGGTTGTCCAGCTTGTCGCCATCGAACGCGCGGTATTCGGCCGAGCCTTCGCTCTTGGTGTCATAGATGTTGAAGTCGAACACCAGGCCTTGCTTGTCGGAGATCGGCAGCGCCCAGTTGACGTTGGCGTAGTATTTGCGCCAGTAGTCTTCAACCTTCGAGTAGTACAGGCTGGTGCTGAGGTTGTCGGTGAAGGCGTAGGTACCACCGACCACGTTGGCTTCCTTCAGGCGGAAGCTGTCGCGGTTGGTCTGCTCCTGGGCGGTCAGGCTGGTGAAGTGACCGGCGTGCAGGGTCAGGCCGTCGATTTCGTTGCTGGTGATCAGGGTGCCCTGAGCGATTTCTGGCAGCAGGCGGCTGTCGTCGGTGGCGAAGACCGGCAGCGCGGTGAACTGGTCACCCACTTTCAGCACGGTGTCGGAGATGCGGAATTTGACCGCAGCGCCGCCCTTGGAGTAGTCGTCCTGCGAACGGCCGTCGGAGCCGGTCGGGAACAGGCCGGTGCCGGCACGGCCCTTGCCGCTGTCCAGTTTCAGGCCGAGCATGCCGATGGCGTCCACACCCACACCTACGGTGCCTTGGGTGAAGCCGGACTCGAAGGTGCCGAGGAAGCCCAGGCCGGTTTCTTCGCGACGGCTCTGGCCGCCTTCGTTGTTACGGAAGTCACGGCTGAAGTACAGCATGCGGGTCTTGACGTTCAGCTTGCTGTCTTCGATGAAACCTTTGGACTCGTCCTGGGACGAGGCCACTGCCAACTGCGAGGTCCCTGCCGCAACGGCCAGGGCGATCATGCTCCACTTCATCACGCGCATCGTGATTTGCTCCTTTGGTTTTTAGGAAGAGTACCGCTGCGTCCAAGTTTTTTAGTTATATGGAGCAGCTCTTTCTTGTTATGTCGGCGAAAATGTATAGCACGCTGACTGTTGTTGGCGATATGGCTATAAACATCCTTTGCGGAACTTTTTCACCATGTCGCTTTCAGGTAGTTCCATGTCGCAAATCACGCCCCGGTTTAAGGGCCGTACAACCCCAGCGCTGTTCCTGTCACCGTCATGAATCGGTAACTGCCGATTCCGGTTGCAGAACTCCCTGGTAACCAATGCCGCTGTTGTTATTTGTCGCGCCACCTGGCGTTGCAGGTGCCGTGCCGACCTGCGTGAAAGGAATGCAACAAGCGTGCTCAAAATTCGCAACGCTTCATGAAATTTTCACAAAACCCGCTACCGAAGGTCGGAAAGTGCCGTAAATACGGGGCCGCAGCTGCTTCGATGTTTGTTGCAGCCGAGAATCATTAAAAACTGGAAAGCTGCCATTAAAGTCAATGTGTTACCGCAACTTGTTCATGCAGTGTCATTTGTGGGGTGGCGAGTGGGGTGCGGGGTGTGCGGGCGGCCTCATTTTGGTGCGAAAAGTAGCGCTGTGTTACCGGGAATGTGCAAGGTATCCTTGCAGGCCTGTTTTCCGCGTGCCGCGGGTTGGTTCTGCCTGAAGGAGATTTGCCGTGTTCGTCCTCGATTCGCGTTTGCAGCAGGATTCCCTGGTGCTGGGGGAATTTGCGCTGTGCCAGCTGTTGCTGAGCAAGGATGCCAATTATCCGTGGTTCATCCTGGTGCCCAAGCGCGCAGGTATCAGCGAACTGTTCGAGCTCGACGCTGCCGAGCAGCAGCAGTTGTGGCAGGAAACCACTCGCCTGGCCGAAGCGCTGAAGGCCAGCTACGGCGCCGACAAGATGAACGTGGCCACCCTCGGCAACGTGGTCAGCCAGTTGCACATGCACGTGATCGTGCGCCAGCGCGACGACGCCGCCTGGCCGGCACCGGTTTGGGGCAAGTGCACGGCGGTGGCCTACACCGACGCGCAGGTGCAGGCCATTCGCCAGCGCCTGCGCGGGCTGCAACTCGACGGTTATAAGGAGGCCTGACATGTCGCTGGAGTTGCGAGTGATCGAACTGGAAACCCGCCAGGCGTTCCAGGATGACACCATCCAGGCGCTGAACGACGTCGTGGTCGAGCAGGGGCGGGTGATCGATCGGCTGCAGTTGCAAATGGCCGAGCTGATCAAGCGTTACGAAGAGATGGTTGGCCAGTACGGCAGCGAAGGGGACGAGGCGCCGCCGCCTCATTATTGATCCTTGTGCGGGCGCGGGCATGCTCGCGCCGGCACAAGGATGGTTGCTGCAGATGGAATCAGCGGCGTGTTACCGCAACCACATCCTCGGCCTGCAGGCCCTTGTCACGGTGCATCACAGAAAACTCCACGCGCTGGCCTTCGACCAGGATGCGGTGGCCTTCACCGCGAATGGCGCGAAAGTGCACGAAGATATCCTCGCCCGAGTCGCGCGAGATGAAGCCGAAGCCTTTGGACGTATTGAACCACTTGACCGTGCCGGTATCACGGTTGCCAGCGTCTTGCGCGGTGTGCTGGCTGGCGCGTGGCTTGCGCGGGCTGCGGGCAAAGCCAACGGCCAGGTGCACGGCCACGGCCAGCGCCGCGCAGACCAGGGCGGCCAGGTTGCCCATTTCCGGGCGGGCCAGCAGCGTCAGGGTTTGCAATACCACGGCCACCACCAGCAGGGCACAGGCCAGGTGCTGCAGTTGTTGCCGGGCGCCGCGGTAGTAAAGGGGTACGACCGGGGCCAGCACCAGGTTGAGCAGGCCGAGCAAGGCCAGGTAGACCGCATCGGGTTGTTGCAGGAAGGGTGTCGCGTCGGTTTTCAGGCTGGGTATGAGCGATAGCAGCAAGGCTGCCATGCCCGTCACCAGATGGACGATCTTGAACATGGGGTTGGCTCACAGTTGATAAGGCCGATCACAGGAAGAGCGGGCAGCACGGTGCGCATGAGGTGTAGCGCGCGAACACGTGGCAGCCAGCCTATGCACCCGGCAATGGCAATCCGCACGGGTGGCACCGTGCCTATTTAACAGTAAAGCCGCGGGCTACTCAAACCGCTGGCCGCCGCGGGCGATGTGTTGCGCCATGTCACATGCGTTGCCGGCCAAGTGTTGCTACAGTGGTCGGCGCCCGCTTGAGATCTCAAGCCTTATGGAAAGGGGAACTTCATGGCAATCGATATCGGTATCAGTGAAGAAGATCGCAAGTCCATCGTCGATGGGCTGTCCCGTCTGTTGTCGGATACCTATGTGCTGTATCTGAAAACCCATAACTTCCACTGGAACGTCACCGGTCCGTCGTTCCGCACCCTGCACCTGATGTTCGAAGAGCAGTACAACGAACTGGCACTGGCGGTCGACTCTATCGCCGAGCGCATCCGCGCCCTGGGCTTCCCGGCGCCGGGGTCGTACGCATTCTATGCCAGGCACTCGTCGATCAAGGAGGAGGAGGGCGTGCCGCCTGCGGACGAGATGATCCGCCAGCTGGTGCAGGGCCAGGAGGCCGTGGTGCGTACCGCGCGCAGCATCTTCCCGGTGGTCGACAAGGTCAGTGACGAACCGACCGCCGACCTGCTGACCCAGCGTATGCAGGTGCACGAGAAAACCGCCTGGATGCTGCGGGTGCTGCTCGACGGCAATTGATTACCTGAGACGAACTATTGTCTCTGTGGGAGCGGGTTCACCCGCGAACGAGGCATCGCGGTGCATGGCACCGGCTTTGCCGGTGTTCGCGGCTAAAACCGCTCCCACAGTGGTCTGGCGCCGGCGTTGGAGATCATGGAAGAAAAACCGGCCGGATTGTGCATTTTATGCAGGAACATTTTGCCGCTGCTTTAAGCTCGCCCATCAGCGCTTCATAGGCCACCTGGTACCTGTGACGAGGAAGTGTGGCGCATGATGCAAGCAAGCAAGCGTGTGGCTGGCCAGGGGGGCTGGCCTGGAAAACAGTGCATCGACCCGTTCAAGGCGGATTTCGACATGTTGCAGATTCAGCCGGTATCGCGCTCGGTGCGGCTCAACGGCTTTTCTACCTGTCTGCGCCTGGAGGCCGTCTACTGGGGCATCCTCGAGCGTATCGCCGCGGCCAATCGCTGTTCGGTCAGTGCAGTGCTGTCCTACGTGGACCGCGAAGTCCACCTGCGTCAGGGCGGGGTGCGCAACTTCAGCGGGCTGATCCGGGTCATCTGCGTGGCCTGGCTGCAAGACCCGCCAAGTGCGCGCTGATCGCCTGGCGGGCTGCGCAGTGCTTGCTAACCATATATAATCCCGCTTTTTGCTGCCCCGGCAGCCAGCGTTATGGTTGACGAGAGACACCCATGCCCCTTTACGACTATCAATGTGCATCCTGCGAGCACCGCATGGAAGTGCTGCAGAAGATCAGCGCCGCGCCGCTGACCGATTGCCCGGCCTGCCAGGCGCCGGCACTGAAGAAGCTGTTGTCGGTGCCAGGCTTCCGCCTGAGCGGTAACGGTTGGTACGAAACCGACTTCAAGACCGGGGCGAAAAAGAATCTGGCAGGCGGCGACAAGGCCGACTGAGTTGAATGCTGTGACCGGGTCTTGCAGTATTAGCCCTCCGGGCGGCCAAGGCCTCCACCGAATACACGAATCACGAGAAGCGAAACCACCATCATGATGCGCAGCCATTATTGCGGCCAACTGAACGAGAGCCTGGACGGCCAGGAAGTCACCCTTTGCGGCTGGGTCCATCGTCGCCGCGACCACGGCGGGGTGATCTTCCTCGACATCCGTGACCGCGAAGGCATGGCCCAGGTCGTGTTCGACCCGGATCGCGCCGAAACCTTCGCCGCTGCCGACCGCGTGCGCAGCGAATACGTGGTGCAGATCACCGGCAAGGTCCGCAAGCGCCCGGAAGGTGCAGTGAACGCCAACATGGCGTCCGGTGCCATCGAGATCCTCGGCTACCAGCTGAACGTGCTCAACGAAGCGGAAACCCCGCCGTTCCCGCTGAACGAGTACTCCGACGTTGGCGAGGAAACCCGCCTGCGTTACCGTTTTATCGACCTGCGTCGCCCGGAAATGGCCGACAAGCTGCGCCTGCGTTCGCGCATCACCAGCAGCATCCGTCGCTTCCTCGACGAAAACGGCTTCCTCGACGTCGAAACGCCGATCCTCACCCGTGCCACCCCGGAAGGCGCGCGTGACTACCTGGTACCTAGCCGTACCCACGCCGGTAGCTTCTTCGCCCTGCCGCAGTCGCCACAGCTGTTCAAGCAGCTGCTGATGGTCGCCGGTTTCGACCGCTACTACCAGATCGCCAAATGCTTCCGTGACGAAGACCTGCGTGCCGACCGTCAGCCGGAATTCACCCAGATCGACATCGAGACCAGCTTCCTCGATGAAAGCGAGATCATGGGCCTGACCGAAAGCATGATCCGCAAGCTGTTCAAGGAAGTGCTGGACCTGGAGTTCGGTGATTTCCCGCACATGACCTTCGAAGAGGCCATGCGCCGCTACGGCTCCGACAAGCCGGACCTGCGTATCCCGCTGGAGCTGGTCGATGTTGCCGACCAGCTGAAGGACGTCGACTTCAAGGTGTTCGCCGGCCCGGCCAACGATCCGAAGTGCCGCGTCACCGCCCTGCGCCTGCCAGGCGGCGCCAGCATGCCGCGCAGCAAGATCGACGAGTACACCAAGTTCGTCGGCATCTACGGTGCCAAGGGCCTGGCTTACATCAAGGTCAACGAGCGCGCCAAAGGCGTCGAAGGCCTGCAGTCGCCGATCGTCAAGAACATCCCTGAGGCCAACCTCAACAACATCCTCGACCGCGTTGGCGCCGTAGATGGCGACATCGTGTTCTTCGGTGCCGACAAGTTCAAGGTGGTCAGCGAAGCGTTGGGCGCGCTGCGTATCCGCCTGGGCCACGACTTCGAGCTGCTGACCTGCGAGTGGGCGCCGATGTGGGTCGTCGACTTCCCGATGTTCGAAGAGAACGAAGACGGCAGCTTCACTGCACTGCACCACCCGTTCACCGCGCCGAAGTGCACCCCGGAAGAGCTCGAGGCCAACCCGGCCACGGCCCTGTCGCGTGCCTACGACATGGTGCTGAACGGTACCGAGCTGGGTGGCGGTTCGATCCGTATTCACCGTAAAGAGATGCAGCAGGCCGTGTTCCGCCTGCTGGGCATCGAGGCCGAGGAACAGGAAGAGAAGTTCGGCTTCCTGCTCGACGCGCTGAAGTTCGGTGCACCGCCGCACGGTGGCCTGGCCTTCGGCCTGGACCGCCTGGTCATGCTGATGACCGGCGCCCAGTCGATTCGTGAAGTGATCGCCTTCCCGAAAACCCAGAGCGCCGCGTGCGTGATGACTCAGGCCCCTGGCCTGGTCGATGCCAAGGCCCTGCGCGAGCTGCACATCCGACTGCGCGAACAGACCAAGGTCGAGTAAGCAGTCCCCGGGCGCATCCACATGGATGCGCCTTTGCGTTCCGGCGCAGGCAATTTCCCGTCCCGCCCCGTACAGGGGCGGGGCTGTTTGTGTTTCAAAGGATTCGGAGTCGTTATGGCTGGTCATTCCAAGTGGGCGAACATCAAGCACCGCAAAGAGCGCCAGGATGCCAAGAGAGGCAAGATCTTCACCAAGTGGATCCGCGAACTGACGGTCGCCGCCAAGCAGGGTGGTGCTGACCCAGCCTCCAACCCGCGCCTGCGTCTGGCACTGGACAAGGCCCTGGGCGCCAACATGAGCCGCGATATCATCGATCGCGCCGTGGCCCGTGGTGCCGGCACCAACGAAAGCGACAACGTCGAAGAACTCAGCTACGAAGGTTACGGCCCGGGTGGCGTGGCGATCATGGTCGAGGCCATGACCGACAACCGCAACCGCACCGCCGCCGCCGTGCGTCATGCCTTCACCAAGTGTGGCGGCAACCTGGGCACCGATGGTTCGGTGGCCTACCTGTTCGAGCGCAAGGGCCAGATCAGCTTTGCCCCGGGCGTGGAAGAGGACGCGCTGATGGAAGCGGCGATGGAAGCCGATGCCGACGATGTGGTGGCCAACGACGACGGCTCGTTCGACGTGTTCACCTCGTTCAACAGCTTCTACGCCGTGCGTAACGCTTTGGAAGAGGCGGGCTTCAAGGCCGCTGATGCGGAAATCGTCATGCAGCCGACCACCAGTGCCGAACTCGACCAGGACGGTGCCGAAAAGGTACTCAAGCTGATCGACATGCTCGAAGACCTGGATGATGTGCAGAACGTCTACTCCAATGCCCAGATTTCCGATGAGATCATGGAAAACCTCGGCTAAGGTGTTCTGAGCATTCGGGGTAAGTAGCTTTTTGGGGCTGCTGTGCAGCCCATCGCCGGCAAGCCGGCTCCCACAGGTACAGTGCAGCCCCCATGTCTTGCACTGTACCTGTGGGAGCCGGCTTGTCGGCGATGGGCCGCGCAGCGGCCCCAATGGTGTTAAAAATAAGCTTTGTACGACAGGCGCTATGACTCTGATTCTTGGTATCGACCCCGGCTCGCGCATCACCGGTTATGGTGTGGTGCGCCAGACCGCCCGTGGTTGCGAGTACGTGGCGTCGGGCTGCATCCGCACCGGCAGCGGCGAGCTGCACGAGCGGCTGCAGATCGTTTTTCGTGGTGTCAGTGAAATCATCAGCCAGCACGGCCCGGTGACCATGGGCATCGAGCGGGTGTTCATGGCCCGCAACGCCGACTCGGCGCTCAAGCTCGGCCAGGCCCGTGGCGCGGCCATCGTCGCCGCCGCCGAAGCCGGCCTGGAAATCGCCGAATACAGCGCGACCCAGGTCAAGCAGGCCGTGGCGGGCACCGGCGGGGCCAACAAGGAGCAGGTGATGATGATGGTCATGCACCTGTTGAAGCTGACGCAGAAGCCGCAGATCGACGCCTCCGACGCCCTGGCCATCGCCCTGTGCCACGCCCACACCCGCTCCAGCCTGGTGCCGCATGGCCTGGCCACGGCGCGGCGACGCGGCGGGCGCTTGCGTCTGTAGGCGCTTCATGCGCTGATACACATTTTGTCCGGGGGAAGCATTCACCCGGCGCATTTGCTGATAGGGTTGAGCGGTCTTTGACCGGCTCCCCGAGAGGAAGGATCGGAACGTGATTGGACGTTTGCGCGGCACCCTGGCGGAAAAACAGCCGCCGCACCTGATTATCGACGTCAACGGCGTGGGTTACGAACTGGAAGTTCCCATGACCACGCTGTACCGTCTGCCCAAGGTGGGCGAACCGGTTACCGTGCACACCCACCTGGTGGTGCGCGAGGATGCTCACCTGCTTTATGGCTTTGCCGAAAAGCGCGAGCGCGAGCTGTTTCGCGAGCTCATTCGCCTTAACGGCGTGGGGCCGAAACTGGCCCTGGCGTTGATGTCCGGGCTGGAAGTGGACGAGCTGGTGCGCTGCGTGCAGGCTCAGGACACCTCCGCCCTGGTGCGTGTGCCCGGGGTCGGCAAGAAGACTGCCGAACGCCTGCTGGTCGAGCTCAAGGACCGCTTCAAGGCCTGGGAAACCTCGCCGGCCATGTTCACCCTGGTGTCTGACGGCCCATTGCCTGTCAGCAGTACCTCTACGGCTGAAGCCGATGCGGTCAGCGCTTTGGTCTCGCTGGGCTACAAGCCGCAGGAAGCCAGCAAGGCGATTGCCGCGATCAAGGACAAGGCCGGCCTGAGCAGTGAAGAACTGATCCGCCGCAGCCTGAAAGGGATGATTACCAAGTGATCGAAGCCGACCGTCTGATCGCCGCCAGTGGCCGCGACCGTGAAGAAGTCCAGGACCGGGCGATTCGCCCGTTGCGCCTGGACGAGTACATCGGCCAGCCAGTGGTGCGCGAACAGATGGCGCTGTTCATCCAGGCCGCCCGGGGCCGCAGCGAGTCGCTCGACCATACGCTGATCTTCGGCCCGCCCGGCCTGGGCAAGACCACCCTGGCCAACATCATCGCCCACGAAATGGGCGTGTCGGTCAAGAGCACCTCGGGGCCGATCCTCGAGCGACCGGGCGATCTGGCGGCCATGCTGACCAACCTCGAGCCGCACGACGTGCTGTTCATCGACGAAATCCACCGGCTGTCGCCGGTCGTCGAAGAGGTGCTGTACCCGGCGATGGAGGACTTCCAGCTCGACATCATGATCGGCGAAGGGCCGGCAGCCCGGTCGATCAAGCTCGACCTGCCGCCATTCACCCTGGTGGGCGCCACCACCCGTGCCGGCATGCTCACCAACCCGCTGCGTGACCGCTTCGGTATCGTCCAGCGCCTGGAGTTCTACAGCGACAAGGACCTGGCCACCATCGTCAGCCGTTCGGCCGGCATTCTCGGCCTGGTCATCGAAGACCAGGGCGCCTACGAGATCGCCCGCCGCGCCCGCGGCACGCCGCGTATCGCCAACCGCCTGCTGCGCCGCGTGCGCGATTACGCCGAAGTGCGCGGCAAGGGCCAGATCACCAAGGCGGTGGCTGACATGGCGCTCAACCTGCTGGACGTCGACGAGCGCGGTTTCGACCACTCCGACCGCCGCCTGCTGCTGACCATGATCGAAAAGTTCGACGGTGGCCCGGTCGGCGTCGACAACCTGGCTGCGGCCATCAGCGAGGAACGACACACCATCGAAGATGTGCTCGAGCCGTACCTGATCCAGCAAGGCTACATCATGCGCACACCGCGCGGCCGCGTGGTCACCCGGCATGCCTATCTGCACTTTGGCCTGAACGTGCCAGGGCGCCTGGGGGAGGGTGGGGACTTTTCCGATACGGGCGATGAGTGACAGATCGAAAACGGCTTTTCGTGGTCCTACCGCTGGCATGCCTCGGGTGCGCTGGCAATAAGACATTAATGAACAAAAAACAGTTGCCACAGCGGATTGGCAAGCTGAGGAGTAAGCACTAGAGTATGCGCGCGCAAAATGGCCTGGAACCGTTCGCACACCGTTGTCGCGTCTATTACGAAGATACCGATGCCGGTGGCGTGGTGTATTACGTCAATTACCTGAAATTCATGGAGCGTGCGCGCACCGAGCGGCTGCGGCACCTGGGCTTTTCCCAGGCGCAGCTGGCCGGGGAAAACCTGTTGTTCGTGGTCCATTCCAGCGAAGCGCGCTACCACGCGCCGGCGCGTCTGGACGACGAGCTGCGGGTTACTGCACACGTACTTGAACTCAATCGCGCCAGCCTGCGTTTCGTGCAGCAGGTCTGGCGGGAAAAGGATGAAACGCTGCTCTGCGAAGGGCAGTTCCTGGTGGCCGCCGTGCGTGCCGACACTTTCAAACCCCGAGCCATACCCCCGGAGCTGCGCCACGCCTTTGCGGCGGACGGCTCGGGTACTCAATCGAATGCAGGAGAATAAGCGTGGAAGCTAACGTCGTCGACCATACCTCCATGTGGAGTCTGGTCAGCAATGCCAGCGTGGTGGTACAGCTGGTAATGCTGACCCTGGTGGCCGCCTCGGTCACTTCATGGATCATGATCTTCCAGCGCAGCACCATGCTGCGCGCCGGTCGTCGTGCGCTGGATGCCTTCGAGGAGCGCTTCTGGTCGGGCATCGACCTGTCCAAGCTGTACCGTCAGGCAGGCAGCAACCCAGACCCGGATTCCGGGGTCGAGCAGGTGTTTCGCGCCGGCTTCAAGGAATTCTCGCGTCTGCGCCAGCAGCCGGGCGTCGACCCTGACGCGGTGATGGAAGGTGTCGCCCGCGCCATGCGCGTGGCCATCTCCCGCGA
Organism: Pseudomonas sp. AFG_SD02_1510_Pfu_092; assembly: GCF_003331055.1. GTDB lineage: Bacteria > Pseudomonadota > Gammaproteobacteria > Pseudomonadales > Pseudomonadaceae > Aquipseudomonas. Next base: position 35,761 of record NZ_PUQD01000023.1, on the reverse strand, counting down.
GGAAGAAAAACTCGAGCAGAGCCTGCCGTTCCTCGCCACCGTCGGTTCGACCAGCCCATACATCGGCCTGTTCGGTACCGTCTGGGGCATCATGAACTCCTTCCGCGGCCTGGCCAGCGCCCAGCAGGCCACCCTGGCCACGGTTGCCCCGGGTATCGCCGAAGCGCTGATCGCCACTGCCATCGGCCTGTTCGCGGCAATCCCTGCGGTCATCGCCTACAACCGCTTCTCGGCACGCAGCGAAGTGCTGATCGGCCGTTACTACACCTTCGCCGACGAGTTCCAGGCGATCCTGCACCGCAAAGTGCACACCAGCGAAGAGTAATCAGGTAGAAGCCCATGGCCCGAGTTCGCCACAAACGCAAGCCCGTCGCCGAGATGAACGTGGTGCCCTACATCGACGTGATGCTGGTGCTGCTGGTCATCTTCATGGTGACGGCGCCCATGCTCAACCAGGGCGTGAAGGTCGACCTGCCCAAGGTTTCCAGTGAAGCCTTGCCGCAGGACAACAACGTCCAGATCCTCACCATTTCCATCAAGGCCGACAAGACCTACTACTGGAACCTCGGTAGCGAAGTCGATACCGACAAACAGATGGACAAGGCCATGACCTTGCCGGCCATGACCGACGCAGTGACCAAGATCATTGCCGCCGGCCGTGACCAGGGCAAGCAGACCCAGGTGTTCATTCGTGGCGACAAGGCTGTCGACTATGGCGCGGTCATGGGTGCCATGGGCGGGTTGCAGAAGGCCGGTGTCGGTAACGTTGGCCTGATTACCGAGGCGCCCTGATGCAACAGCGAGAGCCATCCGCCTCGGAAAGCTACTTCTGGCCCAGTGTCTGGGCCATCGGCCTGCATGTGCTGGTGTTCGCCCTGCTGTTCGTCAGTTTTGCCATGACGCCTGAACTGCCGCCCTCCAAGCCGATCGTTCAGGCTACCCTGTACCAGCTCAAGTCCAAGAGCCAGGCGACCACCCAGACCAATCAGAAGATTGCCGGGGAAGCGAAGAAAACCGCTTCGCGCCAGACCGAGGTCGAGCAGCTGGAGCAGAAGAAGGTCGAGCAGGAGGCCGTGAAGGCCGCGGAACAAAAGAAAGCCGACGCCGCTCAAAAGGCCGAAGAGGCTCGCGAAGCTGCCGAGGCCAAGAAAGCCGAGGCTGCTGCCGAAGCCGCCAAGGCCGCCGAGGCGAAGAAAACCGCCGAAGCCAAGAAGGCCGAAGAGGCGAAGAAGGCCGCCGAGAAGCAGCAGGCCGACATCGCCAAGAAAAAGGCCGAGGAAGAAAAGAAGAAAGCCGAAGAAGAGGCCAAGAAAGAGGCCGCTGAAGAGGCGAAGAAACAAGCCGCCGAGGATGCCAAGAAAAAGGCAGCCGAAGAGGCCAAGAAGAAAGCAGCCGAGGACGCCAAGAAGAAAGCGGCGGCCGAGGACGCGAAGAAGAAGGCAGCTGAAGAGGCCAAGAAAAAGGCCGCTGCAGACGCCCAGAAGAAAAAGGCACAGGAAGCGGCCCGCAAGGCGGCGGAAGACAAGAAAGCCCAGGCCCTGGCCGAGCTGTTGTCCGACACCACCGAACGGCAGCAGGCGCTGGCCGACGAGCAGGGTGACCAGGTGGCCGGCGACTTCGACGACCTGATTCGCTTGCGCGCGGCCGAGGGCTGGGCACGTCCGCCTTCCGCGCGCAAGGGCATGACGGTGGTCCTGCAGATCAACATGTTGCCGGACGGTACCATCACCAACGTCAGCGTGGCCCGGTCCAGTGGTGACGGCCCGTACGACAGTTCGGCGGTGGCTGCGGTGAAGAACATTGGTCGTTTGACCGAGATGCAGGGTATGAAGCCGAGCGATTTCAACCAATATCGTTCGTTCAAGATGACATTTACACCTGAGGATCTAGCGTTGTGATTAAACGTCTGAGAGGACTGCTGGTCATGCTGTGCTGCGTGGCAGGCATGGCCGTGGCAGAGGAAAAGAACATCCTGGTCACCAGCGGCAGCGACCGGGCCACGCCCATCGCGGTAGTGCCGTTTGGTCTGCAGGGCGGCAGCGTGCTGCCCGAAGACATGGCCGACATCATCGGTAACGACCTGCGCAACTCCGGCTACTACTCGCCGATTCCGCGGCAGAACATGATCAGCCAGCCGTCGCAGGCCAGCGAAGTCATCTTCCGTGACTGGAAAGCGCTGGGTGCGCAGTACGTGATGGTCGGCAGCATCGTGCCGTCGGGCGGTCGCCTGCAGGTGCAGTACGCACTGTTCAACGTCGCCACCGAGCAGCAGGTGCTGACCGGTAGCGTGGCGGGCAGCGTCGACCAACTGCGCGACATGGCGCACTACATTTCCGACCAGTCGTTCGAAAAGCTCACCGGCATCAAGGGCGCGTTCTCCACCCGCATGCTGTACGTGACCGCCGAGCGCTTCTCCACCAACAACACCCGCTACACCCTGCAGCGTTCGGACTACGACGGTGCGCGTGCGGTGACCCTGCTGCAATCGCGTGAACCGATCCTGTCGCCACGCTTTGCGCCGGATGGCAAGCGTATCGCCTATGTCTCGTTCGAGCAGAAGCGCCCGCGCATCTTCGTCCAGCACATCGATACCGGCCGCCGCGAGCAGGTCACCAACTTCGAAGGCCTGAACGGCGCGCCAGCCTGGTCGCCGGACGGCACCCGCCTGGCGTTCGTGCTGTCGAAGGACGGCAACCCGGACATCTACGTAATGAACGTGGCTTCGCGGCAGATCAGCCGGGTTACCGCTGGCCCGGGCATCAACACCGAACCGTTCTGGGGCAAGGACGGCAACACCCTGTACTTCACCTCCGACCGTGGCGGCAAGCCGCAGATCTACAAGCAGTCGGTCGGTGGCGGTGGTGCCGAGCGCGTGACCTTCGTGGGCAACTACAACGCCAACCCGAAACTGTCGGCGGACGAAAAGACCCTGGTGATGATCCATCGCCAGCAGGGCTTCACCAACTTCAAAGTTGCGGCCCAGGATTTGCAACGCGGAAGTGTAAAGATTCTCTCGGAAACAAGTCTTGATGAGTCTCCCACTGTTGCGCCAAACGGCACCATGCTAATCTACGCCACCCGCCAGCAGGGCCGGGGAGTCTTGATGCTCGTGTCGCTTAATGGACGCGTGAGGCTCCCACTTCCTACCGCTCAAGGCGAAGTCAGAGAACCGTCCTGGTCCCCTTACCTGAACTGATTGCGGCGTAATACTTTTGCTTAACACACTGGGGTTTCATTAGGAGTTTCACGATGGAAATGCTGAAGTTTGGTAAATTTGCTGCGCTGGCTCTGGCCATGGCCGTAGCTGTAGGTTGCTCCTCGAAGGGCGGTGACAACGCAGGCGAAGGCGCTGCTGTAGACCCGAACGCTGGCTACGGTGCCAACACTGGCGCAGTTGACGGCTCTCTGAGCGAAGAAGCTGCCCTGCGCGCAATCACCACCTTCTACTTCGAATACGACAGCTCGGACCTGAAGCCAGAAGCCATGCGCGCTCTGGACGTTCACGCCAAGGACCTGAAAGCCAACGGCAACCGCGTTGTTCTGGAAGGCAACACCGACGAGCGCGGCACCCGCGAGTACAACATGGCTCTGGGTGAGCGTCGTGCCAAGGCCGTTCAGCGCTACCTGGTTCTGCAGGGCGTTTCCCCTGCTCAGCTGGAGCTGGTTTCCTACGGTGAAGAGCGTCCGGTTGCCACTGGCAACGACGAGCAGTCCTGGGCTCAGAACCGTCGCGTAGAACTGCGTAAGTAAGTTCTCATGCGTATGGGCCGCCGTGTAGTAACCGTCCTCGCACTCAGCCTGCCGCTCGCGGCCTGGGCTGAGGTTCCTGTAGTTGATGACAACGCAGGCAGTTATCCGCCTGCGGGTTATGGCACGAGCGGCGCCTATGCCGGGTCAGGGGCTTCGGCCCCTGCCTCTGCACAGGGCCAGCTGTTCATGCAGCTGCAACAGATGCAGGATCAGCTTTCCCGCCAGCAAGGCATCATCGAAGAGCTGCAGAACGATGTGTCGCGCATGAAGCAGGAAAACCTGGAGCGTTACCAGGACCTGGACCGTCGCATCAACAGTGGCGCCGCGCCTGCCGCGACCCCTGACAATTCCTCCGGTGGTGGTGCATCCAGTGCCGCCCCCGATGCAGCAGCAGGTGCTGCTGCGCAACAACCGGCCGCCAGTAGCGAGCCCGGTGATCCGGCGAAAGAAAAGCTCTACTACGATGCCGCTTTCGACCTGATCAAGCAGAAAGACTTCGACAAAGCCAGCCAGGCGTTCAACGCCTTCCTGCGCAAGTACCCCAACAGCCAGTACGCCGGCAACGCCCAGTACTGGCTGGGTGAAGTGAACCTGGCCAAGGGCGACCTGCCCGCTGCCAGCCAGGCCTTCGCCCAGGTCAGCCAGAAGTACCCGAAGCACAGCAAGGTGCCGGATTCGCTGTACAAGCTGGCTGACGTCGAGCGCCGCATGGGCCACACCGACAAGGTCAAGGGCATCCTGCAGCAGGTCATCACCCAGTACCCCGGCACCTCGGCCGCGCAACTGGCCCAGCGTGACATGCAGAAGCTCTAGGTCGTATCGTTTGAAAGAAACCCGCGCTTGTCGCGGGTTTTTTCGTTAGAATCACTGCCCTTTTTTCGTAAACACGCTGTTGCGGATAACGCCATGTCGAGTCCGCGACAGTGCCTGACGGAGGCGGACAGCCTGTTTAGCTGTCACGCCCGTGGCGAGCATGCAAGACACATTACGCATCACCGAAGTCTTTTACTCCTTGCAGGGTGAAACGCGAACGGCTGGGCTGCCCACGGTATTCGTGCGCCTCACCGGTTGCCCCCTGCGTTGCCAGTACTGCGACAGTGCCTATGCCTTCACTGGCGGCACCCTGCGCACCCTCGACTCGATCCTTGAGCAGGTTGCCGGCTTCAAGCCGCGCTACGTCTGCGTCACCGGTGGCGAGCCGCTGGCCCAACCCAACGCCTTGCCGCTGTTGCAGCGCCTGTGTGACGCCGGTTACGAGGTTTCGCTGGAAACCAGCGGGGCACTGGACATTTCCGGCACCGACACCCGCGTCAGCCGCGTGGTCGACCTGAAAACCCCTGGCTCCAAAGAGTCGCACCGTAACCGCTACGAGAACATCGAGCAGCTGACCCGCAACGACCAGGTCAAGTTCGTCATCTGTTCCCGCGAGGATTACGACTGGGCGGTCTCCAAGCTGATTCAGTACAACCTGGCCGAACGTGCCGGCGAGGTGCTGTTCTCGCCCAGCCACCACCAGGTCAACGCCAGCGACCTGGCCGACTGGATCGTCGCCGACAACCTGCCCGTGCGCTTCCAGCTGCAGCTGCACAAGCTGCTGTGGAACGACGAACCCGGACGTTGATTGAGGAGCAAGCACACATGAGCGAAAAACGCGCAGTCATCCTGTTGTCCGGTGGCCTGGACTCGGCCACCGTGGTCGCCATGGCCAAGGCCGAAGGCTACAGCTGCTACACCATGAGTTTTGATTACGGCCAGCGCCACCGCGCCGAACTGAACGCCGCTGCCCGGGTTGCCCGCGACCTGGGCGTGGTCGAACACAAGGTCATCGGCCTGAACCTGGACGGCATCGGCGGCTCGGCGTTGACCGACAGCAGCATCGATGTGCCGGAAACCCCGGGCGAAGGCATCCCGGTCACCTACGTGCCGGCGCGCAACACCGTGTTCCTGTCGCTGGCTCTGGGTTGGGCGGAAGTGCTCGAAGCCCGCGACATCTTCATTGGCGTCAACGCCGTGGATTATTCCGGCTACCCCGATTGCCGCCCCGAGTTCGTCGAGGCCTTCGAGCGCATGGCCAACCTGGCGACCAAGGCCGGTGTCGAAGGGCAGGGCTTCCGCATCCAGGCGCCGCTGCAGAACATGAGCAAGGCGCAGATCGTGCAGGCCGGCCTGGCCCGTGGCGTGGATTACAGCCTGACCGTTTCCTGCTACCAGGCCGACGATGACGGCCGCGCCTGCGGCAAATGCGACAGCTGCCGCCTGCGTGCCGACGGTTTCAAGGCGGCGGGCGTGGATGACCCGACCCGGTATTTTTGAAAAATCTGTGATGGGGTGTTGATTTCCCGTTAGAAATCAGTATTATACGCGCCATCCAACGGGTCGTTAGCTCAGTTGGTAGAGCAGTTGGCTTTTAACCAATTGGTCGTAGGTTCGAATCCTACACGACCCACCATATGCAGTACGTCAAAGCCCGCTACCGGCAACGGTCGCGGGCTTTTTCGTCTGGCGCTCAACTTTACAGTTCGGTTGCGCTGCGTTTATTCAGGCGCAGGGTCTTGTAGCTGGCCGCAGGTTTGCGCTCGAGGGTTTCGATGGCCTGCAGAAACTGCGACGGGTTGTCGAGTGGCAGTGCCTTGAGCGTGTCGATTTCCAGCTCCCACCATTTGCTGGCCAACAGCCGCGCGATCAGCTCGTCCGGGTGGCGAAAGCGGATGATCCGGGCCGGGTTGCCGCCTACGATCGCATAAGGCGGAACGTCGCGTGTCACCAGCGCGCGTGTGGCGATGATCGCGCCTGTGCCGACCGTCACGCCTTCGAGCACCGTGGCTTCAGCACCGATCCAGACATCGTGGCCGATGTTGGCATGGGTCACTGCCGGCGCGTAGGCAAGCCGATTGTTTTCATACTGGAACGGATGGCTGCTGACCCAGGCTGACGGGTGCGTGTTCTTTTCCTGGCCAAGGGTGCAGCCGGAACCGATCGAGCAGAAGCGGCCGATCGAGGCGACCAGCGACAGCGTGCTATCACTGCGTATGTAGGTATGGGCACCGATGCTCACCTGCCTCGACTCGATACGAATATGGCCGAGCTGGACCGGGGCCTCGATGCGGGCTTCCGCGGCCTTGCTGAACGTATCGGTGCCGCCTGCGAGCTTGCCACCTGATTTTCTGATCACTCTCTTGTAGCGATTTTCTTTCAGGATTTTCAGGGGGTTAAGCATGCGTCAGGCTCCGCCAAATTTTGCCCGATCATAGCAAATCGCCTTGCTCATGATCTGCAGTGCGTTGCGATCAGGGTCATTCTGCCCATTCCGGGTCCCCGGTAAACACTACCGTCAGCCAACGGTCCGGCCCTTCGCCACCCACGGCATCACCGATCTCGTTGCGCCAGGCATCCCATTCATCGATGGTCTTCGCGGCCATGGCCTTGGGCACGATGAAGTACAGTTCGATCTCTCGCGAGCGGCCGACCTTGGCCACATAGGCGCGGTACGACTGCAGCCCGTGGCGGGCGACGAAGGCCTTGGCCACTTCATCCACATGCAGCTTGAGGTCGCCGGGCGTCACCAGGAAAATTTCCGACAGCGCCTGGCGCACCACAGACAGCGGCAGCGGGATGATCACCAGGCAGACCAGCGCCAGTACCGCCGGGTCGATATACGGCGATAGCCATTCCAGCGACGTGCCCTGTACCGCGTAGCCAAAGCAGAAGGCGATCAGCAAGGCGGCGGTGATACTGGCCGACATCACCCAGCCCTTGACGTCCATGCGTACGAAGTCCGAGCATAGCTTGCGGTTGGCGCGGGCTTCGACCAGGGCGATGGTCACGCAGGCGACCACCGTCAGCAGGGCGTAGACCATGGCAATGCCGAACTCCAGATGGCGGCCGCCTTGCAGCAGGCTGCTGACGGCGTTGATCAGCGCATAGATGGCCACGCCGCTGAGCAGGATGCCGTTGAGCGCCAGCACCATCGGCTCCAGGTGCCAGAAGCCCATGGTGAAGCGCTCGCGTAGCTTGCGCGACATCTGCACGCTGGTGGTGTGCGAGGTAATCAGCTTGACCACCACCAGCGACAGCCCGCTCATGCTGGCATCGACCAGCGAATAGACGCCGTCGAAAACGATCGAGAATGAACCGGAGGCCAGGCCGAAGGCGATGCCGATGGTGGCGATGAACAGGGTGACGGCGATCGAGGTGCGTAGCAGGCCTTGTTCGCTGGTGATGTCGAAGAAGGTGGATCGGGTTGCGGTTTGCATGAGATGTGCTCGGTAAATAGCCCTGCTGCTGTGTTGTATGTGCTGGCCTGTTCGCGGGTAAACCCGCTCCCACAGGGTTATGCTCTGACCTTGAAAGCAGCGTCGGACCTTGTGGGAGCGGGTTTACCCGCGAAAAGGCCTTAACAGGCTAGACGCGGAACTGCTCCATCAGCGCCTGTTGCTGGTTGGCCAGCCGGTTCAAGGCCTGGCTGATGCGCGCCGATTCGTCGGCCTGGCCGGCCAGCGATTCGGTCACATCGCGGATGCCGGCCACGTTGCGGTTCACTTCCTCGGCCACCGCGCTCTGCTCTTCGGCCGCCGAGGCAATTTGCAGGTTCATGTCGCTGATCACCGCCACCGCCTCGCCGATACGCTGCAGCGCTGGCAGTGCCTGGACCATCCGGGTGGCGCTGTCCTGGGCCTGGCGCTGCCCTTCGTGCATCGCCCCCACCACATCCTGAGTGCCTTGCTGCAGGCCTTCGATGACCTGGCGAATTTCTTCCACCGACACCTGGGTGCGCTGGGCCAGGCCGCGCACTTCATCGGCGACCACGGCAAAGCCACGCCCGGCCTCGCCGGCGCGGGCAGCCTCGATGGCGGCATTGAGCGCCAGCAGGTTGGTCTGCTCGGCAATGGTGCGGATCACCTCCAGTACCGAGCCGATCTGCCCGCTGCGGTCTTCCAGGGCGCGCGCCTCGTCCATGGCGGTGTTCATGCCGGCCGCCAGGCGGTCGATACCCTGGCGGGTGCTGTCGACCAGTTGCAGGCCCTCGCGGCTGGCCTGGTCGGCGGCGCGTGCCGCCTGGGCCGCCTGCGCGGCGTTGTGCGCGACATCCAGGGCGGTGGCGCTCATTTCGTTGGCCGCAGTGGCGACCTGCTCGATTTCCCGGTGCTGCTGCTGCATGCCATCACTGGTCTGGCTGGCGATGGCAGCCGACTGATCGGCGGTACTGCGGGCCTCCTGCAATGAGCCTTTGACCTGGGCGATGACCGGCTGCAGCTTGTCGAGAAAGCGGTTGAACCAGCCGGTGAGCTGGCCCAGTTCGTCCTGGCGGGCGTAGTCCAGGCGGCGGGTGAGGTCGCCTTCGCCGCTGGCGATGTCTTCCAGGCGCGCCGCCACGGCCAGGATCGGCCGGGTCACGCCGCGCGCGGTCAGCCACACCAGCAGCAGGCCGACCACTGCAGCGGCCAGGCCGATCAGCAGGCTGGTGAGGTTGGCGCTGTGGTTGTGTGCGTCCAGGCGCTGGTTGAGGGCGACGGCAGGTGCCTGCAACACGCTTTCTGGCAATTCCAGCAACACCTGCCACGGCGCGGCGTCGGGGATTGGCGTGAACGGGTGGGCCACACGCAGCAGGCCGTCGGCTACCGCCTTGTCCATTGGCTTGCCGAGCGCGCTGGCATCGCGGCTGTTGCCGGCCAGCAGGCCGGCTGCGCTGGCGATGCTGACCTGGCCATGGCCATCGAACACTTCGCGGCGACCGTCCAGGCTCAATTGCTGCAGGTTGGCCAGGCTGATGTCGAGGCCGACCACGCCCACGACCTTGCCGTCTTCCATCAGCGGCAGGGCGATGCTGGTCATCAGCACTTCGCGGCCATTCACCTCGTCGAGGTACGGCTCGAGGATACAGGTTCTGGCGGTGTCCTGAGGGCAGGTCAGCCAGCGGTTCTTCGCCGCGCCGTTGCTGCCGATGCTGGCATCGCCGAGCATCGACTCCGGCATGGCTTCGAGCTCGAGCGTAGCGGGCTCGGGGCGCGACCAGTACAGCGAGAAGCGCCCGCTTTCGTTGCTACCCAGGGCATCCTGGCCGCGGTACTGGCTGTCTGCGTCCAGGGCGTTGGGCTGGAACACCAGGTACAGGCCGATCACGTCCGGGTTGCCGGCCAGGCTGGCGCGGGCCTGGCGGGTCAGCTCGGCGCGCAGGTCGCTGCCACCACGGGCTTTGAGCACCTGCACCAGGCGAGCGAAACCATTGCCGTACTGGTAGGCGTCCATGAAGTAGCGCTGGATGCGCAGCGCCTGGGTTTCGGCATGGGCCTGCAGGCGCAGGCGCGCGCTGCTGTCGAGCATTTCGGTGTTGGCCTGGTTGACCAGTGCCGCGCTGCGCCGCGCCTGGGCCAGCGAGGTGGTGACCAGCAGGGCGACGATGGCCAGCAGGCACAGGCCGGCGAGGAGGGTGATCTTCCACTGGATGGAGAGGCGGCGCAGCGGCATGAGGGCGTTCCTTTTCGATCAAATGCAACGCCCGCGTAGGCGCGGGCGTGGTCGGCAGCATGGGTCATTCAGCGACGTAGTTGGGCGGCGCGTTCCTGAAAGCCTTGGTCAGCCAGGCCAGGTAGAGCAGGCCGAGCACTGCCCAGACGCCACCGAACAACAGCGAATGCGCGTTCAGGTCCAGCCATAGCGAGACGATGATGCAGAAGCCGATGGTCGGCAGTACCAGGTACTTTAGCTGGTTGGCCAGGCCTTGCCGCCTGCCTTCGCGCAGGTAGCAGTGGTTGATCACCGACAGGTTGACGAAACTGAACGCGACCAGCGCACCGAAGTTGATGATCGAGGTGGCGGTGACCAGGTCGAAGAAGATCGCCGACAGCGAGATCAGCCCCACCACGGCGATGTTCAGCACCGGCGTCTTGTAGCGTGAGTGCAGGCGGGCGAACAGGCTGGCCGGCAGCACGTTGTCGCGGCCCATCACGTACAGCAGGCGCGACACGCTGGTCTGCGAAGCCAGGCCGGAGGCGATGGTGTTGATCACGGTGCAGGCGATGAAGATCGACTGGAACAGCTTGCCGCCGACGTACAGGGCGATTTCCGGCAGCGCCGCTTCGTGGTCATGGAAGCGCGCCATGGTCGGGAAGTAGGCCTGAATGAAGTACGACACGGTGATGAACACCACGCCGCCGATCAATGCGGTGAGGAAGATCGCCCGTGGGATGGTCTTGCCCGGGTTGTGGGTTTCTTCGGACAGGCAGGTGACCGCGTCGAAACCGAGGAACGAGAAGCACAGGATGGTCGCGCCGGCCGCCAGCGCGCTGAACTGGGTCTGGCTGTCGGCGAACGGCAGCAGGCTCCAGGCGGTACCCAGCCCTTCACCCTGGTCCAGACCGCGCAGGCACAGGTAGATGAACACCGCGATGATCGCCACCTGGACGCCCACGAACAACAGGTTGAAGTGTGCCACCAGGTTCACGCTGCGCATGTTGATCAGGCTGATCAGGGTGACGAAGCCGGCGACCCATATCCACTCCGGTACTTCCGGGAACATGGCCGAGAGGTACAGCTTGGCCAGCAGCGCGTTGACCATTGGCAACAGCAGGTAGTCCAGCAGCGACGACCAGCCCACCAGGAAGCCCACGTGCGGGTTGATCGCCCGTTGGGTGTAGGTATAGGCCGATCCCGATTGCGGGAAGCGCTTGACCAGGGTGCCATAGCTCACCGCCGTGAACAGGATCCCGGTCAGCGCCAGGATGTAGGCACTGGGGACATGGCCGGCGGTAATCCCGGAGACGATGCCGAAGGTGTCGAACACGGTCATCGGGGTCAGGTAGGCCAGGCCGATGATGATCACGTGCCAGAGGCGCAGGGTCTTGCGCAGTTGGCCGTGGCCGGAAGCGCTGTGGTCAGGCTGCATGCTGGCATGGCTCCTGCGGCTGGGCGTAAACGGCGGGCACGGGGTATTGCGCATGCGGCAAGGGCGAGCGGGTGGGCTCCATGTTGTTCACCTTTTTATGTCGGAGCGGCGGGGGTGCGCGGTGGGGCGCGCAAAGTGGTGAAAATAAAAAACGATAGGTAGGTTGGTGTCAAGTTAAACATGACAAGATGTTACTAAGCTGAAACATTTATCGATATTCGCGAAGATTTGTTCGGTTTTTGCGCGGTTTTTTGCGTTTATGATCAATTTTGGTGTTCGTAAAAATTAACGAATCTCACTGTTCGGAAGGGCGGTATCAGCCCTTTCCGAAAATTCGTTTTTCCGGGCCTCGGCCAGCGTCAGGCTGGGCTGGCGGTGATACTCTTGGCGCTCCGCGTGGCCCTTGGCCGCCACAAAGCCCCTTACGGACAGCATCGGTTCCATTCATGAAGAAATCAGTTGGCATCCTTTCCGGCCTGGCGATCGCCATTGCCGTCGCAACCACCGCTGGTGCCTGGTACACCGGCAAGCAGCTGCCTGCGGAGCTGGACAACGCCCTCGTGCGCAGCAACGCCGAACTCCAGAAGGCCCTGCTGGGCACCGGTGGCAGCATGAGCATCGAGCGGGTATCGCTGGAGCAGCGCTTCTTCAGCAGCACTGCCCAGTACCGGCTCAAGGCCCGCGACATCAACCTGGGCGAAGGCGAAGTGCTGAACTTTGACGTCGGCGTTACCGACCAGATCGAGCACGGCCCGTTCCCCTGGTCGCGGGTCAAGGCACTGAAGCTGATGCCGGTCATGGCGGTCAGCAACAGCACCTTGCAGAAGGACGACGCCAGCGCGCCGTGGTTCGCCGCAGCGGGCGAGCAGGCCCCGGTCAGTGCCCAGAGCAGCCTGGGCTATGACGGCAGCGTGGACAGCCAGATTCGGCTGGCGCCGGTCAAATTCAACCAGGCCGATGGCAACAGCCTCGACTTTTCGGGCATGCAATTGCAGGTCAGTGGTGACCGCCAAGGCAAGGCCTCGACCTTCAGCGGCCAGGCCGAGCGTTTGGTGATGAAGCTGGTCAGCGAAGACCAGCCGCCTGCCACCTTCGAGCTCAACGGCTTGAAAGTCGCCGGCCAGCTGGCGGCCACCGCGCACGAGGCCGTGTATGTGGGCAATGTCGACCTGGCGCTGGCTGAAACCAAGGTCACGCTGGGGCCGAGGCAGCAGGTGCTGCTGTTGAAGGGGCTGGAGCAGAACGTCCAGCAGACCCTCGACGGCCCGGATACCGTGGGTGGCCGCGTGGAGTACAAGGTAGGTGATATCAGCTGGGATGGTCGCGCGGTGGGCAAGGCGCAGATGGCGGTGAGCATCACGTCGCTCAGCGCGCCGGCGTTGCAGGCGTTGTCGACCTGGTACCAGGCGCACCTGCCGGAGTTCGAAGCCGCAGCGGCAGCCGGCCAGCCGGTACCGGAAATCCAGATGGACGAAGCCGAGAAGGCCCGCTTCCACGCCGACCTGCAGAAACTGCTGGCTGCCAAGCCCAGGGTGGCGGTGGAAAACCTGTCGTTCAAGACTGCCAATGGCGAAAGCCGCTTCGACCTGTCGATGGGCTTCGCCGCCCCGGCCAGCTTCGACCTGCCGCCTGACCAGCTCGGCAAGCAACTGATCACCGAGGTGAAGGGCAAGCTGTCGCTGTCCAAGCCGATGATCGGTGACCTGGCGACCTTGCAGGCGCTGCTGGATGGCCAGACCGACGCCCAGGCGATTGCCATGCAGTCGAGCCAGGCCGGGGAAATGGCCGGCATGATGGCGCTGCAAAGCGGTATGGCCACTGTGCAGGGTACCGATGTGGTGAGCAGCCTGCACTACGCCGACGGCATGGTCGATTTCAACGGCCAGAAAATGACCGTGGAAGAGTTCGCCATGCTCATGGCCTCGCACCTGGGGGCGCTGTCGCCGCAGGGTTGATCGCTCTCCTGTACTGGCCTTTTCGCGGGTAAACCCGCTCCCACATGGGCGGCACTGTTCTCACGGGTGGTAGATAACCTGTGGGAGCGGGTTCACCCGCGAAAGGGCCGTCACAGGCAACACAAAAACCACTTTAGAAATCGCCGGATTATCTGTAGCCTTCGGCCTCCGATAATAATCCGCGCCCGCAGAGGGCCGTGGCGGCCTGCGAGCCGTCCGGCGCCCTTAGCCGATCTGTCAGGGCCGGGTGATACACTCGATTTGATGCGCGCGCGCGCCTGCAGGTCCAGCGATCATGACCCAGATTTCCGAACGCCTGTTGGTTCAGGCCCACCTCGACGCCAAGCAGCCCAACCCGCTGACAGCCGAGCAGGAGGCCGAATACCGTGCGGCCATCGCTGCCGAGCTCAAAGCCCAGAACGCCGTGCTGGTAGCGCACTATTACTGCGACCCGGTCATCCAGGCGCTGGCCGAAGAAACCGGCGGCTGCGTCTCCGACTCGCTGGAAATGGCCCGCTTCGGCAAGAACCACCCGGCCGAAACCGTGATCGTTGCCGGTGTGCGTTTCATGGGCGAGACCGCAAAAATTCTCACCCCGGAAAAGCGCGTGCTGATGCCAACCCTGGAGGCCACCTGCTCGCTCGACCTGGGCTGCCCGGTGGAAGAGTTCTCGGCCTTCTGCGACCAGCACCCGGAACGCACCGTGGTGGTCTACGCCAACACTTCTGCGGCAGTGAAGGCCCGGGCCGACTGGGTGGTCACCTCGAGTTGCGCGCTGGAAATCGTCGAAAGCCTGATGGACAACGGCGAGACCATCATCTGGGGGCCGGACCAGCATCTGGGCCGTTACATCCAGAAGCAGACCGGTGCCGACATGCTGCTGTGGGACGGTGCCTGCATCGTTCACGAAGAGTTCAAGTCGCGCCAGCTGGCCGACATGAAGGCGTTGTACCCGGATGCGGCGATCCTGGTCCACCCCGAATCGCCAGAGGCGGTGATCGAACTGGCCGACGCAGTGGGTTCTACCAGCCAGCTGATCAAGGCTGCCCAGACCCTGCCGAACAAGACCTTCATCGTCGCCACCGACCGCGGCATCTTCTACAAGATGCAGCAGCTGTGCCCGGACAAGGAGTTCGTCGAAGCGCCCACCGCCGGTAACGGCGCGGCATGCCGCAGCTGCGCGCACTGCCCGTGGATGGCGATGAACACCCTGGAGCGGGTGCTGGATTGCCTGCGTAATGGCACTAACGAGATTTTTGTCGACCCGGCGCTGGTGCCGAAGGCGATCAAGCCGCTGAACCGCATGCTGGACTTTACCCAGGCGGCGCGCCTGAAGTTGTCCGGTAACGCTTGAGATGGCTGGGGCCGCTTTGCGGCCCAATCGCGACGCAAGGCCGCTCCCACAATGATCGGCGTACGCAGGACCATGTGGGAGCGGCCTTGCGTCGCGATAGGGGCGCAAAGCGCCCCCAACATCCTCAACGCCCCATCATTTCCTGAACCATACGCTGCTGTTCCATGATCTCGCGCTGGCGCTGGTCAATCTGCGCGGCCAGCGGGAAGTTGCCGCCCGACCGGCGCTTGGCGTAATCCAGCTGCTGGATCGCCTGGTCAAAGTCCCCCACCAGGGTGAAGTATTCCGCCCGCGCCCGGTGCAAGCCGATGGTGTTGCCCGAGAGGCCCCGCACTTCGGCCATGTCGTACCACACGTCCGGGTCATCCGGCCGGCTCTTCACCAGCTCGTTCAACACCTTCTCTGCCTCGGCGGGCTTGTTCTGCTTCACCAGCAAGTCGGCACGCACCTGTTTCAGCGGGTAGTTGCCCGGGTACAGCCCCTGCATGCGCTCGGCGCGCTGCTGCGCGTCGGCCAGGCGGTTGTTGGTGATGTCCAGGTCGATCTGCGCCAGGTTGTAGGTGATGTCGTTGGGCGCTTTGGCCAACAGCGGTTTGAGCAGCTCCCGCGCCTCGTTCAACTGGCCTCCCTTGATTTGCGCCAGGGCCAGGCCATAACGCGCAGCGTCGAGCTTGGGGTCTTCGTCGAGTTGGGCGCGGAAGCGTTTGGCCGCCAGCCCCGGGGTGCCTTCGTAGGTCAGCGCCACCCGGGCCCGGACCAGCTGGTAGCGCATGCTGTCTTCGACGCCGCCCTTGGGCGCCTGTTCGGCACGGTTGCGGGTGTCGGAGATACGCGATTCGGTTACCGGGTGAGTCAGCAGAAATTCCGGCGGCTTGGCGTCGTAGCGGTATTGCCGGGCCAGGCGTTCGAACATGGTCGGCATGTTGCGTGGGTCGTAGCCGGCCTTTTCCAGGTTCTGGATGCCGATGCGGTCGGCTTCCTGTTCATTTTGCCGCGAAAAACGCCGTTGTTCCTGGATCGCGGCCGCCTGGGTGCCGGCGATCATGCCGATACCGGCATCGCCAGCGCCGCCGGCCGCCAGCACGATACCGGCCAGCAGCGCCGCCATCATCGGCAGCTGCATGCGCTGCTGGGCCTCGACGCCACGGGCGAAGTGGCGCTGTGACAAGTGCGCCAGTTCGTGGGCCAGTACCGAGGCGTACTCGCCTTCGGTCTGGGCGTTGAGGAACAGCCCGCCGTTGACCCCGACGATGCCGCCCGGGGCGGCAAAGGCGTTGAGCTCGCGGCTGTCGATGAGGATGAACTCCAGGCGGCGGTCCTGCAGCTGGCTGGTTTCGGCCAGGCGATAGACGCTGGTTTCGACGTAGTCCTTCAGCTGCGGGTCGTTGAGCTGGTTGACCTGGCCGCGCAGCAGGCTCAGCCAGGCACGGCCGAGCTGGTGCTCCTGTTGCGGCGAGACGATCGCGGAACTGGCGTCGCCCAGTGATGGCAGGTCGTCAGCATGGCCGGGAAGGGCCAACAGGCAGGCCAGCGTCAGCAGGGTAGGGCGCAGTAGATTCATGCATGAAGCTCGCGTCGGTCAAAGATACCTACTGTAGCGGGCTCACACGTTGGCGACCAGTGGCGCTATCCTAGCCGGCCCGATCAAGCTGCAGCCCGGCAATGCTTTTGGAGAGCCCGCGATGAGTGACACCCTGACCTGTGACGCCGAACTGGACGCCAGCGGGCTGAATTGCCCGTTGCCGCTGTTGAAGGCCAAGATGGAGCTCAACCGCCTGGCCAGCGGCGCGGTGCTCAAGGTGATCGCCACGGACGCCGGCTCGCAGCGCGACTTCCGCACTTTCGCCCAACTGGCAGGTCATACCCTGCTGCGGGAAACGGCCGAGGCCGGCACCTACACCTACTGGCTGCGCAAGGCCTGAGTCTTTCCAAGGATCACCCATGTTCAAAGTGCTTCGCGACTGGATGCAGCGCTACTTCTCCGATGAGGAAGCGGTGGTGCTGGCGGTCCTGTTGTTCCTGGCGTTTACCGCGGTACTCACCCTGGGTGGCATGCTCGCGCCGGTGCTGGCCGGCATGGTGCTGGCGTTTCTGATGCAGGGGCTGGTCAATGCCCTGGAGCGCCTGCGGGTGCCGAGCCGCCTGGCCGTGATGCTGGTGTTCGCCCTGTTCATGGGCGCGCTGGCGGTGGTCATGCTGGTGCTGGTGCCGCTGCTGTGGCACCAGCTGATCACCTTGTTCAACGAGCTGCCGGGCATGCTCGGCAAGTGGCAGTCGCTGCTGTTGCTGTTGCCCGAGCGCTACCCGCACCTGGTGTCGGACGAGCAGGTGCTGCATGCCATCGAGTCGGTGCGCGGGGAAATCGGCAAGTTCGGCCAGTGGGCGCTGACCTTCTCGTTGTCGAGCCTGCCGCTGCTGGTGAATGCCATGATCTACCTGGTGCTGGTGCCGATTCTGGTGTTCTTCTTCCTCAAGGACCGCGAGCTGATCGGCCGTTGGGTCAGCGGTTACCTGCCGCGTCAGCGCACCCTGCTGAACCGCGTGGGCAGCGAGATGAACCGGCAGATCGCCAACTATATTCGCGGCAAGGGTATCGAAATCCTGATCTGCGGCATTGCCACCTACATCGCGTTCATCAGCCTGGGCCTCAACTACGCCGCACTGCTGGCGCTGCTGGTCGGGCTGTCGGTGGTGGTGCCTTACGTGGGCGCGGTGGTAGTCACGGTGCCGGTGACCTTGATTGCGCTGTTCCAGTGGGGCTGGGGCGACCAGTTCATCTACCTGATGACGGTGTACGCGATCATCCAGGCGCTGGACGGTAACGTGCTGGTGCCGCTGCTGTTCTCCGAGGCAGTGAGCCTGCACCCGGTGGCGATCATCTGCGCGGTGTTGCTGTTTGGCGGGCTGTGGGGGTTCTGGGGGATCTTCTTCGCCATCCCGCTGGCGACCTTGATCAAGGCGGTGCTGGATGCCTGGCCGCGGCATGAGCCTAGCGTTTCACCGCTGCTTTGATGCAACCGGGGCCGCTTTGCGGCCCTTCGCGGGCACGCCCGCTCCCACAAGGCCCTGCACAACTCCTGTGGGAGCAGGCGGGCCCGCGAAGGGCTGCAAAGCAGCCCCAATCATTTCAACCTTTGTTCAGGGCCTGAGCAGCAGCCAGCACGGCATCCACATGCCCCGGCACCTTCACCCCACGCCATTCCTGGCGCAGCACACCGTCCTTGTCGATCAGGAAGGTGCTGCGGTCAACGCCCAGGTATTCCTTGCCATACAGCTTTTTCAGCTTGATCACGTCGAACAGCTGGCACAGGGCTTCGTCCTTGTCGCTGATCAGCTCGAACGGGAAGCCTTGCTTGGCCTTGAAGTTCTCGTGCGACTTGATGCCATCGCGCGATACGCCGAACACCACGGTGTTGGCGGCGGCAAAGGCTTCATGCTGGTCACGGAACCCCTGGCCCTCGGTGGTGCAGCCCGGGGTGCTGTCCTTCGGGTAGAAGTACACCACCACCTGGCGGCCCTTGAGCTCGGCCAGGCTGACGGTCTGCCCGCTGGTGGCCTGGGCCTGGAAGTCGGTGACGGGTTGGTCGAGTGCTACAGCCATGGTCGGTTTCCTTACATCGGGTTCTGTGGACGCCATGGCTCGATCAGCGCATCGAGGTTCAGGGCATCGGCAAAGTCCAGGAACTGGTCACGCAGCCAGCTGATCTGGGTGCCGGCCGGCAGAATCACGGTGAACTGGGCGTTGAGCATGCTGCTGCCGGTTTGCGGCGCCAGGTAGGTGTCGCAGGTCATGGCTTCCAGCTCGACGCGGTGGTCGAGGAAGAACTGGCACAGTTCGTTGATGATGTCCGGGCGGTAGGCGGCGCTGACATAGGCCACGTAGGGCAGGGCCTGCGGGCGCACTTCCTGGTCGGCGCTGCGCACCACATCGAGGGTCAGGCCGTGTTTCTTGCCCAGGCCAGGCAGCATGGCTTCGAGGCGCGCCAGGGCGTCCCAGCTGCCGCCCACCTGCAGTACCAGGGCACTGGTCTCGCCGTGGCGGCTCAGGCGCGAGGTGACCACCGCGCAGCGGTTTTCGAAGGCAGCGCGGCTGAGGACGTTGGCCAGCTCCATGGGGTTGGGGCCCAGGGCGCTGATGACAAGGAATTGTTCGCGGACGGTGGGGGTGGACATGCAGCATTCCTAAAGCGATGAGCGGTCGGCGCAGGACGGGCGAAAGCCTCCTGTCGGCAGGGCCCGGGGCTCGCATGCGAGGTCGTGGACACTGGCGGGGAGCAAGGTCGACGGCCCGGCGGGCCGCGCTGCACCGATCAAAGCATCAAGGGTAGCGAAATAAGCCGCCGAGGGGAATGCTCCGCCTGCCTGCTTCGCTTGTGCAAGGCCGATGCCCCCAGTACCATTACCGCTCTCTTTTTCCGGCAGGAGCAGTTACATGATTGCGGGCAGTATGGTGGCATTGGTCACACCCATGGATGCACAAGGGCGTGTGGACTGGGGCAGCCTCGACAAACTTGTAGACTTCCACCTGGAAAACGGCACCCACGCGATCGTCGCTGTCGGCACCACCGGTGAGTCGGCCACGCTGGATGTCGAAGAACACATCCTGGTCATCAAGCACGTGGTCGAGCGCGTCAAGCGCAGCAACAAGCCGATCCCGGTCATCGCCGGCACCGGTGCCAACTCCACTGCCGAAGCCGTGCACCTGACCCAAAACGCCAAGAATGCCGGCGCCGACGCCTGCCTGCTGGTGGTGCCGTACTACAACAAGCCGACGCAAGAAGGCCTGTACCAGCACTTCAAGCACATTGCCGAAGCCGTCGACATCCCGCAGATCCTCTACAACGTGCCCGGCCGCACCTCCTGCGACATGCAGGCCGAGACCGTGATCCGCCTGTCGAAGGTCGACAACATCATCGGTATCAAGGAAGCCACCGGCGACCTGGCCCGGGCCAAGGCGATCCTCGCTGGCGTCGACAGCGACTTCATCGTCCTGTCCGGCGATGACCCGACTGCCGTCGAGCTGATCCTGATGGGCGGCAAAGGCAACATCTCCGTCACCGCCAACGTCGCTCCGCGCGAAATGGCCGATCTGTGCGAGGCCGCCCTTGCGGGCAATGCCGAGAAGGCCCGCGCGATCAACGAAAAACTCATGCCGCTGCACAAAGACCTGTTCTGCGAAGCCAACCCGATCCCGGTGAAATGGGCGCTCGTCGAAATGGGCCTGATGCAAAAGGGCATTCGCCTGCCGCTGACCTGGCTGAGCGAAAGCTGCCACGAAAAAGTCCGTACTGCCTTGCGCCAGTCCGGCGTACTGGTTTAAGAGGAAGTACACCGCATGAAGCGACTGGCTGGTCTTTCCACCCTTGCCCTGATCATCTCCAGCACCAGTGGGTGTGGCTGGCTGTGGGGCGAGGATGGCTATTTCCGCGACCGCGGCAGCGATTACCTGCAAGCGCACCCGACCGCGCCGATGCAGCTGCCGCCGGACGCCAGCAACGTCAAGCGCCTCGACCCGCTGCTGCCGATCCCGCGTAACGTCGCCGACGGCAGCGCCACCGGCGAGTACGAGGTGCCGCGCCCGCAACCGTTGACCGGTAGTGGCGCCCAGGTTACCGACTACAGCCTGCAGCGCAGCGGCAGCAGCCGTTGGGTACTGGCCCAGCATTCGCCGGCCGAAGTGTGGCCGGTGGCTCGCCAGTTCTTCGAAGACAACGGCTTCCGCATCGCCGAAGAGCGCCCGCAGACTGGCGAATTCAACACCACCTGGCAGCGTTTCGACGAACTGTCGGCATCGCTCGGCCAGCGCCTGGCCAGCACCGCCAGCAGCGCTGACAGCGAAGTGCGCGTGCGGGTACGCATGGAGCCTGGCGTGCAGCGCAACACCTCCGAGGTGTACGTGGTCAGCGTCGAGCGCCCGGCCGGCAGCACGGCCGAGCCTGATTTCCCTTCCACCTCCAGCAACACCGGCGCCGATGCCCTGTTGGTCGACGAAATGCTTGCCAGCATGAACCGTAGCGCCGAGAAGGGCGGTTCGGTGTCGCTGCTGGCCGCGCGCGATTTCGACGCGCCAAGCCGCGTCAGCCTGAGCGAAGACGGCAGCGGCAACCCGGTGCTGTACCTGGGCGCCGACCTGGACCGCGCCTGGTCCAGCGTGGGCCGTGCCCTGGAACAGGGCGGCGAGTGGCGTGTCGAGGACATCAACCGCAGCCTGGGCCTGTACTACATCAACCTGTCCGAAAAGCCTGAAGACAAGCAGAACCAGCCTGGCTTCTTTGGCCGTGTGTTCGGCAGCGAGCCGACCAAGGAAGAGCGTGAAGCGCGTGCCGAGCGTTATCAGGTGCGCCTGAGCAAGGTCGGCGAGAGCGTGCAGGTCACTGTCGAGAAAAACATCAACACCGTGGCTCCGGCCGATGTCGCCCGCCGCGTGCTGAGCGCCATTCAGGACCACCTGGGTTAAGTGCGCTTCGCGGTACTCGGAAGCGGCAGCCAGGGAAACGGCACGCTGATCGCCAGTGGTGACACCTTCATCCTGGTCGATTGCGGGTTTTCCCTGCGCGAGACCGAGCGGCGCCTGGCGCTGCTCGGGGTGTCGGCGGCGCAGCTCAGTGCGGTGCTGGTCACCCACGAACATGCCGACCACGTGCATGGGGTCGGCTTGCTCTCACGGCGCTACAATGTACCGGTCTACCTCAGCCAAGGGACCTTGCGCGGCATGCGCAAGCCGGTGGAGGTGGCCGGTTTTCTCGCGTGTGGTGAAAGCCTGCCGATCGGCAGCCTGGAAGTGACGGCGGCGCGGGTCGAGCACGATGCCTACGAGCCGCTGCAATACGTGGTCAGCGATGGCCGGCGGCGCTTCGGCATGCTGACCGATCTGGGCTCGTACGACACGCGGCTGCTGGAACGTTACCAGGGCCTGGATGCACTGTTGATCGAGGCCAACCACTGCCGCGACCTGCTGGCACGCGGGCACTACCCGGCGTTCCTGAAACGGCGCGTGGGTGGCATGCAAGGGCATTTGAACAATCACCAGGCCGCGCGCCTGGTGCACGAGTTGGGCTGGAGCAACCTGCAACACCTGGTGCTGGCCCACCTCAGCAGCAAGAACAACCTGCCACATCTGGCGCGCCAGTGCTTCGTCGACACCCTTGGGTGCGACCCGGACTGGCTCCAGGTGGCGAATCAGGAACACGGGCTCGACTGGCGCGAAATCGCCTAGCCCAACACCTCAAGCAAGCGGAGCCCAATCATGGAAAAACGCGACGAACTCTACCGCGGCAAGGCCAAATCGGTTTACAAGACCGACGACGCCGACCGCTTGATCCTGCTGTTCCGTAACGACACTTCGGCGTTCGACGGCAAGCGCATCGAACAGCTCGACCGCAAAGGCATGGTGAACAACAAGTTCAACGCCTTCATCATGCAGAAACTGGAAGAAGCCGGCGTGCCGACCCAGTTCGACAAGCTGCTGGGCGACAACGAGTGCCTGGTGAAGAAGCTGGACATGATTCCGGTCGAATGCGTGGTGCGCAACTACGCCGCCGGCAGCCTGGTCAAGCGCCTGGGCGTGGAAGAGGGCATCAAGCTGGAGCCATCCACTTTCGAGCTGTTCCTGAAGAACGACGAGAAGGGCGACCCGTTTATCAACGAATCGCACGTTGTCGCGTTCGGCTGGGGCACCGCCGAGCAGCTGGTCGAAATGAAGAAGCTGTCGCTGAAGGTCAACGAAGTGCTGAGCAAGCTGTTCGATGACGCCGGCCTGCTGCTGGTCGACTTCAAGCTGGAGTTCGGCGTCTTCCACGGCCAGATCGTGCTGGGCGACGAGTTCAGCCCGGACGGCTGCCGCCTGTGGGACAAAGAGACCCGCAAGAAGATGGACAAGGACCGCTTCCGCCAGGGCCTGGGCGACGTGATCGAAGCCTACGAAGAAGTTGCCAAGCGCCTGGGCGTGCCGCTGTAAGCGCCACGTTCACGCAAGCGCCTGATACCACGCGATTTTTTTGAAAAAAAGATTTGCGTTTTAAAAGAACGCTGGTATGATGCGCGGCATTGGAGAGATGCCGGAGTGGTCGAACGGGACGGATTCGAAATCCGTTGTACTGGCAACAGTACCTAGGGTTCAAATCCCTATCTCTCCGCCATACAAGATGAAGCCCCTGGAAATGAAAGTTTCCAGGGGCTTTTTCGTTCTTAAGCCAACAGGTAGTTCAGCAACCCGTTTGGTGGGCGATTCTATCAAGAGGCTGGAAGCTTCTGCAGTGGCCTCACTGTTAGCTCAACCCCCAAGGCCAGCATCAGCTTCTGAATAGTGGAGAAGCGTGTTTTATCGCCCCCCCTCAAAGTTTTGTAAAGGGATTCGCGATTGACCCCCGCGTCTTGCGCAAACTGGTTTACACCTTTGGCTTTTGCCACTTCGCCCAAGGCATGCATCAGAATTTGGGCGTCGTTAGACTTCATTGCTTCTGCCAGGAAAGCCGCGATGGTTTCGGGGCTGTCTAGAAACCGGGAAGCCTCGAACCGTTTGGTATTGCTCAAGTCCAGCTCGAGGATTGGCATGTCCTCTGGAGTGAATTTGTCGCTCATCGTTGTTTACCTCGTACTGCATCAAGAATTTCCTTGGCTCGCTTGATGCCTCTGGGTTGATCCGTTTTATCGCTGCCATAGAGCATCAGGTAGTGGGTAGAGCCCGTTCGTACGAAGTAGATTCGATATCCGGGCCCGACAAAAACGCGCATTTCACTATTTCGGCGTCTTACTTTTTCATCATCCCCAACTCGGCATCATCGAGCAGCGCTTTGGCCATCGCACTCAGGTAATGCGAAGCCCAGATCAGTTTCTGGTCGCCTTCCATCAGGCCGGTGATGATCAGGTCGCGTACGTAGCCCATCAGTTCGGATGCCTGTTCACGGGCGTCTTGGCAGGGGATTCCGGGTTCGATGCGGAACAGTGGGTGGGTGTTGTTTTCGCCTTGGTAGAAGCAGGTCTTGCCGACTGTGGTGGGTTCTTCGGTGTTGTCGGTGGGCATGGGGAATCTTCCTGAGATCTTGGTGGTCTGGGTTGGCCTCTTCGCGGGCGCGCCCGCTCCCACAGGGATGGGTGCAGTTCTTCAAGGCAGTGATCAACCCTGTGGGAGCGGGCAAGCCCGCGAAGAGGCCAGGCCTGCTAGTGCAAGGTTCGGGGCTCGGCGGGCAAATGTTGCTGCATCTGAACCTGCATCAATGCCGACTCGAGCAGCCCCTGTACCGCCTCCATTTCATGGATCACGGCCTGCATCACGATCGAACTCGGGGCGGTGGGCTTGAGTTGTACGGACTGGCGCGCCACGAACAGGGCGCAGAGTGCGTACTCGGAAGATTGGACCAGGGTGTCTTGCAGGGCCTGGATGGAGTCGAGGGCGTGGGGTGGATCGGGGACTATCTTGCGCATAGTTAGCTCCAGAGTCAGTCGAGCTGCTACGGACTTGCTGTCAAACAAGAGGGTGGCAGCGGTACGCGGGTTGACAGACCGAGGACTCCGGAGACTCGGCGCACACGAGGTGCCCCACGTACTGCCGCCATAACGGTTGTACGCACACGGAGAGGAAATCGGCCTGTCAAAGCCGGCCGTTGATTTTGCAACGACAAGCCGGAGACTAGAGCGCGACCCAATCCGTCGCAACAGTTTGAGCGGTTTGGCAGTATGTTTGGGAAATGCCCTACACGGAAGGGAATAATTCTGAGTTTTCGCGGAAGGGCGGCCCGCTGCACGGCACATCACGACACAAAGCCGCTTCCTTAACAGCTTGGATCCAATGCCCGGGTTATGTATCATCCCGCCGCCATCAGAATGATGGCCGAAGATGATTCATATAAAGGATTTAGTATGAAAAAGCTGTTCAAGGCTACCGTAGCCGTTGCTGTCGTTTCGGGTGTTGCCCTGCTGTCGGGTTGCACTGGCCAAGTTTACAACCAGCCAAAAAACTGCAGCTACGACTACCTGTTCCACCCTTCGGTTTCCATCTCCAAGATCATCGGTGGCTGCGGCCCGATCGATAAACTGCCTCAGCAGCAGTAATCTTGGCGGTACCCTGATCGCGACGCTTGCGGCGTGATCCAAGGCCCCCGGTCATGCACATGGCCGGGGGTTTTTGTTTGCCGGCGCGGCAATCCGCCACTGGGGCAAACCGCCGTCTTGACGCGCCGGGCGGCAATTTGTTTGTGCTGGCAATTCGGTTACAATCCAGAAAAACGATTCAGCCAAGTCGGTCAATTCGACAAAAGGCCGAGTCGTTTTCTGGTTCTCTGGCTGCTGAACAATGATCAACAACAAGCCTGCGCTGAAGAACAAGGAACACCTGGGCCAGCCACAGGCCCGCCATCCGTTCTCCTGACTGGAATTGATCAATGTTCAAGAAAGCTGGCAAGACCTTGCTGGGTCTGGCTGTCGCCGCAAGCTGCATGCAGGCGCACGCCGCAGAAACCAAGAAAGTAGATGTGCTGCTGGTTGGCGGCGGCATCATGAGCTCCACCCTGGCCGTGTGGCTGCACGAGCTGGAGCCAAGCTGGTCGATGGAAATGGTCGAGCGCCTGGATGGCGTGGCCGAAGAAAGCTCCAACGGCTGGAACAACGCCGGTACCGGCCACTCTGCGCTGGCCGAGCTGAACTACACCCCGGAAGACAAAGACGGCAACGTCAACATCAGCAAGGCCATCGAAATCAACGAAGCCTTCCAGATCTCCCGCCAGTTCTGGTCCTGGCAGGTACGCCAGGGCGTGCTGAAGAACCCGCACTCGTTCATCAACACCACGCCGCACATGAGCTTCGTCTGGGGTGATGACAACATCAAGTTCCTGAAGAAGCGTTACGAGGCGCTGCAGGCCAGCCCGCTGTTCCGCCCGATGCAGTACTCCGAGGACCACGCGCAGATCGCCAAGTGGGTCCCGCTGATGATGGAAGGCCGCGACCCGAACCAGAAGCTGGCCGTGACCTGGACGCCGATCGGCACCGACGTCAACTTCGGCGAAATCACCCGCCAGTTCGTCGGCCACCTGAAAACCCAGGAAAACTTCGACCTGAAGCTGTCCAGCGAAGTGCAGGACATTACCCGCAACCAGGACGGCTCCTGGCACGTCGAATACAAGAACCTGAAGGACGGTAGCGAATCGGCCACCGACGCCAAGTTCCTGTTCATCGGCGCTGGCGGCGGCGCGCTGAAGCTGCTGCAGAAGTCGGGCATTCCTGAGGCCAAGGAGTACGCAGGCTTCCCGGTGGGTGGCTCGTTCCTGGTGACCGAGAACCCGACCGTGGCCATGCAGCACATGGCCAAGGCCTACGGCATCGCCTCGACTGGCGCGCCACCCATGTCGGTACCGCACCTGGACACCCGCGTGCTGGACGGCAAACGGGTGATCCTGTTTGGCCCATTCGCCACCTTCTCGACCAAGTTCCTGAAGAACGGCTCGTACCTGGACCTGCTGAGCAGCACCACCACCCACAACGTGTGGCCGATGACCAAGGTCGGTATCGACCAGTACCCGTTGGTGGAGTACCTCGCTGGCCAGCTGATGCTGTCTGACGACGACCGCTTCGAAGCCCTGCGCACCTACTTCCCGAACGCCAAGAAGGAAGACTGGCGCCTGTGGCAGGCCGGTCAGCGCGTGCAGATCATCAAGCGTGATGCCGACAAGGGCGGCGTGCTGAAGCTGGGCACCGAAGTGGTCGCTTCCGAAGACCGCACCATCGCCGGCCTGCTGGGCGCCTCGCCAGGTGCTTCGACCGCTGCACCGATCATGCTCAACGTGCTGGAAACCGTGTTCAAGGAGAAGGTCGCGACCCCTGAGTGGCAGGCCAAGATCAAGCAGATCGTGCCGAGCTATGGCACCAAGCTGAACGACTCGGCAGCGGCCACCCAGAAAGAGTGGAACTACACCGCTGAAGTGCTGCAACTGGAGAAACCACCGGTGATCGACGCCAGCGTGGGTACTGTCGTTGCGCCGAGCCAGGCGGTTGAAAGCAAGCCTGAGAATGACATGGCGCTGTAATTGGCCATGGTTGTGACAAGAAAGCCACGGGGGTGACCTCGTGGCTTTTTTGTTGCCTGTTCGGGCCTCTTCGCGGGCTTGCCCGCTCCCACAGGGGGCGAACAGGCCTTGAAGGCGCGAAGAGGCCAGCCCAGGAAAAATCAGTTCTGCCGCAGAATGCAGTCCAGCAACCCGGGAAAACGCTCGCCCAGCATCTCGCTGCGCAGCGAATTCATATGGGTCGTGCCGACATTGCGGGTATGCACCAGCCCCGCATCACGCAACACGCGGAAATGGTGGGACATGCTCGACTTCGGCCGGCCGCCGTCGAGCTCGCCGCAGCTGGCTTCGGCAACGCCTGCCAGGCGGCGCACTATATCCAGGCGCACCGGGTCGCTCAGGGCATAGAGCAGGCGTTCCAGGGTCAGGTCTTCAGGATTGGGGTGTGGGTAGGCTCGCATGGTCGTCATGATAACGGGGCTATCATTAATTGCCATAGTTCGATTATGATCGAACTACCGTAATCAATCAGCTTGGGAGCTTGCCCATGTCCGCCTTGTTCGAACCGTACACCCTGAAGGACGTCACCCTGCGCAACCGCATCGCCATCCCGCCGATGTGCCAGTACATGGCCGAGGACGGCATGATCAACGACTGGCACCACGTGCACCTGGCCAGCCTGGCCCGTGGTGGTGCCGGCCTGGTGGTGGTCGAGGCCACGGCAGTGGCACCGGAAGGGCGCATCACCCCCGGTTGCGCCGGTATCTGGAGCGATGCCCACGCCCAGGCCTTCGTGCCCGTGGTGCAGGCCATCAAGGCCGGCGGTTCCGTGCCGGGCATCCAGATCGCCCATGCCGGGCGCAAGGCCAGCGCCAACCGCCCATGGGAAGGTGACGATCACATTGCCGCCGATGACGCCCGTGGCTGGGAAACCATCGCCCCGTCCGCCATCGCCTTTGGTGCACACCTGCCGAAAGTACCGCGCGAGATGACCCTGGACGACATCGCCCGGGTCAAGCAGGACTTCGTCGATGCCGCACGCCGTGCGCGCGAAGCCGGCTTCGAGTGGATCGAGCTGCACTTTGCCCATGGTTACCTCGGCCAGAGCTTCTTCTCCGAGCACTCCAACAAGCGCACCGACGCTTACGGTGGCAGCTTTGATAACCGCAGCCGCTTCCTCCTCGAAACCCTGGCCGCAGTGCGTGAGGTATGGCCAGAGAACCTGCCACTGACCGCGCGTTTCGGTGTGCTGGAATACGATGGCCGCGACGAGCAGACCCTGGTGGAGTCGATCGAGCTGGCACGCCGCTTCAAGGCTGGCGGCCTCGACCTGTTGAGTGTGAGTGTCGGTTTCACCATTCCTGACACCAACATCCCGTGGGGCCCGGCGTTCATGGGGCCGATCGCCGAGCGCGTGCGCCGTGAGGCGAAACTGCCGGTGACCTCGGCGTGGGGCTTCGGTACCCCGCAACTGGCGGAAGGTGCATTGCAGGCCAACCAGCTGGACCTGGTGTCGGTAGGGCGTGCACACCTGGCCGACCCGCACTGGGCTTACTTCGCGGCCAAGGAGCTGGGGGTGGAGAAAGCCTCCTGGACCCTGCCGGCACCGTATGCGCACTGGCTCGAGCGTTATCGCTGAGGCATAAAGGGGCTGCTTTGCAGCCCATTCGCGGGTAAACCCGCTCCCACAGGTACTGCATATGGCTTGAGGCCTATGGGGTCTAGGTGGGAGCAACTGTCTTGGTCAATTTCTAACAGCTGGCGCGATCCCTGTGGGAGCGGCCGTGGCCGCGAACACCGGCGCAGCCGGTGCCATCCACCGCGTCGCCTCCTTCGCGGGCTTGCCCGCTCCCACAGGGAAATGCGTATGACGCTGCACCTGTGGGAGCTGGCTTGCCGGCGAATGGGCCGCACAGCGGCCCCCGAAGCTAAAACCGATCCAACCGGTAAGCCGCCATCTCCATGCCACCGGTCTGGTCAGCCAACCGCCCCACCCATTCCGCCGTCACCGCCGCCTGGGTCAGCCCCAGGTGCTGATGCCCGAACGCCAACAGCACCCGCCCATCACACACCCGATCAATCACCGGCAGCGAGTCCGGCAACGAAGGCCGCATGCCCATCCATGGCGTTGCGCCGTCCACACTCAATTCCCGCTGGAACAAGCCCTTGCTCAAGCGATGCAACTGCCACGCCCGCTGCATGCTCGGCGGCGCGTCCAGCCCGGCGAACTCCACCGTGCCGGCCAGGCGCAAGCCCGCGGCCATGGGCGTCATGATGAACTTGCGCTCAAGCGATGTGACTGCAAACGGCAAACGCTGATGCTCGTCAGGCAACATCAGGTGGTAGCCGCGCTCGGTGTCCAGTGGCACCTGCTTGCCGGTCAGCGCGGTGGTCAAGCACGCAGAATGCGCGCCACAACTGATCAGCACCTGGCGTGCATCGAGCGGGCCCTGGTCGCTGGCCAGGCGGACCCCGTTGCCGTGCAACCGGCCGTCATTAACCTGCGCCCGGACGAAGCGCACGCCGCTGGCCTGGGCCGCTTCGAACAGTTCGCACACCACCCGGTAGGGGTCGATGAAATGCCCGGTGCGCGGGAAGAACAGCCCGCCCAGCAGCGCCGGGCTCAGCTGCGGCGCCGCCGCACGCACCTGGTCGGCCGACCACAGGTCGACCGCCACCGCCTGCTGTTGCATGCGTGCGCGCAAGGCCTCCAACGCCTGGCGCGACTCGGGCCGCTCGAACACCAGCAGCGAGCCATCGGCCTGGAACAGCTCGCTGCGCCCGATCGAGCCCAACAGCCGCTGCCATGCGCCGAGGCTCTCTTCGTTCAGCCTGCGAATGCCGGCCACACTGCGCTGGAACGGCATCGGCCGCAGGTTGAGCAACAGCCGGGTGAACCAGGGCATGGCCTTGGGCAGGTACTTCCAGTCCAGGCGCAGCGGGCCCATCGGGTCCAGCAGCATGCGCGGCAGGCGTTTGATGATCGACAGGTCGGCAATCGGGAACACCTGCTCGGTGGCCAGGTGCCCGGCGTTGCCGTAGGACGCGCCCTGGCCGGGGGCCTGGCGGTCGATCAGCGTTACCCGGCGGCCCTGGCGGGCCAGTTGCAGGGCGCAGGCAACGCCGACGATGCCGGCGCCGACCACGGCGATATCGGTTTCAGCGGTTTCAAGCATGCTCAGCCTTCCCGTTTACCGTCGAGCAGGCGCCGCAGTTGCAGCGGGTTGCCGTGCTGCAAGGCCTGCGGCAGCAGGGCGTCGGGGAAGTCCTGGTAGCACACCGGGCGCAGGAAACGCAGGATCGCCGCGGTGCCCACCGAGGTGCTGCGGGCATCGGAGGTGGCCGGGAACGGCCCGCCGTGCACCATCGCATCGCAGACTTCGACGCCGGTCGGCCAACCGTTGACCAGGATGCGCCCGGCCTTGCGTTCAAGCGTCGGCAGCAGGGCGCGGGCGCTGTCGATGTCGGCGTCGTCGAGGTGCAGCGTGGCGGTCAGCTGGCCTTCCAGGTGTTCGGCCAGCTGGCGGACCTGCTGGTCGTTGGCGCAGGCCACTACCAGTGACGCCGCGCCGAACACTTCGGCCTGCAAGCCCGGGTCGGTGAGGAACGCTTCGGCCTGGGTGACGAACAGCTGCGCCTGGCACTGGTTGGGGCCTTGGCCGGCCTGGCCGGTGGCGGCGACCTGGGCATTGGCGTTGCTGGCCAAGGCGCCGACACCGGCCTGGTAGGCACTGAAGATGCCCGGGGTAAGCATGGTCTGCGCCGCAGCCTGGCGCACGTGTTCGCTGGCGGCGTCGATGAAACGCTGCAATGCCGGCCCCTGGCGGGCGATCACCAGGCCTGGGTTGGTACAGAACTGGCCGGCGCCCTGGGTCAGCGAAGCGACGAAACCTTGCGCGAGTGCCTCGGCGCGGGCCTGCAGGGCGGCGTCGAACAAGAATACCGGGTTGATCGAGCTCATTTCGGCGTACACCGGGATCGGCTCCGGGCGGGCCTGGGCCGCCTGGCACAGGGCAATGCCGCCGCTGCGCGAACCGGTAAAGCCGACGGCCTTGATACGCGGGTCGCTGACCAGCGCAATGCCCACCTCGCGGCCAGCGCCGTACAACAGCGAGAACACGCCGGCTGGCAGGCCGCAGAGTTTTACCGCTTGCGCCACTGCCTGGCCGACCAGCTCGCTGGTGCCCGGGTGGGCGCCATGCGCCTTGACCACCACCGGGCAACCGGCAGCCAAGGCCGAGGCGGTGTCGCCGCCGGCCACCGAGAAGGCCAGGGGGAAATTGCTGGCGCCGAACACCGCCACCGGGCCCAGCGCCACCTGGCGCTGGCGCAGGTCGGCGCGGGGCAGGGGCTGGCGTGCGGGCTGGGCGTTGTCGACCCGCACGTCCAGCCATTCGCCGGCCCGCACCACACGGGCGAAGGTGCGTAGCTGGGTGCAGGTGCGGCCACGCTCGCCCAGGATGCGCGCCTTGGGCAGGCCGGTTTCGGCCACGGCGCGGTCGACCAGGGTGTCGCCGAGGGCTTCGATCTGCGTGGCGATGGTTTCGAGGAATTGTGCCCGTTGTTCGAGCGAAGTTTCGCGGTAGGCGTCGAGCGCCGCCCAGGCCAGGGCGCAGGCCTGGGCAACGTGTTCGCCGGTGCCGCCGAGGTAGGCCGGCTCCAGCGCCTGGCCGGTGGCCGGGTCGATGGCACGGATGGCTTCGCGGCTGCCGGTTACCGGCGTCTGGCCGATCAGCAGGTTGCCTGTGAGGGTCATGGAGCCTCCTTTGGATAGCAGATTTGAATAGCACGCAGGCCGTGTGGGAGCGGGTTTACCCGCGAAGCAGGCGACTCGGTGCCTGGCACCGGCTTCGCCGGTGTTCGCGGGTGAACCCGCTCCCACAGGGGACTGCGGTTCGGCTTGAGTTCAGGCGATGTTCTGCTCGGCCGACCAGCTGGCATACCAGCTGCGGAACAGCGCGTACTGCTGCTCGGCATAGTTGCGCTGGGCGTCGGTCAGTACGTCGGTTTCGTTGAAGTGCAGGCGGTACTCGCTGTCGCCGTTCAGCACCATCAGGTGCTTGTAATACAGCACCAGGTCGCAGCCCTCATCGAACGATGACAGCACCGCCAGCGCCGCTTCCAGTTCGCGGGCCAGGCGGCGGGCCTTGGCGTCGCCCTTGGCCGCCTGCTTGCTCAGGCTCACCAGCTGCAGCACTTCCCGTGGCAGGGCGTTGCCGATGCCGGTAATGGCGCCGGTGGCGTTGCAATTGACGAAGCCATGCACCACCTGGGTGTCGACACCGACCATCAGGGTCACGGCGTCATCCTTGGAGGTGATGTGCTCGGCGGCGTAGCGCAGGTCGGCGCCACCGCCGAACTCCTTGAAACCGATCAGGTTGGGGAACTCGCGGCGCAGTTCGAAGAACAGGTCGGCGCGGGTGGCGAAGCCGTAGTAGGGGCTGTTGTAGATCACCGCCGGCAGCTTCGGCGCTGCGGCGAGAATCGCCGAGAAGTGGTGCTTCTGGGCAATCAGCGAAGCCCCGCGGCTGAGCACCCGGGGGATGACCATCAGGCCGGCGGCGCCGACCTTGGCCGCATGCGCGGCATGGGCCACGGCTTCCCGGGTGTTCACCGCGCCGGTGCCGACGATGGTCGGGATGCCGGCGGCCACCAGGCGTGCCACGCCTTCCTGGCGCTCGGCCTCGGTCAGCAGCGGCCAGTCACCCATCGAGCCGCAGTACACCACGGCGCTCATGCCGGCCTCGACCAGTTCGCGGCCCTTGCGCACCAGGGCGTCGAAGTCCGGCTGGCGCTGGGCGGTACACGGGGTCATCAGGGCAGGCATGGTGCCGGTGAAGATGTTGTCAGTCATTGTTGTCACTCCTGGCGATATTCAGTCGTTGGCAAAGCCGAGGTCAGATGCCCCAGGCGAATGGATCCTGTTCGTCGATCAGCAGGGTGCTGTCGGCGGTCATGCAGGCGCGGCCGGTAATGAACGGGCGAATGCGCTCGCCGTCGCGCTCGTAGCGGCCATGGAACTGGCTGCCGGTAATGCTGGCCTGCACCCAGGTCTGGCCTTCTGCGAGCTTGCCGTCGGCCGCCAGGCAAGCCAGCTTGGCACTGGTGCCGGTACCGCACGGCGAGCGGTCGTAGGCCTTGCCGGGGCACATCACGAAGTTGCGGCTGTCGGCGTTGGCGTCGTCGGCGAACAGCTCGACATGGTCGATGGCGGCGCCGTGCTCACCGGTGATGCCCTGGGCTTCGAGGGCCTTGAGCATCGCCCAGGTGTACTCGGTCAACGCCTCACGGTTGTCCAACTCGATACGCTGGCCGTGCTCGGACACGAGGAAGAACCAGTTGCCCCCCCAGGCGATGTCACCGCGCACCAGGCCATGCCCGGGCACGTCCACCGCCACTTGCTGGCGATAGCGGTAGGACGGCACGTTGCCGACGGTGACGGCGCCGTCTGCATGCAGGGTGGCGCTGACCTGGCCGACCGGCGTGTCGATCTTGTGCACGCCCGGTGCGATCAGCCCCAGGTGCTGCAGCGAGGCGATCAGGCCGATGGTGCCGTGGCCGCACATGTTCAGGTAACCGGCGTTGTTGAAGAAGATCACCCCGCAGGTGGCATCGGCCGAAACGGGCGGGCAGTACAGCGCACCGACCAGCACATCGTTGCCGCGCGGCTCCAGCAGGCAGGCGCGGCGCCACTGGTCGTGCAGCTCGCGCAGTTCGTCGCGCTGCTCGGCCATGCTGCGCCCGTGCAGCGGCGGGAAGCCTTTCATCACCAGGCGGGTCGGTTCGCCGCCGGTATGCGAGTCGATCACGTGAATCTGTTTCATGGGCTTGTCCATTGGGTAGAGGGGTCAGGACGCGACGGCGGGGCGGCCGGGGTAACTGTCCACGGGGGCTTCGCTTTCATCGTCGCCTTCCAGGCGTACCAGGTGGGCAGGCACGCCGGTGGCTGCGCCCCAGTAGTAGATGGCCAGCGCACTGGCGGCCACGACCACGGTGTCGAACGGATGGCCGAGCACGCCCAGGCCACCGAAGCTGCCCAGCCACGACAGCAGGATGGTCACCGCGTAGAAGCCGATCAGCCACGCCGACGAGCGCACTTGCTGGGCCAGCGACAGGTGCTCGGTCGGTACGAAGCGGGCGCACAACAGGTACAGCACGAACATCACGATCTGCAGGGCCAGCAGCCACGACACGGTGTTCCAGCCGGACCAGTACACGATCAGCGCGGCGATGATGAACGACAGCGGGCCGAGCACGCCCATGCCCTTGACCCGGAACGGGCGAGGCATGTCGGGGGCATTGCGGCGCAGGGCGGCGACGGTGACCGGGGCCACGGCATAGCTCAGCACCAGGGCGGCGGAGACCACGTTGATCAGCGCTTCCCAGGACGGGAAGGGCAGGGTCCAGAACACCGACAGGGCAAAGGTCAGCCACAGCGCCGGGCGCGGGATGCCGGATTCTGCATCGATGCGGGTGAAGTACTTGAAGAAGGTGCCGGTCTGCGCCCAGCCATAGACCACGCGCGGGGTGGCGTTCATGTAGATGTTGCCGCAGCCGCTGGGCGAGATCACCGCGTCGGCCACCACCAGGTAGGCCAGCCAGCCGACACCCAGGGTCAGGGCGATATCACGGTAGGGCAGGGCCAGTTCCTTGGTCACCGCGGCCCAGCCGTTGCTCAGCATTTCGGTCGGTACGCTGCCGAGGAACGCCAGTTGCAGCAGGGCATAGATGGCAGTGGACAGCAGCACCGAGAGGATCAGCGCAATCGGGATGGTGCGTTGCGGGTTCTTCACTTCGCTGGCCACCGAAATGATCGGCGTCAGGCCCAGGTAGGCGAAGATGATGCCGCCGGCCGACACCGCCATTTCGACGCCGGACAGGCCGAACGGCGCAAAGCCCTGGACCTCGAAGTTTTCCGGCTTGAAGAAAGTGAACAGCACGCCGATCACCAGCAGCGGCACGATGAACTTGAACACACTGACCAGGTTGTTGGCCTTGGCGAAGGTCTTCACGCTGCGGTAGTTGAGCAGGAAGAACAGCCCCAGCAGGGCGAACTGCACCAGCCAGCCGAGCACGCTGGGGTCGCTGGAGCCAGCCTTGGTCAGCCCAGGGAACCAGGCGGCGGCGTACTGGCGTGAGGCGACCACCTCGATGGCGATCAGGCTGGAAAAGGCGATCAGGGTGATGAAGCCCATCAGGTAACCGAGCAGCGGGCCGTGCGAATACACCGGGTAGCGCACCACGCCCCCGGCACGCGGCAGGGCCGCGCCCAGCTCGCAGTAGACGATGCCCAGCAACAGCACGGCGAAGCCGCCGAGGAACCAGGACAGGATGCCGGCCGGGCCGGCGATGGCGGAAACGTGGCTGGCGGCGAACAGCCAGCCGGAGCCGAAGATGGCGCCGAGGCCGATGAAGGTGAGGTCCAGCAATGACAACTGTTTCTTGAATTTGCCTGACATGGTTGCGCCTTTTTGTTGGTTATTGGATAGGCAGGTCTGATGTCACGAGATGCGGCTTTTGGCCGCGCTCTTGTAGGACTTGGGGCGGCTTGCGTGGGGCATAGAGTGGACCGAACGGGGCGGCGGTTCTTGATGGTTTTCTGCAGGGGGGATGACGAAATCGGCACAGTTGCTGAAAAGCAGTGGCTTGGGGGAGGGCGGGTGGTTAGGTTGTAGACCTTATAGGACAAGGGTTGTAGAAATGTATTGGAGTGCTGGCCACATACCCCGCAATCCCCCAACCCCCAAATTTTAACGAAACCAGGGGGGAACGGCCCGCCAACGCAACACCCCCCACCCCCCGCCCCCACCAAAAAAAAATACCA
>NZ_PUQD01000022.1 GCF_003331055.1 Pseudomonas sp. AFG_SD02_1510_Pfu_092 | reverse complement strand
CATTGATGGCTATGTGACGCTGAAAGTGTCACCTATGTGAGTGAACTTTTATGTAACCCATGTGGGTGACCCGTACACTGCGCTCCATCATCCGGCCCCTACGCTGCGCTCCGGGGTTCCCTCACTCCGGCCTTGCTCCCGAGAGGACCGCGCCGAAGGCCCCATCCTGGGGCCTCAGCGCTTGACGGGCATCCATGCCCGTCACCTCCCTCCGCAAGGCCTGCGTTCGGCCTCCTGAAGTCGCGAAGATCAAGATCAAGATCAAGATCAAGATCAAGATCAACGGCAAGAGCAAGAGCAAGAGCAAGAGCAAGAGCGGATCGCGCTGGCCTCGGTCATTCCCATCTGCAACCTTTTCCCCTATTGTCGATCCTCCCTTCCCCAACGATTGGCAGATCCATGGAGAAAGTCATCGTCATCACCGGCGCCAGCCGCGGCATCGGCGCCGCCACGGCGCTGTTGGCCGCGCGCCAGGGCTACCGCATCTGCATCAACTACCACGCCGACGACCAGGCCGCCGAAGATATCCTCGGCCAGGTCCGCGCCCTGGGCGCCGAAGCCATCGCCGTACGCGCCGACGCCAGCGTCGAGGATGAAATCATCCAGCTGTTCCTGCGCGTCGACCAGGAACTCGGCCCGGTCACCGCGCTGGTCAACAACGCCGGCACCATCGGCCAGCAGAGCCGGGTCGAGGACATGTCCGAATTCCGCCTGCTCAAGGTCATGAAGACCAACGTCGTCGGCCCCATGCTCTGCGCCAAACACGCCCTGCTGCGCATGGCGCACCGGCACGGCGGGCAGGGCGGGGCCATCGTCAACGTGTCGTCGGTGGCAGCACGCCTCGGGTCGCCCAACGAGTACGTCGATTATGCCGCCTCCAAAGGCGCCCTCGACACCTTCACCATCGGCCTGGCCAAGGAAGTGGCAGGCGAGGGCGTGCGGGTCAATGGCGTACGGCCAGGCTACATCCATACCGGGTTCCACGCCCTGTCCGGCGACCCCGACCGGGTCAGCAAACTCGAACCCGGGCTGCCCATGGGCCGCGGCGGGCGCCCCGAGGAAGTGGCCGAGGCCATCCTCTGGCTGCTCTCGGACAAAGCCTCGTATTCCACCGGCAGCTTCGTCGACCTGGGCGGCGGGCGCTGAGCGCGCCCGTCAGCCCTCCAGCAGCGTGCGTACCCGCTCGGCCAGCACCTCCAGATCGAACGGCTTGGTGAGCACCAGCGTGCCTTGCAAAAGCTGGCCGTCACGCAGCGCCGCGCTTTCGTCGTAACCGGTGACGAACAGCACCTTGAGCTCAGGGTAGCGTTCGCGACAGCGCTCGGCCACCTGGCGGCCATTCAGGCCACCCGGCAGGCCGATATCACTGAGCAGCAGGTCGGGCCGCTCGGCATTCTGCAGGTGGGCGAGGGCAGCCGGGCCGTTCTCGAAGGCATCGACCAGGTAACCCAGTTCTTCCAGCACCTCGGCGACCACCACGCGCAAGGCCGTCTGGTCTTCGATCAGCAGGATACGCTGCGCGGCGCTGCTGCTTTGCTCCGCCAGGGTGCGCCGCTGCTTGGGTGCCGCAGGTTCGGCAGGCGCGTGGTGGCGAGGCAGCAGCAGCTCGATGCGCGTGCCCTCGCCAAGCGTTGACGATACCCGCAGCTGGCCGCCCGACTGGCGCACGAAACCGTAGGTCATCGACAAGCCCAGGCCAGTGCCCTGGCCCATCGGCTTGGTGGTGAAGAACGGGTCGAAGGCACGCTCGGCCACCTCCGCCGACATACCCATGCCGTTGTCGCTGATGCTCAGCCGCACGTACTCCCCGGCAGGCAATTGCAGGGCGTCGGCGTGTTGCTGATCCAGCAGCAGGTTGTCGCCGACGATATCGATCACACCCCCTTCGGGCATGGCATCGCGGGCATTGATGCACACGTTGAGCAGGGCGCTTTCCAATTGCGGCGGGTCGATGAAGGTCGGCCACAGCTGGCTGGCGAAGCGGCTGGTGAGGGTGATGGCCGGGCCAATGCTGCGGCGCAGCAGCTCCTCCATGCCGGCCACCAGCGTGGTCACCTGGGTGGCGCAGGGTTGCAGGGTCTGCTGGCGGGAGAACGCCAGCAACCGGTGAACCAGCGACGAGGCCCGCTGCGCGGAACCACTGGACAGCTCCAGCAACGGTTCCAGGGCGTCGAAGCGCGACTGCTCCAGGCGCTGGCGCATCAGCTCCTGGGCGCCCAGGATGCCGCCCAGCAGGTTGTTGAAGTCGTGAGCGATACCGCCGCTGAGCTGGCCCACCGCTTCCATTTTCTGCGCCTGGCGCAGCGCCTCCTCGGCCTTGGCCCGTTCTGCCACTGCCGCCTCCACCCGTTGCTCCAGCTCCTCGTTCAGGCGCTGCAGGGCAAGCTCGGCACGGCGCCTTTCGGTAACGTCCTTGAACAGGACCGCCACCTGGCGCTTCTCGGCAGGCTCTACGCGAAAGGTGGTAACCGACAGCACCCGCCCGGTGGCCACCAGCTCCTGTTCGAAATGCAGCGGCTCGCCAGTTTGCAGGACCGGGCCA
Organism: Pseudomonas sp. AFG_SD02_1510_Pfu_092; assembly: GCF_003331055.1. Lineage (GTDB taxonomy): Bacteria > Pseudomonadota > Gammaproteobacteria > Pseudomonadales > Pseudomonadaceae > Aquipseudomonas. The sequence goes on along the minus strand of NZ_PUQD01000022.1, from coordinate 67,435 downwards.
TAGCGGGCGATCCAGTCGTCGGCCTCAGCCGGTACCATCTCGCGCAGCTTCTGCCCGACCACGTTGGGGATGCCGGCGTGTTTGGCATAGGCGGCGTTGGCCAGCACATGCACATAGTCACTGAGCGGGCCATGCGGGCCGTCGAAGAACTCGATGATGCAGAAGCCTTCGTCCATGGTGTCGAACAACGAACGGTAGAAGTTCTGGTCGTGGTCCTGAAGGCTGGCAAGCCGCGCTTCCAATAGCGCGTTGCGCTGCTGCAGGGCCTCGACTTGGTGGCGTAGCGAGAGCAGGTCGTGGGAAGGCATGCCGACATCCGACGAAGGAGAAGGCACGACTTTAGCGTGTTCATCGGCAGGCGGATAGCCGCTCAGCGCGGGCCTGGAGCGATGCCCAGCAGCCGTTCGACCCGTTCGCCGAGGCTGTGCAGGTCGAATGGTTTGCGCAACAGCTCGATGCGTCTGTCGGGCCGCGCGATGGGGCGGGGGGCGGCCGTGTCGTAGCCGGTAATCAGCAACACCGGCGCGGTCGCAACAAGCGCCTGGTAAGCCTCGGCCAGCTGGTAACCGTCGATACCCCCCGGCAGGCCGACATCGCTGATCAGCAGGTCCGGCGGCGGGCCCTGGTGCAACGCAGCGAGCGCCAGGCGGCCGTTCTCGAATGCCTGCACCTGGTGGCCCAGTTCTGTCAGCACCTCCTCCAGCACCAGCCGCAGGGCCGGCTGGTCCTCCACCAGCATGATCCGTTGCCCATGCGGCTGTGCCGTGGCGATGCGCAGTGGCTGGGCGTCGGCGCTGGCGCTCGGGTCTTGCGGGAAGTACAGGTGAACGCAGGTGCCTTGCCCGACCACACTGTCGAGCCGCAACTGGCCCCCGGACTGGCGCACGAAGCCATAGGCCATCGACAACCCCAGCCCGGTACCCTGACCGAGCGGCTTGGTGGTGAAGAACGGCTCGAGCGCGCGCTGCAGGACCTCTGTGGACATGCCTTCGCCGCTGTCCTAGATGTGCAGGTGCAAGTAGTGCCCGGCAGGCAGGTCCAGGCGCCTGGCCTCGGCTGCGGTCACCTCGGCGTTTTCACAGCCGACGTTCAGCGTGCCACCCCCAGGCATGGCGTCACGGGCATTGATGCACAGGTTCAGCAGGGTACTTTCCAGTTGCTGCGGGTCGACGCGAATCAGCCATTGGCCGGCCAGCGTCCGGTCGTGGAAGGCGATGTGCGGGCCAGTCGAGCTGCGGATCAGGTCGTGCATGCCGGCCACCAGGCATTGCACATCGACCGGTTGTGGCACCAGCGTCTGCTGCCGCGAAAAAGCCAGCAGGCGCTGCACCAGGCTGGCGGCGCGCAGCGCATTGCCGTGGCTCAGCCTGAGCATGCGCGCGGTATCGGCCAGGCGTTGCTGGCCCAGGCGCTGCTCGGCCAGTTCCAATGCAGCAAGCAAACTGCCCAGCAGGTTGTTGAAGTCGTGGGCGATGCCACCGGTCAACTGGCCGACCGCTTCCATTTTCTGCGACTGGCGCAGGGCTTCTTCTGCCTGGCGCAGGCGTTCCTGTTCGGCCATGCGGTCGGTGATGTCGTAGGCGAACAGGTAGCCGCCCTGGATCCGCTGCTGCGCATCGAGTAACGGGTGGTAGCGGATTTCGTAGTGGCGTGGGGCTTCCGCCGGGCCGAGGGTGATGGTGTCGATGAAGGCCTCGCCGGCCAGCACGCGTGGCCACACCGGGGCCAGGCGGCTCATGATGTCGGGCTGGTTGAGCAGGAACTGCGGCACATGATCGCCGATCTGCGGCACGAAACCACGGTACTTCTGGAAGGTTTCCCGGGCCATGCGGTTGATCGCGAGCAGGCGCATCTTGCGGTCGGCGGCGAACACGTTGGCGCGGCTATTGTCGAGCAGTTCGCCCAGCAGCTTGATGTGGGCTTGCGCGGTGTCGTCGCGCTCGGCCAGGCGCGCTTCCAGTTCGGCGACACGCGCTTGCAGCTGTGCCAGTGACGGGAGCGCGTCTGGTTGCATGGCGAAAAGCCCGGTGAGCGGATCGGGCCTCTAACTATAGTCGCCCACCAGGCCCTCAGCCATCAGAACGAGCGGATGATCCGCCCCAGGGTTTCCATGGCCCGTTCGGCATCCGCATGCCAGGGGCTGCCGTAGTTCAGGCGGATGCAGTTGCCGAAGCGCCGGGTGGGCGAGAAGATCGGCCCGGGGGCGATGCTGATGCCCTGGGCCAAGGCCATGTGGAACAACTTCAGGGCGTCCATCTGCTCGGGCAGCTCCAGCCACAGGAAGTAGCCACCGGCTGGCTGGCTGACCCGCGTCTGTGCCGGGAAGTGCCGCGCGATGGCCGCCAGCATGTTGGCCTGCTGGCCTTCCAGGGCATAGCGCAGCTTGCGCAGGTGGCGGTCATAGCCACCGTGCTGCAGGTAGTCGGCGATGGCCGCCTGGGCCGGCATCGAGGCGCACAGCGAAGTCATCAGCTTGAGCCGCTCGATCTTCTGCGCGAAGCGCCCGGCCGCCACCCAGCCAATGCGGTAGCCAGGGGCCAGGCTCTTGGCGAACGAGCCGCAGTGCATCACCAGGCCCTGGGTGTCGAAGGCCTTGGCCGGCTTGGGTGCCTGCTGCGCGTAGTACAGCTCGGCGTACACATCGTCTTCGATCAACGGCACCTGATGGCGCGCCAGCAGCTCCACCAGTGCCTGCTTCTTCGCCTCCGGCATGCTCGCGCCCACCGGGTTCTGGAAGTTGGTCATGCACCACACGGCCTTGACCGGGTGCTTGTCGAGGGTCTGCGCCAGCACGCCCAGGTCCATGCCTTCGCGCGGGTGCACAGGGATTTCCACCGCCTTGAGCTTGAGCCGCTCCAGCACCTGCAGGCAGGCATAGAAGGCGGGGGCTTCGATGGCCACCAGGTCGCCGGGCTGGGTGACCGCCTGCAGGCACAGGTTCAGGGCTTCCAGCGCGCCGTTGGTGATCAGCAGTTCCTCCATCGGCAGCATCAGCCCGCCGACCATGTAGCGCAGGGCAATCTGCCGGCGCAACTGCGGGTTGCCAGGGGACAGGTCGGTCACCACCATGCGCGGGTCCATGCTGCGGCCGGCGCTGGCCAGCGAGCGCGACAGGCGCTGCAGCGGAAACAGCTCGGGGCTGGGGAAGGCCGAGCCGAAGGGGACGGTGTTGGGGTCTTTGATCGAGTCGAGAATCGAGAACACCAGCGCGCTGACATCGACATCGGTGGACTCGGCGACCGGTTGCAACGCCTGCGGTTCGCTGAACTGGCGCGGGGCGTAGGCATTGACGAAGTAGCCTGAGCGCGGCCGGGCACGGATCAGCCCGCGCCGCTCCAGCAGGTAGTAGGCCTGGAACACCGTGGACGGGCTGACCCCGTGGGTCTGGCTGGCGTAGCGTACCGAGGGCACTCGCTGGCCGGGGCCGAGCACCCCGGAGCGGATCAGTTCGGCGATGTCGTCGGCAAAGCGTTCGTAGCGTTTCATTCTGGCCTTCTGTCGAAGCCTGGCAGGCAAGGTGGGGTCAGTGTAAGGGATCAACGGTTGAGCGGCGCGACGAAGCGGCTGTGGGCGACACTGCGGATGGCGGGGTCGTCGCGTTCGCTGATTTCGAAGCTCAGCGTTTGCGAACTGCTGGCCGAACGCTCGGCCAGCATCGCCACCGACACCGGCAGTTCGCTCATTTCGCCGGCGGGGATGACCAGGGCAATGTTGCCCTGCAGGGTGAAGCCGTCGGCATCCAAAAGGCGCAGTTCGTAGTGCTGGGTACGTTCGGTCTTGTTGATGATCTTCAGCAGGTAGATGTTCTCGATCTGGCCCAGGGCGTTTTCACGGAACAGGCCGCGGTCCTTGATCACGTCCAGCGACACCATCGGGCGCTGCTGCAAGGCCACTACCAGCGCCGCGATCATCAGCACCAGCGCGGCGGCATAACCCAGCAGGCGCGGGCGCAACCAGTGCGTAGTCCCCCCTTGCAGGCTGTGCTCCGACTTGTAGCCGATCAGGCCGCGGGCATAGCCCATCTTGTCCATTACCCCGTCACAGGCGTCGATGCACGCAGCGCAACCGATGCAGGCCATCTGCAAGCCCTCGCGAATGTCGATGCCGGTGGGGCACACCTGCACGCACAGGGTGCAGTCGATGCAGTCGCCCAGGCCCTGGGCGCGGGCGTCGCTGCCTTTCTTGCGCGGGCCACGGGCTTCGCCGCGACGCGGGTCGTAGGCGACCGCCAGGGTGTCCTTGTCGAACATCACACTCTGAAAGCGTGCGTAGGGGCACATGTGCAGGCACACCGCTTCACGCAGCAGGCCGGCATTGATGTAGGTGGCGGCGGTGAAGAACAGCACCCAGAACAGCGCTACGCCGCCCAGTTGCAGGGTGAACAGTTCAGCAGCCAGCGGGCGGATCGGGGTGAAGTAACCGACGAAGGTCAGCCCGGTGACCACGGCGATGGCCAGCCACAGGCTGTGCTTGAGCGTGCGCCGCGCCAGCTTGTTCAGGCTCCAGGGCGCGGCGGCCAGTTTGATGCGCTGGTTGCGGTCACCTTCGGTGACTTTTTCGCACCACATGAACAGCCAGGTCCAGGTGCTTTGCGGGCAGCTGTAGCCGCACCACACGCGACCGGCGTACACGGTGATGGCGAACAGGCCGAAGGCGCAGATGATCAGCAGTGCCGACAGCAGGATGAAGTCTTGCGGCCAGAAAGTGGCGGCGAAGATGTGGAACTTGCTGTTGCTCAAGTCCCACAGCACCGCCTGGCGCCCGTTCCAGTCCAGCCAGGCGGTGCCGAAGAACAGCACGAACAGGGCGCCGGCAAAGCCGATGCGCAGGTTGCGATACAGCCCGGTGAAGCTGCGGGTATGGATGCCGTTGTCGATACGTCGCGGCTGGGGGCTGGGTGGGGCGGTGACGATCTCTGTGAAAGGGATTCTATCGTTCATGGCTCGGTGCTCATCAGGCCTCGATCAGGCATGAGCACTATGGCCCCGTGGCTGTTATCAGCACAGGCTCAGATTTTGCGATAAAAACCGTATCAGATTGCCGCGATTGCTGCGCCAGGCCTTAGATTACCGAGCCTGGCGCGCTGGCCTTCAGATGCCTGCGGCTATCCACCGCACCCGCCACGGTCAGCGCATCGGCCTCGGCTTCGGTGATGGGCACGCGCTGGCCGGCCAGCAGGGCCACCGACATACGCAGCTGTTCGTCGGTGACGATTTCGATGTCCGGGCCAGCGCCCTCGATGCGCAGGTCTTCACCGATCAGGGTGCAGCGGCGGGTGGATTCGTCGATTTCAACGGGCATGGGGTGGTCCTCCGGGGGTGGCTTACTGGTGTGGACCACAGGGCGGGGTGGGTTGCTGCATCGGTAAGCTGAACGGCACTTTGGTCTGTGTTCGGGGGTCAACCCTTGCAGTGGCAGGCCCGGCCCTTTCGCGGGTGAACCCGCTCCCACAGGGTTTGCACAGGTTTCGTGAGTCATGCAGTGCCTGTGGGAGCGGGTTCACCCGCGAAAGGGCCAGCACTGGCAATACAAAGCTCAGCACAGGAACAACCGCGATGGACCTCATCTGGCAAGCGATCCAGGCCGAATTCGCTGATATCACCGACGCTCGCGAAGTCACGCAAATCCTCGTGCGCCTGCTGATGGCCGCCTTGCTTGGCGCGGTGCTGGGCTTCGAGCGCGAGCACAAGGGCAAGGCCGCCGGGGTGCGCACGCACATGCTGGTTTCGCTGGGCGCTGCGCTGTTCGTGCTGGCACCGAGCATGGCTGGCGCAGAGGAGGACGCGCTAAGCCGGGTGATCCAGGGCATTGTCGCCGGTATCGGTTTTCTCGGCGCAGGTACCATTTTGAAGGGTAACGGCCAGGACGCCAGCCATGTGAAAGGCCTGACCACCGCCGCCGGGCTGTGGATGACCGCCGCCATCGGTACGGCAGCCGGCATGGGCCGCGAGGCCACGGCACTGATCAGCACGGTGCTGGCCCTGCTGGTGCTGGGGACGATGCCGTTGCTGGTGGACAAGCTTGAAGGGCAGGGGGAGGAAAAACCGGAGGATGAAGAACGCAGGAAGCACTGAGGGGAGCCGAAGCTCCCCTCAAAGCGTTGTTGCCTGCTCTTTTCTTATTATTGGGACTGGCCTGTTGTTGTTTTTGTCAGCCTGTCCTGGTGTAGCGGGCGACCCCCATGCGGGGTCAAGAGCAAACGTATTTTTTTGAGCGCTGACCTGCCTTCATCATTGCTGATCCGAACCTGGCTGCCGCTACCTGAAGGTAGTTTTATTGTTCTGTGCCAGACCGCGGGGCGTACCCCTGAAAAGCGTGTCGACTCCAAAAAAATCTGCTTGCTACGCCTCTGCCGTGTTGTTCTTGTTATGTCAGAGCCGTTACCTGTTGTTTTTATTGGGTGTCACATTCTTCTTGTTGTTGTATCAGAGATATAGCAGGGTGCGTGCCAACTTTTGAAAATCCTTTAAAATCAATAAGTTAATGATTTCGCTCCAGATCGCATGGCCTGAAATTCTGTCGATTTGTTTCCCTGTTACCCGATTTTTTGCTGCGAAATGGGGGGCGGTAACACTTCACCCACGGCTATGTGACACCCGTATGACCTATTGCGCGCTGCGCGCCCGTGCAACGCGCGACCCATTGTCGCGCCCCAGTACACCACTGATACGCTGGCCGGCGGCGATCAGCCGGTCGAGGTCGATGCCGGTTTCGATGCCCAGGCCCTGCAGCAGGTACAGCACATCCTCACTGGCGATGTTGCCGGTAGCCCCTTTGGCATAAGGGCAGCCGCCCAGTCCGGCCACCGAGCTGTCGAACACGCTGATGCCTTCGAGCAGGCTGGCATACACGTTGGCCAGGGCCTGGCCATAGGTGTCGTGGAAGTGCCCGGCCAACCGTTCACGCGGTACCTGTGCCGCCACCACCTCGAACAGCCGCCGGGTATCGCCGGCAGTACCGGTGCCGATGGTGTCGCCCAGCGATACCTCGTAGCAGCCCATGTCATGCAGGGCGCGCGCCACCGGGGCGACCTGGGCGGCGCTGACCTTGCCCTCATAGGGGCAGCCGAGCACGCACGACACGTAACCACGCACCCGCACGCCGTGGCTGCGCGCCGCCTCCATGATCGGTTCGAAACGCTTGAGGCTGTCGCTGATCGAGCAGTTGATGTTGCGCTGCGAGAACGCCTCGGAGGCGGCCGCGAACACCGCCACTTCCTTCACCCCGGCCGCCACGGCGTCCTCGAAACCGCGCAGGTTGGGGGCCAGCGCCGCGTAGGTAACCCCCGGGCGTTGCCGGATGCCGGCGAACACCTCGGCGGAGCCGGCCATTTGCGGCACCCACTTGGGCGAGACGAAACTGCCCACTTCGATATAGGCCAGGCCGGCCTCGGTGAGGTCGTCGACCAGGCGCACCTTGTCGGCGATGCTGATGGGTTGGGCTTCGTTCTGCAGGCCGTCGCGGGGGCCTACTTCGACCAGGCGGACGTGTTTGGGCAAGGGCATGGCGGGGTTCCTGTGGCGATCAGCGGTGGTCTTTGTTGTTCAGGGTGGCGGCCAGGGCCTGTTCGCAGCGCTCCTGGGCGGTGTCCAGTTCCAGCTGCATCTGGTGGATGTCGAGCATCTGCTGTTCCAGCTGGGCACGGCGTTCGGCGATTTTCGCCAGCATGCTGTTGAGCTGTTTGAGGTTGCCGCTGGACGGGTCGTACAGTTCGATCAGCTCGCGGCATTCGGCCAGGGAAAAGCCGATGCGCTTGCCGCGCAGGATGAGCTTCAGGCTGACCTTGTCACGCGCTGAATAGATGCGTTCCAGGCCGCGGCGTTCGGGGCTCAGCAGGCCCTGTTCCTCGTAGAAGCGGATGGCCCGGGTGGTGATGTCCAGTTCGCGGGACAGGTCGGAGATGCTGTAGGTCTGGGTGCTCATGCTGGGGCTCGGCGTGGAGTATGCGGGTATCCTGAGGGCAGGTTGACGTTTACGTCAAGGGATGAGTAGATGGGGGCCTGTACCGGCCTCTTCGCGGGTAAACCCGCTCCCACAGGGATGGCGGCGCTATCAAGGTTCATGCAGTACCTGTGGGAGCGGGTTCACCCGCGAAGAGGCCAGCACAAGCGATACCCGTCAGTCCGGCTGCACCGCTCGCCGATAGCCATTGGGCGTCTGCCCGGTCAAGCGCTTGAACCAGCGGGCGAAGTACGTCGGGTCGGTAAACCCCAGGCTGTCGGACAACTGCCCGATGCTCATCCGCGTATAAACAAGATTGCGCCGCGCCTCCAGCAGCAGGCGTTGGTGCACCAGTTGCAGCGCAGTCTGCCCACTCAACGCGCGGCACAGCTGGTTCAACTGCAAAACCGCAATGTTCAGCCGCGCGGCGAAGGCCTCCATCGACAGGTGTTCACGGTAATGCGCCTCGACCAGGCGCAGGTACTGGCCCAGCAGCTGGCGGTCACGCTCGTCGCGGTTGCGCGGCGCCTGCCCCAGCTGCTGGCGACGGCTGATCCACACCATCAGCGCGGTCACCAGCGCCTCGAGCATGGCCGCCCGCGCCGGGGCGTTGCCCTGGTATTCCTGCTGCAGGGTGTCGAGCAGGCTGCGCAGGCGTGCGCGGTCCTGGCCCAGCGGGTAGCACGCGGCTTTTGCCAGCGTTGTCAGCGGGGCACCCAGGCGCCGTTCCAGGTTCACCAGCAGCGCGGTGCCGAACGTCAGCACATGGCCCTGGATATCGGCGCTGAAGCGAAAGCCGTGCACGGTCATGGGCGGCACCACCTGGATCGCCGCTGCGCTGATCACCGTGCGCACACCTTCGACTTCTACCTCGGCGCGGCCGCGCTGCACATACAGCAGCTGGAACAGTTCGGCATGCTGGTGCGGGCGGATCTCCCAGTGGTGCAGGCGGCTACGCGCCTGGATCGACTCGCAATGCAGCAGGTCGGTGCCGGGCCAGGCCTGGTTTTCGCCATACAGCTTGAACAACGGTACGCCGGGAAGATTGGATTTCATTTGGGCAGGTCTGTCCGATAATCGACCGATTTCTATAAAAGTGCAGGTTATGCATGGAATAGCACACTTTTGCGGCGGTTTTTGCCAGTAAAAATGCAGGGGCAAACCTAACAGCAGATGCCGCCTCACTGCCAATGCCGGGGCCGGCATCGTCCGCACAGAGACAACAACAATGAAAACTCAGGTCGCAATTATTGGTGCAGGCCCGTCTGGCCTGCTGCTGGGCCAACTGCTGCACAAGGCCGGTATCGAGACCCTCATCGTCGAACGGCAGACGCCCGAGTACGTGCTGGGCCGCATTCGCGCCGGTGTGCTCGAGCAAGGTACCGTCGACCTGCTGCGCGAAGCAGGCGTGGCCGAGCGCATGGACCGCGAAGGGCTGGTCCATGAAGGTGTCGAGCTGCTGGTCGGCGGGCGCCGCCAACGCCTGGACCTCAAGGCCCTCACCGGCGGCAAGACGGTGATGGTGTACGGCCAGACCGAAGTTACCCGCGACCTGATGCAGGCACGCCAGGCCAGTGGCGCGCCGATCATCTATTCGGCCAGCAATGTCCAGCCGCATGAACTCAAGGGCGAACGGCCCTACCTGACCTATGAAAAAGATGGCCAGGTACACCGGGTGGATTGCGACTATATCGCCGGTTGTGACGGCTTCCATGGCATCGCCCGGCAGAGCATCCCGCAAGGGGTGCTGAAGCAGTACGAGCGGGTCTACCCGTTTGGCTGGCTGGGCCTGCTGGCGGATACGCCACCGGTCAACCACGAACTGATCTATGCCCATCACGAACGCGGCTTCGTGCTGTGCAGCCAGCGCTCGCATACCCGCAGCCGCTATTACCTGCAGGTACCGCTGGAAGATCAGCTCGAGGCGTGGTCCGACGAGCGCTTCTGGGGCGAGTTGAAGGCACGCCTGCCGGCCGATGTGGCGGCGCGCCTGGTGACCGGCCCGGCGCTGGAAAAAAGCATCGCGCCGCTGCGCAGCCTGGTGGTCGAGCCGATGCAGTATGGCCACCTGTTCCTGGTCGGCGACGCCGCGCATATCGTGCCGCCGACCGGCGCCAAGGGCCTGAACCTGGCCGCATCGGACGTCAACTACCTGTATCGCATTCTGGTCAAGGTTTACCGTGAAGGGCGCACCGAGCTGTTGCAGCAGTATTCGCCGCTGGCCTTGCGCCGGGTGTGGAAAGGCGAGCGCTTCAGCTGGTTCATGACCCAGTTGCTGCATGACTTCGGCAGCCACCAGGACGCCTGGGACCAGAAGATGCAGGAGGCCGACCGTGAGTATTTCCTGACCTCACCGGCCGGGCTGGTGAACATTGCCGAGAACTATGTGGGCCTGCCGTTCGAAGAAGTGACCTGAGCGGAAAACAGCCAAGGCTTGCACTGAGGTTGGCCGATGACCCAGAGTGCCTTGCTGAAAAGCTGATGCAGGACGCAAAACCATGAAACGTTCCATGCCTCTGATGGGCGCCCTGTGCCTGCTGGCGGCCAGTGGTTGGGCAGGCGCCGACCAGGTGCTGCCCGCACCACCGGAGCTGGCCTCCGGCTACCGCAGTGGCCTGCAGCCGGTGCACGCCAGCCGGCACATGGTCGCCGCCGCCAACCCATTGGCCAGTGAAGCGGGGCGGGCAATGCTGCGTGCCGGTGGCAGCGCCATCGACGCGGCCATCGCCATGCAGATGGTGCTGACCTTGGTCGAACCGCAATCCAGCGGCATCGGTGGCGGGGCGTTCATTTTGTATTGGGATGGCCAGCGCGTGCAGGCGTTCGACGGCCGCGAGGCCGCCCCGGCGGAGGTGACGGAAAACCTCTTCATGCAGGCCGATGGCTCAGCGCTGGCGTTCCGCGCCGCGCAGATCGGTGGCCGTGCGGTCGGCGTACCGGGGGTGCTACGTGCGCTGAAACTGGCCCATGAGCAGCACGGCAAGCTGCCCTGGCGCGAGCTGTTCGCACCGGCGATTGCCCTGGCACGTAACGGCTTCCCGGTGTCCGAGCGCCTTCACAGCCTGGTGGCAGGCGACCCGTTCATAGCCCGTACGCCCGCCATGGCCCGCTACTTCCTCGATGAACACGGCAAACCGTTGCCGGTCGGCACCCGCCTGCGCAACCCCGAGCTTGCGCACACCTTCGAGCAGATTGCCGCGCAAGGCCCCGAGGCGTTCTACCGGGGTGCAATCGCCGAAGCCATCGTCAGCGAGGTGCGCGGCCATGCCAATCCCGGTTACCTGTCGCTGCAAGACTTGCAGCATTACCAGGCCAAGGTGCGCGAGCCGGTGTGCGGCCCGTACAAGGCCTGGCGTATTTGCGGCATGCCGCCGCCGTCATCGGGCGGGGTGATGGTGCTGCAGACCCTCGGCATTCTTGAGGCGCTTCAGCGCACATCGCCACAACGCGACCTGGCCACCCTGCGGCCTTTGCGCACGTCGTCAGTTGCCGGGCTGGAGGCGCCGCCGCTGGCGGTGCACCTGGTTGCCGAGGCCGAGCGCCTGGCCTATGCCGACCGCGCCCAGTACCTGGCCGACAGCGATTATGTGCCGGTCCCGGTCAAGGCCCTGACCGATCCTGCTTACCTGGCCCGCCGTGCCACGCTGGTCGGTCAGTACAGCATGAAGCGCGCCGATGCGGGCCAGCCGCAGGGCGTTGATCTGGCGCAAGCGCCGGACCGCTCGCCACCGCGCATTTCCACCTCGCACCTCGCCGCCGTGGACGATCGCGGGCAGGCCCTGGCCATGACCACTTCGGTGGAAGCGGCGTTCGGTGCGCACCTGATGGTCAAGGGCTTTGTGCTCAACAACCAACTGACCGATTTCTCGTTCATCCCCAGTGAGCACGGCAAGCCCGTGGCCAACCGCGTGCAGCCGGGCAAGCGACCCCTGTCGGCGATGGCCCCGACCCTGGTGTTTTCGCGGGCGTCCGGCGAGCTGGTGGTCAGCCTGGGCTCAGCTGGTGGCTCGCAAATCATCGGCTACGTGAACAAGGCACTGATCGGCCTGCTGGACTGGCAGCTCGACCCGCAACAGGCCGCCGGCCTGCCCAACTTCGGCAGCCGCAATGCGGGTACCGAGGTGGAAGCAGGGCTGGCCAGCCCGGCGTTGATCCGGCAGCTGGCGGCCTGGGGCCACGAGGTGACGCCGATGACCATGACCAGTGGCACGCAGATCATCCAGCGCAGCGGCGAAGGGTGGTCAGGCGGGGCCGACCCTCGGCGCGAAGGCACGGCCCTGGGCGACTAGCGGTGCGCGTTGCGGTGCCGAAGGTGGCGTGATAGAAGTCAGTCCTGTCATTCAGTAGTTGAATACCAAGATGTCTATCAGCGTGAAATCGAATAGGGCCTTGTTCGACCTCGACCTGCTGCGCGCGATTGTCGTGGTGGCCGATTGCGGCAGCTTCACCACGGCTGCTGCGCGCCTGCACTCGACCCAGTCGACCATCAGCCAGAAGGTGCGCCGCCTTGAGGACATGGTTGGCCATCGTCTGCTGGTGCGCGGCAATCGCGATGTGCTGCCGACCGACGCCGGGCAGACCTTGCTCGGTTATGCCCGGCACATGCTGGCGCTCAACGACCAGATGCTCGAGGCCCTGGCCGGGGCGATGGTGGGTGTGACCGTTCGCCTTGGCGTGCCCGAGGACTTCGTCGGCGGGCGCACCACCAATGCGCTGGCGGCGTTCAGCCGGCTGCACCCGCAGGTGAAGCTGGAGGTGACCAGCGGCCTGTGCCGCGACCTCAGCCAGGCCTACGACAATGGCGAGCTTGACCTGGTGCTGCTGAAGCAGCGGCGCAACACACGTGAAGGCGTGGCCTGCTGGCCCGAGCGCTTGCAGTGGATCGACAGCGCCCGCGCGCCCGCTTTCGAGCTGGACCCGATCCCGCTGGTGACCTTCCCGCCGCGCGGCCTGTACCGTGACGACATGATCACCGCCATCGAAGGCATGGGGCGGCGCTGGCGCATCAGCTTTACCAGTTCCAGCCTCAGCGGCATCCAGGCGGCCGTCGCCGACGGCATGGGCATCAGCCTGCTGCCGCCACGGGCGGCCACCGTCGAGCACCGGGTGCTGGGGCCTGGGCAAGGGTTGCCGGAGGTCGACAGCTACGAAATCGTCATCGTGCACCGGCCGACGGCGGATGTGATGGTCAAGGCGTTGGCCGAGGTGATGACGCAATTGCTGGCGGGTGGCGGAATCTGACCCGCTTTACCCCAGCGGAATCCGATGCGCTGCATGGCACCGGCTGCGCCGGTGTTCGCGGCTAAAGCCGCTCCCACAGGTACCGCGTAAGCCCAGGGCTGCACCATCCCCTGTGGGAGCGGGCAAGCCCGCGAAGCAGACGACGCGGTGGATGGCACCGGCTGCGCCGGTGTTCGCGGCTAAAGCCGCTCCCACAGGTACCGCGTAAACCTGGGCCTGCGCCGTCCCCTTGTGGGAGCGGGTTCACCCGCGAAGCAGGCGGCGCGGAGGATGGCACCGGCTGCGCCGGTGTTCGCGGCTAAAGCCGCTCTCACAGGTACCGCGCACGCCTGGGCCTGCACCGTTCCCTGTGGGAGCGGGCGAGCCCGCGAAGCAGGCGACGCGGTGCATGGCCAATGGCGCGCCACGAAAGCACCTAATTGACATCGATTATCATTGGCTCCTAATATCGCGTCCTTAGAAAGCTGGTCGGTTTTTATAAGGAAGTATGAGTGCCGATGGAAAATCTCGATGATGCGCTGCTTGCCCTGCTGCAAAGCGATGCCCAGGCCCAGCCACACCCGCTCACGGCGGGGTCGCATGCTGGTCCGCAGCTGCTCTCGTTTGCCCAGCAGCGCCTGTGGTTTCTGCAGCGCCTGGCACCGCTTTCCACCGCTTACAACCTGACCCGCGCCTTTCTGTTCCACGGCGAGCTGAACGTTGCGGCGTTGCGCGAGGCGTTCTCTGCCCTGGTGGCGCGGCACGGTGTGCTGCGCACGCGCTTCATCGAAATCGACGGGGAACCGCGCCAGCAGATGCTGGCCGAGGCGCCCCTGGTGCTGCACCAGCGCGCCGTCGCCGGCGTGGCAGAAGGCGCCCGGCATGGTCATCTGCAAGGCTTGCTGGCCATCGAAGACAGCCGCGCCTTCGACCTGTCGCAGGCGCCGCTGCTCAAGGTCGAGCTGATTCGCTACGACGCCGCCTGCCACGGCCTGCTGCTGAAGATGCACCACATCGTCAGCGATGCCTGGTCCAACCCGATTCTGGTCGCCGACCTGGCCAGCGCCTACGCCCAGGCGCTGCGTGGCGAAACCCCGCAACTGCCGGCGCTGCCGGTGCAGTACATCGACTACGCACTGTGGCAGCGTGAACGCCTGGGTGGCGCCGCGCAGCAAGCCGACCTGGACTACTGGAAACAGTATCTGGGTAGCCAGGTGCCCGTGCTGGAACTGCCCACCGATTTCCCCCGCCCGGCGCAGCAAGGCCTGCGTGGCCAACGCCTGCGCTGGCAACTCCCCGAGGCGCAAGCCGAGCGCGTCCAGGCCTTCTGCCGCAACAGCGGCAGCAGCGCCCTGGTGCTTCTGCTGGCCGCCTGGCAACTGCTGCTGGCGCGCTACAGCGGGCAACCCAGCTTTGCCGTGGGCGTGCCCCATGGCGGGCGCAACCGCGAAGAACTCGACGGCTTGCTGGGCTTTTTCGTCAACACCCTGGTCTACCGCGTCGATTTGGCACCGCAACTGACCGGCCGTGCGCTGTGCGAACGCCTGCGCCACGAGTCGCTGAATGCCTTGCAGCACGCCGAACTGCCCTTCGAGTTGCTGCTCGAACACCTCTACGTGGAGCGCGACGTCAGCCGCACCCCGGTGTTCCAGGCCATGTTCAACCTCAGCAGCGGGGCGGCGGTCAACTTCAGCTTGCCCGGCGTGCAGGTGGAGCGCGTGCTGCCGGCGCAGGACAGCGCCAAGTTCGACCTGACCCTGGATGTCGCCGTGCGCCCGGACGGAATCCACTGCGAACTGGAGTACAGCCTGGATCTGTTCGCCGCCGCCACCATCGAGCGCCTGGCCGGCGCTTACGGCCTGCTGCTGGACGGCCTGATGAACCAGCCCGATACGCCAGTGTGGCAGTTGCCGCTGCTTGACCAGGTTCAGCGCCAGCAGCAACTGGCGCACTGGAATGCCAGCGAGCAGGCGCTGCAGCCGGGCCAGGACATGCTCGCACTGTTCGAGCACCAGGTCGCCACCGGGCCGCAGCGCTGCGCGCTGATCTGCGGCGAGCACGCGCTGAGCTATGCCGAACTCGATGCCCGGGCCAACCGCCTGGCCCATTGGCTGATGGCCAATGGCGTCGGCTGCGACGCGCGCGTGGGCATCTGCCTGGAGCGTGAAGCCGAGCTGCTGGTGGCGCTGCTGGCCGTGCACAAGGCCGGCGGCGCCTACCTGCCGATCGACCCCGGTCAACCGGCGGCGCGCAACCGCGACATCATCGCGCAGGCTTGCCCACGGCTGGTGCTGACCCGCGCCAACCTGCAGCCGCTGCTGGGCGATGCCGGGCGGGTGGTGCTGCTGGAAACCCTGGACGACGCCCTGGCCCAACTGCCGGCAAGCCGCCCCGGCCTGCCTGTACACCCGCGCCAGCTGGCCTACACCCTGTACACCTCCGGCTCGACCGGGCGCCCCAAAGGCGTCGACATCGAGCGTGAGGCGTTTGTGAATTTCCTCCATGGCATCCAGGCGCATGTGCAACTGCGCGCCGCCGACCGGCTGCTGGCGGTGACTACCCTGGGCTTCGATATCGCCGGCCTGGAGCTGTTCCTGCCGCTGGTGCATGGCGCGACCGTGGTGCTGGCGAGCCGCGCCGACAGCCTCGACCCGGCCGCCATGCTGGCGCTGATGGAGCGCCATGGCATCAGCGTCATGCAGGCCACCCCGGCCACCTGGCAGATGCTGGTCGAGCACGACTCGCCAGCCTGGGCCGGCCTGCGCCTGCTGTGCGGCGGCGAAGCGCTCAAGGCCGAGCTGGCCGAGCGCCTGCTGGCGCGCCAGGTGTGCCTGCTGAACGTCTATGGGCCAACCGAAACCACGGTGTGGTCGGCGGCTCAGGCGGTCGAACAGGTGAGCGGCGCCGTCCTGCCGATCGGCCGGCCGCTGGCCAACAACCGCCTGTACGTGCTGGACGAATACCTCGAACCACAGCCGGTCGGGGTGGCTGGCGATTTGTACATCGGCGGCGCTGGCGTGGCCCGCGGCTATGCCGATCGCCCCGAGCTGACCGCCGCCGCCTTCGTGCCCAACCCCTTTGCCCAGCCGTCGGCGCCCGGGGCCCAGGCCGGCAGCCGGCTGTACCGCACCGGCGACCGTGCCCGCTACCGCGCCGATGGCAGCCTGGAGTTCCTCGGGCGCAGCGACTTTCAGGTCAAGCTGCGCGGCTTCCGTATCGAGCTGGGCGAGATCGAAAGCGCGCTGGCAGCCTTGCCCGGGGTTTCCCAGGCCGTGGTGACCCTGCGTCAGGCCGCGGCCGGCCAGGACCTGCTGGTGGCCTACCTGTGCGAAAGCACCGGCACGTTCGACCAGGCCGCTGCGCAACAGCAGTTGCGCCTGCGCCTGCCGGCCTACATGGTGCCGAGCGCGTTCGTGGTGCTGGCCAGCCTGCCGCTGAACGCCAACGGCAAGGTCGACCGCAAGGCGCTTCCCGAGCCGCGCTGGGAAGGGCTCGACGGGCCTGGCGAGCAGCCCTTGAGCGGGCCGTGGCAGCAGGGCCTGGCGCAGATCTGGCGCGAGGTGCTGGGCATCTGGCCGCTTGCCGCGCACGCCGAGCTGTTCCGCCTCGGCGCGCAGTCGCTGCAACTGGTGCGCATCCAGGCGCGTATCCGCCAGCAGTTCGCCTGCGAGGTGGCCCTGGCCCAGCTGTTCGCCAACCCGGTGCTGGCCGACATGGCCGCGTTGATCGAGCAGGCCTGCGCCACACCGGTTGTCGATGAACTGGCCGAGATCGAAAAACTGCTGCTCGCCTTCGAGTGAACCATTTGGGCCTATGCACCGGCCACCCCGAGGATTTCGCATGTCCCTGTTCCTTTCACTGCTCAAGCGTCACCGTGGCCTGCTCGGCCTTGGCCTGCTGGCCAGCCTGATCAGCGCGGCGGCCGGCATCGGCCTGATCAACGAGATCAACCGGCTGATCGCCGGCAGCGTCAGCATGAACCCGGCCCTGGGCGGCAATTTCGTCGGCCTGCTGGTGGTGTTGTTCGGCTGTGGCTTCGGCTCCCAGGCACTGCTCACCGCGCTTGGCCACCGGGTGGTCTATGAACTGCGCCTGCAAATGGTCAAGCGCCTGCTCGACACCTCCATCGAACAACTGGAAAAGATCGGCGAAGCCAGCCTCTACGCGACCCTGAGCAAGGACATCGTCAGCATCGGCCAGGCCTTCAACCGCATGCCGTTCGTGTTCTACAACCTGGTGCTGATGCTCGGCGGCTGCCTATACATGGCCTGGCTGTCGTGGCAACTGCTGCTGATCTGCGTGGTCGGCCTGGGCCTGGGTACCTGGCTGGCCCATGGCTGGTTCGCCAAGATGCGCCAGCTGATGAAGCGCGTGCGCGAGACCGATGACCGCCTGTATGCCGCCTACCAAGGGGCCATCGAGGGGCGTTTCGAGCTGGCCCTCAACGCCCGGCGCAAGGAGCGCTTCTACACCCTCGACCTGCAGCCGGCCGCCGAATATGCCCGCCGCAACGAGGTGCACGCCGACCGCTACTGGACCTTGAGCCTGAACTGGACCGTGGCGCTGATCCTGGCCCTGGCCGGCGGGCTGTTCGCTGCCGGCGCCTGGCTGGGGGTGGGCAACGGGGTGATCGCCGCCTTCGTGCTGGTGCTGATGTTCCTGCGCATGCCGCTCAACGACCTGATCGGCAGCCTGCCGACGCTGGTGGCCGGCAATGTCTCGCTGGCCAAGATCCACACCCTGGCGTTCGCCGACGACCGCAGCGCCTTGCCTGTGCAGGCCGGTCAGGTCGATGTCAGCCAACCACTGCTCGAGCTGCAGGCGCTGTGCTACGACTACCCGCACCAGGCCGACGACTACGGGTTCCGCCTGGGGCCGGTGAACCTGAGCATCGCCAAGGGCGAGATCCTGTTCATCGTCGGTGGCAACGGCAGTGGCAAATCGACCCTGGCCAGGCTGCTCACCGGCCTCTACGAACCCAGCGCCGGCGCGCTCAAGCTGCACGGCGTGGCCATTACCCCGGCGCTGCGTGACTGGTACCGGGGGCATTTCTCCACGGTGTTCTCCACCTTCTACCTGTTCGAGCGCCTGGTCGGCCCGCAGGGCGACTTCGACCCGCAGCTGGCCCAGGCCTGGCTGGAACGCCTGCGCATGCAGCGCAAGGTCACCCTCGACGCGCAGGGCGGGCTGTCCACCACACGGCTGTCCCAAGGCCAGCGCAAGCGCCTGGCGCTGCTGGTGGCGCTGGTCGAGGAGCGGCCGATCCTGTTGCTCGACGAATGGGCCGCCGATCAGGACCCAGGCTTCCGGGCGTTTTTCTACCGTGAGCTGTTGCCCGAGCTAAAGGCGCAGGGCAAGACCATCATCGCCATCAGCCACGACGACCACTATTTCTCCATCGCCGACCGCGTGCTCAAGTGCGACGGCGGCCAGCTCTACGCCTATGACCATGACGCCGCCAGTACGGCGCCAGGCGCACCTTCCGAGTTGCCCGCGCCGGCATGACCGGGGCGGGATCGATAGCCCAACACTTAAAAAAACAATGGCCTGCAAGGCCATGCAAAGGAGCTCGCGGTATGTGTCAAGTTGAAAAGGGCCGACAGCCGATCAAGGCGGGGAACTGGCTGCTGGCCCCTCTGGTAAGCAGCAGCGTGCTGCTCGCGCCCATGGCCTGGGCTGAAGAAAGCGCCGAAGAGCAGGCACCACCGGCCTCCATCACGCTGCCGGAGCAGAGCATCGTCGGCATGCAGACCGAAGCGCCGACCGTTTCGGTGGGCACCAAGGTGCCGCTGCGCCTGAAGGAAGTGCCGCAGACCATCAACGTCATCGGTCAGGAACGCATCCAGAAGCAGAACCTCTACACCCTCGAGGATGCCCTGGGCAAAGTCGGCGGGGTGACCGTGCAGCGCATCGACGCCAGCCGCCTGAGCTTCTTCTCGCGCGGCTTCGAGATCACCTCGCTGCAACTGGACGGCACGCCGACCACCATGGACAACCGGATTTTCCTGTCACCGGACCTGACCATGTATGACCGCGTCGAAGTGCTCAAGGGCCCAGCCGGCAGCCTGACCGGTGCAGGCGGCTCGGGCGGCAGCATCAACCTGGTGCGCAAGCGGCCGATGGCCGACCCTGCGGTATCGGCGGAAATCAGCGCAGGCTCGTGGGACGCCTACCGTGGCATGGTCGATGTCACTGGCCCGTTGACCGAAACCGGCAATATTCGCGGCCGCCTGGTGCTCAGCGAGAACAAGACTGCCTTCCCCTACGATGGCAGTGGCAAGCGCGAGACCAACCAGGCCTACGGCATCGTCGACATCGACCTGACCCCGGACACCGTGTGGACCATCGGTGCCAGCAACCAGAACACCGACATTCGCGGCGCCCAGCGTTCGCTGCCGGCGTTCCGCTACACCAACAGCGCCGGCGAAGCGGCCATGTCGCTGCCGGACGTGTCGCGCAAGAACTTCTACGGTGCCAACTGGAACCGTGACTACTTCTGGAGCGCGGCGGTATTCACCGAACTCGAGCACCAGCTTGGCGGCGGCTGGAAAACCAAGCTGTCGGTGCGCCACGCCGACAACAACTACGACCTGACCCAGGCCTACGCGCGCAACGGCGGTGGTATCGACCCGGCCGACAACCTGGTGTCGATGAACTCGATCATGTTCGACTACCGCGAGAAGCAGGACGAAGTCGACCTGTACGCCGACGGCCCGTTCAGCCTGTTCGGCCGTGAGCACAAGCTGCTGGTGGGCACCAACTATTCCCGCTCGGAGTTCTCCTCCAACGGCGGCTACTACTCCAGCTTCCTGGGCGATGTCGACCTCTACGACCCGCAGGCGAACTTCCCGTTCCCGGAATTCCCCGACTCTGACCGGCTGCCCACCAACGTCGCCAACAGCCGCTCCAAGGCGGTGTACGGCAACATGCGCCTGAGCCTGAGCGACCCGTTGACCCTGGTGCTTGGCGGCCGCGTCACCTGGCTCGACATGCACCGCAGCCAGCACCAGCCCGAGCCCGGCTCGCCGTCGGAGAAAAGCAGCCAGAGCGAATCGCAGAAGTTCACCCCGTTCTACGGCCTGATCTACGACCTGAACGACACCTACTCGCTGTATGCCAACTACGCCGAGGTGTTCAACCCGCAGCCGGTCAGCAACCTGGACATCAACAACAACATCATCGCGCCGATCGAAGGCAAGCAGCACGAGCTGGGCATCAAGGGTGAGTTCCTCGACGGTGCGGTGAACGCGTCGCTGGCGGCCTTCCAGATCGAGGAAGAGAACCGCGCCATCCCCGACATGAACGACCCGTCGTCGCGTGCCGTGGTAGCCGGTGGCAAGGCACGCACCCGTGGCTACGAGCTGGAAGTCAGCGGCCAGATGACCGCGGACTGGTTCATCACCGCCAACTTCACCCACACCTACAAGCGCTACGACAGCCCCAACGAGCAGTTGCAGACCTACCTGCCGAAGAACATGCTGCGCGTCTGGACCCTGTACAAGCTGCCTGGCGAGCTGGAGAAGTGGAGCGTACAAGGTGGCGTGAGCGCGGTCAGCGAAACCTACAACAAGCTCGATGTGCCAGGCATCGGCATGAACGGCACCAAGCTGCAGCAGAGCGGCTACGCCCTGTACGATGCCGGTATCGGCTACCAGATCAACGAGAACCTGTCGGCCGACCTGCTCGCCACCAACCTGGGCAACAAGAAGTACTATCAGCGCATCAACACCTTCCAGGACGGCAACATCTTCGGTGACCCGCGCGCGGTATCCTTCACGTTGCGCGCGAAGTTCTAATGAAAAGGTGCTGATGAGTAGCGTCTGAAGCGCTTTAGCAGTATGCCGGGGCTGTCTGCCGGCCCTTCGCGGGTGTTCCTGCGAAGGGTTGCCAGGCAGCCCCGGCATTTTGCGTTGCAGTTTGTGCCTAACAAGGAGAACAGGGTGAGACGACCCGCTTCGAACAACAACCGTATGCTCGCCCGACAGCGTGCGCTATGGCTGGTGCTGGCGCTGCTGCTGGCGTACCTGTTCAGCTGGGCCCTCAGCGCCCAGCTTGCGCTGGGGCTGGCGTGGCTTGGGCAAGCACCCAGCGAGGCGGTGCTGAGCAGTTCGATCGCCGCCTTCGTCCTCTACCCGGCATTGCTGTTGTGGTTGCTGTGCGCGCGCCAGGCCCGGCGTAACGCCCTGTGGCTGAGTGGCCTGGCCTTGGCGCTGCTGGCCATGCAACGCCTGTTGGCGGGGGCGGGCTGATGTTCGACAGTGTCCGCCAGGCCATGCTGTGGGTGCACCGGGTGCTGGGCCTGGGTTTTTCCGGGTTGCTGCTGATTGCCTTCTTCATGGGCAGCCTGGCGTTGTACGACCGCGAACTGGACAGCTGGATGCTGCCAGCGCTGCGCGTGGCACCGGCGACCACGCCGCTGTCGCTGGACCGCCAGGTGCTGCCCCAGGTGGCCAGCCTGAGCGAGGGCAGGGCGCTGTTGCAGTGGTACGTCGAGTTGCCGGACGCGCGCCGGCCGCTGATGCGCTTTCAGGCCTGGAGCGTCGAGCGCGAAGGCTTCAGCCGTTTCCTGCTGCCTGGCAACACGGGTGCGCTGGAGGTGGCTGGCAGCCGCGGTGGCGACTTCTTCTACCGTTTGCATTACACCTTGAACATCCAGGCCTGGAACCTCGGTGCACGGTTGATTGGCCTGGCCGCCATGCTCGGGCTGATTGCCCTGGTTGCCGGCGTGTGTATCCATGCGCGGCTGTTCCAGGACTTGTTCACCCTGCGCGCCGACAAGGCGCCACGGCGCTTGCTCGACCTGCACAACCTGACCGGCGTGCTGGCCTTGCCGTTTCACGCGCTGATCATGCTGAGCGGCCTGCTGATTCTGTTTCCGCTGTACTTGCCTGCGGCCATCGAGGCGCTGTACCCCGGCCAGCCGGGGCAATTCGCGGTGCAGGCCGACGCTGCCTACAGCCGCCCGGCGAGCGGCACCCCCGGGCCGCTGGCTTCGCTCGACGCCATGCTGGTGCAGGCCAGCCAGCACTGGCACGGCGCAGCACCGGCCTTCGTCCGTGTCTGGCATCCGGGCGACGCAAACGCGTATGTCGAGATCAGCCGCAGCGTGGCGGACCGGTTGAGCGTTGACGGGCAAACGCTGTACTTCGATGCGGCCAGCGCGCGGCTGCTGCATGCGTCGCGGCTGCCACCGGCTGCCGCTACCTTCGATGTGCTGGGCGGGCTGCATGTGGCGCATTTCCACCAGCCGGCGCTGCGCGTGTTGTACTTTTTTGCCGGCCTCAGTGGCTGCGTGATGCTCGCCAGCGGCCTGTTGTACTGGTTGGCCAAGCGCCGCCTGCAGCAGCCTGCCCGGGAGTGGGGGGTGATGGGCGTGACTCTGTTGTGCAGCGTGCTGATCACTGGCATGCCACTGGCCAGCGTGGCCATGCTGGTGGCCAACCGTTGGCTGCCGCCGGGCCTGCCCGGTCGCGCTGACTGGGAGGTGCAGCTGTTCTTCGCGGCCTGGCTGCTGGCCGGGCTGCACGCACTGTGGGCGATCGGCCGCTGCGCCTGGGCACGGGCGCCGTGGGCCAGCCAGTGCCTGGCGATCAGCGTGCTGTCGGTGCTGGCGGTGTTGGCCAATGCCTGGAGCACTGGCGATCACCCGTGGCGCGCGCTTGAGCAAGGGCTGTGGGCGGTGGCCGGGGTCGACCTGGCGCTGCTGGCCTGCGCGGTGCTGGCCGGTAGCGTGGCCTGGCGCCTGCGCCGCCGCACGCAAGCTGCGCAGCGCTTGGCGGAGATCGAAGATGCTTGAAGGGGTGCTCAGCGTCGTGGTGCTGGGGTTGCAACTGCTGGGCCTGGGCGCGCTGGCCCTGAGCCAGGCGCCGCATTGGCAGCGGGTGCTGCGCGCACGGCCGTTCCCCGGCACGCGGGGTTTGCGGCTGATGGCGTTGCTGATATTGGCATTGGCCTTGCTGGTGAGCGTGCTCGATCTGGGGCTGGCCATGGGGGCGCTGTTCTGGCTGCTTGCCGTGTTGCCCTGCGGCTTGGTCGTGGCCTGGTTGTTGTACAAGGCAAGAAGCTGAAACCCAGCTGATCGTCGGCGAGGTGTTGCGGTGCCTGGCACCGGCTGCACCGGTGTTCGCGGGTGAACCCGCTCCCACAGAGTATCGGCGGGGGGAGAACATGAATCCCTGTGGGAGCGGGCATGCCCGCGAAGCAGGCGATGCGGTGCCTGGCACCGGCTGCGCCGGTGTTCGCGGGTGAACCCGCTCCCACAGAGTATCGGCGGGGAGAACATGAATCCCTGTGGGAGCGGGCATGCCCGCGAAGCAGGCGACGCGGTACATGGCAACCGCTGCGCCGGTGTTCGCAGGTGAACCCGCGAACACCGGATTTTCGCTTCAACTGTGGCTGTAGCGGCTCAGTACGTTCAGCAGGTCGCTCAGTTGCGGGTTGAGAAACACCAGGCTCGGCGGAACCTGGGTGCCCCACAGCTGTTGCAGTCGCGCGCACAACAACACGGCCTTGAGCGAGCTGCCACCCACTTCGAAGAACTGCGCCTGCTCATCCAGCGTCTGCACTTCCAGCACCTCGCACACCAGCGCCGCCACTTGCTCACGGGCCGGCGGCTGCTGCTCGGCCTGCGCAGCGGGTGCTGGCGACAGGCGTTGCACCAGCGCCTCGAACGGCGCCGTCGGCTGGCCCGGCAGGGCTTCGAGCAGGGCCCGCAGGTCCTCGCCCAAGGCTTCGATACTCGCGTGGCGGAACAGGTCGGTGCTGTAGGTGAAGGTGGCGATCAGCCCCTCTTCGCGCTCGCTGACATCCAGCATCAGATCGAACAGCGTGCTGCGCTTGCCGTGGTCTTCCTGCAACGGTTCGATGCTCAGGTTACCGAACGCCGACGAGCGCAGGTTGCGCTCCTGGTGCAGGTCGAACATCACCTGAATCAGCGGCACCCCGTGCTGCTGGGCACCCGGCAGGGCTTCGAGCAGCTGCTCGAACGGCAAGTCCTGGTTGGCATGCGCATGCAGCAGGTTGTCGCGTACCTGGTGCAACACACGGTCGAAGCCCGGGTTGCCGGAAAGATCGGTACGCAGCGCCAGGGTGTTGACGAAGAAGCCCACCAGCCCCTCCAGTTCGTGGTGATGGCGGTTGGCGATGGGGATGCCGATGCGGATCGCCGACTGCTGGCTGTGGCCGGCCAGCAACACGTTGAACGCGGTCAGCAAGGTCATGAACAGCGTGCAGCCCTGTTCACGGCTGAAGGTGTGCAGCGCCTGGGTCAGCGGCGCGCCCAGCACCAGGCTGTGTTCGGCGCCGCGATGGCTGGGCAGCGCCGGGCGCGGCAGCATGCACGGCAGCTGCAACAGGCTGCGGTCCTCGCCCAGGTGACGCAACCAGAAGTCCAATTGCGGCTTGAGCGCCGCAGGGGTCAGTTCACGGCGCTGCCATTGGGCGAAATCGGCGTACTGCAGTTGCGGCTCGGCCAGCGGCGAGGGTTGGCCGCTGCAGAAGGCGCTGTACAGGGCGATCAGCTCGCGGGTGAATACCCGCATCGACCAGCCATCGAAGACGATATGGTGCAAGGTCAGCCACAGCACATGCTCATCGGCCGCCAGCCGCACCAGGCCGGCGCGAAGCAGCGGCCCGTGCTCGAGGTCGAAGCGGTGCGTGGCCTGGGTCTTCAGTTCCTGTTGCAGGCGCAGCTCGCGTTGGGCCGCAGGCAAGCGGCTCAGGTCGATCAGGCCCAGGGCGAAGTCCTCGGCAGGGTGCACTTGCTGTACCGGCTGGGCGCCGTCGAGGACGAACGTGGTGCGCAGGCTCTCGTGACGTTGCAGCAGCACACTGAAACTACGCTCCAGCGCCGGCAGGTCGAGCGCTCCGCGAAGGCGTACCGCTTCGGGTACGTTGTAGGTGGTGCTGCCCGGGTGCAGGCGGTCGAACAACCACAGGCGCTGCTGGGCAAACGACAGCGGCAGCGGCGTTTCGCGCCGTTGCGCGGTGATCGCTGGCAGCGTCGATGCCTCGGCCCTGGGCAGGGCCTGTTCGACGAACGCACCGAGGGTCGAGTGCTGGAACAGCGCCCGCACCGGCACTTCCATGCCCAGGCTGCTGCGCAGGCGCGAGACCAGGCGGGTGGCGGTCAGCGAATGGCCGCCAAGTTCGAAGAAGTTGTCGTCCAGGCCCACCTGCTCGACCCCCAGCACCTCGGCCCACAGCGCCGCCAGCGCGGCTTCGCGCTCATTGCGCGGTGCCCGGTAGCTGGCGCGGCGCTCGCGCACCGGTGCCGGCAGCGCCTTGCGGTCGAGCTTGCCGTTCGGGGTCAGTGGCAAGGCGCCGAGCATCACGTAGGTTTTCGGCACCATGTGTTCGGGCAGGTGCAGGCCCAGGTGCGCCTGCAAGGCGATGGCGCCCGGGCAGGCATCACGGGCCACCACATAGGCGACCAGTTCAGTGTCGCCGGCCTCGTTGGCGCGGGCGACCACGGCGGCCTCGCGCACCCCGGGGTGGCTGAGCAGGCGTGCTTCGATCTCGCCCAGTTCGATACGGAAGCCGCGAATCTTCACCTGGTCGTCGATGCGGCCGAGGAACTCGATGTCGCCATGGGGGTTGACCCGGCCGAGGTCGCCGCTGCGGTACAGCAGGCTGCCGCCGGGGTTGAACGGGTTGCCGAGGAAGCGTTCGGCGCTGAGGTCCGGGCGGCCCAGGTAGCCTTGGGTGATGCCGGCGCCGCTGAGGTAGATTTCACCGCTGACGCCAGCCGCCAGCGGGCGTAGCTGGGCGTCAAGCACGTACACCTGCATGTTGGCGATCGCCCTGCCGATCGGCAGCACCCCATATTCGTCGCCCCGCGCGCGGTAATAGCTGCACCACACGCTGCCCTCGGTCGGGCCGTACTCGTTGTACAGCTGCGCCTGGGCGCACCACTGCCGGTGCTGGCGGGCCAGGCTTGCCGGGCAGGCTTCACCGGCGACGATGGCGCAGCGCAAACTGCCCAGCTGGTCGGCGGCCTGTTCCAGCACTTGCCCGTACAACGACGGCAGCATCAGGGTGTGGCTGACCTGGCGGGCGGCAATCAGCCGGCCCAGGGCCAGCGCATCCTGCACCTGTTCATCGTGCGGCAGGCACAGCTGGCCGCCCTGGGCCAGGGTCCAGAACAGCCCGGCTACCGAACTGTCGAAGGCCAGCCCCGACACCAGCAGAAACGCCTGCAACGGCTCCGGGTAAGCGAGCAGGCGCGCCGCGGTGGAATGCACGGCATTGCGGTGCGACACCATCACCCCCTTGGGGCGGCCGGTGGAGCCGGAGGTGAAGATCAGGTAGGCCAGGCTGTCGCCGTCGGTCACCGGCGCGGGACGCTGCTCGGGCAGTTCATGCTCGGCCAGGCGGTCGAGCCACAGGGTGCGGTAGTCGCCCTGGGGCAGGCGCGGCTCAAGGCTGCTCAGGCTGAGCAACAGTGTGGCGCGGGTCTGTTCGAGCATGTCGCTCAGGCGTTCGGCTGGGTAGCTCGGGTCCAGTGGCAGGTAGGCGCCACCGGCCTTGAGAATGCCGAGGATGCCGACGATCGCATCGAGGCTGCGGCCCATGAACAGGCCCACCGCCTGGCCCGGCGCCAGGCCGGCCTGGCGCAGCAGGTGCGCCAGCTGGTTGGCCCGCGCCTCGAGTGCCTGATAGGTCAGCTGTGCCTCGCCGTGGCTGACGGCGATGGCCGCTGGCCGCGTGGCGACCTGTTGTTCGAACAACTGGTGCAGCAGCGCTGGCATGTCCTGCTGCACGTCGGTGTGGTTCAGCGCGGCCAGCCAGGCCTGGTGCGCGGCACTGATGCCCGAGGCTTCGCCCAGCGGTTGCTGGCTGGCGGCGGTCGCCTGCAGGCACAGGGTAAGGAACTGGTCGAGCAGCAGCCCGGCCGCGTCGGCATCCAGGCGGCTGGCATCGTGGTGCAAGTGGAAGGCGAAGCCCTCGGGCTGGTCGAGCACTTCCAGCAGCAGGGTGTGCGCGCAGGTTTCGCCTTGCACCGCCAGTACCGGCCAGGCCGAGGCCAGCGGCTGGCGCAGACGGAAGCCGAACGGCGTGTCCTGCGCCTGGCACGGCCATTCTTCCTGCCAGGTGCGGGCCTGCTCCAGCAACTGGGCGAAGGCCGGCAGTGCCTGGGCCAGCGAATCCTGGTCGTCGGGCTCCAGCAACAAAGGCAGGCGCTTGCCGTAAGGGCCGAACGCGTTCGCCGTGGCACTGTTGCGGCCTTCGTGCGCCCAGCCCAGCAGCACCTGGGGCTGGCCCAGGTGGCGCTTGAGCAACAGCGCCCAGCACCAGCCGAACAGCGCCTCGGCCGACGCCGCGAGGCCGGCCAGGGCACTGCCGATGTGGTCCTGGAAGGCCGCGTCCGGGGTGCGCACCAGGCAGCTGGGTTGGGCCGGGCCCACGGCTTCGGCGCGCTGGAACGGGTGCCCGGTCAGGTACAGGTCGGCGGCTTGCTGGCGCTGCCAGAAGGCCCGGCCGGCGTCGCTGTCAGTGCTGCCCAGGTGTTCGAACTGCCATTCGGCGAAGTCGGCGAACTGCACCGCTTCCTCGTCTGCCGGCAGGCCCTGGTACAGCGCCTGCCAGGCGCTGAGCAACAACTGCAGGGTGGTGTAGTCGGCGTTGGCGGCCGGCAGCGCCAGGCAGGCGCGTTGGGGTGTGCCGTGAATCACCGCCACGGCCAGGCTGGCCTTGCCCAGCGCCTCGGCCAGCAGGCGCTGCAGGGCCTGTTGCTCCGGCTCGCTGGCCAGCTCGCGCCAGTCGATGTGCAAGTGTTCGGCGATGACCTGCACCGGCTGCTGCATGCCGGGGCTGGCCAGCAGCCGGGTGCGCAGGATCTCGTGCTGCTCCAGCACCTGCCCGAGGCTTGCCCGCAGGCGCGCGAGGTCGGTGCCGTCAGGCACGGCAACGGTCAGGTACAGGGTGTCTTCGCGGTGGCTGGCGTGGGACCAGTGGGCATTCTGTTGCAGGGCGGGGCGGAAGCCCTCGATG
The DNA here is from genome assembly GCF_003331055.1 of Pseudomonas sp. AFG_SD02_1510_Pfu_092. Taxonomy (GTDB): domain Bacteria; phylum Pseudomonadota; class Gammaproteobacteria; order Pseudomonadales; family Pseudomonadaceae; genus Aquipseudomonas. The sequence continues at coordinate 39,283 of NZ_PUQD01000022.1, read as the reverse complement.
GCATTGCTGGACATGGCGTTGGAAACCTTGAATAGGGGGCAGAAACGAAAACCGTGAACCGTGCTGGCGCGTCAGGGCTTGAGCGCCACCTCCGTGCTGTTCAGGGCTTCGGCCATCGACACCAGGATGCGGCGCGGGCTGTCGTATTCGTTGCGCGCGTGCACCGAGAGCATGTTGTCCAGCAGCAGCACATCGCCGTGCTGCCAAGGGAACTCGGTCATGTGTTGCAGGTACAGGCCGCGCAGGTGTTGCAGCACCTGCGGCTCGATGGGGCTGCCGTCGCCGTAAAAGGTGTTCTGCGGCAGGTCGTCATCGGCGAAGTCGGCCTGCAGCGCATCGCGCACGCTGGCCGGCAGGGTGCTGACATGGAAGAACGTGGCGTGGTTGAACCACAGCGTCTCGCCCGTGCGCGGGTGGCGCACCAGCGCCGGGCCGACCTGGCGGGTGCGCAGGCGGCCGTCGGCTTTCCATTCGGTGCGGATACCGACGCTGGCGCAGTAGGCATCCACCTGGGCGCGGTCGTCGGTCTGGAACACGGTCTGCCAGGGCAGGCCGAAACCGTCGCCGTAATTGCGCACGTACATGATGCCCAGGCGGGCAAAGCGTTCGCGCACCTCAGGGTCGATGGCGCGGGTGATCGCCCGGGTGTCGCCGATCGGCGTTTCGCCACGCGACAGCGGCGCGATATCGCACCAGAGGAAGATCTTCAGCGGGAACACCGGCGAGTAGGAGTGTTCGTTGTGCGGGAAGATCCGCTGGTCCTTGGGGTAGTCGGTGGAGGTGTAGATATGCAGGCGGGGGTCCACCTGGGTGCGCGGCGAGGCGCGAAACTTGTACTCCAGCGCACCGCCGGACAACGCGCTGATGCAGTCGTCGAACGCCTGCGCGGTGTCGACCGGGAAGCCGCGGAACAGCAGGGCGCCATGCTCGAGCAGCTTGCTTTCGATCAGTTCGCGGTTGGCCTGCGCCCAGGCCACCAGGCTGATACCCGGGCCGCTCGGTTCGCAGACGGCGGTGTACACGCTGCCTGGGTTGAGCGGCGTGAAGCGCACCAGCGCGTTCTCATCCACACGGATCGGTTTGCGGCGCATGCCGCCGAGCTTGGCAATCGCGGGGCTGTTCATCTGTTATCCCTCCATAGAGTCGATGGTGATGCGGGTGCGGCGCCGGCTGCCGCCGAGGCGGGCCAGGCTCTGTTCGCTGCGCGCGCTCAGGTGCTGCATGCGTTGTTCCAGGAGCTGCGCGCGCAGCGGCTGGACCAACGTTTCGACCGGCAGCTCGGGGGCTGCGACCAGTTGTTCGAGCAGGCGCGTGAACGCCCCGGCAAAAGCCTCGGCGCTGTGCCCGTCAAGCAGCTCGGTGTTGTATTTCAGGGTGCAGGCCAGGCTGCCCTGGCGTTCTTCCACGCTCAGGTGCAGGTCCAGTTGCGACTGGCCGTGCTCGATGCGTTCGGGCAGCACGCTCAGGCCCGGCAACTCAAGGGCGCTGTCCGGTTGGTTCTGCAACACCAGCTTGGCCTGGAACAGCGGGTTGCAGGCCAGGCTGCGTGGCGGGTTGAGCGCTTCGACCAGGCTGTTGAAGGGCAGTGCCTGGTGGCTGAACGCTTCCAGCACCTGCGGCCGCAGGCGTTGCAGCAGGGCGTTGAAGCTGGGGTTGCCGCCGACGTCGCCGCGCAACGCCAGCTGGTTGATGAAGAAACCGACCATGCCCTCGGTCTCGCTGCGCTCGCGGTTGGCCACATCGGTACCGATCACCGCCTGGCTGCGCTGGCTGTGCAGGTACAGGTTCAGTTGCAGCACAGCGAGCAAACCCATGAACAGGGTGGCGCCATGGCTCAGGCACAGTTGCCTGAGCGCCAGGGCAGGGCCGGCGTCGATCTGGAACGACAGCCGCGCACCCTGGCCACCGAGCACCTGCGGGCGTGGCCGGTAGCTGAACAGTTCGAGCGGCGGCAGGGGTTCGCCCAAGGCCTTGCGCCAGTAGTCCAGGTGGCGTTGACGGGCCGGCGCGTCGAGCTGCTGGCGCTGCCAGGCGGCGTAGTCGCTGTACTGCACCGCCAGCGCCGGCAAGGCCGCACTGGCCCCGCTCAGGGCGGCGCTGTAGAGCTGGCTGAGTTCGCGGACCAGTACGCCCATCGACCAGCCATCGGACACGATATGGTGCATCACCAGCAGCAACAGGTGTTGTTCATCGCCCAGGCGCACCAGGTGCAGGCGCAGCAGCGGTGCCTGGCGCAGGTCGATCGGGCGTGTCGCCAGTTCGATCAGCAGTTGCCGGGCGCTGGTCTCTTGCTCGGCTTGTGGCAGTTGGCCGAGATCGTGCAGCGCCAGCGGCAGTTCGATGGCCTCCCGCACCTGCACGTACAGGTTGCCGTCCTCTTCGTGGAAGCTGCTGCGCAACGCCTCGTGGCGCTGGCTCAGGGCCTGGAAAGCCTGCTGCAGGGCGCCCAGGTCAAGGCGGCCGAGCAGCCGCGCAGCACTCGGGATGTGGTAGGCCGCGCTGTCTGGCTGCATCGCCTGCACCAGCCACATGCCCTGCTGGGCATGCGACAGCACCCGGCGGCCATCGCCTGGCTGCGCGGCGGCGACGATCGGCGCCTGGTCGGCGGCGCTGGCGGTGTCCAGCAGGGTGGCCAGCTGGGCAATGGTCGGTGCCTCGAACAGGCTGCGCAGCGGCAGCTCCAGGTTCAGTGCCTGGCGGATGCGCGCAACCAGTTGCGCGGCGAGCAGCGAGTGGCCACCGATGGCGAAGAAGTTGTCATCCATGGCGATTGCCTGCTGGCCGAGAACCTCTTGCCACAGCGCCAGCAACTGCCGCTCGCGTGCGCTTTGCGGCGCGCGCTGGTCGCTGCCCTGTGCGCTGCACTGGGCGTTATAGTCCGGCACCGGCAGAGCCGCGCGGTCCAGCTTGCCGCCTGGGGTCATGGGCATCTGCGGCAAGTGCACGAACGCCGAAGGCAGCATGTAGTCGGGCAGCTGCGAAGCCAGGTGCCGACGCAGGTCGGCGGCCTCCGGTGCCGGTGCGTGGCACACCAGGTAAGCCACCAGGCGGCGGTCGCCGGGGCGGTCTTCGCGCACCAGCGCCAGCGCCTGGCGTACCTGCGGGTGGCTGCGCAGGTGCGCTTCGATCTCGCTGAGCTCGATGCGAAAACCGCGCAGCTTGACCTGCTGGTCGATCCGCCCCAGGTACTCGTAGGTGCCGTCGCCGAGGCGCCGGGCCAGGTCGCCGGTGCGGTACAGGCGGCTGCCGGGCGGGCCGTACGGGTCGGGGCAGAAGCGCTCGGCGGTCAGCCCGGGCACATCGTGATAGCCGCGCGCAAGCAGCTCGCCACCGATGCACAGCTCGCCCGGGGCGCCCGGCGCTGCCAGGTTGTCGTCGCGGTCCAGCAGGTAGTAGGCGCGCCCACGCAGTGGCGCGCCGATCGGCAGTTGCAGCGGCAACTGCTCGCGGGCCAGCAGCGCGCTGCAGTCCTGGATGCTGGAAACCACGGTGATTTCCGTGGGGCCGTAGATGTTCAGCAGGCGCACCGCCGCCAGGCCGGCCTGGCGCCAAGCTTGCAGGCCGGCGCTGGGCATCGCTTCGCCGCCGACGCTGACCAGGCGCAACTGGCCGTAGGCCGCATGCGGTTGGCGGGCGAAGTCCTGGGCCAGCTGGAACCAATAGGCCGTGGTCAGGCAGGCGGCGACGGTGATCTGGTGACGATACAGGCGGGCATGGAATTCCTGGCTGTCCCACAGCTCGGGGCCGCGTACCACCAAGGCGGCGCCGCATACCAGCGGCGGGAACAGCTGGTCGACGAAGCCATCGAAGTTGAAGGTCGAGAACTGCAATACCCGGTCGCTGGCCTCGACGCCGTAATAGGCGCGGGCGACTTCGGTGTAGCCGGCCAGCGAGCGGTGGGTGACCGCCACACCCTTGGGTTTGCCGGTGGAGCCGGAGGTGTAGATGACGTAGGCCAGCTGCTCTCGCTGCACCGGGCGGGTGCTGGCGACCCCTTGCACGGTCGCCGCGCTGGCGTCCAGGCCGGTGATGTCCAGGCACGGGCGCTGGTAGGGCGCCATCACCGCTGTGGTTTGCGGCGCCACCAGCAGCAGGCGGATGTCGGCGTCGTCGATCATGTGCGCCAGGCGCTCGCCGGGGAACTGCGGGTCGAGCGGCACGAAGGTCAGCCCGGCGTTGAGCGTGGCGAACACCGCGGCGACGATGTCCAGGCCGCGCGGCAGGCACACGCCGATACGGGCTTCGGCGGGCAGGTCGAGGGCCAGCAGGTGGCGGCTGATCAGCTCGACCCGCTGTTGCAGGGTGGCGTAGCTCCAGCTGTGGTCGTCATGGATCAGCGCGATGCGCTGGGGGTGCTCGGCGGCTTGCCTGGCCAGGCGCAGGTGCACCAGCTCCGGCAACGGGCCGAGCGCCAGCGAGGCCTGGCAGTCGGCCAGCAGGCGCTGCTGTTGTGCCTCACTGTAAAGCGGCAGCTGGGCGACGCGCGCTTCGGGTGCCTGCACCAGGCTCTGCAGCAGGGTGGCATAGCTGTGGCCGTGGCCGGCCAGGGTGGCGGGCGCGAACAGGTCGGCATTGCCGGTGAATGTCAGCTCCAGTGCCTCGGCACGCTCGACGACGGTAAGTACCAGGTCGAACTGCGCGCTGACCTGCTCGCGCTCGATCTCCTCGACCTCCAGCCCTGGCAGTTGCAGGCGGCGCGGGGTCTGGCCGTCGAGCAGGTTGAACATCACCTGGAACAACGGCGAGTGCTGCAACTGGCGCTCGGGCTCCAGGGCCTGGACCAGCCGTTCGAACGGCAGCTGCTGGTGGGCCAGGGCCTGGCGGCGGGCCTGCTCGACGCTGTCGAGCACGGCAGCGAACGGCTGTTGGCCGTCGAGTTGGCAGCGCAGCACCAGGGTGTTGATGAAGCAGCCGATCAGCCCTTCGGTCTCGACCCGGGTGCGGTTGGCCACCGGTACGCCAACCCGCAGGTCGGTCTGCCCGCTGAGGCGGTACAGCAGCACATTGAAGGCGCTGAGCAGCACGCTGAACAGTGTTGTGCCGCGGGCCTGGGCCAGTTCACGCAGCGCCCTGCACAGCGGCGCGTCGATGTGCAAGGTGTGGCGGTTGCCGCGCCCGCTCGGCTGCCGTGGGCGTGGGTGGTCGGTGGGCAGCTCCAGGGTCGGCTGGCGCTCGCCCAACTGCTCGCGCCAGTAGGCAAGCTCGCTCGCCAGGGCATTGTCGCTGAGGCCGGTCTGCTGCCAGACGGCATAGTCGTGGTACTGAATCGGCAACGCCGGCAGGCCGCTGTCGCGGCCTTGCAGAGCGTCGGTGTACAGCGCGGTCAGCTCCTTGACCAGGATGCCCAGCGACCAGCCGTCGGCGACGATGTGCTGGGCCGTCAGGATCAGCACGTGCTCGTCGGCAGCGAGCCTTGCCAGCAGGCCGCGCAGCGGCGCCTGGCGCAGGTCGAACGGCCGGTTGCTCTCGCTGTCGATCAGTTGCTGCAGGCGCGCAGCGCGCTGTTCGGCGGGCAGCGAGGACAAGTCTGCCCGGGCCAGGGGCATCGGCAGTGCGGCGTGGACGGTCTGCCGGGCCTGGCCGTTGTGCTCGTCGAAGGTGCTGCGCAGGATCGCGTGGCGGGCGATCAACTGGTCGAAGCCGCGTTGCAGCGCCGCGTCGTCCAGGCTGCCGCGCAGGCGCAGGGCAGCCGGCATGTTGTAGGCGCTGCTGGCCGGGTCCAGGCGGTGCAGGAACCACAGGCGCTGCTGGGCCCACGACAACGGGTGCGGGCCGGGTTCGCTGGCCGCGACGATCGGCAGCCGAGCGAGGGCGAAGCCTTGCGCGGCCAGGGCCGCGGCGAAGGCCTGGCGTTTTTCCGGGGCGAGCCTGGCGATACGCTCGGCCAATTGCTGGGGGTCGAGTTGCATGGCATCAGTTCCTTGGCGCGTTGGCGGTTTGGGCGCGGGCTTGCAGGGCGGCGCGCTCCTCGGGCGACATCGCCGCCAACATGCGGCGCAGCTCGGCGATCTTCAGCAGCGTGCCCGGCTGGCTTTCGCGGGCGCGCAGGGCTTCGCCCAGTGCCGCCACGCTGGGGTGGTCGAACACCAGCGCCGGCGCCACTTCCAGTTGCAGCAGGCTGCGCAGGCGGGTGCACAGCTTGATGACGATCAGCGAATGGCCGCCGAGGTCGAACAGGCTGTCATGGATGCTCAGGCGCGGGCGTTCGAGCAATTCCTGGTACAGGTCGACCAGCAGCGCCTCCAGGGCGTCACGCGCTGGCACTTCGAGCGGCTCGCTGGCTTGGCTGCCTGCGCTTGGCAGGGCGGCGAAGTCGACCTTGCCGTTGGCCAGGCGCGGCAGTTCGGCCACGCACAGCAGCTGGCTCGGCAGCAGGTAGTCGGGCAGCCGTCCACGCAGCTCGGCCAGCAGTGCGGCGCTGTCGCGCGGGCTGACGGCATGCGCCAGCAGCTTGCCGTCGCGGTACTGCACCACGGCCTGGCTGACCCCGTCGAGGCCGAGCAGGGCGGCTTCCAGCTCGCCCGGCTCGACGCGGAAACCCCGAATCTTGATCTGCTTGTCGATACGCCCCGCCAGGTGCAGCTGGCCGCTGGCCGAGAGGTACCCCAGGTCACCGCTGCGGTACAGACGCTGGCCGGGTTGCAGCGGGTCGTCGATGAAGGCATCGCTTGCCCGGTTCAGGTAGCCGCGGCACACCTGGGCACCGCCGATGTACAGCTCGCCGAGGGCACCGAGTGGCGCCGGTTGCAGGCCGCCCGGGGTGCTTTGCAGCACGCGCACCCAGGTGTTGGCCAGGGCATGTTGCAGTGGCAGCGGGGTGCGTGGGTCAGGCGCCTGGTCCAGGCTGTACAGCACGCCCACGGTGGTTTCGGTGGGCCCGTAGTGGTTGTGCACGCGGCTGCCCGGTGCCAGTTGCCCGATGCGTTGGCGCAGCGCGCCTGGGCAGGCTTCGCCGCCCAGCACCAGCACCTGCGGCAGGGCCACGTTGTGCTGGCCGTCGAGCAGCGCCGCCAGGTGCGATGGCACGATCTTCATGCAGTCGATCCGCCCGCTGTGCAAATACCTGGCGAATGCGGCGGCATCGCGGCTGGCCTGGTCGTCTGCCAGCACCAGGCAACCACCGGTCCACAGCGCGGCGTAGAGGGTGGTGTTGCCGAGGTCGGCGGCCACCGAGGAAATCAGCGCGAACCGCTTGCACTGAGCCAGGCTCAGCGCTTCGCTGACGGCGGCGGTGTAGTTGAGCAGTTGGCCGTGTTCGATCACCACGCCCTTGGGTTCGCCGCTGGTACCGGAGGTATAAAGCAGGTAAGCGGCATCGTTGAGGGTGATGGCAGCGTTGACCGGCGCTGTCGCAGGGCTGTCGAGCAGGGCCGCGAGCGGGCAACCGTCGTCACCGCCGATCACCAGCTGCGGCTGGGCGTCGGCGATGATCCGCTGCACCCGCGCCGCTGGCCAGGCCGGGTCCAGCGGCACATAGGCGGCACCGGCGCGCTGCACGGCGAACAGGGCCAGCAGCAGTGGCGCCGAGCGCGGCAGCAGCAGCGCGACGTTGGCACCGCGCCCGATCCCGCGCGCTTGCAGCACCGCAGCCAGGTGTTCGACCTGGCTGTGCAACTGGGCGTAGCTCAGGCTGAGTGCGCCGCCCTGCAGCGCCGGGGCGTCCGGGGTGTGCAGTGCCCAGTGGGCCAGGCGGTCGATCAGCGGCTGCGGGCCAAAGTCGCGCTGCGGGCCGCGCAGGCATTGCTGCAAAGCCAGATGGGCGGGTGGGCTGACCGGCAGATCGCGCAGGGCGCGCTGGCCCGGCTGTGCGACCAGCGCCTGGAGCAAGTGCAGGTATTGCTCGAGCAGGCACCGCAACTCGGCTTCGGGGTAATGCGTGGTGGGCGACTGCACGCTGAGGGCGAGCACGCGCTGCTGCGCGTCGAGGGTCACTTGCAGCGCCAGTTGCAAGCCCGCATCGGCGCCGGGCATGGCGTCCACCGACCAGTGCAGGCCGGCGCAGGTGAATGCCGCGCTGTGGCGCACCAGGGTGAAACCGACGCTGTGCTGCACGGCGACGGCAGGCTCGGCGACATTCCAGTACTCCTGCTGCTGGGCGTGCCCGTCCAGCTGTGCGGCGAGCTGTTGCAACCAGACGTCGAAGGGTTGTTCGAGCTGCGGCATCAAGGCCAGCGGCAGCACCTTCTGGTACACGCCGATGCCATTGGCCAGGGCTTCGTAGTCGAAGCGGCAATCCTGTTGCCAGCCGGCGCTGAAGGCGGCGTTGCCGCCGATGCGCGCCAGCAGCACCCACCAGGCGGCCTGCAGCACGGTGCCCAGCGCTTGCCCGGTGCTGTGCGCAAGGTGCTCCAGCGGGGTGTGCAGTGCATCGGGCAGGGCCTGTTCAACGGTGCTGCCCGCGGCTTCGGCCGAGGGCTCGCGCAGGCCGTTCAGGCGCATCGGCGCCAGCGCCTGCAGGCCCAGGCCGGCCCAATAGGCGCGCCCGGCGGGCGCCTCTTCGTCGGCGTCGAGGTCGTTGCGCCATTCGACATACTGGCTGTACTGGAAGGCTTCCTCCAGGGCGGCGTCAGGCTGGGCATACAGCGCGGCCAGTTCGCCGAGCAGGTTCTGCAGGCTGAGACGGTCTGCGGCGCAGGCGGCGACGTACAGGTCCAGGCGCCACTGCTCGGCACCTTGGGCACGGACGATGGCGCGCACCAGGCCGCCCTGGTCGATGGCCAGCGGTTGAGTGGCCAGCGCCTGGGCTTCGGCTTGCTGGTCAGCGCCCAGCAGGTGCCAGTCGAGGCTGGCCGGCTGCGTGCTCTGGCGCAGGCTGCGGTACAGCGTGGACGGGCGCAGGGCTACGCGCAGGCTGGTGTGGCGCTCGATCACCTGCAACAAGGCTTCGTGCAGGCGCCCGGGCTGCAGCGGCCCGGCAAGGCTCACGCCCAGGTGCAGGGGCGCGCGGCCCTGGCGTACGGCCAGGGCCTGTTCGGCGCTCAGGGGCAGGTCTTGGTTCGGTTCCATGGCGGTGTTCATTGCGCGGTGTGGTCCTGCAGTTCCGTTGCGTGGGGTTTGGCAGCCAGTCGGGCCGGTTCGTGCATGTCGCCCATGGCGACGGCGATCTTGCGTGGCCCCTGGTACGGGTCGCGGGCGTGGGCGGCGATCAGGTTGTCGAGCATGACCACGTCGCCACGCTGCCAGTCGAAGCGCACGGCGCAGGCTTCGTAGAGGCGGCCGATCAGGGCCATGCTTGCTGCGTCGATCGGGCTGCCATCGCCGAAGTACACCTGGCGTGGCATGCGTGCCTCGCCGACCATATTGAGCAAGTCTTCGCGCACCTGGGGTTCGAGGCACAAGGTGTGGTGCAGCTGCAGCTGGTTGAAGAAGCTGCGCTCGCCGCTGAGCGGGTGACGGATCACCGCCGGGCAGCGGGTGCGGGTTTGCAGCTCGTCATTGGCCAGCCAGCGGAACTCGGTGTCGCTGGCCCGGCACAACGCTTCGACCTGCTCGCGGCTGTCGGTCTTGAAGAACTCCCGCCAGTTGACGTCGAGGCGCTCGGTGAACGTGCGCACGTAGAGCAAGCCTTTGCGTTCGAAGGCTTCGGCGAGCGCTGCCGGCAACTGCCGGTACAGCTCGCGGCAGTCGACGATCGGCGTGGCGCCACCGACCGGCGACGGCTGCTCGCAGTAGAACCACTGCTTGCGCGGCGCACGCGGCAGGTGCGAACTCTCGTTGTGGAACAGGATCATTTCCTGCTCCGGGTACGGCGTGGAGCGGTAGATATTGCGCCCGCCTTCTTTCTTCGGCAGGTCGCCGTAGCCGCCGAACAGGCCGGGGTGAATGGCTTCGGCGAAGGCTTCGAAGGCTTTCGCATCGTCCAGGGCGAAGCCGCGGAACAACAGGCCGCCGTGCTGGCACAGCAGGGTGTCGATCAGGTCCCGCGAGCTTTGCGCCCAGCCCACCGGGTCGAGGTCGGCGGCCAGCGGTTCGATCAGCAGCGGGAACTCGCGGCCCGGCTGCAGCGCCGAGGTGCGGATCAAAGGCCGCGGCGCGGCGGCGCGGGCCGGCAGTTTTTTCAGCTTGTCGAGCTTGCTTGACGAAGGGGCGGGGGTTGCCAAGGCCGGTGTCTCCATACGGGGCAGGGTGACGGTGAATGAGTTGAGGGCAGCCTGCGGCTGGTCGGCCAGCTGCTGCAGCAGGTTCAGCCAGGCACTGATCAGCGCGTCGATGCGTTCAGCCTTGAACAGGGCGCGGGCATACACCCAGTCGCCGCGCATGACCGCGCCGTGGCGTTCGAGGAACAGCGCCATGTCGAACTTGCTGGTGCGCTCGGCGGCAGGCTGCATGCGCACATCGAGCCCGGGGATCGAGAAATCGCCCGCCGGGGTGTTCTGTAGCACGAACAGCGCCTGCACCAGCGGGTTGCGGCTGCGCTCGCGCGGCACCTGCAAGGCCTCGACGATGCGGTCGAACGGCAGTGCCTGGTGCTCCAGCGCTTGCAGGCAGGTGTCGCGGGTGCGGGCGAGGAAGTCGCGCAGGGTGTCGCCCGCCTGGCGCCGCGAGCGCAGCGGCAGGACGTTGACGAAGAAGCCGATCAGGCCTTCGAGATCGGCGTGTTCGCGGCCGGCCACGTCGGTGCCCAGCAGCAGGTCGTCGGCACCGGTGACGCTGTGCAGCAGCAGTTCGAAGCTGGCCAGCAGGACCATGTACAGGCTCACGCCCTCGGCCAGGGCCAGGGCTTCGAGGCGTGCCAGCAGCGGCGCGGGGATTTCCAGCGCCCTGGCGGCGCCGCGGGCGTCGGCCTGGGCCGGGCGTGGCCAGTCGCAGGGCAAGCCCAGCACCTGCGGCGCGCCTTGCAGCTGGTGTTGCCAGAAGCCGACCTCGCGCTCCAGCGCAGCGCCTTGCAGGCATTGGTGCTGCCAGGCCGCGTAGTCGGCGTACTGCACGGGCAGCGCCGGCAGCGAAGCCGGGCGGCCGTCGCGAAGGCTGGCGTACAACTGGCTGAACTCGTTGACCAGCACCCCCACCGACCAACCGTCGGCAACCATGTGGTGCAGCGCCAGCAACAGCAGGTGCTGGTGCTCACCCAGGCGCAGCACCCGCGCCCTGATCAGTGGCGTCTGGCGCAGGTCGAACGGCAGGCGCAGGTTGTCCAGGCTCTCCTGTTCGGCCACCTGCTGGCGCTGGCCATCAGGCAGCGAGGTGAGGTCGCGCAGGCTGACGTCCAGCGTCAGCTGCTCGGCGATCAGCATGATCGGCTCACCGTCGAGGTCGTGGTAGGCGCTGCGCAGCACCTCATGACGGGCGAGCAGGGCATTGAAGGTGGCGCGCAGCGCGGCCATGTCCAGCGGCCCGCTCAGGGTCAGGCTGGCGGCCATGTTGTAGGACGCCGACGGGCCGTGCAGGCGATCGACCAGCCACAGGCGCTGCTGGCTCAGCGACACCGGCATGTGCGCCTGGCGCGGCACCGGCAGCAGTTGCGGGGCGGCACTGGCCTGGGCCGGTGCGGCGGCCAGGGCGTCGAGGCGCTCGGCCAGCTGCCACAGCAGCGGCGCCTCGAACACGCTGCGCAGCGGCAGTTCGAGGGCGCAGCGCTGACGGATGCGGGCGATCAGGCGGGTGGCCAGCAGCGAGTGCCCGCCGGCTTCGAAGAAGTGGCTGTTGCGGCCCAGCGGCTGCTCGGGCAGCAGCGCCGCCCACAGCTCGCCGAGCAACTGTTCGTTGGCGCTGACCAGGGGCTCGACCTCGGCGTGCTGCAACGACGGCAATGGCAACGCCTTGCGGTCAACCTTGCCGTTGGCGTTGGTCGGCCAGCTGTCCATCGCCACCCACAGCGACGGCACCATGTAGGCCGGCAGGCTGTCGCGCACATGCTGCGCCAGCACGGCGTCGTTCAGCGCATGGCCGTTGCGCCCTTGCCAGTAGCCGACCAGCAGGTCGCTGCCGCCCAGCGTTTGCAGGCTGACCATGGCCCGCAGCACATCGGGGTGACGCTCCAGCTGGGCCTCGATCTCGCCCGGTTCGATGCGGAAACCGCGCAACTTCAACTGGAAGTCCTTGCGCCCCAGGTACTGCAGCACGCCGTCGGCGTCCCAGCGGGCCAGGTCGCCACTCAGGTACAGCCGGCTGCCGGCGGCGCCGAACGGGTTGGGAATGAAACTGGCGGCGGTGCGTGCGGGGTCGGCCAGGTAGCCGCGGCTGACGCCGATGCCACCGATGGCCAGCTCGCCGACCACGCCGGCGGCCACCGGTTGCAGGTCGTGGCCCAGCACGTAGAGCTCGGCATTGGCGGTAGGCCGGCCGATGGCCACAGTGGCGCCTTGCGCGGGCGCCTGGTACAGCGGCTGGAAGGCTACGTCATCGGAACATTCGGCCGGGCCGTAGGCGTTCATCAGCGGAATCTGCGGGTAGTGGTGGAACCACAGCTGGGCGGTGGCCACCGGCAGCGCTTCGCCGGTCGGCAGTACCCAGCGCAGGTGCGGCAGCGACAGCGGCTGGCCATCGACGCTTTCGAGCATGGCCTGGAGCAGCGCCGGCACGGGTTCGAACAGGCTGACGCGGCGTTCGTGCAGCAGCTGCAGCAGGGCCTGCGGGTCACGTACCAGGTCATCGCCGATGATCTCCACGCAGGCGCCGAACAGCGGTGCGGTGAGGGTTTGCCAGACCGATATGTCGAAGCAGGCCGGGGCGGTCTGGGCGATCACGTCGTCGGCGTTCAGGCCCAGCGGGTGGACCTTGGCCAGCATGTTGTTGAGCATGCCGGCACGCGGCACCATCACGCCTTTGGGCTGGCCGGTGGAGCCGGAGGTGAACAGCACGTAGGCCAGTTGCTGCGGGCCTGCCGGCTGCTGCGGCAGCATACCGCTGGCGCTCAGCTCCAGCAGGTCCGAGGGCAGCGCGCGGTGGCCCTGGTAAACCGCAGCCAGCGGCTCGGCATAGGCCTGGCTGCAGACCACCAGCGGCTGCTGCAGGCGCGTCAGCACCTGCTGCCAGCGTGCCGGCGGCTGCGAGGGTTCGAGCGGCAGCCAGCCGCAGCCGGCGCGCAAGGTCGCGACCATCAGGCAGAACCACTCGATGCCACGCTCGGCCAGCAACGCCACCGGCTGGTCGGGTTGCGCGCCGAGGGCTTGCAGGCCACGGGCCAGGCGTTCGGAACGGTGCCACAGCTGGGCGTAGGTCAGCGACTGACCGGCGCAGCGCGCGACGATGCGCTCAGGGTGCGCGGCGACCTGCGCCGCGACCCGCGCTTCCCAGCTGTGTTCGAGATCGTAGGCGGCCGGGTTCAGGCCCCAGTCGAGCAGGCGCTGCTGCTGCGCCGGGCTGAGCGTGGTGAGCTGCTCCAGGCACGTGTCCAGCGGGCTGTCCAGCGCCAGCAACAGGTTCAGCAGGTCGTCGCTCAGGCGCTCCAGCGCGGCACCGGGGAGGCGCTGGGCATCGGCGCTGAACAGCACTTCCAGGCAGCGCCCGGGCAGCACTTCGACCGTCAGGCCGTAGCTGGTCTGCTCAAGGTTGTCGAGGACCTTGAAGGTCAGCTCGCCGGCCTGCAACTGCCGTTCGCTGAGCGCCGGCAGGTTCTGGAACACCAGCAGGGTGTCGAACAGCCCGGCACCGCGCGGGTGCTGCTGGAGGATCTGCGCCAGCGGCGTCTGCTCGTGCTCGCGCATGGCCACGCTGACCGCCTGCACCTGTTGCAGGTAGTCGCCCAGGGCCATGCCCGGGGCGATGTGCAGGCGCAGCGGCAGGGTGTTGATGAAGACGCCGAGCATCTGCCCGGCATCGGCCAAGGCGTCGGGGCGGCCGCTGCTGGTGACGCCGAACATCACCTCGGTGTGGTTGTTGCAGCGCGCCAGCAACAGGCCCCAGGCCGCCTGCATCAAGGTGTTGAGGGTAACCCGGCAGGCCTTGCCGAGGGCGTTCAGGCGGCTGCTGTGGGCTTCGCTCAGGCGCAGGCTGCGGCTGTGGTAGCGGGCCGTGCCGCCGGGCTCGGCCGGGTTCAGCGCCGGCAGGCTGCCGACCCCTTCGAACTGCGCCAGGTGTTGCTGCCAGTATTGCAGGCTGTGTTCGGTCGGCTGCGCCGAAAGCCAGGCAATGTAGTCGCGGTAGGCTGGCCGCGCGGGCACGGCGCTGCCGTTGTAGCGGGCGAGGATCTCTTCCATCAGCATCACCGAGCTCCAGCCGTCGGCGATCAGGTGATGGCGGCTCCAGATCAACCAGCTGTGCTGCGCGTCAAGGTGGATCAGGGCCAGCCGTTGCAGCGGTGGGCGCTGTGGGTCGAAGCCTTGGGCGCGGTCGGCCTGGCAGTAGGCGTCCAGCGCCTGCTGGCGTTGTGCCGGGCCCAGTGCGCTCCAGTCCAGCCGCTGGATGGGCAGGGTCAGCTCACTGCACACGCCTTGCAGCGGTTCGTCCAGGCCTTGCCAGAGAATGGCCGTGCGCATCAGCGGATGCGCGGCGAAGGTGGCGCGCCAGGCGGCGAGGTAGCGCTCGGCATCCAGCGGCCCTTGCAACTCGGCCTGCAACTGGTTGACGTAGACCCCGCTGGCGCCTTCCAGCAGGCTGTGGAACAGCAGGCCTTTTTGCAGCGGCGAGAGCGGGTAGGCGTCCTCCAGCGGAGTACCCAGCAGGGCTTGCAGCGGTTGGCGTTGTTCGGCGCTCAGCGATACCGCGCGGTGCACTGGCGTTGCTGCGGGCGCGGGCTGGGCCGCCTGGCGCTGTTCCAGGAGCACGGCCAGGGCGGCGACCCGCGGCTGGGCGAACAGGTCTTTCGGGCTGAACTTCACACCCAGCTTGCGCGCCTTGGCAATCAGTTGCAGGGCGATGATCGAATCGCCGCCGACGCTGAAGAAGTCGTCCTCGCGGCTGAGTTCCGGCTGCCCCAGTACTTCGCGCCAGAGCGCCAGCAACTGCGCCTCCAGCTGTTTCAGCGGCGAGTCCAGGGTGGCCGCGAGACGAGCAACGGTGGGGTGGGCGAAGAAGTGCCGGGGGGTGATCTTGAGCTGTGCCTTGCGCGCCTTGGCAATCACTTGCAGGGCCATGATCGAGTCGCCGCCCAGGGCGAAGAAGTCGTCATGGACCGACAGCTCAGGCTTGCCCAGCACCTCGCTCCAGAGCGTCAGCAGCAGGGCTTCGACCGGGTCGCGCGGGGCGCTGTGCGCTTGCGCGGGGGCTTGTTCGGCTGCCGGTAGCGGCAGGTTGTGCCGGTCGACCTTGCCGTTGCCCAGGCGTGGCAGGCGCTGCAGTTCGACGTAGCGGCTCGGCAGCAGCGGCTCGGGCAAGCGCTCGGCCAGTTGCTGGCGCAGCTGCGCGTGGTCCAGCCCAGGCTCGGCGACCAGGTAGGCGACCAGCCGTGGCGCTTCGCCCTCAACCAGGGCGCGGGCCAGTACCGCCGCTTCGCGTACGCCGGTGCAGGCGCGCAGGCAGGCTTCGACTTCGCCCGGTTCGACGCGGAAGCCGCGGATCTTGACCTGGTCGTCGATGCGGCCGAGGAATTCGATGGCGCCACTGGCCAGCATGCGCACGCGGTCGCCGCTGCGGTACAGGCGCTGGCCGTTGCCGGCGAAGGGGTCGGGAATGAACTGCCGGGCGGTCAGGCCGGGCTGGCCCAGGTAGCCATCGGCCACCCCGGCGCCGCCGATATACAGTTCACCGATGCTGCCTAGCGGCAGCGGCGTGAGGTGCGGGTCGAGCACCTGCACCTGCACGTTGTCCAGCGGCAGGCCGATCGGGGCAAAGCCGGAAAGGCCCGGGCGTTGGTCTTGCACGGCGTGGGTCAGGCAGCCGACGGTGGTTTCCGTGGGGCCGTAGTGGTTGACGATGCGGCAACTCGGCGCAAGTGCCTGCAGGCGCTTGACCAGGGCCAGGTCCAGGCCTTCGCCGCCGAGCACCAGGCACTGGCGCGGCAGCAGGCGTTGCGGCTCGGCCACGGCGAGCAGGGCCGCCAGGTGCGAAGGCACGATCTTCAGGCAGTCGACCGGGTTGGCCGCCAGGTACTGGGCGAGTTCTTCCGGGGCACTGGCCAGTTCGTCGCTGATCAGTTGCAGGGTGCGGCCGCTGAGCAGCGCGCCGAACCAGGCGGTATAGCCCAGGTCTGCGGCGACGCTGGCCAGCGCTGTCAGGCTGGCCTGGGCGCTCAGCGCCAGTGGCTTGAGCACGGCTTCGGCGTAGTGGGCCAGGTTGCCCTGGGTTACGCGCACTGCCTTGGGCGTGCCGGTGGAGCCGGAGGTGTAGATCAGGTAGGCCAGCTGCTGCGGATGCGCGCCATGCGCTGCCACGCTGGCAGCGCCTGCCAGACGGTGCAGGGCGTGGGCGGCGTCGATCAGCACGCTGGCCGCGCTGTCGTCGAGCAGCTGGCGTTGCCGCTCGGCGGGCAGGGCGGGGTCCAGGCACAGGTAGGCGGCGCCGAGCTTCCAGCTGGCCAGCATCGCCGTGATCAGCGCGCGGCTGCGCGGCAAGGCGATAGCGATGACCTGCCCGGCGCCGGCCCCCGCTGCGCTCAGGCGGTCGGCCAGTGCGCAGGCGGCGTGGTCCAGTTCGCGGTAGCTCAGGCTGCCTTCGGCGTCACGCAGGGCGATGCGCTGGCCATGGGCCTGGACCTGATGGGCGAAGGCGGCCACGGCGGTGGTGAAGGCGGGCGGCTGGCTGGCGCCGCTGCGGCGGGCGAGGTTGGCCGGTGGCGTGGCTGGTAGCTGATGCACCGGCGCCTCCACTTGCCCCAGGGCAACGTCGGCGAACCAGGCGAAGTCCTCGGCCAGGCGGGCGATGCGTGCGGGCTCGAACAGGTCGCTGCGATAGCGCCACTGGGCCAGCAGTTGCACGCCGTCGTCCTGCCAGCGCAGGTTGAGTTCGTTGGCGGCGCCGCGCTGGGTGAACAGGTGTTCGCGTACGCTGTAGTCGGCGAAGGCGTCGTCACGGTGGCTTGGCATGTAGGTCATCATGCAGTGGAACAACGGCCCGCTGGCGACCTCCTGCTGCAGGCGCGCCGCAGGGTAGCGGCGGTGGCGCAGGCCTTCGCGCATCTGCTGGGCGGTGTCGCGCAGGCAATCGGCCAGGCTTGGCGCGTGGGCGAAACGGGCGCGCAGCGGCAGGCTGTTGAGGGTGAAACCGATCAGCTGCTTGTAGCGGGCTTTATGCCGGTCCATGGTCGGCGTGCCGATGAGGAAATCATCCTGGCCGGTATAGCGATGCAGGAATACCTGGAACAGCGTGGCCAGCAGCACATACAAGCTGACGCCCTGGTCTGCGGCGAGCTGGCGCAGCCGGTTGCTGAGGGCGGGGTCGAGCAAGCGCTCGACCTCGCCGCCGGCAAAGCCTGGCGTGCGTGGGCGCGGGTGGTCGGCAGGCAGCGTCAGCGCGCTGGGGCTGCCGCTGAGCTGGGTACGCCAGTAGCTGGCGGCTGCTTCGAGCTTGTCCTCGGCCAGCAGCGCGCGTTGTTCTTCCAGCCAGTCGAAATACAGGCCGGCCGCTGGCAGCGTCATGGCCTCACCGCTGTGCTCGGCGTGGTAGGCGGTGAAGGTCAGTTTAAGCATCCACTCGACGCTGAGAAAATCGCCGCTGATATGGTGGGCCGCCATGCACATATAAAGGCGGCCTTGGTTTTGCAGCAGGTCAAGCCGGCAGATGTTCGCCGCCGCCAGGTCGAACGGCTGGTCGGCGTGCTGTTCCAGCCAGGCCTCGACGCCGGCGCTGTCGAGGTTGTCGATACGTTCGATGCGGGTGTGCACCTGGATGTGTTGCGGGCGGTACATCCACAGCACGCCGTCCTGCTCGCGGTAGCCGCAGTGCAAGGTTTCGCAGTGTTCGACCACCCGGGCGAAGGCGCGGCACAGGGCGCTGGGGTCGAGGTCGGCGCGCAGCTCGCGGGCGGCGACCATGTTGTACGCCGGGCTGGCCGGGTTGAGCTGGTGGTACTGCCACAGCGCCTGCTGGCCGGCGCTGGCCTGATGCAACGGGTGAGAGGTTGTCATCGGGGTCACTCCTGGGCCGGTTCAGCCATCGCCACGATCACTTGGCGCGGCCCTTTGAAACTGGCGCGGCCGTGGGCCACCAGCATGTTGTCGAGCATCAGCACATCGCCTTGCTGCCAGGGGAAGCGCACGGTGCACTGCTCCAGCACCCCACGGATCTCTGCCAGTGCGCTTTCTTCCAGCGCGCTGCCATCGCCGTAATAGACGTTGCGCGGCAGGTCGAGCGGGTCGTCGACCACCGCCAACAGGCTCTCGCGCACCGCCGCCGGCAGGTTGGAAACATGAAAAAGATGGGCCTGGTTGAACCACACCCAGTCCTCGGTGACTGGGTGGCGCGCGGTGGCCTGGCACACCTGGCGGGTGCGCAGTTCACCGTCTTCCTTCCATTCGAAGGCAATCTGGTTGGCCCGGCAGTAGGCTTCGGCCACGGCGCGGTCTTCGCTGTTGAAGGCGCGCTCCCAGGGCAGGTCGAGGCCGTTGCCGTAGTTGCGCACGTACATCAGGCGTTTGTCTTCGAAGCGCTGGCGCAGGGCGGGATCGATGTGCCGGAAGATCTGCCGGCTGTCGGCGATCGGCGTTTCGCCACCCTCGAGGCTGGGCTGGACGCAGTGGAACCAGATCTTCATCGGCCATTGCAGGGTGTAGGACTGCTCGTTGTGCAGCGGGATGACCTGATGCGCCGGGTATTCGGTGGAGGTATACACCCCCTGTTCGATCGCCTTGCGCGGGGTGGAGCCGAATTCGTAGTTGAGCAACGGATGACCGAAGCTGCGCACCAGCGCCTGAAACGCCTGCTCACCCAATACCCCGAAACCCCGCAGCAGCAGGGCGCCGCTTTCATGCAGGCAGTCGTTGGCCAGCGCATGCAAGGCTTCGAGGTTGCATGCGCCGGGTTGTGCCGGCTCGACCAGCACCGGCAAGCCGCTGCCTGGCAAAAGTGCTTGCACCGACAGGCTATCGACCAGCCCGACCCCTCGTCCCATGAGTTGCTCCTTTGTTCGCATAGTGGTTACAGCAAATGGCCATCCTGGGTCCCCCACTGGGCCTCGGCGGAATATATACGAAAGATATGGTAAGTGTTAATGCAATTTATTAGCATTCACGCCGTTGGTGAGCGCCTCGACTGCAGCCTTGTTTCGGGCAGCCGGGATCCAGTGAAAAACGTTTGTTCAAGGAATCGAAAAAATGAGTTGGGAAAAGGCCGAAAGCGGGTTCGTAGTGGTGGTCAATCATGAGGAGCAGTATTCGATCTGGCCGGATTACAAAGCGCTGCCCGAGGGTTGGCGTACAGTCGGCCAGCAGGGCGACAAGGCCCAGTGCCTGGCCTGGATCGAGCAGAACTGGACCGACATGCGCCCGCTGAGCCTGCGCCAGGCCCTGCAACGTGCTGACCAACGCTGATCGCCGGGGAGCTATCCATGGAAGACATTCAGCCTGCGCCGTTCAACCTGGCGCACTTTCGCCGCCAGCCGCCACGCCATTTCGACGCTGATCCGCTGCTTGAGCGCCAGGCCGCACGCGAGTCGAATGCGCGCTCTTATCCGCGGCGTATTCCACTCGCATTGAAAGCCGCCCACGGCATCTACGTGCAGGACACCCGCGACCAGCTGTTCATGGACTGCCTGGCCGGCGCGGGGACATTGGCGCTAGGCCATAACCACCCGTGCAGCCTGGCGGCGATGCGCGCCACCCTGGACAGCGGCGTGCCGCTGCACACCCTCGACCTGACTACCCCGGTCAAGGACCTGTTCGTCGAAACCTTGTTCGAGGCGTTGCCGCCGGCCTTCGCTGCCCAGGCGCGTATCCAGTTCTGCGGGCCGACCGGGGCCGACGCCATCGAGGCGGCGATCAAGCTGGCGAAGATCGCCACCGGTCGCAAGGGCGTATTCTGTTTCTCGGGTGGTTACCATGGCATGACCCACGGCGCGCTCAGCCTCATGGGCAACCTGGGGCCCAAGCAACTGCCGGGTTCCCTCATGCCCGATGTGCAAGTGCTGCCGTACCCCTACGACTATCGCTGCCCGTTTTCGCTGGGTGGCGAGGCCGGTGTCGACGCCGGGCTCAGCTACATCGAGCAGCTGCTGAGCGACCCGGAGTCCGGGGTGCCGCTGCCGGCGGCGGTGGTGGTGGAGGCGGTGCAGGGCGAGGGCGGTGTCATTCCGGCGCCGGCCCGCTGGCTGCAGGGCCTGCGCAAGCTGACCCGCGAGCACGGGGTGGTGCTGATCGTCGATGAGGTGCAGAGCGGCATCGGCCGCACCGGGCGCATGTTCGCCTTCGAGCACGCGGCGATCGAGCCCGACGTGGTGGTCATCTCCAAGGCCATCGGCGGCGGCCTGCCACTGGCGGTAGTGGTCTACCAGCAAGCGCTCGATGTGTGGAAGCCGGGCGCCCATGCAGGCACCTTCCGCGGCAATCAGCTGGCCATGGCTGCCGGCACCGCGACCCTGCGGCATATTCGCGACCACGGCCTGGTAGCCAATGCCGAGCGCATGGGCGACTACCTGATGACCCGGCTGCGTCAGCTGCAGCGTGATTTTCCGGCCATCGGTGATGTGCGCGGGCGTGGCCTGATGGTCGGCATGGAGCTCGTTTCCACGGCCGCCGGCCAAGGCCGCGTACCGGCAGGGGACGGCGTACTTGCCAAGGCCGTGCAACAGAACTGCCTGCGCGAAGGGGTGATTCTCGAACTGGGCGGCCGGCATGGGGCGGTGGTTCGCTTCCTGCCGCCACTGACCATCGGCACGGAGGAGGTCGATACGCTGGTGGAGAAACTGCAAGTCGCGTTGACCAGGAGCCTTGCGTCGGCCCTGGCCTGAACGCGCTCGATCGTCTTTTGAATGAGGTAGCGGTTAACAGGGCTGCCTGCGGGCAGCCCTTTCGGATGACTGCACACCAGATGTAGTGTGTTGGGCAAGTATCGATTCCGCCACATCAATCGCGCTAACATGCCGCCCTCATTCAGGCGCTCAAGCTGCCGATCCCCACCGCCGATAACCCCGACCACGGGTTTGCGTTCGCCAAGATGGCGCTCGTGCACGGCCGGTCAGCTGAGCGTTTTGCTGCCCGAACGCGTCATAAGGAATAGTGATTGTGATCATCGGAATCGACCTGGGCACCACCAACAGCCTCGTGGCTGTTTGGGAGGGTGAACAAGCCCGGATTATCCCCAATGCCCTGGGCGAATTGCTTACCCCCAGTGTCGTCGGCCTTGATGACCAGGGCCAGTTGGTCGTCGGTAATATCGCCCGCGAGCGGCTGCACACCCACCCGCACCTCACCGCGTCGCTGTTCAAGCGCTACATGGGCAGCGCCCGGGAAACCCGGCTGGGCACAACGGTCTACCGTGCCGAAGAACTCTCGGCGATGCTGCTGCGCAGCCTCAAGGAGGACGCCGAGCGCGCCTTGGGCGAGCCGGTGCACGAAGCGGTGATCAGCGTGCCGGCGTACTTCAGCGACGCCCAGCGCAAGGCCACGCGTATCGCCGGCGAGCTGGCGGGGCTGAAGGTCGAGAAGCTGGTCAACGAGCCCACCGCGGCCGCCCTGGCCTACGGCCTGCAACAGCGCAGCGAAGCGAACTTTCTGGTGTTCGACCTGGGCGGTGGCACCTTCGATGTGTCCATCCTCGAGCTGTTCGAAGGCGTCATGGAAATCCGTGCCAGCGCCGGCGACAACTTCCTCGGCGGTGAAGACTTCGATGACTTGCTGGTGGCGCACTTCATCAGCAAGATCGGCAACGCCGACCTGCCGGACACTACCCAGCCGGCCATCGCCCAGCGCTTGCGCCGTGAAGCCCAGCGCGTGCGGCACGCGCTGGGGCAGGCGCCGGTCGCCCGCTTCAGCCTGCGCGAGCAGGACCGCGAGTGGGACCTGGAGCTGAGTCAGGGGGACATGGCCGAGGTGGTGAAACCCTTGCTGGAGCGCCTGCGGGCGCCGATCGAGCGGGCCATGCGCGATGCCCGGATCAAGGTCGGCGACCTCGACGAAATCCTCTTGGTGGGCGGCACCACACGCATGCCGCTGGTGCGCAAACTGGTGGCCTCGCTGTTCGGGCGCATCCCGTCGATGCAGCTCGACCCGGACCAGGTGGTGGCCCAGGGGGCTGCCATCCAGGCGGCGTTGCAGGCCCGCCATGCCTCACTCGAGGAAGTGGTACTGACCGATGTCTGCCCATACACCCTGGGCATGGAGGTCTCGGTAAAGCAGGGCGCCACTGTCCAGAGCGGCCATTACCTGCCGATCATCGAGCGCAACACGGTGGTTCCGGTGAGCCGGGTGCAAACCGTTTACACGCTGCATGACGGCCAGAAAGCGCTGCAGCTGAAGGTCTACCAGGGCGAAAGCCGGCTGGTGAGTAACAACATCTTCCTCGGCGAGCTGGAAATCCCGGTACCGCCGCGCAAGGCCGGCGAGGTCAGCCTGGAGGTGCGCTTCACCTACGACAACAATGGTTTGCTCGAAGCGCAGGTGCACGTGCCAATCAACGGCGAAAGCCATCGCTTGCTGATCGAGAACAACCCGGGCGTACTGGCGCCTGAAGAGATCAGCCGCCGCCTGGCGGCATTGCAAGACCTGAAAGTCCACCCCCGCGATCAGCAGGTCAATACACTGCTGCTGGCCCGGCTGGACCGCCTGTACCAGGAAAGTCTCGGTGAAAGCCGGGAGTTCATCGCCGCGATGGCGAACCACTTCCAGCAGATGCTCGAGACCCAGGACGAACAGCTGATCCGCAAGGCCCGCAGCGAGATCAGCCAGCGTCTTGCGCATTTCGACATGGAGGGTTGAGGGATCATGAGTCACTGGCAACTGCTCGAACTGACCCCGGACGCCGATGAGCGCAGCATCAAGCGCGCCTATGCGCGCCTGTTGAAAGTCCACCGCCCGGACGACGACCCGTTGGCCTTCCAGCGCTTGCGCGAAGCCTACGAGGCCTCGCTGGCCGAGGCCCGCTGGCGAGCGCAGGCTGATGATGAAGAGGCCGCACTGGCGCTGGTTGAACACGAACCCGCTGCGCAAAGCGCAACGCAGGTCGCGCCAATGGCGCGCGAGGAGCACGCGGCGCCGGTAGAGCCGTTGACCGCCACCGACTGCAAGGAGATCGCGCTCGCTGCCAGCCCCCCGGAACCGTCCTTGGCGGTGATGCAGCAATGGCTGGCCGAGGGCAAGGAGCCGCAGGCGCTCGACGCGCTGCGCCATTGGCTGGCCAGCGATTGGCTGCTGCCCTTCGCGCGGCGCCAGCAGTTCGACCAGCAGGTGCTGGAGTGGCTGGAAGCGGCGCCGCAATGGTCACCAGCTTTTTTCGAGCGCGTCTGCCAGGCCATGGGCTGGGACGAAACCCAGGGTGATCTGCCTTGCGACTACTGGCGCTGGGACGGCCTGATCGACCGCTGCGAGCGGCAGGCCCTGGAAGAGCGTGTGCGTGCCGACCTGGCCAGCCATGACGATGATCAGCGGCAAGGGCAGGTCGCGGCACTGCTGCTCAAGCCCCTGAGCGACCGCCGCCGCCGCCAGACCGCCGACGGTTTTTCGGGCCACGATTGGCAGCGTTTTGCCGAGTTGGCTAAAGCTATCGAATACCAGAGCCCCGGCTTGCCCGAACGCCTGGGGCTGCAGCTGCTGGACAACTGGCGGGACTGGTTGCCAGCCAGCAGTTTCACGGGCGTGTACGTATTCCTGTGGATCGCGTTGGCGGTGCTGGCCGGCTATTCGATGCTGGCCAACCCACAACTGATCGATGGGCTGGCCGCCACCCTGGCCATCGCGCTGTTCATTCCGGGTGCGATCTTTCTTGGCAGCAGGGCCTACCGCTTCTGGTCGATGCTGGCGGTGTCGGCCGGGCCGTTGGATATCCTGCTGAGCCGGCGGCTGGTGCCGCGCCGTTGGTACCGGCAAGGTGCCGGGCTTCTGCTGCTGCGGCACATAGTACCGAGCATCGTGCCTGCCCTTTATGCCTACGCATGGTCCAGCGGTGTGCCGGGGGTGCGCTGGGCCAGCACGCTGCTGGTGTACCTGGGCACGTTGTATTTCACCGATGTGGCGCTGAGTAGCGCCAAGGCCACCATCTGGGACCGGGCGACGCGGGCGATCAAGCGCCAGGTGGCGCGCCTGCCTTGGCATCTGCTGCGGCGCCAGGGCTTGTTGATTTGCCTGGCCGTGGTGGCGATGGGGGTGTATGTGTATTTGCATTCCGGGATAAGGGGTTAGGACTGCAGCAGCCAAGGCTGACGGGTTTAATGACCCGCTTCGTTCAGCTGACCGGTGTGCTGTCAGGGCCGGGATCGCAAAGTGAAGGCGATAGCAACATCGGCCAGTTTCCCGAACGGTGCGCGGAGCAGCCTTGGCAAGTTCCACCGGCCTTGCACGAACACGCCCTTGGCATGGCTCATCGCGCGAAAACCCTCGATACCGTGGTAAGCCCCCATGCCGCTGGGCCCCACGCCGCCGAACGGCAAGCCGTCCACAGCGACATGTATATGGGTATTATTGATGCCGACGTTGCCGGAGGTCGTGCACTTGAGCAGCGCTTCGCTCTCGGCGCCCACATTGCCGAAATAGTAGAGCGCCAGCGGACGTGGCCTGGCATTGATGTAGCCGATGGCTTCGTCGAAAGAGCGGTAGGTACGCACCGGCAGCAAAGGCCCGAATATTTCTTCGCGCATGACCTGTGCATCCCTCCAGCGAGGCATCCGCCGGTAGCAGGGTGGCGCCGGGTGCGGCCGGGATGCGGCTGTCGTAAAGGTGCATGTGGCAGTCGATGCTGCCTGAGGGCGGCGTCAGACGCGGGTGCGCATCGCCCTTGCTGAAAGGTACGTCGGCCATGGCGCGCATGGAGGCGGCAGCTCCCAGTGCTCCGGTGGCCCACAAGAATTGACGACGAGACAACGTCATGGGTATTCCTCGTTTTTTGTTGTTGTGAAATGACGATGCCCACATTCATGAGGCAGGAAAGTGGGCATCGAGGTGCAGCTTGTCTGGCTTACTTTGCGCTGATGGCGCTGGCTGTTTCAGCTTGCTCGCGCTGGCGCTTGCGGCCGATCACCAGTACAGCGATACCGGCCACGGTGCACAGTGCGGCCAATGGCATCAGCGCCAGGGAGTAGCTGCCGGTGGCATCGTGAATGGCGCCGTAGGCATTGACCATGATCCCTCCACCAATCAGGTTGGCCATGGCACCCACGGCTGCAAGGCCCGCAGCAGCGGTCGAGGAAGACAGCCAACCGGACACCAGCGCCCAGAACGGCCCCTTCATCGAGTAGGCGCCCACCAGGACCATGGTCAGCATCACCACCGTTGCCGGCAGGGACGAGGTGAACAACGTCATCAGCAAGCCCGCTGCGATCAGCAGCATGGTCATCGCCGTGTGCCAGCGACGCTCGCCGGTGCGGTCGGAGCTGCGGCCCCAGATGATCATCAGCACCGAGGCAATGCCGTAGGGGATGGCGTTTACCAGGCCGATCTCCATGGCGCTGAGGCCAAAGGTTTTCAGCAGCTGCGGTGCCCACACGCTCATGGTGCTGCCAGCGGCAGAGGCGCCCGAGTAGATCAGTGCCAGTACCCAGATGTCTTTGTGGCGCAGCAGCTTCCACAGCGAAATATGGCCGATGGCGGTCTTTTTCGAGGCTTCATCAGCCAGGCGCTGAATAAGCCAGCCGCGTTGTTCGTCACTCAGCCACTTGGCCTGCTCGGGGCGATCGGTGAGCACGAACAGGCAGGCGATGCCCAGCAGGACTGCAGGGATGCCTTCGAGAATGAACAACCAGTGCCAGCCACGCATGCCCATCCAGCCATCCAGGCTCAGAAGCAGGCCCGACAGCGGTGAACCGATGAAGTTGGCGGCAGGGATTGCCACCATGAACAGCGCTACCATGCGCGCACGGTAGGCCGACGGCAGCCAGTAGGTGAGGTACAGCAGTACGCCCGGGAAGAACCCGGCCTCGGCCGCGCCGAGCAGAAAACGCATCACGTACAGGGAGTTGGCGCCCTGTACGAACGCCGTGCCTGCCGAGATCAGGCCCCAGGTGATCATGATGCGGGCGATCCAGATCCGTGCGCCGTAGCGTTGCATGGCCAGGTTGCTGGGCACTTCGATCAGGAAGTAGGCAAAGAAGAACAGACTGCTGGCAAAGCCGAACACCTTGGCCGTGAGCTGCAGGTCTTCGTTCATCTGCAGGGAAGCCATGCCAATGTTGCCGCGATCGATGATCGCGATCAGGTAGCAGACGATCAGGAATGGCAGCAGGCGCCAGGCGACACGGCGCATGGTGCTGCGTTCGAGTTCATCCGGCAGAGATGTTGCTGAATTCATGGTGCTCTCCAATTGTTTTTTTTCTGGAGTGATGCGTCGTGAGCACGCCGCCTTTCACCAAGCCGGCGCGCGGAGCGTGGGGCGATTAGCTGGTGAACAGGTGGCGGTTGACCACGCAGCGCGGGTCCAGAGCATTACCCGCCCAGACATCGAGGATCTGTTTCAGCGCGACCAGGCCTACGCGGTCACGGGCCTCGGTAGTGTTGGCGCCGACATGCGGAGTGGCGACCAGGGTCGGCAGGCCCCACAGCGGGCTATCGGCAGACGGCGGCTCGGGGTTGAAGGTGTCCAGGCCAGCACCGGCGATGCGGCGTTCGCTGAGCGCTTTCACCAAGGCGTTGGTGTCGATCAGTTCGCCACGGGCGGTGTTGATCAGAATGGCGCCTGGGCGCATGCGCTCGAACTGGGCAGCGCCGATCAGGTTGTGGTTGGTCTCGGTCAGCGGGCAATGCAGGCTGATGATATCGCTTTCAGCCAGCAGGCGATCAAAATCCTCTTCACGTTCGACGTGCGGCCGATCAGGCAGTTGCTTCAGGTAGGGGTCGAACACCTTGACCTTCATGCGCAGCGGTGCCACCAGGTCCATGAGGATACCGCCGATCGAGCCCAGGCCAATCAGGCCCAAGGTTTTGCCCGACAGCTCGATGCCGTTGGCCGAGGCCTTGTCCCAATGCCCGTCACGCATGCGCGCATCCAGCAATGCGGTTTGACGGGCCACGCTGAACATCAGGGCGAAGGCCAGCTCGGCCACCGACTGGGCATTGGCGCCTACGGCGATCGATACCGGGATGCTGCGATCTGCGGCGGCCTGGATGTCGATGGTGTTGTAGCCCACGCCATGCTTGGCGATCACTTTCAGTTTGTCCGAAGCCTCGATCATGGCGCGGGTAAGTTTGCCCTGGCGTACCACGATGGCATCGGGCTGCTCAGCCCGAATGATGGCTTCCAGTTCATCGGCCGGGAGGTAAGGCGTCGTGGGAACGATTCTGACGCCCTGTTCGGCGGCAACGTTCATGGCCTCGGCGGCAAGCGCGGGGCCGGTCAGCAGAATGGTACGAGACATCGTGGATACCTTGTTCTTGTCTGGGGCAGTTCAGGGGAGTCTGCCGCGCGACTGCGGCACTGGTCTAAACCCTACCATAATGAAACGGTGTTGCAATAAAATAAAAATGCCTCTCGTCGCGGCGCGATTAAGACTTCAAAAATTCCATTGCCATGCCTGTAATGAAATGACATTCTAAAAACAGATTCGGCAGTTGCCGATGACATCGAATAACATCAAGAGAGGTATGTCACATGAGCATTGGCTTCCAAGTGCTTGAGCGCGCGCGTAAAGTCGGCGATGAGTGGGTTGCACGTTTCCGTGAGGTTCCGGTAGCCAACGTAAGCGACTCGATGAACCGCATGACCGCAGGTGGTGCCCGCTTGCGGCCCATGCACCGCGAAGGCGTGCTGTGTGGCCCAGCCTTGACCGTCAAAGCCCGTCCGGGTGACAACCTCATGCTGCACTACGCAATCGATATCGCTCAGCCGGGCGACGTGATCGTGGTAGATGCCGGGGGCGACCTGACCAACGCCCTGATTGGTGAAATGATGGTGGCCTACGCGGTCAAGCGTGGCGTGGCCGGTATCGTCATCAACGGCGCAATTCGCGATGCTGCCAACATCGGCGCGGGTGACTTCCCGTTGTTCGCGGCAGGCGTTTCGCACCGTGGTCCATACAAGGACGGCCCGGGCGAGATCAACGTGCCGATTGCCATTGATGGTATGGTGATCGAGCCGGGTGACTTGGTGATCGGTGATGACGATGGCCTGTTGTGTGTGCCCTACGACCACGTTGCTGAGGTCTACGCGGGCGCCACTGCCAAGCACACTGCCGAAACTGCACAGATGGAAAAAATTGCCCAAGGCACCAACGACCGTTCCTGGGTCCTGGAGTCCTTGAAGAAGAAAGGCTGCCTGCTGCCAGGCTGATCCAGCATGCGCTGTGCACCTTGCGATGGGGTGCGCAGCGGCTGATGGGTTGGTATCGGTCGCAGGTCTATTGAGGATTCGCAGACTTGTCCGATTCATCTCCGCCGCATCGCACGCGCTGGCCCGCCGCTGTGCGGGCGCTCTCTCATCGTAATTTCCAGATCTACTTCGTCGGCCAGGGTGTTTCCACGTTGGGCAAGTGGGTGCAGCAGGTTGCATTGGCCTGGCTGGCCTATCACCTGACCGGTTCGGCGGTGCTGCTGGGGCTGATCACCTTTCTTTCTCTGGCGCCGCAACTGCTTATCGGCCCGCTAGCGGGTGCCTGGATCGACCGCCACGACAAGCGCCGCCTGCTCATCGTCGTGCAACTGATCCTGATCGTGCAGTCGTTGGTGTTGGGCCTCGCAACCTGGCTGGGCTGGGTGGGGGGGCCTTTTATCGCCGGCATGGCCCTGTTGCTGGGCCTGCTCAACGCCCTTGAAACGCCACTGCGCCAAGCGCTGATCGGCAGCTTCGTCGACAACCCAGGCGATCTGCCGAATGCGCTCGTGCTCAATGCCATGCTGATCAATGCCGCACGCTTCGTCGGCCCGCCTCTGGCAGGGGCGCTGATTGCCTTCGCCGGGGAAGCAGCTTGCTTCCTGCTCACTGCCGTGGCTTTTCTCGCGCTACTGGGTGGCTTGCTGAAGGTCCGAGGCACTGCCAGCCCCAAGGCCGGCGGCTCAACCGTGCAGGTGTTCCGCGAGGGCCTGGACTATATGTGGCAGACCCGCAACGTGCGCCAGTTGTTGGTCAACGTGATCATGGTCAACTTGCTGGCTTCCTGCTACGCGGCACTGCTGCCGATCCTGGCCAGAGCAGTGTTCGCGGGTGATGCGCGGGTGTTGGGTTGGCTATGGGGGGCGGCAGGTGCGGGGGCGTTCGTGGCGACGCTGGTGTTGGCGGTGGGCGGCGCCTTGCCGCGGCTGCGCCAGTTCACCGATGCAGGGGCGCTTTCGTGCGCGGTCGCCTTGACTGGCTTATGGCTGGCGGGAGAGCTGCCGCTGGCGCTGCTGGCGTTGGCGGTATTGGGTTTTGGCATCACCTTGAGCAACGTCAGCACCAACATGCAGTTGCAGAGCGGCGCACCGAGCCATTTGCGTGGTCGGGTCATCGCCTTCTACATTGCCATGCGCTTTGGTTTCGAAGCTTTGGGCGGCATGGCCGCAGGCTTGATAGCCGCTCGATGGGGCGCGCCAGCGACCCTAGGGATCGCCGGCGCGGTACTGATGCTAGGGCTGCTGGGGCAGTACATCAGGTACTGCCGTCATTGAGTGCTCAGACGGCGTGTCCTTGGGGTGCATGCCGTTTGGCCGGGTCGCCCAGCCAGAGCATGAGGACGATACCGATTACCAGAATGGCCGCTACGGCGAAGAACGGTATGACGAAGCTGTGGGTGGCGTCCTTGATCAGGCCGATCATGAACGGCCCGGTGAAACCGCCCAGGTTGCCGATCGACACGATCATCGCCAGGCCGCCCGCAGCTGCGCGGCCGGTGAGGAAGGTCGAGGGGATGGCCCAGAAAGTGGCCTGGAAGGACAGGATGCTTGCCACTGCGATGCACAGCGCACCGATCTTGACCAGTGGGTCTGCAACTAGTGCGGCTGCGACCAGGGCAAGGGCGGCCATGCCCAGCGCGCCGACTACGTAGGGCAGGCGCTGTTCGCTGCGGTTGGCCAAGCGTGCCCAGAGAGTCATGGCAATGGCGCCCAGGATATAAGGCAGCGCGACTACGAAGCCCAGCGTGCCTGCGGAGATGCCCAGCCCCTTGATGATCTGCGGCAACCACATGCCGATTCCGACCGAGCCCACGATGCAGCAGAAGTTGATCGCGGCGAGGGTGAACACCTTAGGGTTGGTCAGTGCCGAGCGCAGCGTATGGCCATGGCTCGCGCCGATCGACTGCTGCTCTTGCGAAATCCGGTTGCTCAGCCAGTGTTTCTCACGCTCGCTCAGCCACTTGGCCTTTGCCGGGCTGTCGACCAGCACCCACAGGCAGGCGATACCCAACAGCACGGCCGGCAAGGATTCCGTGACCAGCAGCAGTTGCCAGTTCTTCAGGCCCATCACGTCGTGTTGCTGCATCAGCCAGCCGGACAGCGGTGAGCCGATGATGTTGGCGGTGGGGATGCCCAGCAGGAATGCAGCGGTAGCCTTGGCGCGCCACTTGCCCGGGAACCAGTAGGTGAAGAACAGGTAGATTCCGGGGGTGAAGCCCGCCTCGGCAACGCCCAGCATGAAGCGCAGGATGCTGAAGCTCACCGGCCCGGTCGCGAACGCTGTGGCCATCGACAGCAAGCCCCAGGTAACCATGATGCGAGCAATCCATACCCGAGCGCCAAAGCGTTGCAACAGTAGGTTGCTGGGCAGCTCGAAAATGAAATAGCCGAAGAAGAACAGCCCGGCCGCCCAGCCGAACATCGTGGCGGTCAGGCCCAGGTCCTGGTTCATGGAGATGGCGGCGAAGCCGACGTTGGTGCGGTCCAGGTAGCTGATGACATAGCAGCAGAAAATGAACGGTAGCAGGCGCCACAGCACCCGGCGCATCAGGCGTTCACCTTCGGCCTCGCTAAGTGGGGGCAAATTGGGATTATGGTTGTTCATGTCGTCTGGTCTTCTTGTAGTTGTTGTCAGTGAGGCTGGGCGTTGTCAGCTGTGCGAGAACATCGCAAGGCCTGGGGCCTTGGTCCTGACCTGCAGGATGCTGCCCGTCTCGGATTCGGTGATGAACAAGGTCTGGCCGTCGTCGCCGCCAAAGGCCAGGTTGGTATTGCTGATGCCGGCGCAGGAGGCGATACGTTCCAGAGGTTCCGCGACTTTTGACAACTTCCACACCGAACCGAAACCGGTGTGGGCGATGTACAGGTTGCTCTGGGCGTCCAGGGCCAAGCCGTCAGGCCCACCCAGCCCGCCGTGCAGTTGGGCGAACACGCCGACCTTGCCGATGATCGAGCCGTTGCCCAGGGGAACGCGCCAGATCTGCTGGGCACGGGTCACGGCTACCAGCAGGTGGTTGAGATGGGGGTCGTAGACGATGCCATTGGGGCTGGGAATAGTGCCCAGCAAGCAGGTCAGGTTGCCGCTGATGTCGAGCTTGTATACGCGGCCGCTGGCATCCTGCAGCCCGGTCTGGCCCTGGTCGGTGAAATACAGGTCGCCATTGGGTGCGAACACCAAGTCGTTGACGCCTTTGAAGCCTTCGGATCCTGCCGAGTCGAGCAATGCCTCGATGGCGCCTGATTCTGGATCGAGCACCATGATCCCGCGCTTGTAGTCGGTGATGAAGATGCGCCCGTCCTGGTGAATCTTCAGGCCGTTCGGCCAACCATCGTACTGGCACACCAATTCCCATTCGCCTTGGGGCGAGATGCGGAAAATTCGCCCGTTGGGGATGTCGGTCACGTAGAGGCGGCCTTGGCGATCGAACGATGGGCCTTCGAGGAACGAATCGATGGCTCGGCCCTGGCGGTTGGCATTGGCCCAGGCAGTCGGGCGCGGGTCGCGGAAGCAGTCGGGCAGGCGAGTGAATACCGTAGTTTCCACGGTTGGCGGGGCAGCAAAGAAGCTCATGGGCGCTCCTGCAGGGCCGGGGGACGCCTGAGCGTCCGATTGTTGTTTTGATTTGTATAATGCAACGACGTTGCAAAATAAACCATAATCGGACGAAGGGTGAAGCAAATTCGGCGGGTGTTCCTTATTTTAAGCGCGGCTCTGTGCGGCGGTTGACGATTGCGGGGTAATCTGAGTTCACGTAAAGGAAATGGCGTTTCAAAATAATAGCAGCGATCCCTGGAGTCTTTTTCTTGAAATCCTTACCTTCGATCTGCCGCATTGCTCTTGCAACAGGCGGCAGCGTCATAGGCTTGTCTGCTCAGGCCGACCTGATGCCATAGCGCTCGGTGTAATGGCTACGTAGTTTCAGGTCGCTGGGCAACGGCCGCAGGTCAGGCCGTTCCAGTGGAAGCCTGCGCCACCTACACCATTACCCAGGAGGAAGGTGCCTTGCTGACGGTAAGCCCTGATCGAAAGCGGGTAGCCAGTGCCCTTAATGCGCTGAACATACCCTCATGGAAAAACGATTGACCTCCTGCCAGCAGGCGCAGAAATTGCCCTGCTGGCTTTTTATCTGGCCCACGGCCCATGTTACGTTGGCGGGGGGCGACCGTTGTCGGATAATGAGGTTTTCATGCCCTCGCGTTGAATGGAGGGCCTCAATCGTGTGAGGTTTTGCAAATGGCAATAGCGCGGCCGCGTCCAGCGGTGAATGGTGTGGCATCGGCAGACCGAGTTTTGACCGTGCTAACCGCTTTTCAGATAGGCGACTCTGCGCTGAGCCTTGTCGAGCTGGTTGAGCGTACCGGGCTTATCAAGAGCACGATCATGCGATTGATGGTGTCTCTGGAGAACCATGGTTTCATTACGCGCATGGCCGATGGTCGCTATCAGTTGGCGAGCGAAGTCATGCGTTTGAACGCCGTGTACCAGGAGGCGCTAGACCTCGAAAAGCACGTGATGCCACGTTTGCATTATCTGGCTGAACAGTCGGGCGAAACTGCTTCCTTCTATGTGCGTCATGGTGCGTATCGGATGTGTCAGTACCGGGTTAATTCTTCGCATCGACTGCGTCTGAACCTGCAACCTGGTGACATGCGTCCGATGGATGAGGCCGCGGGTGCGCAGGCCTTGCGCGCTCCTTATCAAATCGGCATTGCCCTGCAAAAACCGTACTACTCCAAAGGCGCAACGGACCCTCATGCAGCTTCGATGGCGCTGCCCATCTACGGTGCTCAGCAGGAACTCATGGGTGCCCTTGTCATTTCAGGGCCTGCGAGTCGTTTAACTGAAGAGTACGCCGAAAGCCTCAAGCCCATGTTCTTCGAGGCGGCACGTGATCTGATGCGAAGCTTGGGCTTCAAGTCTGCGTCATTGGAATTCGAATCGGCTCAATAAGCTAGCTGTCGGGCGTATGCCTGCGGGCGGCCACAGGATAGGGCTCAGGTTTAATGGGGTCGTGCTTGCTAGATATTACCAGTAGCATCTATGGGAATTTGGCAGGCAGCGAAGCACAACCAGTAGCCTGTAGGCTTGGGTGTCTATTGCGGGGGGCAGCTTCTAGCCGTTAGCTGTTAACACTGAAGGGCAGCTTCGGTCGGATAGCGACGGTCAGCCCTCGACCGTCGCTTTGGATGGTCAGACCTCCGTCTGCTCTGCCATCTCCAGGCATCTCGACCTCAATCCCCCAAGGCATCGCTGAGTTTTCGCCGGAACGCTGGTGCGGGATCGGTAGGCATAATCTGGGGGTATCGTTTTTCAGTAGAAGGAAAAGTACCCCAAACGATATCCCCAGTACGCTGGAAAAGGGTGGAGCTCGACGGACGGGACTGGATTAACTATGTCCGTATGTTGCTGTATTTAATGGGTTTCATAGATCTTGGTGGAATTCGCTCAAAGACTATCCGGATCCCCGAAGAACATCTGTATCCGCGACCGCAACCACCGCTCCGCCGGGTCATTGTCCTGCGCCCCGCGCCAGGCCATATGCAGCTCGAAACTGCGCACCGCCAGCGGCAGGTCCTCGGCACGCAACCCGCCTGCGGCCGTCAGCGCATCGGCCGTGTAGTCCGGCACCGTGGCGACGATATCGGTGCCCGCCAGCAAGCTCCCCAGCCCGTTGAACTGCGGCACTGCCAGTACCACGTGGCGCTTGCGGCCAATCTCCTCCAGCGCCTCGTCGATGAACCCCGACAGGTCGCCGGCAAACGACACCAGCGCATGCGGCCGCGCGCAGAAGTCATCCAGGGTGATGGTGCCGGGCACGCTGTCGGCGCGCAGCAGTTTCGGCATGCTGCGGCGCAGCACCTTGCGCTTGGCGTTGGCCGGCAATTCGCTGGTGTAGCTGACCCCCACCGAGATCTCGCCGGACGCCAGCAGGGTCGGCATCAGCAGGTAATTGACCCGGCGCACCACCAGCACGATACCCGGCGCTTCGGCGCGGATGCGCTTGAGCAGCTGCGGCAACAGGGCGAATTCGGCGTCGTCCGACAGGCCGATGCGAAACACCGCATTGCTGGTGGCCGGGTCGAACTCGGCGGCGCGGCTGACCGCGGTGGAAATCGAGTCCAGCGCCGGCGACAACAGGGCGAAGATTTCGTGCGCCCGCGCAGAGGGCTCCATGCTGCGGCCGGTGCGCACGAACAGCGGGTCGTCGAACAGGTTGCGCAGGCGCGACAGTGCCGCGCTGATGGCGGGCTGGCCGAGGAACAGCTTTTCCGCGGCACGGGTCACGCTGCGCTCGTGCATCAGCGTTTCGAACACGATCAGCAGGTTGAGGTCTACGCGACGCAGGTCGTTGCGATTCATCGGTGCGCTTCGCCTAAAGTGGGGCAGGGGTGAATCTTAAGGCCAAAGGCTGGTACCCTGCACGGGTTTACGGGGACCAATCGCAGGGAAAGTCGGGTGCCCAATCGATGACAAGCATGTCGACTATTAATGACCACTGATGGTCTAACCGGCAAAGCCCGGATAAAGTCCGTGGTAATTAGAGGTTCACAAAGGCGAGGTATGCGATGTCCCGCATGATCCGTTTCCAC
This sequence comes from Pseudomonas sp. AFG_SD02_1510_Pfu_092, assembly GCF_003331055.1. Taxonomy (GTDB): domain Bacteria; phylum Pseudomonadota; class Gammaproteobacteria; order Pseudomonadales; family Pseudomonadaceae; genus Aquipseudomonas. The sequence goes on along the minus strand of NZ_PUQD01000022.1, from coordinate 4,436 downwards.
AAGTTCGGCGCTGCCGATGTGCTCCGTTGCGAGGAGCAGGCCGAACCGTCACCCGCTGCCGACGAGGTGCAGATCCGCGTCGAGGCGGTTGGCGTCAGCTGGTATGACGTGCTCTGGCGCCAGAACCTGGCGCCTTCCCAGGCACGCCTGCCGGCGGGGATCGGCCACGAGATGGCCGGGGTGGTGACCGCGGTCGGCGAAGGGGTCGAGGACATTGCCGTGGGCGACCGGGTTGCCAGCTTCCCGGCCACCAGTGCCAACGACCACCCGGTGTATGGCGATGTCATCGTGCTGCCGCGGATGGCCATCACCCGCTACCCGGATGTGCTCACCCCGATCGAGGCCAGCGTGCACTACACGCCGCTGCTGATCGCCTATTTCGCCTACGTCGACCTGGCCCGGGCCAAGGCCGGGCAGACTGCGCTGGTTACCGACGCCAGCCACTGCGCGGGCCCGGCGTTCGTGCAACTGGGCAAGGCCCTGGGGTTGAAGGTGTTCGCCGCCACCAAGGAGGCGGAACAGCGTGAATACCTGCTGGGCCTGGGCGCCGACAAGGTGATTGTCACCGAAGAGCAGGACCTGCTGCTGCAGATCGGCAAGTACACCGATGGCCGTGGCGTCGACATGGTCCTCGATGGCATGGGCGGGCCGCAGATGTCGCTGCTCGGCGATGTGCTGGCGCCGCGTGGCAGCCTGGTGCTTTATGGCCTGCAGGGCGGCAACCAGACGCCGTTCCCGGCCTGCGCGGCGTTCCAGAAGAACATCCAGTTCTATGTGCATTGCATCGGCAACTTCACCGGCAAGCCGGAGCTGGGCATCAGCCAGGACCAGGTGGCGCTGCAGCGCGCCCTGCGCGATATCAACCAGTTCACCGCCGACCAGTTGCTGACACCGCAGATCATCAAGGTGTACCCGTTCGAGCAGGTGGTGGAGGCGCATCGTTACATGGACCAATGCCCCTGCGGCGGGCGCGTCGTGCTGGACATGGCACAACACTGACGACGGTTTGCACAAAACCCGGGCACCGTCCCGGGTTTTTGTGGCTATACAGAACGGCTGCTGTATTAAAGAAGTTTCCTACAAAAAATAGCGAAGCAGATTACATTAAAATCGATTGATTTTTGATCTTCGCAATATCCCGCCAAGCTTTTTGACTTGAACTGTTCGTGCCTTGCAGTCAATGTGCTTTCCCGTCTCTTCTGAATGGTTTTTTTACCATTATCTGTATCTTCCATTCGCTCGGTATCCCTCGATAATGGCGCAGTGACAGTTTGCGCAAGGAGCGTGATATGAGTATGGCTGTGCGCGGGCCAGGGTGGTGTGAGGCGGCGCCAGGGCGCCGTGATGAGGGGTTCTTCTCGATGGCATGGCGACAGTGACTGGTTACGTCATTACTTTCATTTAGTTGTAGGAAATTTCTTCTGGACAAGTTCGGTACCTATTGCCGTTCAGGTTTCCTGTTCGGCCGGTGCTGGCTGCATGAAGTTGATGAGGTGATTTCGTGACTGCTATTCACGACCAGGCAATGCACTATATCTACCAGCAAGTACTTGAGCGCTTGCTCAATCACATGTCACAAGCACAGCGTGCTTCCTTGCAGTTGCTGATCCAACGGCTGCTGGTTGCCGCAGGCGGCCCCGAATACATCGGCACCTTCCGCTTGCTGGTGCTGCACGGCCACGATCGCCATAGCGCGCGGCTGCTGGCCATGCTGCGTGCGGCGCAACTGAGCATCGCCATGCGTGCGCCGGTTACCTTCCAGTTACGGGTGCTGGTGGTCAGCCTGCCCGCAGCGGCAAACACCACGCTGGAAAGCCATGAACGCAGCTTCAGTACGCTGTTCATGCAGGACGACCCGCGGGTGCAACTGCAGATGATCGAGGGGCGTGAAGTGGTGCCGTTCAGCCGACAGCGCAGTGCCACCGCCGAACGCTGGCTGCTGGCGAGGGACGCCATGCTGATGTTCGGCCACCTGGTCGACGCCAGGCCTGAAGCACTGCTGGGGAGCCGCCTGCACCTGGAACTGGCGAGTGCCGTGGGCTTTGCGCTGCAGGCGCAGGCACCGACAGATGTATTGATCACCGCCATCCCCGCACGCCAGCGCCTGCGCTACCTGGCCTGGGCCAGGCGCAGCCTGCGTCTGGCCGGAGAGCGCGGACCCCATGTGGTGCATCACTGCGTGGCAGCGCTGGCGCAACGGCTGGGTCGGCTGCACGGTGTCGTCGGCAAACCGCTGGGCGCGGTGAAACAGCCGGCATCAGGGGATGCGCCGCAGGTTACGCCGGTGCGGGTGATTGCCATCGACGACTTGCTGCCCCCAGCCCCCGAAGCGCAGCAGCTTGACCTTGTGCTTGGGGGTTACTTCGAGGTCGTTGAGGATGATTGGCCCCTGGCGGCGTTCGTCGAACCCTCGGCTTCGGTGCAGTTGCGCGAACTGCACGCACGCAGCCTGGAGCCGAAGGCCAGTCGCCCTGCGCTGCGTTTGGCGGGCCAGCCAGGCGATAACCCACAGCGCGACATGCAGACGATGCCGCTCGGCAAGGCCTACGGGCTGAACCAGATCCAGCAGGAGTGTCTGCTGCTGAGCCCGTTCGCCAGGCAAGGGAAAAACCTCGAGCGGTTTCTGCAATGCCGGCATGCCGACATGCTGGTGGCCTTGCCTTACCTGCACCGCGCCTTGCAAGGCAAACCCTGCCCCGAGGCGGTGAAAAACTGGCTGGTGAACACCAGTGGCCTGCCGCTGGTGCAACTTCGCGCAGTCTATGACGGGCGCCTGCCGCTGGCCGCCTGGCGCCTGATGAATCATCTGGCCCGCCGCGATCTGCAGCTGAAGTTGTTGCCGCGACAGGCTTCGGCGCGTCGGCATGGCCTTGCGAGGCGGCCCTGATGGGGCGATCGGTCCCCGGCGAGTTTGCCTACCGCAAGGTCTATCGTTACCTGCAAGCCTTGATCGACCAAGGGGAGGGGAGTGGCTTCAGCCGGCTACCCTCGCTGCGCGTGCTGTCCCGGCGGTTGCGCGTGTCCTTGGCCACCGTGCAGAGTGCCTACAGCCTGTTGGAGGAGGAGGGGCGCGTGCAATGCCTGCCGAGGTCGGGCTATTACGCCCAGGGCGCGGGCAAGGCGCAGGCGGCCATGCCCTGGCAGCCACCCGCGGCGGCGCAACCGATGCTGGAGCGTACCTTGCTCAGCCACGAGCGGCGCCTGGCGCGCCAGCGTGGTTACACGACTTCTCCTTGGGAAGCACCGGGTAGCGGGCGTTTGCGCAACGCCGTGGCCGAACGCTATACGCGTTCCTCCAACCAGTACTGGCAGGCCGAGCACGTCCAGTTGGCCCCGGATGTCCCCGCGTTGCTGGAGACATTGCTGGCGGCACTGGCCCTGCAAGGGGGCACCGTGCTGGTGCACTCGCCCTGTTGCTGGCAGGTGTTGCGCACCCTGGCGCGTGCCGGCATGCGGGTACTGGAGGTACCGCCCGATAGCCGCGGCAACCCCGACCTGCGCGCCCTGGCCCGGCTGTTGGCCTGCGAGCCGGTGTGCATGCTGGTGATGCCGTCGTGCCTCGGCATGCCACAGGGGCGGCTGCTTTCGCTGCACGTGCAACAGCAACTTGGCCAGTTGCTTGGCCAGCACCCTGTGTGGTTGCTGGAAAATGATCTGGACAGTGAGCACTGTTACAGCGGGCCGCCGAATACGCGCTTGCGCGACTGGGTCGACCCCCGTCAGCTTCTGGTATTGGGGGCGTTCGAGGCGGCGGTGGGGGCCGAGGCACCCTATGCCTATGTGCTGAGTCATGACGTCGCACTGGCCAGGGCTTTCGCTGAACGTGCCTTTCGGTTCGCGCCGCTGCGTCTGCAAGCACTGGCGCAGATGCTGGGCAAAGGCGAGATCGACGCGCACCTGGTGCGGTTGCGCCTGGACCTGCAACGACGCATGCAGTGCCTGGCGCGTGCGCTGCAATTGCAGTTCGGCCAGCGGGTGGTCCTGCAGATACCGGAAGGTGGGCGAAGCCTGTGGGTGCGCTTTCGCCAGCCGCTACCGTGGGAAAGCATTGCTGCAGCGCTGGCCGGTACGGCACTGCACGCGCTGCCGGGCAGCCAGTTCAGCCTGCAAGGGCGTTACCCGCAGTACCTGGCGTTGGTATGGCTGGGTGAACAGCCGGGAGAGCTGCAGCTGGCGTTGGAGCGCCTGGCCCAGGCGCTGGAGCTGCGTTGTGGCCGGCCCGCCGGGGCCTCAGGTTGACCGCCCCTGCGCCCACTTCGAGCTGACCTCGTACCCGTGGGAGCGGCCATGGCCGCGAACACCGGCGAAGCCGGTGCCATCCACCGCGTCGCCTGCTTCGCGGGTGAACCCGCTCCCACAGGGACGGCGCAGGTCCGGGGCTCACGCTGTACTTGTGGGAGCGGCTTTAGCCGCGAACACCGGCGTAGCCGGTGCCA
>NZ_PUQD01000021.1 GCF_003331055.1 Pseudomonas sp. AFG_SD02_1510_Pfu_092 | reverse complement strand
TATCAGCCCATACTCACAAGCACCCACACGAATTGCTTGATTCGATTTGTTAAAGAGCGGTTGGTTAAGAGCTTTTCGTCTCAACCGAGGCGCGCATTCTACGCTTTCCTCATTTGCTGTCAAGCGTTTATTTTGAAGTTTTTTACTGCAGGTTCCTGTCGAAACCCTTCAACTTCAAACACTTGACGCTTGCCCCGAAGCGTTTATCGCTGCGAGGTGGCGAATAATACGCGCTTTGAAATCAGAGTCAACACCTTGATCTGAAAAAACTTTCTGCCGGTGTTTGGCCGCGCGCCGGCAACTAATGAAAGCGCCGCGAATCTGTAGAGAAACACCCCAACGGAGCGTAGCGGTCATGAGCGATGCGCAAAGCGAGAAAACCCCTGGCCTGTCGGCAGACGAGGAGCAGGAGGTCAGCCAGAACCAGCCGCCACGCGCGGCGGTATTGCACGAGATCATTCGTTACCAGGGCGACCAGGAACTGGAACGGACCCTCGCCGCACTGTGGTGGTCGGCACTGGCCGCCGGGCTGTCCATGGGCCTGTCGCTCATGGCCATGGGCCTGTTCTACGCCCGCCTGCCGGAGGGTGACAGCGCCCAGGTGGTCGCCAGCATCGGCTATAGCGCCGGCTTCCTCGCGGTGATACTGGCGCGCCAGCAATTGTTCACGGAAAACACCCTGACCGCCGTGTTGCCGGTCATGACCACCCCTACCCTGGCCAATTTCGGGCGCCTGCTGCGCCTGTGGAGCGTGGTACTGGCAGGTAACCTTGCCGGCACCCTGCTGGTGGCCTGGGTAATGCTGGAGTTGCCGATCTTCGACAGCAAGACCGACATCGCCTTCCTCGAGGTGGGCCGCAAGGTCATGCACAACGACATCAGCCAGATGTTCGCCAAAGGCATCGTATCGGGCTGGATGATCGCCACCATGGTCTGGATGATTCCGTCGATGGAACACGCCAAGATCTGGATCATCCTGATGATCACCTACCTGATGGCCCTGGGCGACTTCACCCATATCGTGGTCGGCTCGGTGGAGGTGTCGTACCTGGTCTGGGCCGGCGATGAAAGCTGGCGCAGCTTCTGGCTGGAGTTCGCCCTGCCGACCTTGGCCGGCAACATCATCGGCGGCAGTTTCATCTTCGGCCTGATCAGCCATGCACAGGTGCGCAGCGACAGCGGCAAACCGCCTTCGCGACTACTGAAAGACCCGCAATCCGCCGTTGCGAGCCGAAAAGACGGAAAAAAATGAATTCCGGTACGCGGTGGTTTGCCGGCGGCGACGCCGCGGCGCTCAGGCTGGCCTATCCTGATTGAACCTCCTTCCTGACTACCTGGCAGGAGGCTGCCTGAAAGGAGCCGCTCGCGCATGGCCAGGACCGCCAACCTTCCACCCGCCAGCCCTGCGCCGCGCTTGCAGGTGCGCCGCCTGATTGCCGGTTTCAGTGCGGTTTTCGGCCTGGCCTGCCTGATCATCCTCGGCGCCCTGTTCAATATCGCGGGCATTCTTAACCACGAGGATCGCCAGCGCAGCACCGCGCAGGCAACCCAGGCGCTCGAGCAAAGGCTGCTCGCCTCGCGCCAGTTCCTGTCCAGCTACGCGGTGTGGGATGCAGCTTACGAACACCTGGCAGGCCGCGCCGACTGGAAATGGGCCTACGAAGAAAAGAACGTGGGTGAATCGCTGTACAGTGCCAATGGCTATGAAGGCGTGTTCGTGGTCGAGGACGCAAGCACCACCTATGCCTTGTTCAAGGGCCAACCGACCCAGACGCCAGCCAGCACCTATATAGATGCAGCGCTGCCGACGATCATTGCCCAGGCCCGTGCGGCAGCCATCCCGCGTGAACAGATCACCCGTTACGTGTTGTTCAACGGCTGGCCGGCGGTGCTCAGTGCCGCAGCGGTGCGCCCGGACCGGGATGTCAGCGAAAGCGAGGTAAGCCAGGCGCCGGTGATGCTGTTCCTCGACCAGCTCACCGAGGACAAACTGGCGCGCCTGAGCATTGCTGCCGGCCTGAGCGGCATGCATGTGGAAAAGAATCATCTGAGTGATGCCGAGCACCTGCGCATCGGCCTCGGCGATACCGGCTACCACCTGTCCTGGAGCAGCCCGCTGCCGGGGCGCCAGTTGCTGCGGGCGGTGTTGCCGCCACTGGCCGGTGCCTTGCTGATACTCGGCCTGGTGATGTTGTACCTGTTCCGCCATGCCTTGCGCAGTTCGCGGGCGATCGACCTCAGCCTTGCCGACCTGCAACAGAGCAACCAGGCGCTGGAGGCCAGCGAGCAGCGTTTCCGCGCGGTGGCCGAGTCGGCGTCCGACTGGATCTGGGAAACCGACCGACAGCAACGCCTAACCTACCTGTCGCAACGCTTTGCCCGTGTCACCGGCTACCCGGTGGTCGAGTGGCTCGGCCAGCCGCTCAATCAATTGCTGGCCTGCGATACCACCCCCCTGTCGCCATGGCTGGATGCCCTGGCCGCCGCCGACCCGCAACAACTGGCCAACCTGCGCTGCACCTACCGCGACCAGAATGGCCAGAACCGCTACTGCCGGATTTCGGCCCGCGCCATCTGGTCCGACGGCAAGCCCATCGGCTATCGCGGCACCGCCAGTGACATCACCGACGAAGTCGATGCCCATGCGCGCATCCAGCACCTGTCGCTGCACGACCCGCTGACCGGGCTGGCCAACCGCAACAAGCTTGCCCGGCACCTGGAGCAGGCGCTGCTGCGCGGCAGCGATTCACCGCCACTGACCCTGCTGCTGCTGGACCTGGACGACTTCAAGCCGATCAACGACTCGCTCGGCCACGCCGCCGGCGACGCCGTGCTGCAGGAGGTAGCCACACGCCTGCGCGACAGCACCCGTGACGGCGACATGGTCGCGCGCCTGGGTGGCGACGAATTTGTCCTGGTGCTCAGTGGCCTGGACAACCGCAGCGAGATCGACCGCTTCTGTGCGCGGCTGATCGGCCTGCTGCAACAACCCATCGTTTTCGACAGCCAGGCCCTGCACGTTGGCGCCAGCATCGGGGTCGCGCAGGCCCGCGAGCAAGGCTTCGATGCCGGCGAGCTGATGCGCTGCGCCGACATCGCGCTGTACCAGGCCAAGGCCGATGGCAAGAACACCTGGCGCTATTTCGCTGCCGAAATGAACCAGCAGATCCAGTATCGCCGGCAACTGGAGAGCGACATGCGGCGGGCCCTGCGTGACCAGGAATTCGAGCTGCATTACCAGCCGCGCTACCGCCTCGGCGACCTGCACATCGTCGCGGTCGAGGCCCTGCTGCGCTGGCAGCATCCGCAGGAAGGGTTGCTGGGGCCGGACACTTTCATTCCGCTGGCCGAGCAAAGCGACATCATCGTTGCGCTGGGCCGCTGGGTGCTGCGCGAAGCCTGCCGCACCGCCCACGACTGGCCCGCCGATGTGCTGGTTTCGGTGAACCTGTCACCTGCGCAATTCCAGCGCAGCGATGTGGTGGCCGATGTGCGCGAAATCCTGTTGGAAACCGCCTTCCCTGCCCAGCGCCTGGAGCTGGAAATCACCGAGAACGTCATGCTCAACGACATCGAAGGTGCGCTGGGCACCATGCTGTCGCTGAAGGAACTGGGTGTACGCCTGAACATGGACGACTTTGGTACCGGCTACTCGTCGCTGGGCTACCTGCGCACCTACCCGTTCGACAGCATCAAGATCGACAAACGCTTCATTGGCGGGCTGAACAATAGCGGCGGCAGCGACCGCGCCGTGGTCCAGGCGATCATCAACCTGGGCGAAGCGATGGGGCTGACCGTGACGGCCGAAGGCGTGGAAAGCGAGCAGCAGCTCAGGGCGCTGGAGAAAGACCATTGCCATGAAGTGCAGGGCTACTACCTGAGTCGGCCCGTGGACAGTGCCAAGCTCGCCGCGTTGTTGCAGCAGGCATCCGGGCGTTCGGCGCCCTGCCGGTAGCACGGCAACGCAACTGCCTTGCCCGGATCCTGATGCGCCCACAGAGGCTTTTCAGCAAGGCTGCTGCAAGCTGCGCTCGGCCACGATTTCCGGCAGGTCGCGCCGGCGCAGGTAGATGCGCAGCGGCTCGCTGATGTTCAGGCGATCATCCACATGTTGCTCCAGCAACAACGCCAGCCGTTCGCGGCACAGCGCCATGCGCTGCCCTTGCTCGGGCCGCCAGACGAACTCGCTGCAGGGGGTGATGCTGGCGTCGGCCACATCCATGCCGAACGCGTCTTCGGAAAAGCGCACGATATGGACGCCGCGCTTGCCATGAAAACCGACGAAGCCCTTGAGCTGGTCGGCCGCGCTGCAGATGTCCCGGGAAGTGATGGCCATGACGTAACCTCGCAATGAAATCGGAAGATACGCACGCCGGGCAGGGAAGGACGCCTCTGTCGGGCGACTCGTGACCGGCAGCCTAACGCAAGCCGCGGCCGCGATGCCACGGTTTTCATCGGTCAGTGTCAACCAGCAGGTCCGTACTGCCCCGTTACCAGGCTAGAACCCGGGGCCGCTGTGCGGCCCCCTTGGCACTCACGGCCTACTCTACCGTTCATGCACCTGCACACTCGCCGTCATCCCCGCGCTCAGGGTTACTCCATCAGGCACCTGGTCCAGGCGAATCCTAACCGGAATCCGCTGTGCCAGGCGCACCCAGTTGAAGGTCGGCTCGACCTCCGGCAGTAACTGGCTGTCCGGGTTGCTGTTGCGGTCGGTGATGCCGCGGCTGATGCTTTCCACATGCCCTTGCATCGGCTCGCCCGCGCCCATCAGCCACACCTTCACCGCATCCCCGACACGGATGCGCGGCAGCTTGGTTTCTTCGAAATAGGCCTGGATATAAAAGGTCGAGTCGTCCACCAGGGCCATCACCGATTGCCCGGTATTCACATAATTGCCTTCGGCCAGGCGCAGGTTGGTGATATGCCCGCTGCGCGGTGCGCGCACTTCACTGCGCGCCAGGTTGATTTTGGCAACCTGCAACTGCGCTTCGGCCTCATGCAGTTCACCACGCGCGATAGCGGCATTTATCTGCGCGTTCTCACGCAACTCGGCACTGATCGCCTCCGGCCCCAGCGCGCTTCGCCGGGCCGCCTCACGCTCGCGCAGGCGCAGTTGCTGGGCACGGGTTTCGGTCACGGCGCTGGCCTGGTCGAAGGCGGCCTGGAAGCGTTCGCGGTCAATGCTCATCAGCAGATCGCCCGCCTTGACCTGCTGGTTGTCACGAACTTTGAGCTCGCGCACCCAACCGGACACATCGGGGGCGATCACCACCACATCGGCGCGCACCCGGGCATCGCGGGTCCAAGGGGTGAGCATGTAGTACTGCCAAAGCTGATAGCCGGCCAACACGGCAAGGGCCACCACACACAAGGTCACCAGGATACGTATGGCTGCACGCATCGAAACACTCCTTATAACGTCCCCAGCAGGCGCACCACCAGGAACAACACACAAACGAACAGCGCGGCATCGAACAGCGCCTCATGCCAGATCCAGCGCGCCAACGGCGTGGCCTGCACCAGCAGGCGCAGCAGGCCGGTGAGCAGCAGCGCCAGCAACACATAGACCAGGAAGGGGCTGAACAGCACGCCGCCCATTTCCCATTCACGCAACCCCATGGGCTTCCTCCTGCCAGCGGCACCACTTGCCCCAGCTTTTCTGCAATTGCAGCACCGCACCTTCGGCCAACCGCAGCGCGTCGCTCGGGGGTAGCCGGCGCAAAGCGTCGATGAACTGTGCGCTAGCGGCATCCAGCTGCCGCCCGCGCCCAGGCGCCGGCCCCTTGGCCAGCACTGCCTCGACCTGCTGCAGATAATTGCGCTCGGCCTGCCCCAACGGCGCCTGGGCGACCGCCAGGCACATGCGCAGGTGCACCAGCTCGTCGCCGATATCCAGCCCGTGCAGGCCGTCATCCCAGCGTTTGCGCTCGCATTCGGGCAGTTCGCCGGCATGCCGCGCCAGCTGCAGCAGGCGGTCGGCCATGCGCCCGCCAAACCAGCTGTCGGCCCCGCGCAGGTCGCGCCGGGTCAGGCGTGCCAGGTCGCTCTGGGTGGCCGCGCGCAGACGTCGGCCCAGCCAGGCCGGGTGGCGAAACACCAGCAAGCGGAAGGCCATCACCGCCGCGGCTACCCCCACCAGCATGGCCAGGGCACTGTTGAGCAGGGTCGCCACGCCGAACTGCATGGCATTGAGTGGTGACACCAGCACGATGAAGTGCAGGCAATAGGAAGTGGCCGTGGCGCCGGTCCGTGGGTGCGCCATGCCCAGCGCACCGAGAAACAGCGGCACGCCCATGCCCAGGGCGAGCATGGCGAAGCTGCTCCATTGCGGCAGTAGAACCTGCCCGACCAGAAACGCCGCAGGTATGGCCAGAAGGATCCCGCGTAAAAAGCTCAAGCCGATCTGCGCACCGTTCTCGCGGCTGGCGAACAAGCTACAGACCACGCACGTCAACACCAGCCCACCCGGTGCCGAAGGCCAGGCAGTGGCCAGCCAGAAGCCGCTCATTACCAGAAAGGCCAGGGCGCTGCGGGAACCGAACAGCAAGGCCAACGACCAGTCGCGGTGCACGGCCAACCCCTGGGATACATCTTTGGGCGCCCTGCCCGCCTCCACCTGCGCCAGCGCCTGGCTGGCGGCCATGGCGTAATCCAGCAGCAGCGCCATCCGCGCCAGGCAGAAGTGCTCCGCCGAACTGATCTGTTCGGCCTGGGCGGCATCCCAGATACGCTGGCGCAGCAACAGCAGGCTGGGCTGGTCGGGCTCGCTCAGGCACTCACGCACCGCCTCCAGCCAGGGCGACAGGTGTTCGGCCTCGCGTGCATCCAGTTGCCGCCACTGTCGGCGCACGGAGCGGGAAATACGCAGCAGCACCATCAGTTTCTGGCTCAGACCACGGATGGCGCGGGCACGCTGGCGCCCGCGATTTCCTTCGAACCAGGCGTGTTCGCGCTGGCTGTCGATGGCAACGATACGCCCCAAGCTTTCCAGCAAGCCTTTGCGCGCCTCATCCTCGCCGCCCAGCATGGCCCTGGCCGCCTGCAGGCCGTTCTGCCAGGCCTGGCGGGCTTGCCCGGCCAGTTGCTGCTCGACCCGCATGGGCCAGAGCAAGGCACTGCTGGCGGTGGCGCAGAAGATCCCCAGGCAGATCTCGGTGCAGCGCGCCACGGCCTGGTCGAACACCTGCAACGGGTGGTCGATGGCCGGCAAGGCGATGATCGCTGCGGTGTAGCCGGCCAGCACGAAGGCATAGGCCCAGGCGCTGCGCAGTTGGGTGGAGGCGGCGGTGCACAAGGCCAGCCACAGCGCCAGGGTGAGCAGGAACAGGCCGGGCGCCTGGGCGAACAAGCCGATGAACAGCACCGACATCAGCGTGCCGACCAGCGTCCCGGCCAGCCGCGCCAGGCCTTTCTGCACCACCATGCCTGAGAGCGGCTGGGCAACGATGAAGGCGGTCATCAATGCCCAGGCCGGTTGCTCCAGGCCCCAGCGCATCGCCAGCCACAATGCCAGGCCGCCACCGAGCAAAGTCTTGATGGCGAACTTGAGCGCGAGGCTGCTGGGGGCGAACAGGGCCTGGAGGGTGATGGGCACGAGGCGGACCTTGCCGGGGTGGTCATGTTGAAAGATAGACAATGGTGGGAAGGATAAAGGGCGGTCGTTTAATTAGCTAGCTAATCATCTTTGTAGGGCTGCGGATTTCTGTGCGGGCCCCTTCGCGGGCGCGCCCGCTCCCACAGGGGCCGCGCAGGTAATAGAGAAATAGCGGGCAAAAAAAATGGGCGACCGAAGTCGCCCTAAATGCCTTGCGTGCTCGTGTACCCGGAAGGTCAGCGCGGCTTGCGCTTGTTCGAGTCCTTCCAGATGAAAATGCCCAGACCGGCAAAGAAGACGACCATCAACCCGACCGTTACCACCCCGGCGATAACCACGTTGTCGAAGAACATGCTGGCCTCCCCATTCGTTTGCCGTTGTCCGATGGGTGCACGTTAACCAATGCAGGGGCGGGGAAAATTGATCGGTGTCAATAGTGCCCGGGGCCGGGCACACGAGGCGGGTACAGGGTTGACCTGGGTCAAGTTTCAGCGCTTCTTCGGCTTGCCCTTGGGCTTCTTTTTCCGGGCGCTGTTCAACGGCAGGGCCTGCTCGAACGCGTTGCGCATTTCGTTCAGGCGCTTTTCCTTGAGGTCATGGACGCGCTTGGCGCGTTCGGCATCGAAATCGATGAGGTTGTCTTGGCTCATGGGCGGGCTCGACGATCAACTGAGACGTTCATGATGAAGCCAGGCGCAGGCGCTGACCAGCCCTGCGTCAGACTTCGATGTCGACCAGCAGCCCCTGGCGACCATGCTCACCCATCAACGGCGCCACCGGCACGGTGTTATCGGCGTTGACCTCGTCACCCGGCATCGCGTTGTAGCGTTCGTCGTCGCCGTTCTGCCGGCGGCGCTGCTGGCGGCGCTGTTCATCGCGCAGCAACAGCGCCTGCTCCTGCGGGTCGCGCTGGTGCTTGAGGTCGATGGAGCTTTCACTGGAAGCAGGCTGCGTCGGCACCACCGGCTTGATGTCGGGGGTGGGCTTGACCGGGTCCTGTTGCGAGGTCACCGGGGCGGCACTGAGCGGAATGATCGGCGGCAGCATTGAGTTCTCCTGTACCCCTGTATCGGCAGACACAGGCTTACCTTGAAGGTATGGACAGCAGTTATTCGGGTTCTTCGTCAGGTTCGTTGCCCGCTGGCGGGCTGGCCTCGCTCCAGGGCCGCTTGTACACCTGCTGCCAGACCGCGTCCATGTGCGCACGCAACACCTGCGGCGCGGCTTTGAGCGAGGCACTGTCCTCGCGCTCACCGCCGATCGGCTCTTCACCTGCCGGAGTAATCAGCGACTGGCCGGTGATGGTGTAACTGGCCTGCCCTTCGCGCATCTCGATGGCGATGTCGTGCGGGTCGATGCCGCCGCCGCAGAAGGCGTGGCTGGCAACCGTCACCTCGGCGATACCGTTCTGGTCGAGGTCGCCGACATCGCTGACGTCGTTGTAGAAGTCCACATCCAGGTCCAGGCCCGGGCAGGTGGTTTCCTGCTCGATCTGCCAGCGCGCCTTGAACGCGTCGCTTTCGGCGCTTCGCCCGTACAGCGTGGCCTCGAGCACCACCTTGTCCACTTCCTGCTCGCTTTCCGGGTCGCTGGCCTGGCCATCGCTGCGGCTCAAGACCAGCAGGCCTTCACCGTCACGGTCGCGAAAGTGCACGCTCTTGATCGGCGTCTGCACGCCCAGCACCTCGAGCTGCTCGATCGGGATGGCGGGCAAGGTCTCGAAACTTTTCTGTTCGCAGGCGGCCAGCAGCAACAGGCTGCCCACGGCCATCGAACTGCTGATCCAGCGGTGCTTGGCAGGCATGTTGATGCGGGGCCCTCGTCGGCAGCACGGTGGGGGGCGATGAAGCGACTAGACTGTTGCACTAGCTGTCACGCTTCGGCACCTTTCGATGCGTTCGGCACTTTGGTCTGACCGGCCGATCCGTTAACATAATCGGCTTTTTCATCGCGGGAGTTCAGGCAGTATGGCGCAGCAGTATCAACCGGGGCAACGCTGGATCAGCGACAGCGAAGCCGAGCTCGGCCTGGGTACCATCCTGGCGCAGGATGGCCGCCTGTTGACCGTGCTCTACCCGGCCACTGGCGACACCCGCCAGTATTCCCTGCGCAATGCGCCGCTGACCCGCGTGCGCTTCTCGCCCGGAGACCAGATCACCCACTTCGAAGGCTGGAAGCTGACCGTGCGCGAGGTCGAGGACATCGACGGGCTGATGGTCTACCACGGCCTGGACGGGCAGAACCAGCCGCGCACCCTGCCAGAAACCCAGCTGTCGAACTTCATCCAGTTCCGCCTGGCCAGCGACCGCCTGTTCGCCGGGCAGATCGACCCGCTGGCGTGGTTCAGCCTGCGCTACAACACCCTGCAGCACACCAGCAAGCAGATGCAGTCGACGCTGTGGGGCCTGGGCGGCTGCCGCGCCCAACCCATCGCCCACCAGTTGCACATCGCCCGCGAAGTGGCCGACCGCAGCGCGCCACGCGTGTTGCTGGCTGACGAAGTGGGCCTGGGCAAAACCATCGAGGCCGGCTTGGTGATTCATCGCCAGCTGCTGTCGGGCCGCGCCAGCCGCGTACTGATCCTGGTGCCGGAAAACCTTCAGCACCAGTGGCTGGTGGAAATGCGCCGCCGCTTCAACCTGCAGGTGGCGCTGTTCGACGCCGAGCGTTTCATCGAGAGCGATGCCAGCAACCCGTTCGAGGATGCCCAGCTGGCGCTGGTCGCCCTGGAGTGGCTGGTCGATGACGAAAAGGCCCAGGACGCGCTGTTCGCCGCCGGCTGGGACCTGATGGTGGTCGACGAAGCGCACCACCTGGTCTGGCACGAAGACCAGGTCAGCGCCGAGTATGGCCTGGTCGAGCAGCTGGCCCAGGTGATCCCGGGCGTGCTGCTGCTCACCGCCACCCCCGAGCAGCTCGGCCAGGACAGCCACTTCGCCCGCCTGCGCCTGCTCGACCCCAACCGTTTCCACGACCTGGCAGCCTTCCGCGCCGAGAGCGAGCACTATCGCCCGGTGGCCGAAGCGGTACAGGAACTGCTCGACGAAGGCCGTCTGTCGCCCAAGGCGCACGCCACTATCCAGGGCTTCCTGGGGGCCGAAGGCGAGGCCCTGCTGGCAGCTGTCAGCGATGGCGACACCCAGGCCAGCGCGCGGCTGATCCGCGAGCTGCTCGACCGCCACGGCACCGGCCGCGTGCTGTTCCGTAACACCCGCGCGGCGATCCAGGGCTTCCCTGAACGTCAACTGCACCCTTACCCACTGGCCACGCCCGAGCAATACCGCGAGCTGCCAGCCGGCGAGCATGCCGAGCTGTACCCGGAAGTCGCCTTCCAGGCCCAGGCTGAGGTGGCTGATGACCAACGCTGGTGGCGTTTCGACCCGCGCGTCGACTGGCTGATCGACACCCTGAAGATGCTCAAGCGCACCAAGGTGCTGGTGATCTGCGCCCACGCCGAAACCGCGATGGACCTGGAAGACGCCCTGCGCGTGCGTTCCGGCATCCCGGCCTCGGTGTTCCATGAAGGCATGAGCATCCTCGAGCGCGACCGCGCCGCCGCCTACTTCGCCGACGAAGAGTTCGGCGCGCAGGTGCTGATCTGCTCCGAGATCGGCAGCGAAGGCCGCAACTTCCAGTTTGCCCATCACTTGGTGATGTTCGACCTGCCGGCGCACCCCGACCTGCTCGAACAGCGCATCGGCCGCCTCGACCGTATCGGCCAGAAGCACACGATCCAGCTGCACATCCCGTACTTGCAGGACAGCCCGCAAGAGCGCCTGTTCCAGTGGTACCACGAAGGCCTCAACGCCTTCCTCAACACCTGCCCGACCGGCAATGCCCTGCAGCACCAGTTCGGCCCGCGCCTGCTGCCATTGCTCGAAAGCGGCGACAGCAAGGCCTGGGATGCATTGGTGGCCGACGCGCGCAACGAGCGCGAACGCCTGGAGGCCGAACTGCATAGCGGCCGTGACCGCCTGCTGGAGCTCAATTCCGGCGGTGCCGGCGAAGGCCAGGCGCTGGTCGAGGCCATTCTCGAGCAGGACGACCAGTTCGCCCTGCCGATCTACATGGAAACCCTGTTCGACGCCTTCGGCATCGACAGTGAAGACCATTCCGAGAACGCGCTGATCCTCAAGCCGAGCGAGAAGATGCTCGACGCCAGCTTCCCGCTGGGCGACGACGAAGGCGTGACCATCACCTACGACCGTGGCCAGGCGCTGTCGCGCGAGGACATGCAGTTCCTCACCTGGGAACACCCGATGGTGCAAGGCGGCATGGACCTGGTGCTGTCCGGCTCGATGGGCAACACCGCCGTGGCGCTGATCAAGAACAAGGCGCTCAAACCCGGCACCGTGCTGCTCGAGCTGTTGTTCGTCAGCGAGGTGGTGGCACCGCGCAGCCTGCAGCTGGGACGTTATCTGCCGCCGGCAGCATTGCGTTGCCTGCTCGATGCCAACGGCAACGACCTGGCTTCGCGCGTGGCCTTCGAAACCCTCAATGACCAGCTGGAAAGCGTGCCGCGTGCCAGCGCCAACAAGTTCGTCCAGGCCCAGCGTGATGTGCTGGCCCAGCGCATCAGCAGTGGCGAGGCGAAGATCATGCCGGCGCACATCGAGCGCGTGGCCGAAGCACAGCGCCGCCTGACAGCGGAAGCCGACGAAGAACTGGCCCGTCTGGTGGCCTTGCAAGCGGTGAACCCAAGCGTGCGCGACAGCGAGATCGAGGCGCTGCGCAAGCAGCGTGAAGATGGCCTGGCGATGCTCGACAAAGCGGCATTGCGCCTGGAAGCCATTCGCGTGCTGGTGGCTGGCTAATACAGGTCAGACACCGCCGCCTTTGTGGGAGCTGCGTTGTGTCGCGAAAGGGCCGCAACGCGGCCCAGAATTGACGCGCAATAGTTGAAATTGCAGGGGCTGCTTTGCAGCCCTTTTGCGACACAAGGCCGCTCCCCCGGGGGGGGCCAATTTTCAGAACCCATACATATTCCCTGCTGCGATCAGGTTTATCACCAAATCGTAGAGATCAATATGCCATTAGTCAGGAAGGGTTAAACACCTCTTCCTATACTGCCTCTGGACAGTCTGCACAGGGTTGTAGCGCAGACGAGTGAAAACTCGATCAAGAGGCATTCCATGGAATGGCTGGGGCTGCAACTGTTCGCCGACCTGCCGGCAACCGGACGCATCGTCATCGATTGCCGACATGAACCGTTCCTGGTTCTGCTCGCCTACATCGTCGCCTGTGCGGCCTGCCTCGCCACCCTGGACATGGCCGAACGCCAGTCCCACAGCGCCGAACCCACCACCCACCGGCAATGGAGCATGCTCGGTGCCTGCTGCCTGGCCGGCGGCATCTGGGCGATGCACTTCATCAGCATGCTGGCTTTCCAGGCCCCGGTGGAGGTGCACTACGACGCGTCGCTGACCATCCTTTCGCTGCTCATCGCCCTGGCCGTCGCCTGGCTGGCCATGCACAGCCTCGACCGCAGCCAGATGCAGGCGCACCATTACCTGCAAAGTGCCGTGCTGATCGCCATGGGCATCATCTTCATGCACTTCGTCGGCATGGCCGCCCTGGAGACCGGCGCCCGCCAGTACTATCAGACCGGGCTGCTGCTGGCCTCTGCCAGCATTGCCCTGCTCACCAGCCTGGCGGCGCTGTTCCTGGCCCGCTACTTCCGTCATGGCAGCGGCACCCTGCACCAGGCCATGAAATATGGCGCCAGCCTGCTGATCGCCGGCGGCATCGTTGCCACCCACTTCACCGCGATGTCGGCGCTGACCCTGGTCATTCCGGCCGACACCGCCCTGCGCCTGCCCTCTGGCGACAACAGCCTGCAACTGGCGCTGGGCATCGGCTTCATTACCCTGCTGATCAGTGGTGCCAGCGTCAGCGCCGCGCTGGCCGACAAAAAGCTGCAAAGCAAGGAGCACGACCTGCGCCGGGTCAGCGTGCTGCTCAGCCAGCTGGACCAGGCCCGCGCTTCGTTGCAGCAGGCCGCGCATTACGATGCCCTGACCAACCTGGTCAACCGTCGCGGTTTCAACCAGGTATTCGCCGAACGGCTGGCCGAACACCGCGCCACGGAAAGCCGCCTGGCGGTGATGTTCCTCGACATCGACCACTTCAAGCGCATCAACGACAGCCTCGGCCACGATGCCGGTGACCAGTTGCTGAAAGCGATTGCCAGCCACATCAGGGCCGCCACCCGCAACCATGACCTGGTCGCGCGCTTTGGCGGCGACGAGTTCTGTGTGGTCACCAGCCTCAACAGCCGCGACGAAGCCCGCCATCTGGCCCAGCGCATCATGCAGCGGATGAAAGAGCCCATCGACCTCGGCGGCCGGCGCATGGTCATGACCACCAGCATCGGCATCAGCATCTTCCCCGACGACGGCGGCACCGCCGAAGAGCTGCTCAAACATGCCGACCTCGCCCTGTACCAGTCCAAAGGCAATGGGCGCAACAGCCTGAACTTCTTCAATGACAGCCTGAAAACCCGTGCCACGATCGCCTTGCAACTGGAAGAAGAGCTACGCCTGGCCCTGCTCGAGGAGCATGGGCTGTGCGTGCACTACCAGCCGATTTTCGACCTGCGCAGCAGGCAGGTGGCGAAACTGGAGGCGCTGGTGCGCTGGCAACACCCGCAACATGGCTTGCTCGGGCCGGAGCGGTTTGTCGCCATTGCCGAAGCCAACGGGCTGATCATCGACCTCGACCTGTGGGTGCTGCGCCGTGCCTGTGCCGACCTGGCCTACCTGCAGCGCCACGGCTACGGCAGCCTCAAAGTCACGGTCAATTGTTCGGCCGTCACCCTCAGCCACGACGAACTGCCCAACGAAGTGGAACAGGCGCTGTCCCACGCCGGGCTCGCGCCCTGGCAGCTGGAGCTGGAAGTGACCGAGAACGCCCTGATGGGTGACCTCCAGCGCACGGTCAACCTGCTCAAGCGCGTGCGCGCCCTGGGCGTGGCCCTGTCGATCGATGACTTCGGCACCGGCTACTCGTCATTGGCCTACCTCAAACGCCTGCCGCTGGATGTGCTGAAAATCGACCGCACCTTCCTGCAAGAGGTGCCGGGCAGCCAGAAGGACCGCGAGATCGTCCAGGCGATCATCGTCATGGCCCATACCCTGCATTTGCAGGTGGTCAGCGAGGGCGTGGAAACCCCCGAGCAACTGGCGTTCCTCGAGGCCCATGGCTGCGATTACCTGCAAGGCTACCTGCTGGGCCGCCCGGAGCCGCTGGCCGAACTGCGGCCGTTGCTGGAGCGGCTGCAGCAGCAGAGCGCTGTGCTCAACCCTTGCTACGGTACAGTTCAACCAGGGTCGCCGGATCCTTGTGCAGATACCCTTGGCTTGCATGCAGGCGCATCAATTGCGCGGCGAGGCCACTGAGCGGGGTCGCCGAACCTTGCTCGCGGGAGAACCTGACCGCGCCATCCAGGTCCTTGAGCAGCGTGCGGACGTGCCACTTGATCGGCTCGAAGCGGCTTTCGGCCATTTGTGGCGCAAGAATCTGCAGTGGCCTGGAATCGGCAAAGCCGCCCGCCAAGGCTTCGGCGAGCAGCGTCGCGTCTACCCCGGACTGTTCCGCCAACGCCACCACTTCGGCGATGACCAGGGCATTGCAGGCGACGATCATCTGGTTGCAGGCCTTGGTCACCTGCCCCGCGCCGACGGCGCCCATGTGCGTCACCCGCTGGCCGAGCACCTGCAGCACCGGCTGTGCACGCTGCAAGTCGGCGGCCTCGCCACCGACCATGATCGCCAGGGTGCCGGCTTCGGCCCCGGGGGTGCCACCGGACACTGGCGCATCCAGCCAGGCCATGCCGCACAGCGCCGCCAGTTCGGCGGCCATTTCCCGGGTAGCGGTAGGTTCCAGGCTGGAGAAGTCGATCAGCAACTGGCCGCTGCGCCCACCCTGGGCAATGCCTTGCTCGCCGAACACGACCTCGCGCACCACGACCGTGTCAGCCAGGCACAGCAGCACCATGTCGCTGTCGCGGCACAGCTCGGCAGGGCTGCCGGCCAGGCGCGCGCCGGCGTCGACCAGTGCGGCGCACTTGTCCGGGCTGCGGTTCCATACGGTCAGCGGGTAGCCCGCGGCCAGCAGGCGCCGGCACATGGGCAGGCCCATCAGGCCGATACCGGCGAATCCAAGCGAAGGTAGTGCAGTGCTCATCGATGACTCCTGACTATTCGAATAACCGGGGGCCGCTGTGCGGCCCATCGCTGGCAAGCCAGCCCCCACAGGGTTCGCGCCAGCCTTTAGAAATTGAGTAAGACAATTGCTCCCACAGGGTTCGGTGCAGCTTTACAGGGCTGCACCTGACCTGTGGAGCTGGCTTGCCAGCGATGGGCTGCAAGGCAGCCCCCATTACGCATCCCGTAAACTGTTACCGCCACGCCGAATTGTTACTTACCTCCACCCGCCTTGAGCGCCATCAAGCACCAAAACGGGGCCGCTGCGCATTATCGCGCACCAAAAACGATCATGCCTGTGCCGCGCCCTTCATCTGGATCACGATGAACGGCGAAACCACCACCGCCCAGATCTCTGGATCGCGGCTTTGCAGGTCCAAAGCCTGCTCGGCCGTGACCGGCCCGACAGTGCCATCACTACGCCACTTGGCGAAGATCTCGCTGCGATTCTCGGCCATCGCCTCGGCAACGGCAATCAGGTCAAGGCTGGGGTCGACCCAAATCAGGTCACCCTTGGCCCAGAAGCGCTCCAACGCTTTCCACTCGATGATTGCCGTCTCGCCAAGCAATTTGGCATAGAGGGTGCTTGTTTGATCAGTCATGGGTGGTATCCGCAAAAATCGCCAATAAAAAAGGCCGGCATTTTTGCAGAAAAACCCGGTTTCAAATACGTAATTTGGTCGATTGATCCCGAAGTTGTGGGGCGGGATCGCAGATGCAGGCAGTTTGATGGCGCTTTTCTGTATCTTTGTGTCGATCAAGCGACAACCCAGGAAACAGGCACTTTTCGACCGCTTTTCAAGCGCTCGACCAGCGCTCTACACTGTACCGGTACAGTTCCGGGACATGTTCCGGGGGAAGGTGGGCTTGCGCGATGGCATGGCCACGCCGCAAATCCCGCCCGGTCTGTAGCCCTGGCCGCCAGGACTATAAGAATTACAACAGAATGAGTGGAGCACTATGATCAAGATTTCCAAGCTGTTCGCCGCAATGGTTCTGGCCGGGGTAGCCAGCCATTCGTTTGCCGCCGATACCATCAAGATCGGGATCGCGGGCCCTAAGACCGGCCCTGTGACCCAGTACGGCGACATGCAGTTCATCGGCGCCAAGCAAGCCATCAAGGACATCAACGCCAAGGGCGGCGTCGATGGCAAGATGCTCGAAGCCAAGGAATACGACGACGCCTGCGACCCTAAACAGGCCGTGGCAGTCGCCAACAAAGTGGTCAACGACGGCGTCAAGTTCGTCATCGGCCACCTGTGCTCCAGCTCCACCCAGCCTGCGTCCGACATCTACGAAGACGAAGGCGTGATCATGATCACCCCGGCCGCCACCTCGCCGGAAATCACCGCCCGTGGCTACAAACTGATCTTCCGCACCATCGGCCTGGACAGCGCTCAGGGCCCGGCCGCCGGCAACTACATCGCCGACCACGTCAAACCGAAAGTGGTCGCGGTACTGCACGACAAGCAGCAGTACGGTGAAGGCATCGCCACTGCGGTCAAGCAGACCCTGGAAGGCAAAGGCACCAAGGTTGCCGTGTTCGAAGGCCTGAACGCCGGTGACAAGGACTTCTCCTCGATCATCCAGAAGCTCAAGCAGAACAACGTCGACTTCGTCTACTACGGCGGCTACCACCCGGAGCTGGGCCTGATCCTGCGCCAGGCTCAGGAAAAAGGCCTGAAAGCCAAGTTCATGGGCCCGGAAGGCGTGGGTAACGACTCCATCTCGCAGATCGCCCAGAACGCCTCCGAAGGCCTGCTGGTGACCCTGCCGAAGTCGTTCGACGCCGACCCAGAGAACAAGGCCATCGTCGACGCCATCAAGGCCGACGGCAAGGACCCGAGCGGCCCGTTCGTGTTCCCGGCCTACTCGGCTGTCGAACTGATCGCCCAAGGTATCAAGGCGGCCAAGTCCGAAGACACCGACAAGGTGGCCGAGGCCATCCACGCCGGTTCCTTCAAGACCCCGACCGGCACCCTGTCCTACGACGAGAAAGGCGACCTGAAAGACTTCAAATTCGTGGTCTACGAATGGCACTTCGGCAAGCCGAAGACCGAAGTCTCCCCTCAGTAACTGCGTGACTAATAGCTGACCGTAGAAGCCCACTGTGCGAGCAGTGGGCTTTGTTTTACGAGGTTCATGGGCCTGATCCCCGCGATCCGGGGGCGGGCTCACCTGAAAATCTTAAAACCGTCACCCGCGGTTTCCTGGCCGTACCCCCGCCAGCGAAATGCAAATCAGGTTTTTAGGAGCGCTGTAATGCCTGAGATCTACCATTTCTTCCAACAACTGGTTAATGGATTGACCATCGGCAGCACCTATGCCTTGATCGCCATCGGCTACACGATGGTGTACGGCATCATTGGCATGATCAACTTCGCCCACGGCGAGGTTTACATGATCGGTTCCTACGTGGCCTTCATCGCCCTGGCGGGCCTGGCCATGATGGGTATCCATTCGCTGCCGATCCTGATGACCGTCGCCTTCGTCGCGACGATCTTCGTTACCAGTGCCTATGGCTACAGCATCGAACGGGTTGCCTACCGCCCCCTGCGCAACAGCAACCGTCTGATCCCGCTGATCTCTGCCATCGGCATGTCGATCTTCCTGCAGAACACCGTCTTGCTGTCGCAAGACTCCAAGGACAAATCCATCCCCAACCTGATCCCCGGCAGCTTCTCGTTCGGGCCAGGCGGTGCGGAAGAAGTCCTGATCAGCTACATGCAGATCCTGGTGTTCGTGGTCACCCTGGTGGCCATGACCTGCCTCACCCTGTTCATCTCCCGTTCCCGCCTGGGCCGCGCCTGCCGCGCCTGCGCCGAGGACATCAAGATGGCCAACCTGCTGGGCATCAACACCAACAACATCATCGCCCTCACCTTCGTCATCGGTGCCGCCCTGGCGGCGGTGGCGGCCGTGCTGCTGAGCATGCAGTACGGGGTGATCAACCCCAACGCCGGTTTCCTGGTGGGCCTGAAGGCCTTCACCGCGGCGGTGCTGGGTGGCATCGGCAGCATCCCGGGCGCCATGCTCGGCGGGCTGGTGCTGGGTGTGGCCGAAGCGTTCGGCGCCGATATCTTCGGCGACCAGTACAAGGACGTAGTGGCATTCGGCTTGTTGGTTCTTGTCCTGCTATTCCGGCCGACCGGCATTCTGGGCCGCCCGGAGGTTGAAAAAGTATGAACAGAAATCTCAAACAGGCGTTCTTCAGCGCCTTGCTGGTCTGGGCCGTGGCCTTCCCGGTACTGGGCCTGAAACTGAGCATCGACGGCATCAGCCTGGCGGTGCACAGCCAGGGCTCGTTCACCATCAGCATCATCGCCGTGTGTTCGGTACTGATGTTCCTGCGCGTGCTGTTCGACAAGCAGTGGAGTGCAGTAATGGGCCGCCGTTCGGATCGCAAGCTGATCCCGCCGGCGGTCAGCAACTACCTGACCCTGCCGAAAACCCAGCGCTACGTAATCCTGGGCCTGATCGTGGCAGCACTGGTGTGGCCGTTCTTCGGCTCACGCGGTGCGGTCGACATTGCCACGCTGATCCTGATCTACGTGTTGCTGGGCCTGGGCCTGAACATCGTGGTCGGCCTGGCGGGCCTGCTCGACCTCGGTTATGTCGGCTTCTACGCCGTCGGCGCCTACAGCTACGCCATGCTCTCGCACTACCTGGGCTGGAGCTTCTGGGTGTGCCTGCCGATCGCCGGCCTGATGGCCGCTACCTTCGGCTTCCTGCTCGGCTTCCCGGTGCTGCGCCTGCGCGGTGACTATTTGGCGATCGTGACCCTCGGCTTCGGCGAGATCATCCGCCTGTTCCTGCGTAACCTCACCGACTGGACCGGCGGCCCCAACGGCATCAGCAACATCCCCAAGCCGGAATTCTTCGGCCTGACCTTCGAGCGCAAGGCCGCCGAGGGGATGCAGACCTTCCACGAGTTCTTCGGGCTGCAATACAACTCGATCAACAAGGTCATCTTCCTCTACCTGGTCGCCCTGCTGCTGGCGCTGCTGGCGCTGTTCGTGATCAACCGCCTGCTGCGCATGCCGATCGGCCGTGCCTGGGAAGCGCTGCGTGAAGACGAGATCGCCTGCCGTGCGCTGGGCCTGAACCCCACCATCATCAAGCTCTCGGCGTTCACCCTGGGTGCCTGCTTCGCCGGTTTCGCCGGCAGCTTCTTCGCTGCGCGCCAAGGCCTGGTGACCCCGGAATCGTTTACCTTCATCGAGTCGGCGATCATCCTCGCCATCGTCGTGCTCGGCGGCATGGGCTCACAACTGGGCGTGATTCTCGCGGCCATCGTGATGATCCTGCTGCCCGAGCTGATGCGTGAGTTCAGCGAATACCGCATGTTGATGTTCGGTGCGCTGATGGTGTTGATGATGATCTGGCGTCCGCAGGGCCTGCTGCCTATGCAACGACCACACATGGAGCTGCATCGATGAGCCGTGAAATTCTGCAAGTCAGCGGCCTGAGCATGCGCTTCGGCGGCTTGTTGGCGGTCAACGGCGTGGGCCTGACCGTCAAGGAAAAACAGGTGGTGGCGCTGATCGGCCCGAACGGCGCCGGCAAGACCACGGTGTTCAACTGCCTGACCGGCTTCTACAAGCCCAGCGGCGGCACCATCCTGCTCGATGGGCAGCCGATCCAGGGCCTGGCCGGCCACCAGATCGCCCGCAAGGGCGTGGTGCGGACCTTCCAGAACGTGCGCCTGTTCAAGGAAATGACCGCACTGGAAAACCTGCTGATCGCCCAGCACCGCCACCTGAACACCAACTTCTTCGCCGGCCTGTTCAAGACCCCAAGCTTCCGCCGCAGCGAGAAGGAGGCCATGGAACGCGCGCAGTACTGGCTGGAGAAGGTCAACCTGACCGAGTTCGCCAACCGTACCGCCGGCACCCTCGCCTACGGCCAGCAGCGCCGCCTGGAAATCGCCCGCTGCATGATGACCCAACCGCGGATCATCATGCTCGACGAACCGGCCGCGGGCCTGAACCCGAAGGAGACCGAAGACCTCAAGGCGCTGATCGCCTACCTGCGTGAGTCGCACAACGTCACCGTGCTGCTGATCGAGCACGACATGAAGCTGGTGATGAGCATTTCCGACCATATCGTGGTGATCAACCAGGGCACCCCCCTGGCCCACGGCACGCCGGAAGAGATCCGCGACAACCCTGAAGTGATCAAAGCCTACCTGGGGGAAGCGTAAATGCTGAAGTTCGAGAACGTTTCCACCTTCTACGGCAAGATCCAGGCGCTGCACAGCGTCAATGTGGAGATCAACCAGGGCGAGATCGTCACCCTGATCGGCGCCAACGGTGCCGGCAAGTCGACCTTGCTGATGACCCTGTGCGGCTCGCCGCAGGCGCACAGTGGCAGCATCAAGTACCTGGGTGAAGAGCTGGTCGGCCAGCCGTCCTCGCACATCATGCGTAAAAGCATCGCGGTGGTGCCGGAAGGCCGCCGCGTGTTCTCCCGCCTGACTGTCGAGGAAAACCTGGCAATGGGTGGCTTCTTCACCGACAAGGGCGATTATCAGGAGCAGTTGGACAAGGTGCTGCAGCTGTTCCCGCGCCTGAAGGAGCGATACATCCAGCGTGGCGGCACCATGTCCGGTGGCGAGCAACAGATGCTCGCCATCGGCCGGGCGCTGATGAGCAAGCCCAAACTGCTGCTGCTCGACGAACCTTCGCTGGGCCTGGCGCCGATCATCATCCAGCAGATCTTCGACATCATCGAACAGCTGCGCCGCGATGGCGTGACCGTGTTCCTGGTCGAGCAGAACGCCAACCAGGCGCTGAAGATCGCTGACCGGGCATACGTGCTGGAGAACGGCCGGGTGGTGATGCAGGGGACCGGTGAGGCGCTGCTGACCGACCCGAAAGTGCGCGACGCGTATCTGGGAGGCTGATTGGAAAAGGGCCTTCGGGCCCTTTTTTCTGCCTGTAAAACATGTATTGCCTGTACTGGCCCTATCGCCGGCAAGCCAGCTCCCACAGGTACCCCACAGTTCCTGAGGATTGTGGGTACCTGTGGGAGCTGGCTTGCCGGCGATAGGGCCAGCACAGGCAACCATTAACTTGAGATCCGCCGCAAGCCTGCGTAACGTGGCCAACTTTCACGGCAAAGATCTCTGGAGTCCACCCCGTCATGCGCCTCACCCCCACCCTGCTGCTCAGCGCCCTGCTGCCCCTGTTCGCCGGTTGCCAGCTGATGGCTGACGCCCCCAGCGACCCGAACATCGGCACCACGCGCATGCAGGGCGAGTTGCGTGCCGCCGGTGGCCAGCTGTTGTTCACGCCGTGCAGCGAAAGCCGTACGTTCGTGATCAACGACGTCGCCGCGACCGGCATCCTGCAGGAGGCTGCCAATCTGGCCCAGGACGCCAACGACAAGCTGTTCGCCGACGTCCGTGGTCGGCTCACCGGCAGCAAGCAGGCCAACAACGATGGCCAGCTGGAAGTACGCCGTCTATACCGCCTGCAACCCTCGACGCGCGCCTGCGAGGACCCTAACTTCAAGCAACTGACCCTGCGCGCCAGCGGCCACGAGCCGGACTGGGCGGTGAAGGCCAGCGGCAAGGGCATGGTCATCGAACGCCCCGGCAAAGACCCGCTGCCGCTGCCGTTCCTGGAAGAAGAGGTACCCGGTGGCGGCCTAACCCTGACCAGCGAAGCCAACGGCCAGCGCGTGGAGCTGTGGGCCGCGCCGCAACGCTGCGTGGACAGTGCCACGGGCGCCATCCAGCACCTGCGCGCCGAACTGCGCATCGACGGCCAGACCTTGCAAGGCTGCGGTTACTACGGCGGCGCGCGCGACAACTGATCGCCGGGCGCTTTTATCCTGCCAGTCAGGGCGGCGAACAGCTTATACTTGGCGGTTTGTGTAAAGCCGCCGGCCGCCCATGGCCGGGATACTGGACCCTGCCATGCTACGAATCACCGAACTGAAGCTGCCCCTGGACCATCCCGACGAAGCCCTGCGTGAAGCCATCGTCCAGCGCCTGGGCATCCGCGACGAGCAACTGCTCAGCTTCAACCTGTTCAAGCGCAGCTACGATGCGCGCAAGAAGAACAGCGAACTGCTGTTCATCTACACCATCGACCTGCAAGCCAGCAACGAAGCCGAGCTGCTCAGCAAGTTCGCCGACGATCGCAACATCGGCCCGGCGCCAGACGTGACCTACAAGTTCGTCGGCCAGGCCCCGGCTGATCTGCAGGAGCGTCCGATCGTGGTCGGTTTCGGCCCGTGCGGCATCTTTGCCGGCCTGCTGCTGGCGCAGATGGGCTTCAAGCCGATCATCCTCGAACGCGGCAAGGAAGTGCGCCAGCGCACCAAGGACACCTGGGGCCTGTGGCGCAAGAGCGTGCTCAACCCGGAGTCCAACGTGCAGTTCGGCGAAGGCGGCGCCGGGACCTTCTCCGACGGCAAGCTGTACAGCCAGATCAAGGACCCGCAGCACCACGGCCGCAAAGTGCTGGAAGAGTTCGTCAAGGCCGGTGCGCCGGACGAGATCCTGTACATCAACAAGCCGCACATCGGTACCTTCCGCCTTACCGGCATGGTCGAGCAGATGCGCCAGGACATGATCGCCCTGGGTGCCGAAGTGCGCTTCCAGCAGAAGGTCACCGACCTGCTGATCGAGGATGGCCAGCTGACCGGCGTGGTGCTGGAGAGCGGCGAACAGCTGCACTCGCGCCATGTGGTACTGGCCCTGGGCCACAGCGCCCGCGACACCTTCCGCATGCTGCACGCCAAAGGCGTATACATGGAAGCTAAACCGTTCTCGGTGGGTTTCCGTATCGAGCACCCCCAGACGCTGATCGACAAAGCACGCTTGGGCAAGTACGCCGGCCACCCGAAACTGGGCGCCGCCGACTACAAGCTGGTGTACCACGCCAGCAATGGCCGCTCGGTGTACAGCTTCTGCATGTGCCCGGGGGGTACCGTGGTCGCCGCCACCAGCGAGCCGGGCCGGGTGGTGACCAACGGCATGAGCCAGTACTCGCGTAACGAACGCAATGCCAACTCCGGCATCGTCGTCGGTATCGACCCCGAGCGCGACTACCCGGGTAGCCCGCTGGCCGGCATCGAACTGCAGGAACGCCTGGAAGCCCACGCCTATGTGATGGGTGGCAGCAACTACCAGGCGCCGGCGCAGCTGGTGGGTGACTTCGTCGCTGGCCGGCCTTCGACCGCGCTGGGCAGTGTCGAGCCGTCGTACAAGCCGGGTGTGACGCTCGGTGACCTGGCGCCAAGCCTGCCAGATTTCGCCATCGAGGCGATCCGCGAGGCGCTGCCGGCGTTCGACCGGCAGATCAAGGGCTACAACCTGCATGATGCGGTGTTGACCGGGATCGAGACCCGCACCTCGTCGCCGCTGCGTATTACCCGTGGTGACGACTACCAGAGCCTCAACCTCAAGGGGCTGTTCCCGGCGGGCGAAGGGGCCGGATATGCGGGCGGGATCCTGTCGGCGGGGGTCGATGGGATTCGCATTGCCGAGGCAGTGGCGCGGGATATGCTCGGCCTGTGATGTCGGATCGCCTTTCAGGGCCCTTTCGCGGGCTCGCCCGCTCCCACAAAGTACCGCGTGGCGTGGTAGCTGTGGGAGCGGGCAAGCCCGCGAATAGGCCCTGACAGGAACCAGAATTATCCAACCCAGAAATCAGATTTTCCCTCCCCCTTCCTTCCCCATCTGCATCTAGGCTTCCCTCAGCCCAGCCAGCAACACCATATAACAAAAACGAATATAGTTTTTGTTTGAAAGCATATCGTCACAGGCTAGGGTGTATCCCCGTTCCATCGTCAACTGCTCATGGAGAGCCTATAGCCCGTGCGTAGCCTGTTCACCCGTTTCTTCCAGCTCGAAGCCGCCAGCGGCCTGCTGCTCATCGCTGCGGCCATCCTGGCCCTGGTCATCAACAACTCGCCGCTTTCGTACCTGTACAGCGGCCTGCTCGACGTCCCCGTCGCGGTCCAGGTCGGCGCCCTGCAAATCGCCAAGCCCTTGCTGCTGTGGATCAACGACGGCCTGATGGCCCTGTTCTTCCTGCTCATCGGCCTGGAGGTCAAGCGTGAGGTGGTCGACGGCCACCTGTCCAAGCCCTCCCAGGTGATTCTGCCTGCCACCGCCGCCGTGGGCGGCATGGTAGTACCGGCACTGATCTACTGGTTCATCAACCGTGACAACCCGGCAGCCGTGGCTGGCTGGGCGATTCCTACCGCCACCGACATCGCCTTCGCCCTCGGCGTCCTGGCCCTGCTGGGCAAGCGCGTTCCGGTGTCGCTGAAGCTGTTCCTGATGACCCTGGCGATCATCGACGACCTCGGTGCGATCATCGTCATTGCGCTGTTCTACTCGGGCACCCTGTCGAGCGTGTCGCTGCTGCTGGCCGGCGCCTGCCTGGTGGCGCTGGTGGCGATGAACCGGCTTGGCGTGGTCAAGCTTGGGCCGTACATGGTCATTGGCCTGATCCTGTGGGTCTGCGTACTTAAAAGTGGCGTGCATGCCACCCTGGCCGGTGTGGCCCTGGCACTGTGCATCCCGCTGCGCACCCGGCATGCCGAACGCTCGCCGTTGCTCGCCCTGGAGCACGCCCTGCATCCGTGGGTCGCCTACGCCATCCTGCCGCTGTTCGCGTTCGCCAATGCCGGTGTCTCGCTGGCTGGCATGAGCGTGGAAAGTTTCACCCACCCGGTACCGCTGGGTATCGCCGTAGGGCTGCTGCTGGGCAAGACCGTGGGCGTCTTCGGCCTGACCTGGGTGGCGGTCAAGCTGCGCCTGGCCGCTCTGCCGGTCGGCGCCAGTTGGGGCCAGTTGCTGGGCGTGGCGATACTCTGCGGCATCGGCTTCACCATGAGCCTGTTCGTCGGTTCGCTCGCCTTTGTCCCGGGCAGCAGCGATTATGCCGGCATGGACCGCATGGGCATTCTCACCGGTTCGTTCTTCGCTGCCGTCATCGGTTATGCGGTAACCGCCATGGCCAGCGCCAGGCCGCGCAACGGCTGACCTGGCCAAGGCATGAAAAAACCCCGACTGGCATGCGCCATGTCGGGGTTTTGTCTGGTTGCGCTACGGTCAGTGCGAGACGCGGCTGGTGCCGTCGACGGTCATGATTCGCACGCGATCGCCAACGCGGAAGATTTCGTTCTCCTGCACGGCCTGCACATAGGCACGCATGCTGCCATCGTCCTCACGTACGGTGATTTCAACCCCTTGGGTACGGGTCAGGCCTTCTTCGGCCGCAGAGCCAGCCAGGCCACCGGCCACGGCACCGATCACGGCGGCGACGATGCTGCCACGGCCACCGCCCACGGCGCTGCCTGCCACGCCACCGACGATGGCGCCGGCGCCACCGCCGATCGGGGTTTTGGTACCTTCGATCTTGACTGGACGCAGGGATTCGATGGTGCCCATACGCACGGTTTGCACGCGGCGGGCCTCGTCACGGGAGTAGCTGTCACCGGTCAGGCTCGAGGCACAGCCACCCAGCAACAACGACATGGTGGTAAAGGTCGCCACCAGCAAAGCGGATTTACGCATGGGGAAGGTCTCCATAAGTCAGGTGCTCATTAGACGCTGCACGTTGACGGCTGTCACGGTACAAACGTAATAAAATTGTTTTCATTCAGCCGGGGTACAGCCTGCGTGGCTGTGTCGAGGCCTGTTCAAATGAGACCAAGGATAGCCATGGATTACTTCATCGTCGTGGTCACCACCGTTGCCGGCCTGTATTTCCACGGGTGGCTGTACCTGCGCATGCGCCGCTGGATGGACCGTGATCTGGCGTTGTCGCTGGCCGGGGCTGACCCGGGGAAGCAGGCTTACATGCTGCAGAGGCTGGAGCAGGCGCGGGTGGAGAAGGTGGGGCGCAAGCAGCTGGCGGCGTGGCTGCAGCGCGAGTCTGCGGGGTATACGGGGTAGCCTTAGAAGTTGCCGGGGCCGCTTTGCGGCCCTTTCGCGACACAAGGCCGCTCCCACAGATTGGGTCTGCGCTGTACCTGTGGGAGCGGCCTTGCGTCGCGATGGGCTGCGCAGCAGCCCCCGGAATCTCAGGGCGCCAGCCGCTCCCGCAACCATTGCCCATCCACCAGCCGGTAGTTCAGCCGGTCATGCAGACGGCTCGCCCGCCCCTGCCAGAACTCAATACGCTCAGGCAGCAGACGATAGCCACCCCAGTGTTCCGGGCAATGCGGCTGGGTATCGGAAAAACGCGCCTCGGTGGCCTTGACCAGGCCCTCCAGCTCCTCACGACCGCTAATCACCCGGCTCTGTGGCGAAGCCCAGGCCCCCAGGCGACTGCCCAGCGGCCGCACCTGGTAGTAGGCGTCCGACTCCTGAGGCGTGACCTTTTCCACCCGGCCTTCGATGCGCACCTGGCGCTCCAGCGCCGGCCAGAAGAAGGTCATGGCGGCACAGGGGTTGGCCTGCAGCTGCTGGCCCTTGGCGCTGTCGTAGTTGGTGAAGAAGGTGAAACCGTGCTCATCGAGCCCCTTCAACAGCAGCACACGGCAATGCGGGCGGCCTTCGCCGTCCACCGTGGCCAGGGTCATGGCGTTGGCTTCCACCGGTGCCTGCTCGGTTTTCACCGCATCGGCGAACCACTGGTGGAACAAGGCGAACGGCTCATCCGGGGCCTGTGCTTCAGCCAGGCCATCACGGGTGTAGTCGCGGCGCATATCAGCCAGGGATTGGGTCATTGCTGCGTTCCTTGACGATCAGTTGGTCTTCGCAGGGCTGTTGGCGGCTACCTTCTTCTCAGCAGTAGCTTTCTTGGCGACCGGCTTGGCCGGCGCGGCTTTCTTCTTCGCTGTGGTCTTGGCCGGTGCCTTGGCCTTGGCCTTCGTTACAGGCTTCTTGGCCGCGACCTTAGCCGCCGGCTTGCTCTCGGCAGGCTTGGCGGCAGGCGCCTTGATATCCTGCGCAGCCACCATTGGC
Organism: Pseudomonas sp. AFG_SD02_1510_Pfu_092; assembly: GCF_003331055.1. Classification (GTDB taxonomy): domain Bacteria; phylum Pseudomonadota; class Gammaproteobacteria; order Pseudomonadales; family Pseudomonadaceae; genus Aquipseudomonas. The sequence continues at coordinate 42,261 of NZ_PUQD01000021.1, read as the reverse complement.
GCCCGCGCCGGAGCGGCTTGCTGGTACTTGGCCAGCAGCGCGACCATGGTGTTCTGCGGGGTCAGCAGCATTTCCACGCGGCGGTTCAGGGCACGGCCTTCGGCGCTGTCGTTGGCGGCGCGCGGCATTTCCGCGCCCATGCCCTTGAGGTTCAGGCGGTCACGCTGCAGGCCGCTGAGGCGGAAGATGGCCGACACCGAAGCGGCGCGCTCGAGGCTGAGCTTCTGGTTGGCGGCAGCGACACCGCTGCTGTCGGCATGGCCGAGCACCAGAACGGCGGTCTTGGCATCGCCTTCGACGGTCTTGGCCACGCGGGTAATCGGGCCCAGGGTCATCGGCAGCAGCATGTTCGGGCGGTCAGGGTTGTACGAGCTGTCGACCGGGATGGTGACGGCCAGCACGTTGTCCCGGCGCTCCAGCTCCAGCTTGCTGCCCTTGATCGCTTCACGCAGCTTGGGCTCGTACTCGTCCAGCCAGGCCTGGGTGGCCTTCTGGTCGATCTTCGGCACCACCGGGCCCTTGGCCTGCTTCTCTTCATCGCCGAACGGCCACCACCAGCGGCTGGCCTTTTCGGACTTGGCGTCGGCCTTGGCCACGTTTTCAGTGACGGCTTGCTTCACTTCCTGCTCGGCAACCTTGTCCGAACCGAAGGGCCACCAGCTCGAGCCGCTGTCCTTCGAGGCGTCCTGGGAGTGGCTGGCACAGCCGGTAACGGCGGTCAGGCACAGGGCGAGTGCTAAGGTTTTATGTGAAGACATCAGCGATACACCATGAAATAGAAAGAAATTTTGCCCACACACTTCAGGCGCTGGCATTGAGGATAGTCAAAGGGCTGGGGCAATACCCGCATTACCCGATCAAAGGCAATTGGCAAGTACACGTACCAGTTTCTGCGCACGTGGGTCCATCAACACATAAGGGCCAAGGGTATTGACCACGAACCCGAAGGCCACATCGTGTTCCGGGTCGGCGAAACCGACCGAGCCACCGGCACCCGGGTGGCCGAAGGCGCGTGCCCCAAGGCCGAAAGTGGCGTTGCCGACATCGGGCTGGTCGAGCATGCAGCCCAGGCCGAAACGGGTCTGGGTGAGCAAGGTACGGTCCTGGCCAAGGCTGTGCTCGCGGGTCAGCTCGTCGAGCAGTTCGGACTCGAGCAGGCTGCCGTCCAGCAGGCCGGCATAGAAGCCCGCCAGGCTGCGCGCGTTACCGTGGCCATTGGCCGCCGGCTGTTGCATGCGGCGCCACTCCGGCTTGTTGGTGCTGGTCAGGATCGCCGGCGGATTGGTGAACGCCCGGGTCGACAGCGCCTCGGGCTCACGCATGGTCACCTGCAGCAAGCGCTGCGCCGCAGCATCGCCGGCGTTGCCCTTGCCACGGGCGATATGCGCCACGCGGTAAAACTCTTCGTCGGCCAGGCCGACATGGAAATCCAGCCCCAACGGCCGGGCGGTACGCGCCACGATCGACTCGCCGGGGCCACGCCCATCGGCGCGACGGATCAGCTCGCCAATCAGCCAGCCGTAGGTGATGGCGGCATAGCCATGTTCGCTACCCGGTGTCCACCAGGGCGTTTCCGCAGCCAGCGCATCGACCATGGCCTGCCAGTCATACAGCGCCTCGGCCGGCAGCAGCTCGCGGATCGCCGGCAGGCCGGCGCGGTGGCTGAGCAACTGGCGCAGGGTGATCGACTGTTTGCCGGCCTGGGCGAACTCGGGCCAATAGTTGGCTACCGGGGCGTCGAGGGCCAGCTTGCCCTCGCCGACCAGCTGCAGGGCGGTGACGGCGGTAAACGTCTTGGTGCAGGAGAACAGGTTGGCGATGGTGTCGCTGTGCCAGGCCTGCTGGCCGTCCTTGTCGGCGCTGCCGGCCCACAGGTCGACCACGGTTTCGCCACCGACCTGGATGCACAGCGCGGCGCCACGCTCCTGGGGATCATCGAACAGCGCGGCGAAGGCTTCGCGCACTGCTTCGAACTTCAGCTCATAGTGACCCTGGATCTGCACCCGCTGTTCTCCGTACGACCATTTCCGAAAATGGTGTGCATTGTTTCAGTAGTTTGGCGTTTTGCAAACTGGCTTGGGCTGGGTGGTCACTGTGGGAGCGGCCTTGCGTCGCGAAAGGGCTGCAAAGCAGCCCCAGCCATTTAGAAAAAGACCGCGTCGACCTGGTTTAGGGCGCGGGCTTTTCCAGCTGGGTGCGCAGTTGAGCCAGGGTTTGCAAGTTGCTCTTGCGCACCGCCTCGACAAACCCTAGGTACGGCATGTCGGTGATCGCTACCAGGCCCAGGTGCCCGTTCTCCCCATCGAGCAGGCGACCGCTGGCCGGCTGGTCGAGGTACTGGAACCAGTGCGCGCCGACGATCATCGGCTGCGCCAGGGCCGCCTTGAGGAAGTTGCCGTAGGCCGGGCCACGGTCTTCTTCGCGCGCCACTTCCAGCGGGCCCGGCCAGAACGGCCCGCGATCACGCGAGCCGAACTGGAACTCGGATACCAACACCGGCTTGTCCAGTTCGGCCAGGCGGGCGAAGTCGTAGCCGTCCTGCGGTTGCAGGGTATAGAAGTTGAAGCTGAGTACATCGCAGAACTCGGCGCAGGCCTTGACCGCCTCCGGCGTGCTGACGGCATAGCGCCCCCCCAGCAGCAGGTGGTTCGGCGCATGCCATTTCAATGAGTCGGCAATGGTCTTGAAGTAGGTTTCGGCGAACACCTGCTGGAAATGCTGGTAGTCACGCTCGATTTCCGGGTGTTCCGGGTTGGGCAACGGTGCCTCGAAGCCTGGGTCCTCCATCAGTTCCCAGGCGCTCAGCTCGATGCCCCAGGCCTTGGACAGCCCTTCCTGATTGCGGTATTTGTCGCGCAACTGTTTGAGGAAGGCGCGCTTGGCCGGCACGTCGGTGGTCAGGCGCAAGGTGCCGTAGGCCAGGCCGTAGCGGGCCTTGGCGTCGCTCCCGGGGGCGGCCCAGGCCAGTTCGTTGTCGGCGAAGTAGCCGATCAGCCAGGGGTCGTCACGATGGTCGCGAGCGGCAATCGCCACGGCGCGTTCGGTGGCCATGGCAAAACGCGGGTCGAACGGGTCGGGCATGCGGCCCCACCAGTCCATGCCGGTGCTGATGCTGGCGTAATCACCGACGATCGACAGCGGCAAGGTATACGGCATGCGCCGGGCCTGGCCCAGGGCGGGCTCGCTCCAGTTGCCGAGCGTGTTGAAGCCCCAGGCCTGCAGGCGATCGAGCGCATGCGCCTGCCAGCGCGCGGCATCCAGCACCAGCGGTGGGCAGTTGGCCGGCTGCCCCTCTACTGCGGGCGGGCACGGTTTGCCATAGGTACGCTGCAGGTTGGCGGCATAGAAGTCGAACCAGCGCCCTTGTTTGAAGTTGCGCCCTTGCGAGGAGGCATTGCCGTCGTTGTTATTGCCTTGGCCATAGAATGCGGCCAGCGCATCGCCCTCGCCCGGCAGTGCCTTGAACATGCCTTCACGCCCGGCCACATAGGTCCGCCCGCCATCTGCGGCCACGGCATTCACCCCAAGGGAATAGAACGGGTGCCCATCGGGCGTGACCAGATACCAGCGGCCGTCACGTTTTTCGGTGCGGAAAAAACCCTTGGCCACGAACGCCGGCCCCGCCACCAAGCCACCGTAGGCATCCAGTTGCTGCTTGCCACGCTCCGCCAGCCAGCCCTTGAGCTGTTGCTGCTCACGCGCATCGGCTGCCTTGAGTTGCTCGTCATTGGCAACCTTCTCTGGCCAATGGCCGCGGGTGAATTGGCCATAGGCATCGATCAGTTCGTGGTAGGCCGCCCGGTAGGCCTGGTCGTCATCCTGAATGCCCACCCGCTCGATCAGCAGGCTCTGCGCCACCTTGGGGTTGGGGATGCTGAGGCTGAGCGATGCCACTTGCTTCAGGTCGAGCGCGCCGGCACTGCTGGCCAGCAGCAAGCGCTGGCCAGCATGATTCCACGGCATCGGCGGGCCGGCGCGCATGCCCTGGCTCAGCGGCGAGCTGGCCGTCAGCGGTACCATCACGGTTTGTGCAGGGCCGGCCGGCAGGTCGATGCGGCTGGTCAACGTGCGGCCATCGCTGCCCTGTACCGTGACATCCACGGTCAGCGCCCAATCCATCGCGCTTTGCAGGCGCAAGGTCAGGAATTGCCCGCCGGACCAGTCCCACACGCCGGCTTGCGGGCTCAGCCGCAGGGTTGGCCGCTGGGCCGGGTTGAACACCACACGCCGCAACACTTCGCCTTCGGCTGTCTGTTCCGCGTTGTACTGCGGCATGCCGGCATCCTCGGTCAGCACATTGACCACCGAGGCCGGGCGCACGAAGCTGAACAGCGTCTGCTGACCAGCCAGCAAGGGTGAGCTGAACAACAGGGCGAAAACGGCAGGCAGGGCGCGGCGGACCATAAGGCTGTGGCTCTCCTTCAGGGCCCTCATGGCCCACGACTGAGTAAACGACAACGCGCCGGAGCAGGTGCTCCGGCGGTCAGGAAATCTCCCGCCGGAACGGCGGCAGCGCATTGAGAATAGCCTTGCCGTAGCGCTGGGTAACCAGGCGCCGGTCAAGCAAGGTGATGACCCCGCGATCCTGCTCGGTGCGCAGCAGGCGGCCGCAGGCCTGGATCAGCTTCAACGAGGCATCAGGCACGGCGATTTCCATGAACGGGTTGCCGCCGCGCGCCTCGATCCATTCCGCCAGCGCCGCTTCGACCGGGTCGTCGGGCACGGCGAAGGGAATCTTGGCGATCACCACATGCTCACAGTAGGCACCCGGCAGGTCGACCCCCTCGGCGAAGCTGGCCAGACCGAACAGTACGCTGTGTTGACCATCGTCGACCCGCGCTTTGTGCTTGTTCAGGGTTTCCTGTTTGGACAGGTTGCCCTGGATCAGCACCAGCTTGCGCCAGTCACGGTCCAGGCCATCGAACACATCCTGCATCTGCTTGCGTGAAGAGAACAGCACCAGCGCACCGCGGGCATCTTCGACGATGTTCGGCAACTCGCGGATGATCGCTGCGGTATGCGCCGCCGCATCGCGCGGGTCGGCGTTGAGGTCGGGAACCCGCAGCAACCCGGCATCGCCATGCACGAACGGGCTGGGGACCACACAGGTGACCGCGTCCCGCGGCAAACCCGAGCGCATGCGGAAGCGGTCGAACTTGCCCAGTGCGGTCAGCGTCGCCGAGGTCACCAGCGCGCCATGGGCCACGTTCCACAGGCTGCGGCGCAGCATGTCGGCGGCGAGGATGGGGCTGGCGTTGACCTCGATGTCGAACAGCGCACCGCTTTCGGCCAAGGTCAGCCAGCGGGCCATGGGCGGGCTGTCTTCCGGGTCTTCGGCGGTAAACGCCGTCCACAGCTCCCAGTTGCCCTGAGCACGGGTGACCAGGCTGCCGAACAGCGGGTACCACTCCTCGGCCTGATGGCTGGCGATGCCGATGCTGACCTCGCCATCCATGCCCTCCTTGAGCAGGTCGGCGAGGCGGGTGAACAGGTCGTTGAGGCGGGCAAAGCCCTTTTTCAGCTCGATGCCCACTTCGCGGATCTGTTCCGGCACCACGCCCCCTTCGAAACGGTAGCGCGGGCGCTCACGGCCCTCGGTGTCCTCGCTGGGGCGGAAATCGGCGACCTGCTCGCACAGGGTGAACATGAACTGCTGCTGGGTGCGCACTTCACGGGCCAGCTCGGGCACTTGCTCGATGTACTTGCCCAGGTCACCGGGCAGCGGGTGCTGGGCCAGCAGCTTGGTCAGGTTCTTGGCGGTCTGCTCCAGCCAGTCGGCAGTGGAGCGCAGGCGCGAATAGTGGGCGAAATGGCCGATGGCCTTGTCCGGCAGGTGGTGGCCTTCGTCGAACACGTACATGGTGTCGCGCGGGTCGGGCAATACCGCGCCGCCGCCCAGCGCCAGGTCGGCCAGGACCATGTCGTGGTTGGTGACGATGACATCGACCTTGCCCATGCCTTCACGCGCCTTGTAGAACACGCACTGCTGGAAGTTCGGGCAATGCCGGCCAGTGCACTGGCTGTGGTCGGTGGTCAGGCGGGCCCAGTCCTGGTCTTCGAGGGCTTCGGGCCAGCTGTCGCGATCCCCGTCCCAGCGGTTGCCGGCGAGCTTCTCGATCATGCTGTTGAACAGCTTCTGGCTGCGCTCGTCGACTTCGATGCGGAAGCCTTCTTCCTCGAACAGCTGCGCCGTGGCCGATTGCGCATGGCCTTCCTGCAGCAGGATGTCGAGCTTGGACAGGCACAGGTAGCGGCCGCGGCCCTTGGCCAGGGCGAAACTGAAGTTGAGCCCGCTGCTGCGCATCAGGTCGGGCAGGTCCTTGAAGACGATCTGCTCCTGCAGCGCCACGGTAGCGGTGGCGATCACCAGGCGCTTGCCGGCGGCCTTGGCAGCGGGGATGGCAGCCAGGCTGTAGGCGACCGTCTTGCCGGTACCGGTGCCGGCCTCCACCGCCACCACGGCAGGCTCGCCGGCGCGGCGGCCTTCGTCGTCGCAGGCGATGTCGCCGAGCACCTTGGCCACTTCGGCGATCATCAGACGCTGGCCATAGCGCGGCTTGAGGCTCTTGGCTTCGAGAAAACGCGTATAGGCGCCCTGGATGGTGGCTTTGAGTTCGTTGCTGATCATGGTCTGCAGGCGCCCGGAGGGCTGGATATATTTTCAGTGTTTCGCATGGGGCGGCTATCATACCCCGCTATTGCCCTTTATGCCGCATGGAGATCCGCATGCTTGCCTTTGCCCTGCCCTACACACTGCATGTCCTGGCCGCCCTGGTATGGGTCGGCGGCATGTTCTTCGCCTGGCTGGTGCTGCGCCCGGCAACGGTTGCAGCCCTGGAGGGGCCTGCCCGGCTGCGCTTGTGGGTGGAAGTTTTCCGACGCTTCTTCGTCTGGGTCTGGGTCGCCGTGGCGATTTTGGCGATAAGTGGTATCGGCATGTTGCACATGCGCTTCAGCGGCTTCGAGACTGCGCCGAAGTACGTGCACGTAATGATCGGCGGCGGCATTGCCATGTTCGCCCTGTTCATGCGCATCCAGGCGTTGCTGTTGCCGGAACTGAAGGCAGCGGTGCAGGCGGAGGACTGGCCGACAGGTGCGGCGGTGCTGGGGCGGATTCGGCGGATGGTGGGGGTCAACCTGCTGCTTGGCCTGGCCGTGGTCGCAGTGGCCAGCTCGCGGCTGGTGATCTGATACTGCCTGCACCGGCCCTATCGCCGGCAAGCCAGCTCCCACAGGCACTGCACATGGCTTGCAGCCGATGCGGTCCCAGTGGGAGCAACTGTCTTGATCAATTTCCAAAAACTGGCGCGATCCCTGTGGGAGCGGCCGTGGCCGCGAACACCGGCGCAGCCGGTGCCATCCACCACATCGTCTGCTTCGCGGGCTTGCCCGCTCCCACATGGGCTGCGTATGCCTCGGGCTTGCGCTGAAACCTGTGGGAAGCTGGCTTGCCGGCGATAGGGCCAGTACAGGTTTTCACAAGCGCTGCAGGATCAGTTCGCCCGTAGCCCCCGCCAACCCAGGCTGGCCAGGCTGCCCCGGCCGGCCATTGGCGCCGGCATCGGTGCTGTACACCAGGCAGCCCTTGCTCGCCCCGCCTTTACCCGCTTTGCCAGCAGCCCCCGGTTTGCCCGGCGCGCCGCCGTCCAGGCGCACGACGATGCGTTCCTGCGGGAAGCCCTGCGGCAGGCTCAGGCGAATTCGCCCGCCCGGTGCGCCGTCATGGCCATTGCCGCCATCATCGCCGTTGGCGCCGCGGCTAGCCTGGCCCCAGGTGCAGCCACCCGCCTGGCCGTTGGCCCCATCGAGCCCCACATAACCCGGCGCACCGGCACCGCCACGGGCATCGATGGCCAGCCGTTCGGCATCCACTTCAGTCAGTATCAGGTCCAGGCTACGGCCCGAGCGGGCGCCCCGCTGGTAACTGCCGGCCGCCCCCGGCGCACTGAACTCGCTGCCCTCGCCCAGCCGCGCGTTGCGCGCCTCGATCAGCAACGGGCTGTCGGACGGTGCAATGGCGATACGCGCATCACGCCCCAGCTCCAGCTGGTCGACCTTCAGTTCGGCGAGGGTGGCGGGCAGCAGCAGGGTTGCGGCGTCAGCAACCCGCAGGTGGGCAAGGTGCACGCTGGCCGACTTGTCGGGCAGGCGCAGCATGGAATTGGCGGCGACTTCCAGGCTTTCGGCCTGGGCCAGGGGCGCGACCAGCACGGCCAGCAACATCAGATTACGCATTTCGTGGCGCCTCCTGCGCACGGGGAATGGACATGACGTGGAAAATCCCCGTCAACAGGATCTGCAAGCGATCAAACCAGCGGTGGCTGCGCCCGCGCAGGCTGCCATTGAAAAACAGCACTTCGAGCAGGTGCAGGCCCAGCAAGGTGATGCCAGCGGCATTGATCAGCAGATTGAAAGGCAACGGCTGTGGCATCAATTGGTTGAACAACACCACACCCCAGAAAGCGATGGTCAGGACCTTGCCCAGGCCCAGGATGAACTTCATAGCCCGCCCCCATGGATTGTTGTTATGTCGAGACGGCCCGATCGAGCGGCCCGTGCGCCCCACATTAACTGCAATGCCAAGGCAGGCGCCAGCGTCGCCCGCTGCAGCTGCAGCGCCATCCGTCGGCTGCGGGTGCGGCACGCCGGGAACGACCGAGTGCCATGAAGGCGGCGCCCGTGCCACTGCTCAAGGCACGGGCGCACACCGCGCTACCGCTGGATCTTGATCTCGGTACGGCGGTTCATGGCACGCCCTTCGGCCGTGGCGTTATCTGCCACTGGCTGGGTTTCACCGGCACCGACCACCGACACGAAGCTGCTGCGCGGCACACCGTTGTCGACCAGGTAATCGGTCACCGAGTGGGCACGGCGCTCGGACAGTTTCTGGTTGTAGCTGTCGGAGCCAACGCTGTCGGTATGGCCGCTGACGCTCAGGCGGGCGGACGGCGCTTCCTGTTTCAGGCGCGTGGCAATGGTATTGAGGCGTTCCTTGTCGCTGGCGGTCAGGCGCGCAGAATCGAATTCGAAGTGCACATCGCGGATGACGATGACCTCTTCCTTCTGCACCACCACTTCCTCGACCACCGCGACCGGCTCAGGCGGGCAACCGTTGGCATCCACCTGCACACCGCGCGGGGTGCCAGGGCACTTGTCACGGCTGTCCGGCACGCCGTCGCCATCCTCGTCACCATCGCCGTGAGACCAGCAATAGCCCGCCGCCAGGCCACCGCCCAGCAACGCGCCCCAGCCAGCCCAGCTGGAACTCTCGATGGCGCCCAGGGCGGCGCCGCTTACACCCCCGACGGCAGCACATTTCGGCCAGTCGGTCTTTTGCAAACCTGCACAACCAGTCAACACACTGGTGAGCAGTACCAGGGGTATCGCTGTGCGTACTATGCTCATTTCATTGCTTCTCCTAGGGGGAATCGGCATAAGGCCGATGTCTGGGAGTAAAGACCGCGCATCCGCACCCTGCCAGCAATAAGCCACGACACTGTCACATGCCTCTTTGCCCGCACGCCGCGGCCCGCTAGTCTTGGACGACTTCAACGAGGATTGCCAATGACCGAAGGTTTTTCCCAGCGCACGCCACAACAGGCCCTGGCCGCCCTGCTCGAGCGCTTCACCCCGCAACGCCTGCTGCTGGTGGGCACGCGCTTTCCGGCGTTGGACGCCTTCGCCCAGGCGCATCCGCAGGTCACCATCGCCAGCGCAGCCCCTGGCCCGCTGCCGGCTGAACTGGCCGCCCAGCGCTTTGACCTGGCGGTGCTGGTGGACTGCCTGGAGCACCTGCCCAAACGCACCGGCCTGGAATTGCTCGGTGGCATTCGCAACCTCAATGCCAACCGGGTCGCGGTGCTCGCCGACCTGGCCGCCTGTGGCTGGCAGGACACCGATTTCTTTGCCCTGGCGCTGTCGGCCAGCGAGAAATTCCGCCGTGACCAACAGGTATTGAGCCTGTTCACCTATGATCTACACGACTACAAACAGGTGCCGGACTGGCTGAACGCCAGGTTCTGGGCCAACCCGGAAATGTTTGGCAAGTACTGGTGGTAAACCCATGAATATCAAGGGCTTACCTCACCATGAACGCTATCGAAGCTATGCCCGAGCAGGGCCAACTGTCACCAGCCTGTAACCAGCCTTGTCACCAACGACCAGCTCAGGCTCTTTCGGTCTGGCATTACAGACGGTCAGGAATCTATTACCTGAGGGTTCGCCCTCGGGGATGCTCCACCCGTAGTCTCGCCATCTCTCTCCGTTCTACCGATAGGCCAACCGCTATGCAGTTCTCCAAGGACATCCTCAAGACACTGGCTGTCTTCCACCTCGACCGCCCTGAGGCTTCGTGGGAGGACCTCAAGGAGCGCCTCAAGGAGATCGCTGAGGACGCCCTACAGGGCCATAGCGAGGACTCACGGGGCCTCTACATGGAAATCTATGACCAGATGAGCAACCACCTCGCTGAGGCTGCCTCGCTTGGTCGGTTCACTGGGAGCCAGCAGCGAGCCATTGGCACAGGCCAGCGAGTTCTCAGGGCTGCTCAGGAGCGTCTTGAGGGTCGCCCTCAGGAACTCACAGAGATAATTGGGGAGCTGTCTTGTAGCACGTCTGTAGCCCCTTCCGTGTCCCTATCTGTAAATGTGTCTTCGACAGACCCGATTACCTTCGAGGGCCTCTCTGAACTGTTCATTAAGGAACGCCAGGGCAACGTGGAAGGCTCAACCCTAAAGGCCATCCAATCGAACTGTAGGACGCTCTCGGGGCTTCTCGGAGACCTCAACATCAAGGTTCATACGCGGGCTGACATGGTGGCGCTCAAGGAGCGTGTCATGGATGGTCGCAAGGTCCTGACAGTCAACAAGTTGCTGACCCAGCTATCCACTGTCATGGACTGGGCCGTAAACAATGGCTTCCTTGAGCGTTCCTATGACAAGGGTCTGAAGATCGAGAAAGGGGCTGACAGTGAGCGTAGGCCCTTCTCTCGTGATGAGGTAGCGACCATCATGGACCATGCCAACGCCTTGCCTGCAACTGACTGGAAGCGCTGGGCGCTGTCTCTGGGAGTCCTCACAGGTGCCCGAATTGGCGAGCTGTACCAATTGACTCAAGACGATGTGAGGCAAGTGAATGGCATCACTGTCATCGACATCAACAAAGATGAGCAAGGGAAGACCCTGAAAAATGACTTCTCGGTTCGACAGGTGCCTCTGGTCGATGGGGCCTATGGATTCTCCCTCAAGATCTTCCTTGAGTGGGTCGCATCGGAACCGGGCAAGCTGTTCAAGGCGAAGGCTCACTACTTCAACAAGCCGCTCAATGAGGCCCTACGTGAGCCGCTCGGATTGAAGGCAGGCAGTGACCAGTCATTCCACTCGCTGAGGCATTCCCTGTCGGGTCTCCTGAAGGCCGCTGCGACCCCTGAGGTCATTGCTCAGAGCATCACCGGGCACAGCTCAGGGAACATCACTTACGACCTCTACGCGGGATCTCAGAGGGTTCCAGTGGGGACACTCCATGAAGCGCTCGTGAAGGCATTCAATCCAAAGAGTCCTAATCTGAATGGAGATATCCATGAAAGCAACTAATGATGCCAACTATATAAAGTGGTTACTGAACGATCTTATTCTGGATTTAAGCTCAGCGGTAAGCATGGGTAGAGAAATCATAAAATCATACAGTGTTGACCCTCAAAACCTAATTAAAACAGCAGGACGCCTAAGGGTCTGCAACCACAGCACAGTACTATCACTTTTCAAACTCCACGAGATAAGAATAAAATACGGTTCCTTTCTCAACAAACTCTCAAGCGAGCAGACCAAAGGATTTTTTAAAATAGCCGCAGAGATCGAGCATCGAAACATATGCAAGTTCAGAAACAAATACGCCGCCCACATCTTCGACAAGGACACGCACCAACCTATATCACTGGAGAAAGGCGAAGAGTTGTTGAAAACCATTACAGGCCCAGACAACAGCTTAGCTCTCGCTTTTTATGATTGGATTTGCCCTGAAGCTTGGAGCATAGAGACTCCTTGTGTCATCACGGAAATAGACAAACTTCGTTCCCATTGTAGAGGCTTACCCGGAGGGGATCTTGGACGCCCTTAAAGAGTAATTTCATGGGCATCGAGTTGGATGTCCTCGTGGGCCACCCTGAGCATGACCTGCTGTTCGTGGCGACTCAGGTGGCCCGTGCTACTGGGTTCAAAGACCCAAAGGCAACCATCCGCAACTCCCGCCAGCACCACGGCTTTGGTCGGCACCTTGGGAGTCTGGTGGATAATTCCTCCACCAAATACCCGCTTGATCCCGCTGGCCGGACCATGAAGGTCAACACCGTGGTATTCAGTGAGTCCGAGGTCTACGAGATCCTCATGCGTGGCCACTCACCCCAGACTGAGCCATTCCGCAAGTGGGTCACCGAGGAAGTCCTTCCGACCATCCGCAAGACCGGTCGCTATGATGCCTCCGAGTCCTCCGACCCGATTGCCGTGGGCATCATGGATGAGCTGAAGCCGCTCCGTGGTGAACTGGTGGAGCTGAAGGAGATCGTTAAGGCTCTGGGTCTCCCGGTGGTGAACACCCGTGTTTACTGGGGCCGGGTCGATTGACGTTTAAAACCCTCACTATGGCTGCACTCCCGCAGCGGCCAAAGGAGGATCACGTTAATGACCAGTTACGACCCAGCCCAGCACGAGGCAATCACTCACGCTGCACTCTCCACTCCCAAGCGCGGCAGAGGCCGACCCACCAAGATCATCGATAACTTGTTCTATGGCTTCATTGGGCCGACCACTGACTACGGTCAATATCCCCACTTCGCAATGGACATCCTTGAGGGCATCGCAAGGCTTGACTGGCATGACCGCCCAATCGGCTCGGGTGGCTCGTCCAAACCGCTGTCCGTGAAGCGCCTTGTTGCCATCCTTGCAGAACTCGAAGTCGTCTCAGCGGCCAACGTTATGGCTCAGTACCGGCTGGGTCTCCGACAAGCGCAGCGGTATGTGAAGGCAATTGAACTGGCAATGCCGTACCTGCTCAAGAGTCGCCCCGATGAGCTGGCCCATGAGATGCGCTATGGCTTCCTGAAAACCAGCCGTGTCAACGAGTGGGAAGATCCAGGCGAACCGCCAAGTCCTGTAGTCCTCGCCAAGCTGCACCACGACCTGAGAACGCTGGGTGCTGAGGCTGCCTGAATAAATGCCGCATACTTAAAAGAAAACTCAACGAGACCCAAGCGGCCAACGGAATCGACCAGCTCATCGAGTAGACCCAAGAGGGAGAGGGGTAGTGATGAAAATCACCCCTCATCTTTCATTCATCGAAAGGGCATCTTAAAGAACACCGTAAAGGAGAACTTCCAACATGACCAGCATTGTCTGTCCAGCTAACTCACGCCTCACCACTGAACAATTGACCACCTTGTCCATGACCTTCCCTCGACCTGCTCGAATACAGCTCATCGAGTTACGTCGAGTCCTCGGCGACCACCGTTCAAACTTCAGAACCTATAAGAAAGGACAGGTCACTTTCAACATGGATGCTTTAGCCCAACGGGTCCTCGCTAAGTGCCCTGCCAAGACGCTCGACCGTTTGAACCAGCTACTTGAACAAGGGCTATGCCTTCAAGCTATCGCCTCGACTCACTTGAGGATTCCATTGAGTGGCTCCGAAGATATCTCACTCACAACCTGAAGGCGTCCGTCAAGCTGTCGTTAAAAACCCTCACTATGGCCAAGACAGGAAGGCCAGCAACAAAATAATTTCTCCCTGTCATTGCTGCTCAGCCGTTGCCACGGTTGAACCCTTCGCAATACCGATGCCGTTCAGGCTCGCCATGTCCTGATCGACCAGCATCACCCTCAACCTCAAATCAAGAACTCATCCGTCAGCCTTGGAAGGTGCCCACGCGGCTCTCTCCTTGCCGTCTTGTCGTGCGCGTCTATGGCACCAGGGCTGAACGAATGGGTCACCCCACAGGAGATCCATCCCATGAAAATCACCATCACCAAAGTCCTGAAGAACGAAGTCACCATCTACGGCCAAACCCAGACCCGTGAGTACGTCGAGAACATCATGCTGCCCATGCTGGTCGCCCAGTGCGGGACCGTGAAGGGCCAGCAATTCGAGATCGTTAAGGCGTTCGATGAGGCCGGTCTGTCGCTCCAAGCGATTCCCGATGTCGCCCGAGAGTACCGCCAAGACCTGTACCAGAAGGCTCAGGAGCGTGCTCGCTTGCAGGCAGAGGCCAATGCCCATGCTGAGCGGTGCCGTGAGCATACGCCACGTGAGATCGCCCAAGCGAAAGCTGATCGGGAAGCCCGAGCCGCTGCCATTCGTGAGCAGGGTGAACGTATCCGAGCCGCCTCTCGTGCCAATAGCGGTGGCTGGTAATCACGCCAGTCCCGACACCACTTCATTCAATTACTCAGGAGACCCATTCCCATGAAACAACCATTCCAGTACGCCAAGCCATCGACCTACACCACCGCCATCACCGATGAGCACACTGGGTCGATTCGATTCAACACCGCCGATGTTCGCCCAGAGACCCAAGCGGCCACCGATGTGTCCGTCTATGTGGAGGCCCTTGTGGAGGCCTTTGATGAGCACCTGAACGGCGATGGGTGGCGAGAGGCTGCCATGGAGGCAACCCCGTGCGAGTTCCGTCCGGCTGGCTCTGAGGCCACTGGGCAACAGATCATCACCATGGCCGACCGCTCCGTCACCTTTGACCCTCGCAAGAACTGGGATAACCAGACCGTCGAGAAGGGCGAAGTCCTGGCTGGTTCTGTGATCTTCACCGAGGCCACCGACACGGCATTGATCATCAGCCATCGTGCCACCATTCTCGACCACAACATTCAAGCTGGCTTCACTGTCCAGTCCATGGAGCAGACCGCTGAGAAGATGATGCGAGACATCGAATACAGCGCAGCCGGTAAGGTCGCTGCCATCTTGGCGACTGCACCAAGCACCGAGAGCGTCTCTGAGGCCAAGCCAACAGGTAAGCCTGCCGAGATCGCTGAGGACCTCATCGACATCCTCACGACCCACGTTAACCAGACTGTAGGGACCTCGCTGAGCGACTTCGTGATCCTGCTCCCAGTGTCGCTGGTGGCTGTCCTTGAGCGTGCTGCTCAACGTGCTGGTCAGAACTCCATTGAGGACCTCATTGGCGCAGGCGTTCAGCCGTATACCGGCACCGACCATGGCATCTTCATGTTGCCCAAGCTGTTCACCTCGCTGAGCTACCGTGTGCGCCGGGACGGCAACATCTGGCGCATCGAAGCGACCCGCAACCCGAACGCCCAAGGCTGGGACCTTGAGATCATGGCTGAGGTGGACATCATCGCCAACGGCATGGTCAAGGTGAAACTGACTACCGATGGTCTTCAGACCGTCCAAGTGCCGTTTCCGCTGGTCACTCGCATTGCCCTGAGCTGATCGTAAAGAACCCCTTAAGGCCGGACCTAAAGAGGGACCGGCAGGGGTACGGCAGAGATGCAGAAATTGAATCTCTCCACCTCCCCAAATCTGGGAGCACCGCTTCACCCAACACTGCCCGTCGCTGGGCACTCCTAATCGAAAGTCTTCCTGTTTGTTCCTTCATGCCACCGGCAGAACCCTTGGTCGGGTCTTTCGGCTGCCCGTGGGAGCGAACTTGAGGGAGCAAACAAGAGGAAAAGACCAATGAACATGAATATCGACATCAAACACAAGCATTCCGGCCACGTAATCATCATTGAAGGTCACGCCTTCAAGGCAAACGACCGGGGCCAATGGGACCTGACTGACATCTGGCGAACCCTGAAGCTGCCCAAGAGCAAGCAGCCGGGTAAGTGGGTAGACACCAAGAAGGCCAAGGCACTGGAACAAACCGGAAATATCGGTTCGATAAACAAGGGGCGAGCAGGCTCCGTAACTCTGGCCACCAAGCGGGCCGCGCTGGCGTATGCCGGGTGGGTCTCGGATGAGTTCGAGGCAATGGTCTATGACGCCTTCGAGGCGATCCTTGAGATGCCCGAGGTGGCCTCACTGGTAGCCGACAAGATGGCCTCGCTGGGCAATGATCATGGCGCAGACATCCTCAAGCGCATGACCTTCAACGACAAGTGCGACTGGAAGGCCCTGAAGGGTCCCCACAAGAACACTCAGAAGGGTCTACGTGCTGCTGTAGCGAAGGGCAACCTGACACCACAGAGAGCCGCTGAGCTGGGCCTGAAGACCATCTAACCATCATCCCAAGGAGAACCCCCCATGGACTACTTACAGGCCATCTGCTGGGCCTGTCTGGTTGTCCGTGTGGCCCTCTGGTTGTGGTCGCTTGGTCGCCGGTAGTTCGCTGCTCGTCAGCTCACAGCAGGCCCTTCGAGAATCTGACAGAAAAATCTGAAAGGTCACCATTACAAGACATCCCGCGCAGGTTCCCCCGTATGCCCTCGCTTGGGTGCCTGTGGGCGCGATAAGGACCCCTACCAATTCGCCCTTGCGGTCTCGCCGTCTGTCACCAACACTGTCACCAGCTTTGTCACCAAACTCCTTGAGGTCCTCTATGAAGCCCGCTACGCTTGGCCTGCCACCATGCCCCTCTCAGTTCTGGGCCAACCCCGAAAACTTCGGCAAGTACTGGTGGTGATGATGAGTGTCTCGGTCTGCCCGTGTGGCAGTGGCAACCTGCTCGACGCCTGCTGTGGGCATTATCACGCCGGTACCCCGGCACCGGATGCCCAGGCGCTGATGCGCTCACGTTACAGTGCCTATGTGCTTGGCCTGGTCGACTATCTGGTGGCCACCACCCTGCCAGCCCAGCAAGCCGGCCTGGACCGTGCCGCCATGGCGGCCTGGAGCGCCCAGAGCACCTGGCTGGGCCTGGAGGTGGAAAGTGCAGAGGTGCTGGGCGGCCAGCCGGAGCACGGTTTTGTCACCTTCACCGCGCGCTGGCACGACCAGGACGGTGACCATCAGCATCGCGAACGCTCGGCGTTCGTCCAGCATGCCGGGCGCTGGTACTTCATCGACCCCACGGTCGGGCTCAAGGCCGGGCGCAACGACCCCTGCCCCTGCGCCAGCGGCCAGAAGTTCAAGAAATGCTGCGCCAGTTACGTGGCTAGCTGACATGAGCGCCCGCGCCCGCCCGCTACTGTTCGGCACGTTGCTGACCTGCCTGGCACTGCTGGCGGGCTGCGCCAGCTGGGGCGGTGACGATTGGCGCCAACCCGAGGTGCACCTGGTCGAGGTGGAAACCGTCAAGGCCAGGTTGATGGAGCAGGAGTTCGTGTTGCACCTGCGGGTCGACAACCCCAATGACAGCCGCCTGTTCATCCGCAACCTGTCCTATGCCATCCGCCTCAATGACCTGCTGCTGGTGCAGGATGAAACCAGCGTCTGGCGCAGTGTCGGCGGGCATGCCCGGCGGACCTTCAAGATCACTGCCCGGACCAACCTGTGGCAGCACCTGAAACCCTTGGCCAAGCTGCTGAAAAGCGGGCAGCCGCTGCATTACCACCTGCAGGGCGAGCTGGCGACCGGGTTACTCATCCATCGGGACCTGCACTTGTCGCGCAGTGGTGAGATAATCCCCGGCGATTACAACCCGGAGTAACCCTGCATGTCCCAGCAACCCCACGTTCATGGCCCTGATTGCAACCACGACCACGACCACGACCACGATCACCACCACGATCATGGCCATGTCCACGGCCCACACTGCAACCATGGCCACCAGGAGCCGGTACGCAACGCCTTGAAGGACGTTGGCCGTAACGACCCGTGCCCATGCGGTAGCCAAAAGAAATTCAAGAAGTGCCACGGCGCCTGACGTGAGCAGCGCCGCGCGTCCCGGCTGCGGGGCGCGCTGTGGCTGGGCGGGCCTCGGCGCCTAGCTGGCCCGAACCGGTTCTGAGACCTTGCTTTGCAGTAACCCGGCGCTGGCCAGCAGCAGCACGATGCACAAGGTCATGCAGATGGCATTGGTGCCGGCCCAGCCGACCGTGCCCAGCAACAGCGACGGGCTGAATGCACCAACCGTCGCCAACAGCGCAATCGCCAGGTCGTTCTTGCCCTGTATCTGCATCGCCAGCGGGCTGTTCTGCAGCGTTTGCGCCAGCAGCGCGCCGCCGCCCACGTAGGTCAGGTTCCAGCCCAGGCCGAGGGCTATCAGCGACACGCTCATCATCGCGTAGCTGTGCGACCACAGGTTCATCGCCGTGCAGCCGATCAGCAGCCCCAGGCCGACGCAGATGGTGGCCCTGATCCCCAGCTTGTGAATGATGGCGCCGGTGAAGAACGACGGGGCGAACATGGCGATCACGTGCCACTGGATCGCCAGGCGAACGTCGGAAAAGTCCTCATGCATGTGCTTCATGTGCATCGAGGCCTGGATCATCAGCAAATTCATGATGCCGTAGCCCAACGCAGCAACCGCCATGGCCACGGCCAGCACCGGGCCAAGCGGCTGCGAGGCGGCACCGGCCGATTGCGCGGCGCGCGGCTGGCTTGCCTGTGCGCCATCGCCGGGCAGGCAGGCCGCGATCAGCAGCGACATCGCCGCCAGGCCGACAAAAGCGGCGTAGCACAGCGAAAACAGTGGGTAGCCGCCCACATCTCGCAGCCACTCGGTAAGCGCCGGGCCGACCACGGCAGCGATGACCCCGCCCGCGACGACCAGTGACAGCGCTTTGGGCTTCAGGCTTTGCTCAAGGTTGTCGGTAGCCGCGAAGCGGTTGAAATTGGCGAACGCAATGTAGATGCCCAACGCCGAATGGCTGAACACCAGGGCAGGAAAGTGCTGGTAGCGCACGGCCAGGTAACCGCTGATGCCAGACACCGCCAGCGGGATCGAGCCAAGCATGAAGGCGCGTTTGCGGCCGATACGGCTCATCAGCCTGGACACCGGATAGGTGGCCAGCATCAGGCACAGAAACTGGAAACCGTAGGGCACCGTGGACCAGGTGCTGGCGGGTGCCAGCGCCGCACCGACGATGGCGGCCATGGTCACGGACATGACCGCAGTCGTCAGGTTGATCGATTGCGCGGTGAAATACAGATACGTGCGCCGCGGAAGGGTACGGGTCATGGGCGTGTGCTCACGGTAGACGAGGGTCAGTTTTCAGCACGGTGAAAAGTGCCGACAAACCCATGGTCGCATCTGCTGCGCCGCGAAAAACGAACAGTCGACGCGCTTTCCCGTTAACTGTTAGGGTGTTTTTTCTAACAGCTGCTGGACCTGCCATGCGCCCGCACAGCCTTCACGAACAGTTGAAACAACGCCTCGAAGCGGGTGAATGGCTTCCTGGCCAGCGTATGCCGTCGATCCGCAAGCTGACAGCAGCGGCCGACTGCAGTTATCACGATGTCGTCTCCAGCTATGCCCGGCTGGTCAGCGAAGGCGTATTGACCGCCATTCCCGGCCGCGGCTATTTCGTCGCCAGCCATGCCCGGCCAACCGGCGTGGTGGATAGCGACGCCCTGGATGCGCCCGCAGGCATGGCCGGCGACCCGCTGTTCAAGCTGCTGCAAGGTGGCCAGCACTACACCAAGCTGGGCAGCGGCTGGCTGCCACCCGCCTGGCGCGATACCGAGCTGCTGGCCAAGGCGATTCGACGCACCGCGCGCCTGGAACAGAGTTCGCTGGCGGAATATGGCGACATCCAGGGCTACCTGCCCATGCGCAAACAGTTGTGCGTGCACTTGAAACGCCTGACCCGGGTCGATGCCCGGCCAGGCCAGTTGCTGACCACGCTGGGCGCCACGCAGGCACTCGACCTGGTGGCGCGGTTGTTGATCAAGCCTGGCGACCACGTGTTCGTCGACGAGCCCGGCAACGGCAACCTGATCAAGCTGATCCAGCTGGCCGGCGGCCATGTGGTCGGCGTGCGCCGCACCCAGGACGGGCCGGATGTGGAGGACATGAAAAACCACCTGGCCAGGCACAAGGTCAAGGCATTCTTCTGCAACAGTACCTTGCACAACCCGACCGGCGGCAATATCACCCCGCACAATGCCTTCAGCGTGCTGCGCCTGGCGGTGGAGCACGACTTCTTCGTGGTCGAGGACGATGTCTATGGCGACTTCAGCCCCGGCGTGCGCCAGACCTTCGCCGAACTGGACAACCTGGACCGGGTCATTTACATCGGCAGCTTCTCCAAGTGCCTGTCCGCCTCTTTGCGCGTGGGCTACATCGCCTGCTCGACAGAACTGATCGAGCCGCTGACGCGCCTGAAGCTGCTGACCTGCGTTGCGGTCCCGGCGTTTTGCGAACGCTTCGTCAACACCATCCTGTCCGATGGCACCTATGCCCGGCACATGAAAGACCTGCAACAACGCCTGATCCGCCAGCAGGTGCAGACCCAGCGGTTGCTGCTGGCGCGCGGCTGGCAGTTCGACATAACCCCGCAAGGCGGCATGTTCCTGTGGGTCTACCACCCCGACCTGGCCGACCTGCGGCCGTTCATGCACAGGCTGGAGCAGCACAAGGTGCTGTTGATGCCAGGCTCGGCGTTCGCGGTCGGCCGTGACTACCAGCGCCATGCGCGCATCAATTGCACGCACTTTTCCGACGCCGTGGCCGAGCACTTCCAGGTTTCAACCGGCGCCGGCAAATAAAGCGCCCGGGGACCTTGCATGGCGCCTGCGCGCTCACTACCTTAGCGCCTTTGCAAACCCGCCACGCCTTGCAGGAGCCTTGTCATGGCCGCCCCCGCCTTTCCTCCCTTCCGCCTGCGGTTCGCTACCGCTGCCACGCTACTCGGCATGCTCGGGCTGGCCGGCTGCCAGACGGGCGGCTCCCAGAGCAGCGTGCCACCGTCCAGCGGCGTGCAGCCGCTCAAGGGCCTGGCGCAGAACGTCTCGGTACGGCGCAACGCCATGGGCGCGCCGCTGATCGAGAGCAGCAGCTTCCATGACGCCCTGTTCAGCCTGGGTTATGTACACGCCAGCGACCGCATCGAGCAGATGGTCGCCATGCGCCTGCTGGCTCAAGGTCGCCTTGCCGAACTGGCCGGCAGCGATGCGCTGGATATCGACCGCCTGATGCGTGCGGCCAACCTCAAGCAGAGCGCGGCCCAGCAGTACGCCGAGGCATCGCCACGGCTCAAGCGCTTTTTCGAGGTGTATGCGCGCGGGGTCAACGCCTACCTGTTCCGCTATCGCGACAAGCTGCCCGCCGGCCTGGCCAGCAGTGGCTATCGCCCGGAATACTGGAAGCCCGAGGATTCGGCGCTGATCTTCAGCTTGTACGCCTTCAGCCAGTCAGTGAACCTGCAGGAAGAACTGAGCGCCCTGGTGCTGGCGCAGAAAGCCGGCAGCGACAAGCTGGCCTGGCTGTTGCCCGCCGCCCCGGACGAACCGTTGGCCGAAGCAGAGGTGGACAAGCTCAAGGGCCTGAACCTGGCCAGCCAGTTGCCGGGGCTGTCGGCCCTGGCCGCCGCCAGCCAGAAACTCGCCGACCTCGACCTGCTGGGCAGCCCGGGCTCGGCCAACCTGGCCCTGGCGCCGCAGCGCAGCCGCAGCGGCAAAAGCTTGCTGGCCAGCGACAGCCGCGCCGCCTGGGCCCTGAGCCCGATGCAGATCCACACCGGCAAGTACCAGGTCGCCGGCCTGTCGTTGCCAGGCCTGCCGATCGTGCTGGCCGGCTACAACGGCAAGCTGGCCTGGAGCGCCAGCGCGGTCATGGCCGACAACCAGGACCTGTACCTGGAGCAACTGCGTCACCAGGGCAACCAGATCACCTACCTGGCCGACGGCAAATGGTTGCCCGCCCGCGCCCGCAGCGAAACCTTCTTCGTTCGCGGCCAGCGCCCGCTGCGCGAGGTGATGTACGACACCCGCCACGGCACCCTGCTGGCCCAGCCAGGCAAGGCCAGCCTGGGCCTGGCGCTGAACCTGCCGCAGTTCAAGGGCGACCGCAGCCTGGATGCGCTGTTCGACCTGACCCGCGCCCAGAACGTGGAACGTGCCTTCGACAGCACCCGCGAAGTGACCGCCGCCGCCCTCAACTTCGTCTTCGCCGAGCCCGAGCATATCGGCTGGCAAGTCAGTGGCCGCTACCCCAACCGCCGCGAAGGCCAGGGCCTGCTGCCCTCGCCCGGCTGGGACGGGCGCTACGACTGGGACGGCTATGCCGACCCGATGCTGCACCCCTACGACCAGGACCCACCGGCCGGCTGGATCGGCCACGCCAACCAGCGCAGCCTGCCGCGCGGCTATGGCATGCAGCTGTCCAGCAGCTGGTACTACCCCGAGCGCGCCGAGCGCCTGGGCCAGCTGGCCGGCAATGGCCGCCATGACAGCCGCAGCCTGATGGCCATGCAGAACGACCAGGTGACCCTGCTGGCAGACAAGCTCAAGCTGATGTTCGATGCCCCCGGCATGGCCCAGCCGCTCAAGCAGGCCATCGACGCCCTGCCTGCCGCGCAGCGGGACAAGGCGCGCGACGCGCTGGCCCGGCTCAAGGCGTTCGACGGGCGCCTGAGCCCGGTGTCGGCGGATGCTGCCCTGTACCAGCTGTTCCTTCAGGAAGTGGCGCGGCAAACCTTCCTCGACGACCTGGGGCCGGAAACCAGCCCAGCCTGGCAGGCGTTCGTCAGCAACGCACGGTTGTCGTTCTCGGCCCAGGCGGATCACCTGCTGGGCCGTGACGACAGCCCGTTCTGGGATGACCGCAACACCGCGCAGACAGAAGACAAGCCAGCCATTCTCGCCCGCAGCCTGGCGGCTGCCGTGGACGCCGGTACCGCGCAACTGGGCGCCGACCGCCGCGCCTGGCAGTGGGGCAAGCTGCACCAGTACCGCTGGCCGGCAGCGGCCTATTACGGCCTGGGCGATGCCACCAGCCGTTCGCCGCTGGCCGCCGGCGGCGATTTCACGACCTTGGCCCTGACGCCCTATGCCTGGGGCAACGACTTCGACACCCGGCTGCCGGCCTCGGCGCGGATGATCGTCGACTTCGGCCAGGCCGAGCCGTTGCAGGTGCTGACCAGCAGCGGGCAATCCGGGAACCCGGCCAGCGCGCATTACAGCGACGGGCTGGACGCCTGGTTCAAAGGGCGTTTCATGAGCCTGCCGCTGCAGCAGCAGAACTTCGGGCGGGCGTATGGCAGCCAGCGGTTGACCCTGGTGCCAGGCAGGTGAACAGCTTCGTCAGTGTTGGGGCCGTCGCCAGCAAGCCACCACCTTGACCGCGCCAACCTCAAGCCATGCGCAATCCCTGTGGGAGCGGGCTTGCCCGCGAACACGGGCGAAGCCCGTGCCATCCACTGCGCCGCCTGTTTCGCGGGCTTGCCCGCTCCCACAGGGATTGCGCAGGTTTTGAGCACAGCGCGGGGCAGCCCAACCATCTCTCGGTCGAACTTCCTTCCCCTACCATGGTTCCTAACTGGTAACTCCAAACCAGCGCCCTTGCCATGGACCTCGTCATCGCCCGCCCCGAAGGCCTGTACTGCCCGCCCGGTGATTTCTATATCGACCCGTGGCGGCCCGTGGACCGAGCTGTGATCACCCATGGCCACGGCGACCATGCGCGCATCGGCAATGGCCACTACCTGACCGCCAGCCCTGGCGCCGGCATCCTGCGCAGCCGCCTCGGCCAGGACATCAATTTGCAGACCCTGCCCTACGGCGAACGCCTGCTGCACCATGGCGTTACCTTGAGCCTGCACCCGGCCGGGCATGTACTGGGTTCGGCGCAGGTGCGCCTGGAGTATCAGGGCGAGGTCTGGGTCGCATCCGGTGACTACAAGGTCGAGCCCGACGGCACCTGCACACCGTTCGAACCGGTGCCCTGCCACACGTTCATCACCGAATCGACCTTCGGCCTGCCCATCTACCGCTGGCCCAGCCAAGGCGAGATTTTCGCCGGGATCAATGCCTGGTGGCGCGCCAACTGCGAACAGGGCAAAGCCAGCGTGCTGTTCTGCTACGCGTTCGGCAAGGCCCAGCGGATCCTCCACGGGCTGGACGCCAGCATTGGCCCGATTCTCGTGCATGGCGCAGTCGAGCCGCTGAACCGGGTATATCGGGAAGCTGGCGTCTATTTGCCAGAAACCCGCTACGCCGGTGATATCCCGCGCAACGACCCACTGCTGCGCCAGGCGCTGATTCTGGCCCCGCCATCGGCCGGGGGCAGCAGCTGGATGCGCCGTTTCGGCGACTACAGCGATGCCTTCGCCAGTGGCTGGATGCTGTTGCGCGGCACGCGCCGGCGGCGCGGGGTGGACCGCGGCTTCGTGCTCTCGGACCATGCCGACTGGCCGGGATTGCTCTGGGCCATCGGCCAGACCGGCGCCGAACGCGTGATGGTCACCCATGGCTCGGTCAATGTGCTGGTGCGCTATCTCAATGAACAGGGCCTCGACGCCCGCGCCTTCGTCACCGAGTACGGCGAGGAGGATGACGTTGTCGCCACGGAGCCAGGCGCATGAAAGCGTTCGCCGAGCTGTACCTGCGGCTGGATGCGACCACCTCGAGCACCGCCAAGTTACAGGCCCTGCGCGACTACTTCGCCAGCGCACCGGCGGCGGATGCCGCCTGGGCAGTGTACTTCCTGGCCGGTGGGCGTCCTCGGCAACTGGTGCCTACGCGTGTGCTGCGGGAGCTGGCCGGGCGCCTGGCGGGGCTGCCTGACTGGCTGTTCGAGGAAAGCTATCAGGCCGTTGGCGACCTGGCCGAAACCATTTCCCTGCTGGTACCGGAAAGCCATCAGCCGAGCGACGAAGGCCTCGCCCACTGGGTCGAAGCCCACCTGTTGCCGTTGCGCGGGCTGCCGGTCGAGGACATCCAGCAACGCCTGCCGCCGCTGTGGGCCCGGCTGGACCGGCCCAGCCTGATGCTGTGCCTGAAACTCATCACCGGCAGCTTTCGCGTGGGCGTATCGAAGCTGCTGGTCACCCGCGCCCTGGCGCAACTGGCCGGGCTGGATGCCAAGCGTGTCGCCCAGCGCCTGGTGGGTTACACCGACATCAGCCACCGCCCCACGGCCGCCAGCTACCAACGCTTGATCGCCGCAGAATCAGACGCTGAACATAGCCAGCGAGGCGGCCAGCCTTACCCGTTCTTTCTGGCCCACCCCCTGCAAGTGGCCGCCGAACAGTTCGATGCGCAGCTCGGGCCGCCGAGCGACTGGCAGATCGAGTGGAAGTGGGACGGCATTCGCGCCCAGGTGGTCAAGCGCGACGGCCAGCTTTGGGTGTGGTCGCGCGGTGAGGAACTGGTTACCGAGCGCTTCCCCGAACTGCACAGCCTGGCGCAGACGCTTCCCGACGGCGTGGTTCTGGATGGCGAAATCCTGGTATGGAAGCCTGGCGCCTCACCGGCTGAACTGGCGGTCCAGCCCTTCGCCCTGTTGCAGCAGCGCCTGGGCCGCAAGACCCTCGGCAAGAAGCTGCTGAGCGAGGCGCCGGTCGTGCTGCAAGCCTACGACCTGCTGGAGTGGCAAGGCGAGGACTGGCGCAGCCGGCCACAGCATGCCCGCCGCCGCCAGCTGGAACAGCTGCTTGAAGCGCACCCATTGGCGCCAGTGTTGCTCTCGCCGCTGCTCGAAGGCGCGGACTGGGCCGAGCTTGCCCGCCAGCGCGAACAGTCGCGCAGCCTGGGTGTGGAAGGCTTGATGCTGAAGCAGCGCGAGGCCTTGTATGGCGTGGGTCGCACCAAGGACATGGGCACCTGGTGGAAATGGAAGATCGACCCGTTCAGCGTCGATGCCGTGTTGATCTATGCCCAGCGCGGCCACGGCCGGCGGGCCAGCCTGTACAGCGACTACACCTTTGCCGTGTGGGATGCGCCAGCCGGTACCCCGGAGCGCTCACTGGTACCGTTTGCCAAGGCGTATTCGGGGCTCAGTGACGAAGAGATGCGCAAGGTCGATGCGATCATCCGCAAGACCACGGTTGAAACCTTCGGGCCGGTGCGCAGCGTGACGCCGACGCTGGTATTCGAGCTGGGCTTCGAAGGTATCGCCCTGTCGAAAAGGCACAAGAGCGGCATTGCCGTGCGCTTTCCGCGCATGCTGCGCTGGCGGCTGGACAAGCCGGTGGAGGAAGCGGATGACCTGGCTACCCTGCAGGCGCTGCTGGCCTGAAACAATTTCTGGACCGTGCTGGCTGCTTCGCGGGTAAACCCGCTGCCACAGGGATCGTACAAAACCCGGCTTTTGTGCATGACCTGTGGGAGCGGGTTTACCCGCGAAGAGGCCAGCGCGGCGGTCAGAAGGGCGCCGATGCAGGCGCAAGGCCGCAAACTGTGCTTCTATCTTTGTGCCGACCCGTGTCGCAGACCGTTTTCGCCACGCACCCAGGACCACCATGCACCATTCCACCCACGACCTGCTCTCCCCCGTGCCAGGCATCAGCCGCCAACTGCACAGCTTCCACTTCGGCCCCCGCGGTGGCGGCAAAGTCTATATCCAGGCCTCGCTGCATGCCGACGAACTGCCGGGCATGCTGGTGGCCTGGCACCTCAAGCGTCGCCTGGGCGAACTGGAACAGCAGGGCCGCCTGCAGCGCGAGATCATCCTGGTTCCGGTGGCCAACCCGGTTGGCCTGGAGCAGGTGCTGCTGGACGCGCCGCTGGGGCGTTTCGAACTGCAAAGCGGGGAGAACTTCAACCGTAACTTCGTCGACCTGTCGGACAGCATCGGCGACCAGATCGAACCTCACCTGAGCGAGGACCCGGCGCACAACCTGGCGCTGATCCGTGAATACCTGCGCCGGGGGCTGGACGCACACCCCGTGCGCACGCCGCTGCAGGCGCAGCGCCTGATCCTGCAGCGCCTGGCCTGCGATGCCGACATGGTGCTGGACCTGCATTGCGACTTCGAGGCGGTCGAACACCTGTACACCACGCCAGACGCCTGGCCGCAGATCGAACCGCTGGCCCGCTACCTGGGGGCCCAGGCCAGCCTGCTGGCCACGGACTCGGGCGGGCAGTCGTTCGACGAGTGTTTCAGCCTGGTCTGGTGGCAGTTGCAGCAACGCTTCGGCAAGCGCTTTCCGATCCCGCTGGGCTGCTGCTCGGTGACCGTCGAACTGCGCGGCCAGGCGGATGTCAGCCATGACCTGGCCGGCAAGGACTGCCAGGCGATTCTCGACTTCCTGACCCATGCCGGGGTCATCGCAGGTGCAAGCCCGGCCTTGCCCGCCTTGCGCGGCGCGGCAACCCCGCTGGCAGCCGTCGAACCGCTGGTGGCGCCGCTGGGCGGGTTGCTGGTGTACCACGCCAGGCCGGGCCAGCAGCTGGAGGCGGGCCAGCTGATCGCTGAAGTCATCGACCCGCTCAGCGACCGGGTCACCGCCATCCGCAACAGCCAGCCCGGCCTGCTGTATGCGCGCAACGTACGGCGCATGGCCACCGCAGGCATGGTCGTTGCCCATGTCGCCGGCGAGCAGGTGTGCCGCAGCGGCTACCTGCTGGCCAACTGATCCGGTAAAACCATTGCACCTGGCTGGTGGTCTGTAGACACACAGCCTCCAAAGGACCTCATGCCTCATGCCCGCTGCCCCCGACCTCGCCAAGGCCTGGTTAGCCATGCGTGGCTGGAAGCCTTTCGCGTTCCAGCGCCGTGTCTGGGCCGCCGTGGCACGGGGCGAGTCCGGCCTGCTGCATGCCAGTACCGGCGCCGGCAAGACCTATGCGGTATGGCTCGCCGCACTGCGCGCGTTCAAAGCACAAGGCCAGGGGCGCCAGGCTGCGCCGTTGCAGGTGCTGTGGGTCACGCCCATGCGGGCCTTGGCAACCGACACCGCCCGCGCCCTGCAGGCGCCACTGGACGAGCTTGGCCTGCCGTGGAACGTGGGCGTACGCAGCGGCGATACCGGCAGTGCCGAACGCGCCCGGCAGGCACGGCGCCTGCCCAGCGTGCTGGTGACGACGCCGGAAAGCCTGACGCTGTTGCTGACCCGGGCACAGGCCAGCGAAGATTTCGCCACGCTGCGCCTGGTGGTGGTGGACGAATGGCACGAACTGTTGGGCAACAAGCGCGGGGTGCAACTGCAACTGGCCCTGGCGCGCCTGCGCCGCTGGCACCCGGGCCTGCCCACCTGGGGCCTGTCTGCCACCCTCGGTAACCTCGAACATGCGCTGGATGTGCTGCTGCCACAGGGCGGCTTGCTGGTGCAGGGCAGGCAAGACAAGCCGCTGCTGGTCGACACGCTGCTGCCGGTGGCCATCGAGCGCTTCCCCTGGGCCGGGCATATGGGCCTGAAGATGCTCGACCAGGTCAGCCGGGAGATCGACGCCAGCAGCAGTTGCCTGGTGTTCACCAACACCCGCGCGCAGGCCGAGCTATGGTATCAGGCCCTGCTCGAGGCACGCCCCGACTGGGCCGGACTGCTTGCCTTGCATCACGCCTCCCTGGCCCGGGAAACCCGCGGCTGGGTCGAGCGCGCCCTCAAGCAGGGCAGCCTGAAAGCGGTGGTCTGTACCTCCAGCCTGGACCTGGGCGTGGACTTTCTGCCCGTGGAGCGCGTACTGCAGATCGGTTCTGCCAAAGGCATCGCCCGCCTCATGCAGCGCGCCGGGCGCTCGGGCCACGCGCCGGGGCGACGCTCGCGGATTACCCTGGTACCCACCCACAGCCTGGAACTGGTGGAAGCCGCCGCCGCCAGGCAGGCCCTGGCGGCCGGGCATATCGAGGCCCGGCAGTCGCCGCGCCTGTGCATGGATGTGCTGGTGCAGCACTTGGTCAGCATGGCCTTGGGCAGCGGCTTTCGCGCCGAATCGTTGCTCGAAGAGGTGCGCAGCACTTGGGCCTTCCGTGAGTTGCGCGACAGCCAGTGGCAATGGGCGCTGGATTTCGTCTGCCATGGGGGCAGCTCGCTCAGCGCCTACCCGGACTACCAGCGGGTCGAGCGCCACGCCGACGGCGTTTACCGGGTTGCCAGCGAACGCCTGGCGCGCCGCCACCGCATGAGCATCGGCACCATCGTCAGCGACGCCAGCCTGCAACTCAAATACTGGAGCAAGGGCGGTGGCGGCAAAGTGCTGGGCAGCGTCGAGGAGGCGTTCATCGCCCGTTTGCGCCCAGGCGATACCCTGGTCTTCGCCGGGCGCGTGCTGGAACTGGTACGTGTGGAAAACATGACCGCCTACGTGCGCCGCAGCAGCGCGCGCAAGGCAGCAGTAGCACGCTGGAATGGTGGCCGCATGCCGCTCTCCAGCGAACTGGCCGATGCCCTGGTCGAACAGCTTGGCGCAGCAGCGCAAGGGCGTTTCGACGGCCCGGAAATGCGCGCAGTGCGGCCTCTGCTGGCCTTGCAGGCGCAATGGTCGGCGCTGCCCGCGCCGAACACGCTGCTGGCAGAGACCTTCAAGTCGCGCCAGGGCTGGCACCTGTTCCTTTATCCGTTCGCCGGGCGCATGGCCAACCTTGGCCTGGCCAACCTGATTGCCTGGCGGGTGAGCCGGGTACAGCCGCTGTCGGTGTCGATTGCCGTCAACGACTATGGGTTCGAATTGCTCAGCCCCGGCAACGTCGATTGGGCGACGCATCTGCCGCAGGCGCTTACCAGCGAACATCTGCTGGACGATGTGCTGGCCAGCCTCAATGCGGGGGAAATGGCGCTGCGGCGCTTTCGCGAAATCGCCCAGATTGCCGGCCTGGTGTTTGGCGGGTATCCGGCGGCGCAAAAAAGCCTGCGGCAGATCCAGGCCTCCAGCGGGTTGTTCTACGAGGTATTCCGCAAGCATGACGCTGACAACCTGCTGCTGGGCCAGGCGCGAGACGAAGTGTTGAACGAAGAGCTGGAAATCGAGCGGCTGCGTCGGCAACTGCTGAAAATGGCGCGGTTACGCCTGGAGCTGCGACCGCTGCAGCGGCCCGGGCCGTTGGCGTTCGCCTTGCTGGTGGAAGGCATGCGCGAAACCTTGAGCACCGAGAAACTGGCGGACCGGATTGCGCGGATGGTTGCGGAACTGGAAAGCGCGGCGGGCGGTGGCGCATGACCGAGCCTTTAGCCATCGAACACTGTGGCCAGGTGCTCTG
Source organism: Pseudomonas sp. AFG_SD02_1510_Pfu_092 (assembly GCF_003331055.1). Taxonomy (GTDB): domain Bacteria; phylum Pseudomonadota; class Gammaproteobacteria; order Pseudomonadales; family Pseudomonadaceae; genus Aquipseudomonas. The sequence goes on along the minus strand of NZ_PUQD01000021.1, from coordinate 12,278 downwards.
GCTGCTTGCGGACAAGGCGCTCTATTGGCCATCACGCCGCGCCCTGCTGGTCGCCGATGTGCACATCGGCAAGGCGGCCAGCTACCGTGCCCTGCACCAACCGGTACCACGCGGCACCACCGAAGCGACACTCGCCCGGCTGGATGCCTTGTTGGCGGCGCATGATTGCGAGCAACTGATCGTTCTGGGCGACTTTCTGCATGCACGCACCGCGCGGGCGCCGGCAACGCTGGCCAGGCTGCAGGCGTGGCGGGAACACCACGAAAACCTGAAAATCGTGCTGATTCGCGGCAATCACGATCACAACGCCGGCGATCCGCCGCTATCGCTTGGTATCGAAGTGGTGGAGGAACCTTGGCTGCTGGCGCCGTTCGCACTGCAGCACGAACCCACCCCTCACCCAACTCATCCGGTACTGGCAGGCCATGTACACCCGGTGTTCGTCCTGCGCGGCAAGGCGCGTCAGCGCCTGCGACTGCCCTGCTTTCTGATCGATGGCCAGGTCAGCCTGCTGCCGGCGTTCGGTGAATTCACCGGGGGTTGGGAAATCGCGCCCAGCGCTGCCGGCCGGGTGTACCTGGCCGGGGCAGGACGCGTCTGGCCGCTTTAGCGGCGCTCAGGCCACAGGCGCTGGCGGCGGCTCGTCCGGCAAGGTCGGCTCGCCCGGTTCCATGGGGGGTGTTTCGCCCGGCTCCGCCGGTTGCGGCGTATCGGGGTCAGGCTGGTGGGGCACGCCCCCCGCCTGCATCGGCAGCGGGTGCGCCAGCAGTGACCATGGCAGCAACCCGACGTGGTTGGGCTGCAGGACTGCCAGCTTGGCACTGATTGCGGGATGGAGTTTCATTGGCTGCTCCTGACAAGGCCGCTGCGCATCATGCGCACCGGCGTTAATCCTATGGAGTGCCAAAGCCGCGGGGAATTCCCCGCGCTTGTCGGATCAGGTACGTGGCAGGGTGACGCCGCGCTGGCCCTGATACTTGCCGCCACGGTCCTTGTAGGACACTTCGCATTCTTCGTCGGACTGCAGGAACAGCATCTGCGCCACACCCTCGTTGGCGTAGATTTTCGCCGGCAGCGTGGTGGTGTTGGAGAATTCCAGCGTCACGTGGCCTTCCCACTCGGGCTCGAGCGGGGTGACGTTGACGATGATGCCGCAACGGGCATAGGTGCTCTTGCCCAGGCAGATGGTCAGCACATCGCGCGGAATGCGGAAGTATTCGACGGTGCGCGCCAGGGCGAAGGAGTTCGGCGGGATGATGCACACGTCGCTCTTGATGTCGACGAAGCTGCCGGCATCGAAGTTCTTCGGGTCGACAGTGGCCGAGTTGATGTTGGTGAACACCTTGAATTCGTCGGCGCAGCGCACATCGTAGCCGTAGCTGGAGACGCCGAAGGAGATGACCCGGTTGTCCTGCTCGCCGCGCACCTGGCGCTCGACGAACGGTTCGATCATGCCGTGTTCCTGCGCCATGCGGCGAATCCACTTGTCCGATTTGATGCTCATGGCGGGGTGTCCTGAGAGAGTTGCGAGGTGAAAATCGTGAGGCGCATCTTACCGGTCCCGGCGCCCAGGTTAAAGTTCCATGCCACATCCCGCGCCGGGCGGGGGCTGCAGCCGCCGTCGATCCGAATTTGCATAAAGCGGCTTCTGACCATTGGCAGGTTGCGGAAAGTGGGGTAAGGTGTTGCCACTGTGCTGCACGTGACACCGAGAATATCTAGTTTGATGCACGATCCTGATCGGCCCATCGCTGAATTTTCTGCTCTCTTTGCGCTCAGTCCCGGCCAGGGTTTTTCCTGACCGTTATCAAATTGTCCAAGGAGACAGAAAAATGTCCAACCGTCAATCCGGTGTTGTTAAGTGGTTCAACGATGAGAAAGGCTACGGCTTCATCACCCCTCAGTCGGGCGACGACCTGTTCGTGCACTTCAAAGCCATCCAAGCTGACGGCTTCAAAACCCTGAAAGAAGGCCAGGCTGTTACTTTCGTCGCTACCCGCGGCCAGAAAGGCATGCAGGCTGAAGAAGTTCAGATCGCCTAAGTCGATCGAGCTTTTTAGCTTTCAAAAAAACCCGCCTTCTGGCGGGTTTTTTTATGCCTGAGAGAAAGACCGAGTCGCCTGCTTCGCGGGCTTGCCCGCTCCCACAGGGATGGCACGAGCTTCAAGTGCTGCGCCCGACCTGTGGGAGCGGGCAAGCCCGCGAAAAGAGCGACGCGGTCTGCCAAGTCAATCCTCGCTGATGGTAATGCTCGGCATCGCCGGCGCCGCCGCTTCCTGCAGCACGATCCGCGCCCCTACCTGGCGGGCCAGTTCCTGATAGACCATGGCAATCTGGCTTTCCGGTTCGGCGATGGCGGTCGGCTTGCCATTGTCGGCCTGCTCGCGAATCAGCATCGACAACGGCAGCGATGCCAGCAGGTCGACGCCATACTGGCTGGCCAGCTTCTCACCACCACCTTCACCGAACAGGTGCTCGGCATGGCCGCAGTTCGAGCAGATGTGCACGGCCATGTTCTCGACCACACCCAGCACCGGAATGTTGACCTTGCGGAACATCTCCACACCCTTGCGGGCATCCAGCAGGGCCAGGTCCTGCGGCGTGGTAACGATCACCGAACCGGCTACCGGCACCTTCTGCGCCAGGGTCAGCTGAATGTCCCCAGTGCCTGGCGGCATGTCGATCACCAGGTAGTCCAGATCGTCCCAGGCGGTCTGGGTCACCAGTTGCAGCAGTGCACCCGATACCATCGGGCCGCGCCAGACCATGGGCGTGTTGTCATCGGTGAGGAAAGCCATGGACATGACTTCCACACCGTGGGCCTTGATCGGCACGAACCACTTCTGCTCGCGAATCTGCGGGCGGGTGCCTTCGGCGATGCCGAACATCACGCCCTGGCTGGGGCCGTAGATGTCGGCATCGAGGATACCTACCCGCGCGCCTTCGCGCGCCAGGGCCAGGGCCAGGTTGGCCGCAGTGGTCGATTTGCCCACGCCACCCTTGCCCGAGGCCACGGCGATGATGTTCTTCACATTGGCCATGGCCGGCACCTGCGCCTGGGCCTTGTGCGCGGCCACCACGCAGTCGATCGACACCTGGGCACCGCTGACGCCTTCAAGGTTGCCAATGGCGGTCTGCAGCACCTGCGCCCAGCCGTGCTTGAACAACCCTGCGGCATAACCCAGCTGCAACTGCACGCTGACCTGCCCGCCCTGGATATCGATGGCGCGCACGCAACCGGCGCTGACCGGGTCCTGGTTCAGGTAAGGGTCGGTGTACTGGCGAAGCACGCCTTCGACGGCGGCACGGGTGACGGCACTCATGGACACTCCCATTGGCAAACTGAATGTAGAACAGGCGCCTATCCTAACCCGTCAATCGTCAGCAGATGCGCATGCGGGGTGAAATATCTTCGCCAGCCCTTTATAGTGGCCGATCAACCTCATTTTTACCCCGTCGCCAGATAAGTAGCCGAGCCACCATGTCCGAGCCACGTCAGATTCTCGTCACCAGCGCCTTGCCCTATGCCAACGGTTCGATTCACCTTGGCCATATGCTCGAGTACATCCAGACAGACATGTGGGTCCGCTTCCAGAAGCTGCGCGGCAACCAGTGCATCTACGTCTGCGCCGACGACGCCCACGGTTCGGCCATCATGCTGCGCGCCGAGAAGGAAGGCATCACCCCGGAACAGCTGATCGCCAACGTCCAGGCCGAGCACAGCAGCGACTTCGCCGACTTCCTGGTGGACTTCGACAACTTCCACTCCACCCACAGCGAAGAAAACCGCGAGCTGTCGAGCCTGATCTACGGCCGCCTGCGTGAAGCCGGGCACATCGCCACCCGTTCGGTGACCCAGTACTTCGACCCGGAAAAAGGCATGTTCCTTGCCGACCGCTTCATCAAGGGCACCTGCCCCAAGTGCGCGGCCGAAGACCAGTACGGCGACAACTGCGAAAAATGCGGCGCCACTTACGCGCCCACCGAGCTGAAGAACCCCAAGTCGGCCATCTCCGGTGCCACACCGGTGCTGCGTGATTCCCAGCACTTCTTCTTCAAACTGCCGGACTTCCAGGCCATGCTGCAGCAGTGGACCCGCAGCGGCACGTTGCAGGATGCAGTAGCCAACAAGCTGGCCGAGTGGCTGGATTCGGGCCTGCAGGAATGGGACATCTCCCGCGATGCGCCGTACTTCGGCTTCGAGATCCCGGGCGAGCCAGGCAAGTACTTCTACGTGTGGCTGGACGCGCCGATCGGCTACATGGCCAGCTTCAAGAACCTCTGCGCCCGCCGCCCCGAGCTGGACTTCGACGCGTTCTGGAACGAAGGCTCGAAGGCCGAGCTGTACCACTTCATCGGCAAGGACATCGTCAATTTCCACGCCCTGTTCTGGCCAGCCATGCTCGAAGGCGCCGGCTTCCGCAAGCCGACCGCGGTCAACGTGCACGGCTACCTGACGGTGAACGGCGCGAAGATGTCGAAGTCGCGCGGCACCTTCATCAAGGCGCGCACCTACCTCGACCACCTGCAGCCGGAGTACCTGCGTTACTACTACGCGGCCAAGCTGGGCCGTGGCGTCGATGACCTGGACCTGAACCTGGAAGACTTCGTGCAGAAGGTCAATTCCGACCTGGTCGGCAAGGTGGTCAACATCGCCAGCCGCTGCGCCGGTTTCATCCACAAGGGCAACGAAGGCGTGATGGTCGCTGGCGACGCCGCACCGGAGCTGACCGAAGCGTTCCTGGCGGCAGCCCCGTCGATCGCCGACGCCTATGAAGGGCGCGACTTCGGCCGCGCCATGCGCGAAATCATGGCCCTGGCCGACCGCGCCAACGCGTGGATCGCCGACAAGGCCCCATGGTCGCTGGCCAAGCAGGAAGGCAAGCAGGAAGAAGTGCAGGCCATCTGCGCCCAGGGCATCAACCTGTTCCGCCAGCTGGTGATCTTCCTCAAGCCGGTGCTGCCGGTGCTGGCCGCCGATGCCGAAGCCTTCCTCAACGTGGCGCCGCTGACCTGGAACGACCACCTGTCGCGCCTGGAAAACCACACGCTGAACCCGTTCAAGGCACTGATGAGCCGCATCGAGCCGGCCAAGGTCGAAGCCATGGTCGCCGCCAGCAAGGAAGACCTGCTGGCCGCCGAAGCCAAGGCCCCGGCCGGTAATGGCGAGCTGGCCAAGGACCCGCTGTCGGCGGAAATCGAGTTCGACACCTTCGCTGCCGTCGACCTGCGCGTGGCGCTGATCGTCAAGGCCGAAGCCGTGCCGGGTGCCGACAAGCTGCTGCAACTGACCCTGGACATCGGTGACGAGCGCCGCAACGTGTTCTCCGGCATCAAGTCGGCCTACCCCGACCCGTCCCAGCTGGAAGGCCGCCTGACCATGATGGTGGCCAACCTCAAGCCTCGCAAGATGCGCTTTGGCGTGTCCGAAGGCATGGTCATGGCAGCCGGCCCTGGCGGCGAGGAAATCTACCTGCTGAGCCCGGACAGCGGCGCCAAGCCTGGCCAGCGCATCAAGTAACCGGACCTGCCGGGGCTGCTTGGCGGCCCCGGCGTGCACCCCCTTTACCGGACAATCGCCCCGATTCCCGGCTATCGTCATTTCATGAGCGATTACCTTCTGGTTCTGATCAGCGCCGCGCTGGTCAACCACCTGTGCCTGCGACGGCAGCCACCCTCCCGGCTGCAGCTGCATGTGCACGGCTTCGCCTGCGCCCTGTGCATCGCCTTGGGCGTGCTCGGCACCGCGCTGCTGATGCGCGGGGTGCTTGCCCCGTTGCAGCTTGAAGACCTGAAACTGTTCCTGTTGCTGCCGTGGCTGGCCCTGCTCGCCCGGGGCCTGCCCTGGCTGCTGACCCAGTGGCGCCCGACCTGGCCCGAGGCGGAGTTGCCAGCGCTGCTGTTGGGCAACGCGACCGTACTGGGGCTGGCCTTGCAACAGGCAAGCGACGACAGCACCTGGCTTACCACGCTGCTGCAAGCCCTGTTGGCCGGCTGCGGCTTCTGGCTGGCGCTGGTCCTGTTCGCCGACCTGCGCCAGCGCAGTACCCATGCTGACATCCCCGCCGCGCTGCACGGCCTGCCGATCGAACTGCTCGGTGCCGGGGTGATGGCCATGGCGTTTTCCGGCTTCAACGGGCTGTTCAGCCAATGAGCAGCAAGCCCGATCCGCGGCTACGCACCAGCATGGGCCTGGTGTTGCTGGCCTGCGTGCCGGGCCTGCTGACGCTGTTCTGGCTGCACGGCTGGGGTTTGCTGCTGAACCTGTTGCTGTGCACCTGCGCTGCCCTGCTGTGCGAAGCACTGTTGCTTCACTTGCGAGCACAGCCGGTGAGCATGGCGCTGAACGACGGCAGCGCGCTGGTGACCGCCGTGCTGCTGGCTGCCGCCCTGCCCACCCAGGCCCCTTGGTGGTTGCCGGTGGTCGCCGCCTGCGTCGCCATCGGTATCGGCAAGCAGGCCTTTGGCGGCGTAGGGCGCAACCTGTTCAACCCGGCCATGGTCGGCTACGCCTTCGTGCTGCTGAGCTTCCCGTTGCAGATGAACCATTGGCCGGGGCATACACCCGGCCTGCTCGACAGCCTGCAACAGGTGTTCGCCGGCGGTGAGCAAATCGATGCCTGGGCCAGCCCGACACTGCTCGACGGCCTGCGCCACAACCGCAGCCTGACCATCGATGAACTGTTCGCCAGCCACCCCGGCTTCGGCACTGTCGGCGGGCGAGGCAGCGAATGGAGCAACCTGGCATTCCTGCTCGGTGGCCTGTTCCTGTTGCAGCGCAAGGTGATCAGCTGGCATGCACCGGCGGGTTTGCTGGCAGGGCTGTTGCTGTGCAGCCTGTTGGCCTGGAACGGTTCGGGTTCGGATTCCAACGGTTCGCCCTTGCTGCACCTGTTTTCCGGCTCGACCATGATGGCCGCGTTTTTCATTGCCACCGAACCGGTATCCGGCCCGAGGCAGCAATGGGCGAAGCTGGGTTTCGGCCTGGGGGCTGGCCTGCTGATCTACCTGATCCGCACCTGGGGCAGCTACCCGGACGGCACGGCGTTCGCCATCCTGCTGATGAACCTGATGACGCCGAGCCTCGAACGCCTGGCCGTGCAGCGCCAGCAGGTGGCCAGATGAGGCGCCTGGTGCGCGATGCGGGCCTGGTGCTGCTGATCGCGGCACTCGGGCTGTCTGCCACGCTGGGCTGGCGACACTGGACCAGCACCGCCATCAACGATGCCGAAAGGCAACTGCAAAGCCGCCAGCGACTGGCGATGCTGCCTGAAGGCACTTACGACAACCAGCCACTCGACAGCCCGCTGCCCAAGCCTGCCGCACAGCGGCCAAACAGCCGCATTCTGGCGGCTTATCGGGCCACGCTGGCGGGCAGGCCGACCGCCGTCATCCTGCTCACCCAGACCCAGGGCTATACCGGGCCGATCGTGTTGAGCGTGGCGATTGCCGCAGACGGCCGGCTGATCGGTAGCCAGGTGGTCGAGCAACGGGAAAGCCCCGGCCTGGGCGCACGCCTGGGTGACAGGAAGGTTAACTGGCTGGAGCAATTTGCCAACCGCCAACTGGGCGATCACTGGGCACTGAAGCGTGACCACGGCGATTTTGACCAGTTGGCCGGGGCGACCGTGACCTCGCGAGCGGTGATTGCCGCCCTACAGGAAGCGCTGAGCTACTTCGACGAGCAGCGCAACGTGCTGCTGGAGGACGCCGCGCATGAATAGGTTGTATCTGCTGGGCGCAAACCTCGTGTCTTTGCTGGGCGCCACTCGGACACTGAGCGAAGGTGCCACCATCGGCGTGTGCGCGGTTTTGATGGGTAGCCTTCACCAATTGTTGATGGCCCCCCTTCGCCAGCGGCTGGCCGGTTGCAGCTACGTGCTGGCCAGCCTGCTGCTGCTGGCAGCCCTGGCCAGTTGCCTGCAGCTGGCCCTGCGTGCCTGGTGGCTGCCACTGGCACTCGCCCTGGGTCACTACCCGCTATTGCTGTGCCTGCCATGCCTGATCACTGACCAGTTGCTGCCCGAGCACGGGCGTTGGCGCCGGCTCGTCGGGCACCTTTGCGCGCTGCTTGCCAGCTGCCTGCTGCTCGGTGCCAGCCGCCAATGGCTGGCTGAAAGCGCCGGCCTGCATCTGGCCAGCCTGGCGCCCGGCGCATTGCTACTGCTCGGACTGCTGTTGGCCTTGTACAATCGCCTGCGTCCGGGCCCCGCCCAACCACGTCGTCAAGGAAAGCGCTGATTTCATGAATGCCGCCAAACGCCTGGAGATCTTTCGCAGGCTGCACGAAGACAACCCCGAGCCAAAGACCGAGCTGGCCTACACCACCCCGTTCGAACTGCTGGTCGCCGTTACATTGTCTGCGCAATCCACCGATGTCGGCGTCAACAAGGCCACCGCCCGCCTGTTCCCGGTCGCAAACACCCCCGAGGCGATTTATGCCTTGGGCGTCGAAGGGCTGAGCGAGTACATCAAGACTATCGGCCTGTACAACAGCAAGGCCAAGAACGTCATCGAGACCTGCCGGTTGCTGATCGAACAACATGGCAGCCAGGTCCCGCAAACCCGCGAAGCCCTGGAGGCCTTGCCCGGCGTGGGCCGCAAGACCGCCAACGTGGTGCTGAACACGGCGTTCCGCCAGCCGACCATGGCCGTGGATACGCACATTTTCCGGGTAAGCAACCGCACCGGCATTGCGCCAGGCAAGACGGTGCTGGAAGTGGAGAAAAAGCTGGTCAAGTTCGTACCAAAAGATTACCTGCTCGACGCCCACCACTGGCTGATCCTGCACGGGCGCTATGTGTGCCAGGCACGCAAGCCCCGCTGCGGCAGCTGCCGGATCGAAGACTTGTGCGAGTACAAGCACAAGACCTGCGACGATTGAGCCGATAGACAAAAACCGCCCGCTGCGATTGAAAAAATCTTTTTTACCAGCGTCTGCTTTCTGGTTATAAGGACGGCCAATGGCCCCTTGGCTTGGAGCGACTCATGAGTAGCGATAAAGACGACCTGTCGATCGAAGATGATTTTGTTGCCGTAGAAGAGGAAGCGGAACCCCAGGTAGAAACCGCAAAGACCAACCTGAGCAAACGCCGCACCATCGACAACATGCTGGAAGAAAGGCGCCTGCAGAAGCAGCTGGCCGACTTCGACTACGACCTGTAGCCCGAAAATCGCAGCCCCGGCAAAGCCTCCTGGTCGGAGGCTTTACGGCCTGGCGTTCAGTTCAGCCCTTGGCGTTGCGCCAGCTCGATCAGGTCGACCAGCGACCGGGCATTGAGCTTGAGCAACAGGCGCGACTTGTAGGTACTGACGGTCTTGTTGCTGAGGAACATGCTGTCGGCAATCTCCTTGTTCGAGCGCCCTCGCGCCAGCTGCTGCAACACTGTCATCTCGCGCGCAGAGAGGCGGTTGACCATTTCCGTCTCGCTCCCGCCTGACCGGCCGCGTGATGCATGCAGGGCCTGGTTGGGGAAGTAGCTGTAGCCCGACAGCACGGCCTTGATGGCACTGAGCAGTTCGGTGAGCTCTTGCTGCTTGCACACATACCCCGCCGCCCCCGCCTGCATGCAGCGCATCGAGAAGTTGCCAGGCGCCTGCGATGTCAGCACCAGCACCTTACTGGCCGGGCTGAAGGTGGTCATGCGAGCGATCACCTCCAGGCCATCCAGTTTCGGAATACCGATATCGAGTACCACGATATCCGGCAGGTGTTGCCGGGTCAGCTGCAGCGCAGCCACCCCATTATCGGTTTCCGCCACGACGTCATACCCATGCCGCTCCATCAGCATGCGTACGGCCAGGCGTATGACCGGATGATCATCCACGATAAGCACTTTATTCATGCGATATCCATTCATTCATTGTTTTGGCTTTGGCACGCCAAGATAACCGACAGAACGTGTGCTGGCGCGACGTTTTGGCCACGAAATACATGAACAGAATAAACCTACGACACTTACGGAAATTTCCTACAAACAACTACTGCACTTGTAACAACAAACTTCCTATTTAACGGCAAAAAAGTTAACACTTACTGCGCAGCTCGCACGAGTTGAAAATCAGTCAACTGCCAAAGAATACTTCAATTCGACAAGGTCGAAAAAACATCGCAACCACGCCCGATCACGATAATTCCTAGCCCGGGAAAAATTCCAGTCTTAAGTTGAGTGCCACGGTAGGGGAAAATAGGCGAAAACGCAGGAGAAAGCCCTCATGAGCCAAACACAACCTGTGGCCCCACTGACGATCGTTGCGATCTTCGCGGGGATTATCGAAGCCTCGGCACTTGCGACCTTGCCATTTCTCAGCGAATCCAGTCAGAAACTCTATACCTGGTTCCTGGTGGGTTTTCCGTTCTTTCTGACAGCACTGTTCTTCCTGACACTGAACTTCAATTACAAGTCGTTCTACAGCCCATTTTTGAAGGAAGCAGTAGACGACACCCCTTCCCTACCAAGTACCTTGACGACACCGGCCATGCCCCATGGATCCAGCGAGACCCTACATGCCGAGCCTGTAACGATCATGTTCTCCGGGCCCGATGCCTATCGCCTGATGGAACGACAACTTCTGCTCGCACTTGCACAACCGCCGCAGACGCCGAGAACATGGCGCTTTTGCAACCTGGATAAACGCCAATGCGCACAGCTGTCGCTGAGCCCGCTGGAGGAAGATGTCACGAACTGATGCAGTTGAACGCCCACGTTTTCAACAGGTAAAAAAAACCCCGGCCTGAGCCGGGGTTTGCATGGCCCTGGCCTGCAATCAGAGCAGCGAGCGGCCCTTGTTGGCAGCAATGCGCATACGCAGGGCATTGAGCTTGATGAAGCCGGCAGCGTCTGCCTGGTTGTAGGCACCACCATCTTCCTCGAAGGTGGCGATGTTGGCATCGAACAGCGAGTCGTCCGACTTGCGGCCAACCACGGTGACGTTACCCTTGTACAGTTTCAGGCGCACGACGCCGTTCACGTTGACCTGCGAAGCGTCGATCATCTGCTGCAGCATCAGACGCTCCGGGCTCCACCAGTAGCCGGTGTAGATCAGGCTGGCGTACTTCGGCATCAGCTCATCCTTCAGGTGAGCGACTTCGCGGTCCAGGGTGATCGACTCGATGGCACGGTGGGCCTTGAGCATGATGGTGCCGCCAGGGGTCTCGTAGCAGCCACGCGACTTCATGCCGACGTAACGGTTCTCGACGATGTCCAGGCGGCCGATGCCGTTGGCACCACCGATACGGTTCAGCTCGGCGAGCACGGTGGCCGGGGTCTTCTCGACGCCGTCGATGGCAACGATGTCACCATTGCGGTAGGTCAGCTCGAGGTAGGTAGCCTGGTCCGGGGCGTTCTCGGGCGAGACGCTCCAGCGCCACATGTCTTCCTCGTGCTCGGTCCAGGTATCTTCCAGGACACCGCCTTCGTAGGAGATGTGCAGCAGGTTGGCGTCCATCGAGTACGGCGATTTCTTTTTGCCGTGGCGCTCGATCGGGATGCCATGCTTCTCGGCGTAGTCCATCAGCTTCTCGCGGGACAGCAGGTCCCACTCACGCCACGGCGCAATGACCTTGACGCCTGGCTTCAGGGCGTAGGCGCCCAGTTCGAAACGCACCTGGTCGTTGCCTTTGCCGGTGGCGCCATGGGAAATGGCGTCTGCACCGGTTTCGTTGGCGATTTCGATCAGGCGCTTGGCAATCAGCGGACGAGCGATGGAAGTACCCAGCAGGTACTCACCTTCGTAGACGGTGTTGGCGCGGAACATCGGGAACACGAAATCGCGCACGAACTCTTCGCGCAGGTCGTCGATGTAGATCTCTTTGACGCCCATCGCCTGGGCCTTGGCACGGGCCGGCTCGACCTCTTCGCCCTGACCCAGGTCAGCGGTGAAGGTCACCACTTCGCAGTTGTAGGTATCCTGCAGCCACTTGAGAATCACCGAAGTATCAAGGCCGCCGGAATACGCCAGTACGACCTTTTTTACGTCCGCCATGCCATCACTCCACGGGGTTGTACGGAAAGGCGTCGATTCTAACGGCGTTGCGGATAAAATTACAGTGGGGCGACAGCTTCTGACGACAAAGCGACAGGAACTTTCGCCAAGGCGACGGGCGGTTGGTTAGATGATGTGGGGTGCATGCCTTGAAGTTGCATCAGGGCCACAAGGTGCATGCCTTCAGCAGTTCAGCGCCTGTAAGATCGAGCGCCGCCCGCGCGGGGGGGGGGGGGGCGGGGGCGGGGAAGGGGGGGGGGGGGGGCGGGGGGGCGGGAGGGAGCGGGCGAGGC